>DATLEK010000099.1:0-9785 GCA_035525365.1 Acidimicrobiales bacterium
CGATAATACGAGCTCGTACGCCAAGGCGGGCGTGATGCTCCGCGCGTCAACGGCTGCGAACGCCGCACACGTGATTCTCGATTTGAATCCCGGCGGCAACATCGAGTTCATGACCCGCTCCACGAACGGCGGGTCGACGGACTGGCTGGCCAGCACATCCCAGCCGACGCCGGCGTGGTTGAAGCTGGTTCGTTCCGGATCGACCGTCACAGGCTTCGTCTCGTCGAACGGCAGCAACTGGACGACGGTTGGGACGACGACGCTTGCGATCGCCAGCTCCGCGCGTGTCGGCCTGGTGGTGACAAGCCACGATACGAACGTGCTGAACACTTCGACCTTCGATTCGGTGTCGGTGACATCGCCGTCGGCTCCACCACCGCCACCGCCACCGCCACCGCCACCGCCACCGCCACCGCCGCCACCGAAGCCGGCCCCGCCACCGAAGCCGGCCCCGTCGACCCGGAAGCCCCGAAAAAAGCCGAGCCGCTGACGGATCCGCTCACAATCGGCACCCATCTGCCGAGAAGCAGGGGTGACGAACGGGATAGACGTGATCCAGAACCTGCGGGTGCTCAGTGTGGAGCGGGTCGGCGACGAGCTTCGCGTCGACATCTACGGGGGCCCGGAGTGCGTGTGCGGGAGCCTGCTGTACAGATTCGAGGATGCCGACGAGCGCGAGCTTCGCCTGGAGCTGCTGACCAGCTGGCGCGACGACGAGACCCTGGTGACCTACGTCTGTCGGGATGACGCCGGGGCGTTGCTCGACGAGCGCTCGCTGCTCGACGACGCCCTCAACGCCTGAGGGCTAGGCCACCACCCGGAACAGCTCCTCGAAGGTGGTCTGTCCCATGGCGACCTTGTACAGCCCGTCCTCGCGGAGGGTGATCATTCCCTGCTCGGCGGCCAGGCGGCTGACCTGGTCGGAGGTGGCGCGGGCCAGGATGAGCTGGGTGAGCTCCTCGGTGACGGGCATGACCTCATGGATGGCGAAGCGCCCCCGGTAACCGGAGCGGGAGCACAGCACGCACCCCACGGCGCGGTAGAACTGGGGCCGCCCGGCGGCATCGTGCAGTTCCTCGGTCCATCCCGACGTGAGCAGCTCCTCCTTGCTCGGGTCGTAGGGCTGCTTGCAGCGCTCGCAGAGGCGGCGGACCAGGCGCTGGGCGAGGATCCCGGTGATGGCCGAAGTGACCAGGAACGGCTCCACCCCCATGTCGATGAGGCGGGCCGGGGTGGAGGCGGCGTCGTTGGTGTGGAGGGTGGAGAGCACCACGTGGCCGGTGAGGGCGGCCTCGATGGCGATGGTCGCGGTTTCCGCGTCACGGATCTCACCCACCAGGATGATGTCGGGATCGGCCCGCACGATGGAGCGCAGGGCGCTGGCGAAGGTGAGGCCCGCCTTGCGGTTGACCTGCATCTGCTTTATGCCGCCCATGTAGTACTCGACCGGATCCTCCACGGTCACGATGTTGCGCTGGGGGTCGTGGAGCTCGGTCAGGGTGGCGTAGAGAGTGGTCGATTTGCCCGATCCCGTCGGGCCGGTGGCCAGCACCGCTCCCCACGGCCGGCGGTAGCAGGTCCTGTAGCGGCCCAGGGTCGCGGGCAGGAAACCAAGGTCCTCGATCTGGAGAAGGCCGCCGGCCCGGTCGAGGATGCGGATCACCAGGCACTCGCCCTGGGTGGTGGGAAGGGTCACCAGGCGGAGGTCGACGTTCCCCGACGGCAGTTTCATGGTGACCCGCCCGTCCTGGGGGACCCGGCGCTCGGCGATGTTCAGCTCGCCCATGATCTTTAGGCGGCTGACCACGCTCGCCCGTATGACCCTTGGGACGGTCATGATGTCGTGGAGCACGCCGTCGATGCGGAACCGGATCCGCAACTCCCGTTCGCCCGGTTCCATGTGGACATCAGAGGCGCCGTCGTGCACGGCTCGGCTCACCAGCTCGTTGACGAACTGGATGACGGGAGCGTCCTCGGCTGCCTCCCGGAGGCTGGTGAGGCCGCCGTCGGATCCGTCGTCGGTTTCAAACTCCTCGGCCGTGTCGCTGGCCAGGCGCATCATCTCTTCGGCCTTGGAGTTCCAGACCCGGTCGATCGATCTGGTCAGCTGCGTCGGTTCGGCCATGACCGGCTTCACCTCGTACCCGGTCATGCTGCGTATGTCGTCCAGGGCGAACACGTCGGCAGGGTTGGCCATGGCCACCACCAGCCGGCCGTCGTCCCAGCCGATGGCTAGAGCGTTGTGGCGCCGGGCGAAGGACTCCCGCAGGAGCCGGCAGGCGTTGAAGTCGGGAACGGTCTCGTCCAGGTCCACCGAGTCCAGGCCGAAGTGCCGGGCGAGGGTGCGCACGAGCTGGGCCTCGGAGATGGCCTGGTTCCCAACCAGGATGCGCCCGAGCCTCTCTCCGCCGCGCTTCTGGTCGGCCAGTGCGGCGGTCAGCTGGGCCTCGGTGATGAGGCCTTCGCTCACCAAAAGGTCCCCCAGGCGCTGCCTCGTGCGCGGACGCGGTGCCTCTACGTCGGTCATGTCCATCATGTCTAGTATCGGCTGCGTCCCCGGACTACGTAAGTGGTTGTCTCGGCTCCGGTAGCGTCGATCCGTGAAGTGGGGAGTTCGGTGCCGGATCGCATCCTGAACGGCCGCTATCGCCTCGGCCGGCTCCTCGGCCGTGGTGGGATGGCGGAGGTCTACGAGGCCCGGGACGAGCTTCTGGACCGCCCTGTGGCCGTAAAGATGCTGCGGCCCGACATGGCCGCCGATCGCGAGATCCGCGGCCGCTTCGAGGTCGAGGCCCGCTCGGCAGCCCGGCTGCACCATCCCAACGTCGTGTCGGTGTTCGACACCGGCGAGGACGAGGGGGAGCCGTACCTCGTGATGGAGAGGCTGCCCGGTGAGTCGCTGGCCGACCGGATGGCCGGAGGCCCCGTGGACCCGGACTGGCTGCGGGCGGTCGCCGGCGACGTGCTCGCCGCTCTGGGCGCGGCCCACGACGTGGGACTGGTCCATCGTGACGTGAAGCCGGCCAACGTGCTGCTGACCGCCGAGGGCCAGGCCAAGGTGGCCGACTTCGGCATCGCCAAGAGCGCCGAGGCCGTCCGTGGCGGGGACCCGACCAGCACCGGGCTGTTGCTGGGCACCCCTGCCTACCTGGCCCCCGAGCGCATCCATGGCGAGCAGGCCACGGCCCGCTCTGATCTGTACTCCCTCGGTGTCGTGCTCTACGAGGCCCTCACCGGCGTCAAGCCATTCGTAGGCGACACGGCCCTGGCCGTGGCCACCGCCATCGTCACGTCGCCGGCGCCTTCTCTCGAACCCGCCGGAGCCGGGGCGCGCCTGGACCCGCAGATGATCGCCGCGGTGGAGCGAGCCATGGCCAAGAACCCGGCGCAGCGGCCGGCCACGGCGGCAGAGATGGCCGCGGACCTCGGCTTGGGCGTGGCCGCTCTCACCGCCATGGGATCGGACGCCACGGTGGCGATGGCCGGCGGGCGTCTGGCCGGTGGGGCGGATCCCACATTGGTATCGGCACCGGGAACCCCCGACAGGGCGGTGCCGGTGGAGCAGGACCAGCCGCACCGTCGGCCCCAGGTGCAGATCAACTCACCGCTGGCCCACCGCCGCCGCCTCGCTCCCGCCCTTCTGGCCGCCGCCGCCGTGCTGCTGTTCATCGTCCTGATCGCGGCCGCCGGCGGGGGTGGCGGGGGTGGCGCGGGGAGTGCCGATCGCACGGCTCTTGCCTCTGAATTGTCGGACCTGGCTGACAGAATGGAGGTGGGGGACGGGGCCAAGGGCCCCGAGGCGGCAAAGCGTCTTCGGGAGGTGGCCGACCAGGTGGAGGCTGGCGGTGGGGGTGATTCGGCAACTGACCTCCTGGGTGAGGCGACCGATTGGAACCGCGAAGGCCAGCTCTTCCGCACGGCGTACAACGAGTTGGTGTCCCTGCTGCGAAGGGTTCCCGGTGTCGATGCCAGCGTGCTCAACACCACCACGGTTGCGCCGCCCACCACGTCTCCGGCTCCACCGCCGGACGAGGAGGACAGGGAGGAGGATCGCAGAGGAAACAAGAAGCGCGGCAAGGACGATTGACCCTCCTTTCGGGACGAAGGCCGGCATGGAGCCGGTAGAGGCGCTGGAGCGCATCGCCTACCTTCTCGAGCGCATGCGCGAGCCCACCTACCGGGTACGGGCCTTCCGGAACGCGGCGGCGAGCGTCCGTCCTCTCAGCCGGGCGGAGCTGGAGGAGCGGGCGTCCGCCGGTCGCCTCCAGGCGCTGGCCGGGGTGGGGGAGAAGACGGCGCAGGTGATCGTGGAGGCTCTGGCCGGACAGGTGCCGTCGTACCTGGCCCGGCTGGAGGGGGAGCTGCCGGAGTTCGACGACGGTAAGGGCATGGCGTTGCGGGAGCTGCTCCGGGGTGACTGCCACACCCACTCCGACTGGTCCGATGGAGGTAGCCCCATCGTCGAGATGGCCCGGGCGGCCAAAGATCTGGGCCACGAGTACGTCGTTCTCACGGACCACTCTCCACGGCTCACCATCGCCAACGGGCTTTCGGCCGAGCGCCTTCGCCGGCAGCTGGACGTGGTCGCCGAGGTGAACGAGGAGCTGGCGCCGTTCCGCCTGCTCAGCGGGATCGAGGTCGACATCAACCTGGACGGGTCACTCGACCAGGAGGACGAGCTTCTGGAACACCTCGACGTGGTGGTGGCCAGCGTGCATTCCAAGCTGCGTATGGAGGCGCCGGAGATGACGCGGCGGATGGTGGCTGCGCTGGCCAACCCCCACATGGACATCCTCGGCCACTGCACCGGTCGCATAGTTGTGGGCCGCGGCCGGCCCGAGTCGACCTTTGACGCCGATGCGGTGTTCGCAACTGCCGCGGAGCACGGCAAGGCCATTGAGGTCAACTCCCGCCCTGAGCGGCTCGACCCTCCGAGACGCCTCCTGCGCCTTGCCGTTGAAGCGGGGTGCCATGTGGCGATCGACACCGACGCCCATGCGCCTGGTCAGCTGGACTGGCAGCCTTACGGCTGTCACCGGGCCGCCGAGTGCGGAGTGGCGCCGGAGCGGGTGGTCAACACCTGGCCGGTCGACGAGCTGCTGGCCTGGACCGCCTCACACTCCTGATCGTCCGGGCGGCGGGATTTAGTGCCCCGGTCAAGGCGTCGCCGGAGTTGCGAAGAACCCGATCAGCGTGCAGAACCGGTGCATCGCGCACCGGTCCTGCACGCCGAGAACTGCGGGCTTCAGCGCAGGCGGAGCCGCCGGGAACAGCCCGGCCACTGGCGCCAGCCGGCCTTCGCCTGTAGGCGTTGAGCGGCTTCGTCCTGCACCTCCGGGGGAGCCAGGTGAGGCAGGCCTCCGTAGCCCAGCGACTGCCAGGTGGTCACGGAGAACTGGTAGGCGCCGAAGTACCGATTGCTCGGGTTGACGGCGCTGTAATCGCCTGACGATTCACAGCTGCGCAGCCTTTCGAAGTTGGCAGCTGTGGGTGGAGCCACGGCTTTGGCACGACGGTGGGTACCGTGAGCCAGTGCCGGTTCTGGGAACAACATTGAAGTGGTAGCCACGAGTGTGGCCGTGAGCATCAGCATCGCGAACGATGCCGTGGAGCGAGGTTGCTTGCGCATTTTGCGCCTCCTTGAATGAGCCCCTTCGGGGCATCAGGTGTGGCCTGGAATGCGGGCAGCCCGTCTTCGGCATTCAGCTCGCGAGCCGGAAAGGTCGACTCGGGACGTACGTCCCTACGAGGTGCAGACGGGAACCCTGGTTTCATTGTGCTAGCGGCGTTTCTCCCACCTATGTCGGCAATTTTGATGCAGCCAGACCCCAGCCCGGCCGCTACCCGCCGTTGGAGAACCTAGCAAGCCCGGTCGCCAGATTGCTAGATGGTGTTGCTGCCGGCGGTGGGAGCCGGCCAGTAGCGGTCCCGCACCAGGCGCTTGTAGAGCTTCCCGGTGGCGTGGCGGGGGAGCTCCGACTCGAAGTCCACCGACCGCGGGCACTTGAACCCGGCAAGCCGCTGGCGGCACCAGGCGATCAGCTCCTGCTCTAGCGCCTCGCCGGCGTGGCCCATGTCCAGCGGCTGAACGACGGCCTTGACGACCTCACCGAGCTCGCCATGAGGCACGCCGAAGACGGCGGCGTCGATCACCTTGGGGTGACTCAGGAGGACGTTCTCGGCCTCCTGGGGGTAGACGTTCACGCCGCCGGTGATTATCAGGTAGGCCTTGCGGTCGGTGAGGTACAGGTAGCCGTCGTTGTCCATGAAGCCGATGTCGCCAAGGGTGGTCCAGCCCTTGTCGTTCCGGGTGGAGCGGGTGGTCTCGGGATCGTTGTGGTACTCGAACCGGGTGCCGCTGTCGAACCAGATGGTGCCCTGCTCGCCCGCCGGCAGCTCTGCGCCGGTGTCGTCGAGGATGTGGGCCTCGCACAGGAGGGGCTTGCCCACCGTGCCCTTGTGGGCCAGCCACTCTTCGGCGTTGCAGGCGGTGAATCCGTTGGCCTCCGTGGCCGAGTAGTACTCGTGCACGATCGGGCCCAGCCAGTCGATGATCTGTTCCTTGATGTCGACAGGGCAGGGAGCGGCGCCGTGGATCACACACTGGAGGCTAGATAGGTCGTGGGCCTGCCGCTGCTGCTCGGGCAGCTTGAGAAGGCGCACGAACATCGTCGGGACCATCAGCGCGTGGGTCACCCGGTGCTCCTCCACGAGGCGTAGGAACGCGACCGGATCGAAATGGTCCATGACCACCGTGGTGCCACCGAGGCGGCTGTTGGCAATGGCGAAACGCAGGGGCGCAGCGTGATAGAGCGGCGCCGGCGACAACAGGACGGTGTTGTCGTCCATCCCGTACAGGGGCACGGCCAGGCGCACGAGAGAGTCGACGTTCCTAGTTCCCACCGGCACTCCGGGCAGGGCGGGCTTGACTCCCTTGGGCCGGCCCGTCGTGCCTGACGAGTACAGCAGCTCCCGGCCTTCCACCGCATCCGGCAGGGGAGTGCTGGGCTGGGCGGCCACAGCCTCCTCATAGCGCTCGTGGTCGTCGATCGTGCCACCCACCATCAGGCGGGTACGGACCGCTGGCGTCGTTGCCACGATGGCGCCGGCGGTGGCGCGCTGTTGGTGGGAGGCGACCAGAGCCGTGGCGCCGGAGTCGTTGACGATGAATGCGACCTCATCGGCTGTGAGGCGGGCGCTGATGGCGGTGTGGTAGAGGCCGGAGCGCTGCGCCGCCCATGCCGCCTCGAGGAAGTTCGGGGTGTTCTCCATGAGGATGGCGAGGACGTCACCGGGGCGCAGCCCTCGCTGGTGGAGCAGGTGCGCCAGCCGGTTGGAACTCTCGTCGAGCTCGGCGTAGCTGGTGGTGTGCGATTCCGCAGAAGCGCTTTCGGCCACCACGATGGCCGCCTTGTCGGGATGGCGGGCGGCGTGAATCCCGGGATGCATGGCTGCGCCAGGTTACGCAGAGGCGGCGGCGAGAATGCCCAGTAGCTCCTCGCGTCCGGGCCCCGAGAGCCTCTGACGGTGGCCAGCGGCTGGCCGCCAACCATGACGCGCCGGCGAGACGCACGCCGGCAATGTGGTGGCGTAGCCCTCGGTAAGTCGAAAAGAACGGCCTCAGGGACAGCAGAGGAAGCCCAGAAGGTCAGCGCTCTATTACATGGAAGGTGATCCCGTCAGCCTCTGCGGCAGCCTGCAGGCCGGGCCCGACGTCGTCGCTGGCCACGGCAATGTCGGCACCGAGGAAATGCGCAGCCGCCAGAGCTTCGGCCATAGCTGTGCCGAGGAGCCGACCTGCTTCGCGGTGGCGCTGCTGTAGGTCTCCCATCGACCACACAAGGTGCTGCATCGGTACGACGGTGATCTCCTCGATGCGCTCGGTCAGCTCTCGCCGAAAGCGGGCCACCTCATCCGGGCCGAGTCCCTTCACGTGTCGTGACAAGGGGCCGCCGAGGCCCTGGCGGGCCAGTGCGCCTACGAGGCGGAAGAGCCAGAGGTTGGTGGTCGCCAGCTCATCTTGTAGGGGCACCAGCACAGACGGAAGCTCGCCGGCAGCGAGATCGCGCACCAGATGGTCGTCCAGGACGATCACCGATCAGGTTGTGGCGAGATCAGCGTCTTCGAGGGAACGCACGTACTCCAGTTGCCTCTCCCGTGGCAGAACGTGGCGCAGGATTTCGGCGGTGGACGCCTCGGCGTGGCGGGGCGTGTCCCGGTTCCAGTCCCACTTCCCCTTGAACTTCGCCAGAGCCTCGGCAAGCTCGCGGTCATGGTCCGGTGAGGGAACGAGGACTGCATCGATGAGGTCACCGACCGCAGAACCAGCGCGAAAAACCCGTACCCGGTCGCCTGTGGTGGTCGTCGTCAGGCTCGGATAACAGCGAAGGCCCTGGTCGTTCAGGGCTCGCTCCAGTTCGGGGCCTAGTCGCGCCTTGATCCGGGTTGTGGGTTCGCCGGACAGGTCTCTGAGGCGCCGGGTCAACTCGATTCGGTCGAGGCTCATGAACGCCTTCGCCTCCCGATCGAGATCCCTCCGGACGGATCGTGCAACTTGAACCAGGTGATCATGAGACGGCATCTCCACGGCCTTTCGTTAAATAATAAGTAAACAAAGTGTAGCGGTCGGTGGGAGGGGGGGCAAGTCCGTTTCAAAGGGCCGCGCGTGGCAGGCTGCAGGCGATGGACACCACCGAAGGGCTGCTCGCCGACCTCCAGTGGCGGGGCCTCGTGCACCAGGTGACCGACACCGAGTTGGGCAAGATCCTGGACAAGGAGTCGCTCACCGCCTACATCGGCTTCGACCCTTCCGCCGACAGCCTCCAGCTCGGGAACCTGGCCGGGATCCTCAACCTCGTGCGCCTCCAGGGCGCTGGACATCGACCTATCGCATTGGCCGGCGGCGGCACCGGACTGGTGGGGGACCCGAGCGGCAAGAGCGCGGAGCGGTCACTGCTCACCGCCGAGCAGCTGGAGGCCAACCTCGCCGGGATCAGGGCGCAGCTCGGCCGCTTTCTCGACTTCGATGCCGGCGCCCTGCTCCTGGACAACGGGGCATGGCTCTGGTCTCTCGGCCTGCTCGAGTTCCTCCGGGACGTTGGCAAGCACTTCACCGTCAACACCATGATCGCCAAGGAGTCGGTGAGGGCACGGCTGGAGGAGCGGGAGCAGGGCATCTCCTACACCGAGTTCAGCTACATGCTCCTGCAGGCCTACGACTTCCTCCAGCTCTACGAGCGCCACGGATGCACGCTGCAGGCCGGCGGGTCCGATCAGTGGGGCAACATCACGATGGGCGTCGACCTCGTCCGCCGGAGCGCCGGGGCGGCGGTCTACGGCCTCACCACCCCGCTGGTGACCAAGGCCGACGGCACCAAGTACGGCAAGAGCGTCGAGGGGGCCGTCTGGCTCGACCCGGCCAAGACCAGCCCGTACGCCATGTGGCAGTTCCTGTACAACGCCGAGGACGCCAAGGTGGGGGAGTACCTCCGCTTCTTCACGTGGCGCACCAAGGAGGAGGTGGCCGAGCTCGACCGGGCGACGGCCGAGGCGCCGCGCCGCCGCCAGGCCCTGCGGGTGCTGGCGAACGACGTCACCGCCCTGGTCCACGGGGCGGAGGCGGCGACCCGGGCCGAGGCGGCCGCCGACGCCCTGTTCGCCGGGGACTTCGCGGCGCTCGACCTCGACACGCTGGACGTCGTGCTGGCCGACGCCCCCGGGCGGCGCCTCCCGCCCGAGGGGCTCAGCGTCACCGAGGCGCTGGTCGTGGCCGACCTCGCCGCCTC
>DATLEK010000064.1:0-98825 GCA_035525365.1 Acidimicrobiales bacterium
ACAATCGAAATGTTCTGGATGCCGCCACGTTGGCGTGGCTGCACCGCATGAAGCGGGAGCACGAGGCTCGGGTGAAGCTCGCCACGAGTTTCGGTCCTGATCGTCGGTCCACCGTCCTACGGATGATCGGCAACCTCCGCGGCCAGGTCGTCGAGATCTTCCAGGATACCGCCTCGACAACCGTGCTCCACTCCGGCGAACGGCTCCCGGAGTTCACCCTGGCTTACGACCGGCACAGCATCGAGATCGACCTGCGGAAGATCCCCGGCGAAGCGGAAGGTGGCCCCGACTACTACCGGACAGCTATGGCGACGATCGACGAGGTCGTCGCCGGCCGGGTTCGAGAGGGCATCGCCCGGGATGCGATCCCACACCTCAGTGTCTTCGCCTTCGCCCGGCTCCCGCTACTCGTCTACCTGGGCTCCCGCCTCGACGACACCGTCCCCACGTCGATCTATCAACGGCACCGCGCGACGGAGGAGTGGAGCTGGCCAGACCCGACCGCCGGTGCCGCCACCTTCGAGCTGACGGTCGACGGTGCCAAACCAGCCGATGAAGGGCTTCTGGTCCTGAACATCAGCGGCACCATCCACGACGACGAACTCCCGTCGGAGTTGTCCGAGCTGCCGACGTACCGCATCACGACGAAGGGACCAGATCCTTCCCCGGATGCCGTCGACACGCCTGAGGTCCTCCAGCGATTCGAGGCGAAGGTTAGGGAGCTTCTCGCCCACCTCGAGTCGACGAATAAGACCATCCGTCGACTCCACGTCTTCGCTGCCGTGCCGATCTCAGCGGCAGTGACGCTTGGCCGCACCACCGACCCGAACGTCCACCCATCCCTCGTGCTGTACGACCGGGTCGACCACAGCTACCAGCAGGTCCTGGAGGTGCGTCCGTGAAGCTGATCGACTACTTCCGCACCTTCCTGAATGATGTCGTCAACCTGAACCAGTCCCGGCTCGATGATCTCGACGAGCGAGTGCCCCGGATCATCGACGCCATCGAAGTCGACGGCACGATCGGCTCGAAGATCCTCGACACCGTCCCGCAGGGCTCATGGGCCCACCGCACAATCATCCGGCCAAGGACCGGCCTCGAGTTCGACGCCGACTTCCTCGTCCAGATCGATGAGAACGACGACTGGAACTCCGACCCCAAGAAGTACACCAACGCCATCTGGGATGCCCTCTGCGGTAACGGCACGTACAAGAACATGGTCTCCCGCAAGGATCGATGCGTCCGGGTGACCTACGCCAACGACTGCCACATCGACGTCGTCCCGTACGTCGTGCTCAGCACCGGCCGCGAGGTCATCATTAATCGGTCCACGAACGATTTCGAGGACACGAACCCGGTTGCCTTCACCGAGTGGCTGCAGGAGAAGGACGACATCACCGGGGGTGACCTGCGCCGGGTCATCCGACTCCTCAAGTACCTGCGAGATCACCGCGGGGCGTTCAACATCAGGTCGGTGCTACTGACCACGATCGTCGGCGGAGTCGTCGACTCGTGGAAGACCGCCACGGACGCCGACTACTACAAGGATGTCCCCACCACCCTCGTGCACGTCATCGAGGATGTCGCCACCTGGCTGCAGGCTCGACCCACGAAGCCGTCGATCAGCGACCCGGGCTGCCCGTCCACCACCTTCGACCACCGGTGGATGGAAACGCAGTACCAGGAGTTCAGGTCGAGGATCCTTGACCTTGCCCCGAAGATCCGCGCTGCCTACGACACCGTCGGCGTGAACGACAGCGTCACCGCCTGGCGGGAAGTGTTCGGCGACTCGTTCAAGGTCCCCATCCTCACGGCAGCCGCATCGCTCGCCAAGGCCACCGACCTGCCAACGACGATAGTCGGGGGAGAGCGAGCCCCCCAAGAGCAGTTCATTGAGGAGATGTTCCCCGCCAGCATCACGAACACGGTCACCGTCGAGTGTGAGGTAGGCGAGCCGGCGAACATGAACCGCGCCCAGAAGCGCAAGGCCATGCGCCTCCGCAGCCGAGGGAATCTCGTACGACCCGGAAGGTCACTCACGTTCCGGATGCTCAACACCGACGCGCCGCTGCCCTACGTCGTGTACTGGAAGGTCCGGAATCGCGGCCCCGAAGCTAGGCGCCGAGGTGAGCGTGGCCAGATCGTCCGTGATGCTGGTGAAAGGCGGCTGATCGAGACCTCGACCTTCGAGGGCCCGCACTACGTGGAGTGCTACATCGTCAAGGATCAGACGTGTGTGGCGGCCACGCATGTCCCCGTGAACATTGACGACTAGCGCCCGACTAACGCCGATTGGTTCGACCAGAAGACGCCCCTGTTCGCACAGCTGGATCCCGAGAAGGAGGGCGATGGTGCCTCATGCGACCTACACGAGAACTGACCTGACGGGGCAGGGATTCGCGGGCTTCGTCCCGTTCCATCAGATCGACCTCACCCAGGTACCGACAGACCCAGGTGTCTACGTCGTGCTGCGGGAGAGTGATCTGCGACCGTCGTTCCTGTCCGAGAACCCCGCAGGCAGATTCAAGGGCCGCAACCCCACCGTGCCCGTCGTCGAGCTCGAAGCGGCGTGGCCCGACGGCGCGCACTGCTTGTACATCGGGAAGGCCGCCGCGGGCTCCCGAAGCGTTCGGCATCTCCGGCAACGAATCAAGGAGTTCCGGCAATACGGCGACGGACTCCCGGTCGGTCATCAGGGTGGCCGCAGGATCTGGCAGCTCGCGGACGCCGACACGTTCGTGATCGCTTGGCTCGTGACGCCCGACCGCGACCCGGCGGATGTCGAAGGGGAACTCATCCGACAGTTCGTCGACGAGTGCGGGAAGCGTCCGATTGGGAATCGCACCTCGGGTCGGCGGAGATGAGGCGCCCGTCAGCCCCCACCAGGACCGTCAACGGCCGAAGCCACCGACCATCCGGTCGATGACCCAGCGCAGGTTGGCGTGGTTCACTGGCGTCGAAGTAACGCCAACACGCTGGGAGTCGTCGAACAGGTGCGCTGGCTCGCCGACAAGCCCGGTGAAGGAATCCGGCCGATGCACTCGGCTGCCGGCTGGCCATGGCGTCTCCTCCAGGTACTCGAAGTGGCCCTCGGGGCAGGCAGTCATCCGCCACACCGGCTTCGCCGTGTCGATTGGGAGGTCGTCGCCGCGGTAGAGGAAGTTGTCGCCTTGCGGTGCACCACAACTGACGCATGGTGCATGAGGTAGGAACCGCCGGCCGCATTGGAGTTCCTGGTGGCCATCCGGACGCCGCGTGACGCCGCCACTGCTGCAACGCCCGGAAGGTCAGGGCAGCCAGCGGCGATGACGAACAGATGCTCGTCAGTGCAGTCGACGAGGTCGAGGACGGGGAATGGCTTGTAGCACTTGTAGCAGGATGCCGTTGTGATCTCGACGCTGATCTGACGAGCCGGTTTCGCGCAGGTCGGGCACGCCACCTTCCCGGGCTCGGAATGCCGTGGGAACCGACATCCGGAGACACCGAAGCAGCCGGTTGGACGCTCCTCGGTCCGCAGAAGTTCCTGCCCGAGAGCTGAGCGCATCTGCTCGAGCGCCGCCAATGTCGGCCAGACACGAATGACCGGAAGCCCGAGCCGCTCGTACAGCTCCACTGCGTCCTCCTCGGGAGCGTGGGTGACGATGACCTCGATCACCACCAGCGGCTTTCCGCTGCCCGTCCGGACAAGGAGATCTGGGCGGATACGCCCCTCGAGCACCTCGTCCACTGCGACAGCGCACCCTTGGCGGGCGACATCAGCCTCACGACTGGCCAGGCACCGGGCACACGCGCACAAGACCCGGTACGGCCGGCCGGCCGCGGCGGCGTCCAGGATGGCGGCCCGCAAGACCCGGACCGTGGTTTGGTGCAGCGCCGTCTCACCGCCCACGCAGACCTCATCGTGCAAGTGCGCGAAGTGCGGCCGGTTCTTCGCTCCGGCCCGCAACCGCACCAGTTCGTCGCAGCCGACGCATCGAGCCCCTTCCGGGCGTTCGTCGGCGGCGGCCAGCTCGCGAGCCCAGACAAGCCCGCCGTCGAGAACGGCGACCGGATAGCGGATGTCAGCCATCAGGCTGACGGTCCGCGGTCGGGAACGATCCGCCGGTAAGTACCGCTCGATCCGCGGTCGGATCGCCGCCGTGCCACGCGTCGTGGTCCAACAACCGCCACGTCGCTGACCATACCCATAGGGCTTCAGCGGCCAGAGAGGGAGGGGCGTCGCAGGCCGAACATCGGGACCTCGACATCACGAATTCCCGCGGCCCATCAGGACCCGAGCGTGACACGTTCGTTGATGGCTCGAATAGCGGCGACGGCGGCCGCCCCGAACTCCGGGTCTTCGGTGAGGTCACGGAGATGCGCCACCGTCGCTCGGTTGCCGACGGATCCGAGCATCGTGACGGCGTAGGTGGCCCGCCCGTCGGCGATCTTGAGATCGAACATCGACGTGAGCTCGGCTCGGTGGTCGAGCGCCCACTCACACAGCCTCCGTAGCTGGTCGGGGAACGCACCGACCAGACGATCATGCGCGCTCGGCTCGCCTCTGGAGCCGGAGAACATCCTCCCGTAGCGGACCCAGCTGAAGACATCGACAGCAGCCGCCGGGAGCGTGTGCAGAATGTCGTCCCAGAGCAGGTGCGGGTCAGTCGTGTCCGGATGATCCAGGTGCAGGAGCAGGTTCCCGACCAGTCGCCAGGCGAGTTCGTCGTCGGTGAGTGCCGACGAGGCCGGCGGGAGACTGTCGGCGAACTTGGCGATGCCGGCGACGGAGTGCAGGTACACCTCGATGTTCTCGTGCGGAACCGGGCCCTTCGTTTCGGGTCGATGGGCATGCTCCGCGAACAGCGCGTGAAGCTGAGCGTCAACCTGCACGTCGCCACACGGCGCCGCCTTTGCCAGTTGCTCCATCCGCCAGCCGACGCTCATAGACCAGTCCCGGTGGGTGGCGGCGAGAAGGATGAGCCGGAGCCGGTCGAGCGGCGCGAGGCTGTCCACGGCGGCGCAGTACGGCCCGACGATGTCCTCGTCCTCGAACTGGCTGCTGACGATGCCGCTCGCCATCGCCGGAGCTTGCGGATGGTCTGGGTGCGAGAGCACCATCTCGATCTGGGCGCAGATGTCACCGAGCGTCGCGATCGGCTCGATCTGACCGAGAGCTGCGAGAGCCTCGACGAGGGTCGAGGACAGCGCCCAGTGGTCCGGCCGGTAGTTCTCCAGCGCCTCGACGACTCGGGCCTGATCGGCTGGGTCGAGGCGGCGCCCGCACCCGGTGACAGCCCACAAGGCGTGCAGCTCGAGGTGGTAGCCGCCGAGGCGGATCGCCTGCTTGAGAAGCGCCGGCAGGACCGCAACGTCCGCAGGGGAGGTGCCATCGACGGTGAGGGCAGCGAGGTAGCAACGTCCCCAACCCGGGCTCGGGACGGCAAACAGCCGACTGGCGATGTTGTGGCCGGCGCCGCCCTGTCGGACGAACGGCGCCCGGTACTCGCAGCCAGCGACGACGTAAGTGATCGGCAGGCCGTTGGCAACGCCCCTCTTGCACATGGCGTAGGTGCCGCCCACGAGAGCACTGAGCGGCGGGGTCAGCCCAGCGGCGAGGGCCTCGTCGATGATCGCTCTGAACAGTTCATCAGTGCGGTCCAGGAGCACGCCGATCTGGTCGACGAACTCACCGTCCAGCAAGAGCGCTCCTACGGCCGTGAACATCGCAACCTCGGCGGTCGTCCACGACCGGCCGGCCCATCTGGCATCGAACGTGCTCGCCGGCTCGAAGGTCGCCGATCCGACCGTTATGCCTGCCCCGGCCTGGTCGAGCAGGCGAACCATCGAAATGCGAGTCTTCGCTGCGACATCGGCGCCGAGTTCACCGACAGCGGCGGAGGTGTAGAGGGCCTCATCGGCGAACAGGTCCAGCGCCTCCGCCACCCGCTGTACGTCCCGGTCGATGGCGAGCGCCTGGGCCGTGAGCTGGCGATGCGCTGGTTGGGTTAGCCGCCTAACGAACTCGTCGACGCTGCCAGCGGTGCGGACGAGGTCTTCGGCGACGAGGAACTCGCGGAGGAGGTCGTGACGGAACCGAACACGGCCGGGCGTAACGTCGAGGAGCGCACTGGCGAGGATGTCATCGACCAGCTCGGGGCTGAGGTGGGCGCCACCGCTGCTCCCGAGGTGGGCGGCAACGTCGAGCAGCGGCGCGGAGCTCCGAAGCTGGCTATGCAGGAACGCGGCGACGGCTCGGAGACCTGCTCGGACCGCCTCGCTTGGTGCGAGGCTACGGATGTAGGCGTCGTGCAGGTCAGCGACGGTGGCTTCCGGATCGAGGCGGGCCTCGCACTGGGCAGCGATCGCCAGCTCGTGGGCTGTCGTGAATGCCGACGAGATGCGATCGGGTCGGACGGCGCCGTGCACGGTCAGGATCGACATCCGTGAGGTGGTGTCGGGCGCCGCGACGGTGGCGGTCACGGCGTCGAGCCCATCTGGAAGGTGGTGAGAAGCGGTGGATGTGACGAGGACACCACAGCGATAGAGGAGACGGAACGCGGCGAGCTGCTCGAGCAGCTCGGCCTGGTCATCGGGTGCGCATTCGTTGACGCCGTCGATGACGACTACGACACCGATGCCGTTTGCCGCGGCGCTGCGGACGAGGTCGAGTGCTCCGGCGTTGCTGAACGGTGCTGCGGACCGCGCAAGGAGACTCTTCAGGTGGCCGCGGTCGTACTCGTCCGCGCGGAGCCAAAGCACGAGCTCACCGTGGTCGGTGAGGCGCGCGGCGACGTGACGGGCGAGGTGGCTCTTGCCGAAGCCGGACGGGGCGTGCAGCAGCTCGCTCCGACCCGAGCGGAGACGATCCTCCATCGCGACCCGATCCGCCGGCTGACCATCAAGAGTGCAGTCGAGCTCAATGAGCTCTGGCAGGTCGCCAGCGAACGAGCGACCAGCCCGGCGTCGGTAGTCCGTGATCGCCTCAGCGCCCACCCGCCGACGGCGCTCACCGGGCGTCTCGTCGATCTCTTCGAACACGCCGAGGTGCCGGGCGAAGGCTTCCCAGTGCTCGACTTCCCAGACCGGGTGCGGACCGGTTGTACTCAGCCGTTCGAGCAGGGCCGGGTAGCCGATGGCCTTCACGTTGTCGAAGTGGTCGAGCGTCGACCCGGTAGGGATGTCGGGATAGATGCAGACGACGGTGTCGATCTGCCTGTAGTGCTTCTCACCGGCAGGGGCCTTACCAGCGTGCGCCAAAGAGCGCATCTGGTCGCTGACGGCGTACGTCGCATCGTGGGCCTGCCGGTAGCAGTTCTTGCCGAGCGATCGGCGTGTGCCACCGGGGAGGAGCTGCTCCCATGGCCCGTTGACCGGGCCGAGCACGGGAAGGTCCTGGTCGAGGGACTTGATCTCGACCTGCACCACCCGCTGAGGTGACCAGATCAGGAGGTCAACCTGCCGCTGGTTCCGGCCCGGCGTGACGAAGTTCGCGTAGAGAACCGCTTCGACCCCGCGCAGCGCGAGATCCTTGCGCAGCTGAGTGATGAACCGCTGCTCACCCGGATCCGAGATCGAGTCTCCGACGAGCACCTTGATGTCGCTGTTCTTGATCATCCACTGCCACGCTCAGCGTGACGCTGCCGTGATCGTACCGCAAGAAGCATCTCGCCTACGGCAACGACACTTGGGCCAGCACGGGACCGCTGGCATGAGAGTGCATCTCCAGCAGGGGGTAACCCCGACCCTTGGCGCCAGGCAGCCGGATGCCGAGGAGCTCCGGTGCGTTTCGGAGACTGGTCGTCGGGAGAGAGTCGGCCTGACGGGTGAGCAGGACAGCGTGGCTCAGCCAAAGCCCGAGGGAGGTCGGTACATCGATCGGCTCGATGGCCGAATCGAGTACCTGGCCCGTCTGCCGGACAACACCGAGGTTGCGGAACGTTGTGTACGCCTTCCTCGCCGCGACGTCCACCGACGAGCGGTCTCCCAGGCTCCGCCTCACCTCGGCCCGAACCCGGGCTGCGTCTGCGTGGCCATCGGTTTGGATGTGTTGACCGAGCACACGAGCCACGGCGCCAGCGAACGGGAAGGTCGCGAGCACGGCGCCGAAGTGGAGGAGCGGACGAACGGACGGTGAGCCGTCGAACGATCGGGCCCAGGCGATCATCTCGGCCGCCTCGGTCGGGGGATTTAGCCAAACCCGGGTGAGGCACTTTTTCGTCTTTCCCTCGGCCTCTTGGTCGCTGACGAGGTCTCGTAGGGCGATGGTCAGCCGACGGCGATTCGACCGGAGATCCGGGTCTGCGATGGCGATCCGCCGCGCCAGCTCCAACTGCTCGAGTGTGAGCCCGCGGTCGAGGAGCATTCCGTAGCTGGCCTTCGTCATGGCGCCTCGACCTGCACGAAGGGGACGATCACCTCATCAAGGCTAAGCCCACCGTGTGACACCCTTGATGGGCCCCATCCGGTCCGGCCGGGGGCGAAGAGCAGCCGCTCGGACTCGTCCGTTGGATAGCCAGGCAGCTGGTCCCAGCGGAGTCCGACGGCGGCGCCTTCGTCGCGCAGGCTCTTCGAGCCGTAGCGGCGTGCGCGGGTTCCCGCACGTTCGACGAAGGCGCCCTCGCGCGGTTCCGCCGTTGGGATGCATTCGAGGTTGCCGTGATCAGCCGTGATCCACGTCTCGAAGCCAAGGGCCGTGGCACGGGTGACGAGCGTGTCCAGGACCTCGGATCGGATCCAGGTGTCGATGCCGGCGTGGAGTCCGAGGTCGCCCAGCTGCTCGGCGCTGTGCATCAGCTCGTCGGTGATGCTGAGGACCACGCCGACGACCGTGCTCGTGGCCAGCGGGATGGAGTCCAATTCCTCGAGGCGCGCGCCGTCGATGCGCTTCCAGATAGCGCCAGGTACGGCGTCGGCCCACGCCGTGGACCAGTGCCTCGGTTCCTTGCTGGTCGAGCGGAGACTGTCGGCGAACTCCGTCGGGCGCATTGCAGCTGCGATCGCCTGACGAGAGACCTCGGTGAGAGTTGGCAGCATGGCGAGCACTCCGCCAGCGCGCACGACCCGTAGCCGTGCCCGGTCGCGAATGAGGCTCCACTGCGCGAACCCGAGCCCGTCGAGGACGATCAACAGGATCCGTTCGGACGCCGATCGCCGAGTCGCCAGGAACGGCTGCACCTTGTCGAGGCTCACAGGCCCGCTTATCCACGTCCGGCTCAGCTGCGACCCGTACTCCGATCTCAACCATGCCTGGAAGCGCTCGTCGAGCTCCGCCCAGACGCTCCACGCTCGTGTCGACAGATCGTCGTTACGGGGGTTCACCTGGGCGAGGTTGCTCCGGACCTCGCCCCACCATTGAGCGGTCCGAACCCAGTCTTCGAACTTGCTCGCGTCGGCAGGCGGGGCGCCGAGAAGTGAGTCAACACGTTCCGCGGACGACTCCGCACGCACACCGATCACTGCCCACGGGGGCACTCCCGCGGGGTCCCCCCGCACTGGTACGAGGCCCCCACCGAGGAACAAGTCGATCAGCTCGGCACGGCACGCGACGAACGCTTCCGTCCACGGACTGCTCGCAGCATCGCCAACCCAGGACTCCCATGCCTGCTGAAGATCATCGAAGCTCGGGGGATCCTCGACGGCGCCGACGGCAACTGGGTCATCGAGCTGAGCACTGGCGATCGCAAGTAAGGAGGCAGGGAGTGTCTTGCCTGCGAGCCGAAGGGCGAGGCGAAGCTGGTCCGCTGGAGCGCGTCCGATGCACAGCGGGGGCA
Organism: Acidimicrobiales bacterium; assembly: GCA_035525365.1. Taxonomy (GTDB): domain Bacteria; phylum Actinomycetota; class Acidimicrobiia; order Acidimicrobiales. The sequence goes on from DATLEK010000064.1 coordinate 9,753, forward strand.
GGTCAGCGGCGGCCGTCAGCACGGCGTCGGTGGCCGACAGCTTCGAAGGCCCCAAGCGATTGACGGCTCGGTCACTGATCTCCGGCTCCAGCTCGAGGAGCGCTGCGTCCGTGGCCGGCTCACCCGGGATCCGGACCCGGCACACGACTGATGCCTGCTCGATGTCGAACGGCAGATCCTCGGCCCGATCCACCGTCGCGTCCGATGTCACCAGGATCAACCGCGGGGCTGCTGCCGATCGGCCCCGCCCCTCGATCTCCCAAGACCGTCGAAGACTGAACCAATCGTCGACTCGCTCTCTGTGGATTGGGTCGCCGAAGGAGGCCGCAAGTTCCTCGTCGGTCACGATCGCTCGACGGTCGATCACGACCACCGGGCGAGTGCCCTCGCCATGGATCTGCCGAGTGACCCAGTGCCTCATGATGTCACGCGGACGAGGAGCCTTAGCGCGAGCCCCGGCGGATGGCCTGCCGGATCGCCCGCCGGGTCGGGTCGGACGGCGTAGCTCCAACCGGTGTCCCACAGCTCGTCCCACTCGTCATCGCGCATGGGAGCAGTCGGTTGCGGAACGGCGCCAGCGACGAGCGAGTCCCAGACGCGGTCGGCGATGTCGGGACGTGCTGCTCCGTCGTCGGCGACGAACACCGGCGTGCACGTCCGGCTGCCCCCGGCTCCCGCCACTTCCCATAGCGAGAACAGCCCACCGCGAGTGCCAGCGATCGCTGGCACCGGCTCGGCGGGCGAAACCTCTGGAAGCGTGTCAAGGACGGATCCCAGCACGTCTGAGTTGCCGAGGACAGCGGCTCGCGCCGCAAGCGCCTTCTCGACCCACACTCCAGGGTCGTCACCGCCCCCGATCGTCGGCCTGGACGCGGCCGGGTCGATCAGGTCGAAGAAGCTTGCCGCCTGCTGGGTCTCTTCGCGGGTCTCGGTCTCGAAGCGGTCGCCCGCAGTCGCGACGTTTTCCCCGGTGATCGCCGCCGCGTAGAGCTCCTCGGCGTGACGGTCCGCGCTGTTGAGGATGTCGCCGGCCTTGTCCGCTCCCAGCTCCGCGAGGATCACCGCCAGCTTGGTCTCAAGAACCTCCAGCACGCGTGCGTCGATGGAGTGCTCCATCGCGAGGTTGAACGCCTGGACGGGATGAGTCTGGCCGATCCGGTCGACGCGACCAATCCGCTGTTCGATGCGAGACGGCGACCACGGCAGGTCGTAGTTGACGATCACGTGGGCGAACTGGAGGTTGATGCCCTCGCCGCCGGCGTCGGTGGAGACGAGCACACGGGCCCGCGCCCGGAACTCGGCCTGGACGATGGCCCGTTCGTGAATACCCATTCCGCCGTTGATGGCCACCGCCGAGATCCCAACACCCTCGAACATCTCGAGCAGCATGTTCTGGGTCTGGGTGAACTCGGTGAACACGACGACCTTGAGCGACGGATCACCTTCGCTCGACGCGAGGTCGTCGAGCAGGGCGAGCAGATCACGGGCCTTGGCATCGAGGCCGGCCCCAGCAGCTCTGCGAGCGAGGGTGATGAGCAGCTCGACTTCGGCGAGCTCGTTACCCCAAGCGGCTCCCAGCGCACCTTGCATGGCGTCGACTTGCTCCTCACCCGTCAGGTCGCCCCACTCCTCCGCCCCTTCTGGAAACAGCCGAAGCTGCGTTCCCTCGACGACGATCGCGGCGTGGCGACGTTCGAGTGCCGAGAGCACGGCTGCGGTGCTGGAGGACGCCAGGCGCTGCATGAGCAGAACAAGGAAGCCGACCGCTGGTCGCTTCTCGGTCTTGGCGCGTTGGTAGCCGAAGCGGACGTAGTCGGTGATGGCGTCGTAGAGCTGCTCCTCCACCTCGCGCTGGCCGTACGGGACGATCCGCAACCGAGTCGTCCGGGGCTGGAAGAGCGGCGTTCCCCGGTTGTCGGTGGCGTGCCGCTTTTCGCTACGGACCACCAGTGGCGCAACGAACTCGCGGGTCACGGGGAGCCCGTGCACGAACCGGTCATCAAGGAGTCCGAGGAGCCGGGCGAAGGCATCCGACTTCCCGGAGTGGGGCGTAGCTGAGAGCAACAGCATGTGCGGAGCGAGGGCGGCGAGCTCCACGGCAAGCCGGTGGCGCGCCACCTCATCGCTGCTACCAGAGACGTGGTGCGCCTCATCGAAGATGATCAGGTCCCATCCCGCGGCCACAATCGCATCCAACCGTTGCCGGTTGTGCTCACGGACGCGCTCCGGTTCCCAACCCTTCCGCGCGGACAGCGGCTTGATCGAGTCGACCGAGCAGACCACCTGGTCGAACGTCGCCCACGGGTTGATCCCGGCATCGACGGGACGCCGCCCGGGCCCACGAGGACGAACTGTTCGCCGAAGTGCAGTGCCAGCTCGGACACCCACTGGAGCTGCACGCCCTTGGGCGCCACGACGAGGACGCGGCGCGCTCGGCCCCGCGCCTTGAGCTCGGTAATGACCATGCCCGCCTCGATGGTCTTGCCGAGACCAACCTCATCGGCGAACAGGAGCCGGACAGGGTTGGTCGCCAACGCTCGCTCGAGGGCGACGACCTGATGCGGTAGCGGTTCGAGGCTCGGGTTGTGGATTGCAGCTGATCCTGGGGGTGCCAACGCCAGCACGGCGCGACACGCCGCTGCCCGCCAAACCAGCTCCTCGGAGGCCCACGGGCGGGAGCCGATCTCAGCGAGATCTCTTGCGGCGACGCGCTGCACTGTGGCTCGGCTCGGAACGACGATCTGTGCAGTTTCGGCCGCACCGCTGCCTGACCGGGCCAGCACGCGCACGGCCTCGTGGCCGGCGGGCCACCACCGCCAGGACTCGTCTGCCATCAACCCACCAGGAGCTCGGCGTTGTCGAGGAAGTAGCGCAGCGCCTGGTCCTCGACCAGTACCTCCGCCGGCAGCCGCCTGCCCACCTTCACAATGAGGGCGAACTCCCGCCGGTCCCACGCATCATCGAAGCCAGCGCGCACTGCCTCCGTTCGGAACCGCGTCAACTTCCCAGTGCTGGACTGATAGGCCGCGAACTCCTTGAGCAGCGCACGACGCCGGAGCTTCTCGAGATCGGTCGCCTTTCTCGGATCGGGCACGTACCAACGTCCCTCGTCGTCCTGCACGAAGTTTTGCTCCAGCAGAAGGCGCAACTCGGGAAGTTCCTCCCAGTCCGAGAGACCGTTGGCCAGCTCGGTCAGAAACCGCGGCATGATCTCGCTGTAGGGCTGCGGACGGCCACGGGCCTTCAGCAACTGCCGGAGCCACTGCACGGCCGAGGACTCGCCCGTGATGAAGAGGGTGTCCTCCAACAACTCCTTGATCGTGATGCGATGCCGGTCGTAGGACTCGACCTGCGGGTCGAGAAAGTACATGCCGTCCCTTAGAGGGAAGCGCTGATCGATACCGGCGAAGAACTCGGTCGTCGTCACCGGTACGGGAATCTTGCGACTCACGTGGAAGGCGATCATCCGGTCGTAGAGCCGGTCCGCCATCCGCTCACGCACCGGGCGAGCTTCGCCGCGCCGGCCGTCAGTGATCGGCAGGTGCGAGAGATGCTCGCGAGTGAACGACCATGCCGTCTCGGGATCACCATCTCCCGACAACCCTTCCGACGGCGTTGAAACGGCCGGCTTATAACACGAAATAACCAGATCCTTCTTAGCTGCCGAATCGGCGGTGACTTGCCTGTACGAGAGCTGCGTCTTGTCCAGAATCCGCGTGTCAGCGACCATGAACCCAGCGAGTTCGAGAGCCCGCTGTACCGTTAGCCACACTTCGTTGCTGTGGTTGGAGAACTCAACCGTCATCCAGCGTCCTGGCTTCAACACTCGGTAGAACTCCACAAAGCAGGCAGACATGAGCTCGCCGTACTCGGCGAGGCTCCTCGGCACCTTCTTGCTACGATTCTCAATCGCCTCGTCTGAGGCTCGGCTGTAGACGCCGTGCCACGCCTCGATCAGGTACGCCAGATCGGAGTAGGGAATGTTTGCGCCGAATGGGGGATCAACGAAGAGGTAATCAATCGACGCGTTGGGAAGATCGAGCGAAGTTGAGGACCCGGTGGACATCACGACCTGCCCCAAACGAGCGGGACTGGTTTTCCACGTCTTCACCAGGGTCTGCCGTTTCCCCATCGAAGGCTTGCTCCCTTCAAGGTTGTAGCGAACCGCACACTCGGACTGCAGTGAACCGACGTAGTACACGCCCGTCATTTGGCGATTGACCTGAGAGCCGCCCAGTTTTCCCTGCTGGATCGGTTGATATCGATTCATGTAACTCAATCCCCAGAAGGCTTGTTCAACCCAGAAGATCAGCGCGTAGCGAACAAGCGGGTCTGACTCGTCGTGACACGTCTTCCAGAGCCAGGCGAGCGAGTGAAGGGAGCGATCACCCCACAGATGGTGGATCTTCATGAACCCCTTCGGACCAAGCCGGGTTCCGTGATACATCGCGTCGAGCGGCAGGTCTTGGCTGGGGACGGGCCCCGCTAGCGCTTGCCGGCTGACGCGGCTGATTACATCCAGGTCCGCTTGGTCGGGGCTCTTGTCGAATCGATCCTTGCCAACGACGTAGTGAATACGGACCGGACGCAGCTCTATTCTCTCAGCGGTGTCGCCGACAGGCGTACGGACTGTTGTGAGGCGCCGTTCAAGATGGTCCTTGTCCAACTCCGCACCGCATCCCGCGGCCGGGCAGCGGAACGGCTCCTCCACCCTCCCCGTCTTCGGGTTGTAGGCGACGTCGTAGAAGACGACCGCTGAGCCGCACTCTGGACACGTAAAGACCTCCGACCACACCGTGTATTCAATCCGCGCCGACTTGCCGTTCGAGTGGGTTGTCTCATACATCCATCCAAGCTCGGCATCGAATCGGGAGAGGACTTCCGCAGATGCCTTGTCAAAGGCATCGCCGTCGAGCGGGAGGTTGATGCCGGCAGCAATGACAGATGCTGACGGAGAGAGATCCGAGAGGACGGCGCGCCGGTAGCCCCACGGCACCATGCCCATCTCCTCCTCGATGGCCCTTCTAATCCTCGCATCCGGCTTGCCGCACGCCTGAGCAGCGATGCCGGTCGAGCCAGATCCAGCGAAGCCGTCGAGAACCACATCACCGGGCTTCGTGTAGTGGAGAAGGAAGCGCATGATGGCCGGGTAGGGAACCTTCGTTGGATAGCTGTGCGCCTTGTAGAAGGCGTTGCCCTTGCCCTCCGTGATGTCGGTGACGAACGGGCCGGGATCCTCACGCTCAATGTCATTACCCGAGGTGTCGCCGAGCCAGTCAGCCAGGAAGGGGTTCGGACACGCAGTGTGGTACGGAGGCAGGCTGAGATTGACGATCGCCTCGTCGTCCCCAAGCGGAAAGCCCGGCCTGTCGCGGATCCCATCTAGCCGGTCGGCTAGCTCGGCGCGCGCTGCGGCGATGTCCCAGCCCGCCGACTCATCTGAGCCGAAGAGCTGATCACTCATTGGGGGCCTCTGTCTCGAGGACCAGCCGGATCTTGTCTGCGCTACCACCGGCGATCAGCCCATTGAGGTAGTCGTCGAAGCGATCGCGAAGCTCATTGGGACTGGCAGCGGCCTCGCCCGGGAACAGCCGAGCAAGGAACTCGACGCGGGCGATCTTTCGGACGTCGAACCGGCGGAACACCTGGTCGACCGCGGCAACGAAGTCGTCCGTCACCGGGTCGGGCATCGCGCGCTTCGCCTCGAAGTCCTCGATCATGGCGCGCTGCGACGAGGAGAGAAGTCCAATTTGCTCGGCGAGTTCCGGGTCGGCGAGGTTGTCGAGGAGGGTCTCACGCCAGGAAGCGAGCATCTCCCGAGCCCGGACCTCGATCTGCTCAAGCCTGGCCTCGGCTGAGAGGCCGGTCACCGGGCCTGGCGTGTGCGAGCCGATCTTCACCGAGCGACGAAGGTCCGCCTCGTCAACCTGCATGAGGGTGCCGATCTCGGCCATGTCGCCGCGGAGGCTGGCGAACTGCCCTCCCTGCAGGAGGGCGATGCTCCCGAGCTTCCCGAGAGCGGCCCAGTCAGAGCCGCCGAGCAATTGCTGCTTGCGCTTGTCCCCGACCGAGTCGAGGAAGGCGTGCCGGTAGTAGGCGCCGGCTGCGATGACGAACTGGTTGCGGATGTCGTCGCTGCGGTTGGCGACCTGGGTGACCTTGTTCGTGTCGATGTCTGGTGCGGTGAGGGTGTCGATCATGTCGTCGCGCAAGGCGAGCGCATCGACCGTGGCTGGGGTGCCTTCGACGAAGCATGCGACCGCCTCACGGAGGTAGCTGGCAGACCCATCCAGCTTGCTTGCGGCCTTCTGGAGAAGCTCCAGTCGGGCGAGCTCCACCTTTCCGGCGCGGGCTTCGGTGATGACCGCGTCGTCGAGACTGAATTTGTTCAACTTGCCGACGGAGTTGCGCGCTCGCACGTCCTCAGCAAGGACACGCAACGCCGACAGGCGACCCTGCCTCTCATCGAGCAGGTCCACGAGCTGGGTTCCCCAGAGCTCCACCCCGTCGGCCAAGACGCGCTCTGCGTCGACGACGCGGCTCAGTAGTTCGGTGGCCCGTGACCCGAAGTCGCTGACGAGCGCTGTGCTGACGCCGCTGGCGGGAACCGAGCCGGGGGGCATGCCGAGCACGACCGCCGCTGAGCCCAGTCGGTCGGTCGGTAGGGCAGTTGGTGGCGCGAGGTGGGTGAACTCCACGAGGTCGTCGAGGGACATCTTCGCGAGACGGTCGAGCGCCAACGCGTCTACCCGGCCGGTGGGGTAGGCAAGCTCGGCGTGCCCGAGGTGGGTGAGAGCGGCGGCGATGACGACGAGCCACGCGGGCTCGAGGTGCCACGGTGCCCAGGTCTTGAGTCCGGGGTCACGTTCGGTGAGTAGATCCGAGCGGTTGATCACCTTGCCTCCGGCCGCTCGAAGCTTTGCCAACAGGGTCGCCGCGAACTCACCATCGGCTTGGATCGAGTCGCCGTCGCCCAGGAGGGCGAGCGAGGCAAGGATCTTCCGGCTGGCGGTGGTTGCTCGAGAAGTGTCGGCGAGATGGTTGAGCGCGGAGTGGACAGCGTCACCGAGGTTGGCGGGCGTCACCTCGACGGCGAAGACCGGGTAGCCGGGGAAGCGCTCCACGAAGTGGTCGCCGAGGATGTGGGAACTCACCGACCGGAGCTGCTGGACGACCGACGCGCGATCCCCGGCCACCAGCTTGAGCCACTCGGCGAGGGTCTTCTTCTCTCCTCGGTATGTGACCGACATGGCCATCGGGAGCTTCGATCGAAGCCAGCTGACCATTGCCTGTTGCGACTCGCGAGCCTTCTGCTCGTAGATCGGGCGACGATCGGCCGTCGACTCACGGGCCAGCTCTCGCGCACCGGCGTACCGGCGTAGGGCGCCGGTGAACTCGTCGTCCTGACCCTCGAGGCGGAGGAAGACCTCGTCAGCCTTTTCGTCATCGATGAACTTCGGAAGGTCGTAGGGCTGGAGGAAGTAGAGGTAGAAGTCTCGCGGCGGCTGCGCGGTCGAGCGCTCGTTCGGCGCCCCCATGAAGAGGTAGCCGGTGCGGTCGCTGTTCCTTGCCGGCCAGGGCAGGTCGTACTTCCAGATCTTGTAGCCGGCGGCGTAGGGGTCGTCCCGGATCCCGAGCGCCTCCTCCATCGAGGTGTAGTAGGCGGCGTCGAGCCTGTCGTCATCGAGGCTGTCCGCCCGCTGCGCGATGAGCTGGTCGTAGTCGATGTCCTTGTCGACATCGAGGTAGATCTGCCCGTTGTCGTCGTTGCGACTCAGGAATTGGCCGGATACTGCGGCCAGAGTCTTGGCCAGGATCGACTCGACCGTGGTGCGCAGGAACACGGCGTCCAGCTTCGGAAGGCCGGGCGGCAGAAGACAGAGCTGGTCGCGGAGCTCGTCCACCGTGAGGCCGATGCGTGCGTGCACGTCGTCTGTTGTGAGGCGGTGGACGGCCAGGGCGTCGATGATCCGGACCGCTGAGTCGACGTACTGCTTCTCCGGTAGCGCGGAGCGGATCTTGTTGCGGACGACTTCGCTCTTGTCGAGGACTTCCTGGACCTCGGGAACTGTCCGGGCGCTCGGGTCGTCGACGAGTCGGGCCCGGTACGAGTCGATACAAACCACGCCCGGCGAGTCGGTCGGGATGACGGTGTCCGCGAGGCGTCGGATCTCCGTCTCGACGGTGCGAAGCACCTCTCGCTTCTCGACCAGGGTTAGCTGCTCGAACGTCGCGAGGTAGCCGGGGTGCACCGGGTAGAGATCGACGAACTCCTCGAGACGCTCTGCCATCCCGTCGAAGAGGGGCGTGAAGGGCGACAGGTGCTCCCGGATTCGGTCCTTCTGGCCGCTCGACTTCGGGAGGAGCCGCTCCCGGACCACGAACGCGACATCCTCGCGAGCGATACGAACCTGATCGAACCGGTCGCGGACTCGACGGATGGCATCGGCGGCGCCAGCGAAGCGCGGGTTGTCGAAGAGCGACTCCTGCAACCCACCGATGAATCGGAAGCGGGTGTTCTTGCACGTCTCGCCGATTTCGCGAAGAAAGGCGAGGTCCTGGATCAGCTCTGCGTCCTTGCGGGCGCGGAGGTAGTCGAGCATCTCGTCGAGGACGAACAAGAGGCCCTGGTCGGGATGGACGGCTTCGAAAGCGGCCATCATCTCGACCAACGAGTCCTTGGTGTTCGTAACTTGATCGAGGGGCGGGAAGATGAACGTCACGCCCCGTCTGCTGAGTCCCTTGGTGAGCTCGGTGCAGACGATGTCTCGTAGGGACATCGCCGAGGCCCCGATGTCGAAGCGGATGACTTGGAACCGCCCGCTGATCGGCTCGAAAGCAGACGCGACGGCCTTGTGTCGAACGGCCTCGCGTAGTCCGGGGAACTCGGCCAGCGCAGCTATCAGCGACATCAGGTGGGTCTTGCCGGTTCCGTATGTGCCGACGACGAACGTGCCCAGGTTGTTGCCGGTTGCGTCGAACCTGAGGTTCGGGACCACCCTGTCGACAAGCTGCGAGGCCATCCGGTCCGAGATGACGTAGGTCTCGACATCGCCGCGCGCCACCTCGACGGTGTCGGAGTCGCGGACCTGCTTGACGGTCTCGAGTGGAGCTGGAATGTCGACGACGTCGCTGTACTTCATGCGGGGAATCTCTCCAGTAGGTAGGGAACCTCGTCAGGGAAGTGGGTGGCAACCGGATGGAGGACGATCACGTCGCGCGCCGCGACATCGACGAAGTCACTCCGACCGGGCAAACTGTACGACAGCCGTCCAGCGTGGATTCGGCCCGGCCACAGCACCACCAACGACCTGCTACGAACCATACGGCGGAGCTGTGACAGCACATCCAGCTCCAGTGCCGGCGAGAAAAGCACGTCGATATCTCGAAGCAGCGTCGAGCCGGAGATGTCGTCCACCAGGTCGGCGATCGGGGGCATCCCTTCGTGCTGGCTGAGACGCTGCCCGACAGACACGACCTGATCGACGACGGCGGTCAGCGCCGCCACGAGACCTTCGACGCCCGTCGCGCCAGCCTCAACCAGGGCAGGTCTGCCACGGCCTGCACGCAATTCGGCATCGAGCTCACGCCAGGCGGCAGGCCACGAACTGCGTTCCTCAAGCGGAAGGCCTTTGGGGCGAGGTATTTCAGGTGGGGACATGTTGTGCAGTCGAGTAGGGATTGGACTCCGTCTCCACCATACGAGGGCAATGTGACAGCCCCGGGTAATGATGGCCGTCGACTTCTTCCGTGCGATGTCAAACTTGTCGGTGCTGGGGGTCGCTCCCAGATCGGCTTGGCGTCGAGTTTTGGAGAGCCTTCAGACTCACCGCGTGATTCAGAAAAGGGTTGGCTCCTTGGAGTCATGGGTTGGTGGATCGGGCGCAAGTGGACCAAACCCATAGTTCAGACGTACCCCGCGGAGCACGCCCGCGGCGGCGAGGTGCTCGAGGAAGTGCCAGATCGCTCTACCCGCCCCGTACTCGCAGCGGTGGTGGGCGAGGACAAACCGGCGGACGTCTTCGAAGTGGAAGCTGTTGCCGTACGCGCGGTCGACGACGAAGTGCAGGAGGATCTCGGCGTGCCACACCGTCGCGTCGCCCTCGATCGCACCATCGTCCGGATCGGAGAAGCTCAACGTCACCGCGAGGCTGGGGACGGCAGCAGTCACGTCGGCGGCGACGACGTCGCGCGGGTTCCACGCGGGAACGCTCAGCCCCTCCCGAGGTGAAGGGCGTGCCGCCTGCACCCTTTCGGACGCCTCCCTGGTGGCACTCTCCACGTTCATTGGATGCTCTGCCTCGGTGAGCTCCTTCAGCTTCATCAGGGCGAGGTGGGCCTCCCACCGCTTGCCGCCTTTCGCAAGGCGCTGGTCGTGGGGTGAGACAACAACGGCGTTGACAATGGCATGCGCCGTCATCGCGGCCCAGAGGCAGGTAACGGCGAGACCGGGGTCGTCGTCAACCGGCGCGACGAAGTCGTCGCCGTTGACGGTACGGTCGACGCCACTTGCCGCTAGTTCGGCGCGCTCAACGTCCAACCACCACACGCGGGCACCGGAGCCGAGGACCTCGCGGTGTACCTGCTGGAGCCCGCGATGCAACGGCTGTTCGACGGTGGAGGCGGTGGGCACGCCGAACAGCCACGTCGTCGAGAAGCTCGCAGCGCGCAGAGCCTCGTCGCGGTCACGCCAGGTCTTCGCAGTCAGACCTGAGTACTGCACCTCTATAGCGATGCGCTGCCCATCACCCAGAACCGCGCTCACGTCAGGCGTACGTCCGGCTTGGGTGTCCCGCCGCTCGATTTCGACCACGACAGCGCCGGCCTGTCGCAACCACTCGGCAACAAGGAGCTTTCCCTGCACGTGCGCTATCGACTCGGGCCGGTGCGGGACGGGCGGCCGGTCGCGGTGTCGGAACCCGTCGTCAACGAAGGACTTCGCTCGCCGATGGGCGCGAACGGTCGTGAGTGCAGGCCTAGCGCAGTTCTCGAGAGGACAGACAAGTTCGCCTGCCCGGCAGCGGACGCGCAGCTCGTCCGCCTCGCCCCGGTCGATGCGAATAAGTCGCTCGGCGGCGCGGTCCCACGCCCACCGTTGGCCCGTCTCGTCGCGGGACTCGAAAAACTCTCGGTGCGCAGCCTCCACCACCGCAGATCGTGACAGCGGGGTGTGACAACGACGCTCCCGGCGGCGGCGGATCGAGCCAACACCTATCGCCGCCACCTCGGGCTGACGTCAACGACGAAGGGCAGACGGTTTCGCGAGACTTTGCGCGGCGAGGCGGGCCGCCATCCGCTCCGCGGCTGGCGGGTCGGGGGATAGGGAAGGTGGTTCCCTGGCGGGCGGAACCAGTAGCTCGTTGATCTCCTGTTGCCTGCGCTGAAGACGCCGGAGCTCATCCTCGTGCTCGAATGGAGCCCCGAGCCGGGCTCTGGCTCGTGCAGCCTCCTCGCCGAACGCCGCCCGATCGGATCGGGCTTCCAAGAGGGCCGAGTCGAGATTCTGGATCCTGCGTTCCAGTCGCTGTATCAGGCTGGAGGGGTCCACGGCGTGCCACTCGTCAGTGGGCCACCGAATCTCCGCGCCAACATCGGTGATCGTCAGCGAGACCTCGTGGAAGCGGCGATCGATGTCGGCGTGGACATCGAAGCCGGCGAGGTGTCCCGCCGGGGCCTTCTCGGGTCGACTCGACGGGCCGTTCATCAGAGCCGAGACCAGCCGACTGAGGTGATTGCCCGCCTCAACCCGTTTCGTGTGCAGAGCGCCGTCGACCGTCATCTTGAAGCGGTCGCCTCGGGTGTCCTGGCGGTGCTCTATGGCGGCTTCGAGTTGCCGGAGGCGCCTTCCAGCGGATCCTGCCCGATGCTCGGCAGTGTCCAGGGCTCGCCGGAGGCGGTGCTGGTCGTCAAGGTGAGCACGCCGGAGTCGGCCCAGCCGGGCCACGTCGGCATCCACGGTCGCCTTCTCCAGGATGAGCGGGTTGCCCGTGGCCAGCGCTTTCACCTCAGCGTAAGAGAGGGCCTGGTCGCCGATGTCGTCAACATCGCGGTCGACGGCCCGGCCAGTGGCGACCTGGTTGATGAACGCGGCTTTCCGTTCCACGGTCTGCCACATGTAGATGTCGAAGCTGCCCTCTGTCGCGTACCGCAGGATCGACACCTCGGCGTTCTGATTGCCCTGGCGCACGATCCGCCCATCGGCCGCTAGGCGGCCTCCGACCCACCAAGCCCGGGGTGTACGAAAACTCCGGACTGGGTGTACGGAAACGCCGGAATGCTCAGCGAAAGTATCAATAGCAATGCAACTACCGGTGCAACTACCGGGCCGCCGACGAGGGCCATTGCTTCACGCGGCAACGACCCTGGCGCGGGTGAGGGCCTGCCATAGCTCGACGGCATCGCCGACCAGCTCCATGGTCACTTTGGTACCGCCTGGGCGCTCGACGACGGCGAGCACACGGGCCACCACCGGGTCGGCCTCGTCTCCGGTGACCACGAGCTGGCCCACCACGACTGCTTCCGGATGGGCGGCCTCGTCCAAGAACGCCCACAGCTGGCCCTCGCGGTCGCGGCCCTGAACGTCGCAGGGAATGTCCAATTCAACAGCCACTTTGTCACCTCCGGCGATCCTTGTGCGGGTTCGGCTCCTCGTGTGGCCGGAACAGCGCAGCGAGCTTCTCCGCTTCCACGATACCGAGCACGGGCAGCACGATGTCGGCGTGTGGGGGTGCGCCAGTGGCAAACACCTGGAAGCCGTGTTCGATCAAGCGGGACAGTGGGCAAGTTGCGTAACGGCTGTAGGTGGCCAGCTGGCCAGCCAGGATGCGATCCAAGGGCCACGAGGGCAGGACGAGGTCGATGCTGATGGAGGGCATGTTCTTGCCCCGCAGGCTGTACTCCCTTGCCTGGCGAAGAGCGTGGGCGAGAAACTTCTCACCCGTGATGGGAGCGCCGCGCACGGCGACGGTTGTCTCGGGCGGCACGACACCGCCATCGGTCCAGTAGTCATCCTCGATGGAGGCGAGAGACGAGGGGTCGGGTAGATCCATCGGCTTCACGCGTCCCCTCGACAAGTGACGCTCATGTTGGCGATGGCGGACGTTAGTTCCAGTCCTCCGCGGATTTCGAGCCAGGATCCTCGCCGCTGTGTGCGCCGGCCGGGACTCCCAGGTTGTCGGCGTCGATGCCGGCGTCGGCCGCCACCGCCCGCTTGGCCCGCACCTCCAGGTCCTCGAGCTGATTGGCCAGGGACCGCAAGCTGGTCTGCCAGCGACCCAGGTCCTGGAACGATTGGCGGACCAGGGCCTCAACCTTGTGGCGGCCGAGGGCGGTGATGCGGGCCTGGGCGGCAGTGAGCACCCCGGTGCCCGACTCGCCCAAGAAGGCGTCGAGGCGCACAGCCAACATCGCCTGCTGGGCCTTGTCGCCGAACACCAGGTCCACCAGCAGAGCCACGGTCTCGCCCAAGGCCGGGGCGTCGGGCACGTCCAGGCGCGTCGGCATGCCCGGGCCGGCCCAGGCCGGGGGTGGCATGAAGAACCACGTCACCGGAACCTCGAACGCCCGGGCAAAGGCCACGATCTCATCGGCGCTGAAGTTGCGCACCACCCGCCCCGCCACCGACCGCTCGGCCTGGGAGAGACTGGCCTTGGACCACAGCACCCCGAGGTAGGGCTCTAAGGCCTCGGCCGCTTGATCCTGGGTCCAGCCCTTCAGCTCACGGGCTCTGGCCAGGTTGTAGGCCACCACCTGGTTGGGGCTCAGGCCGAAGACGAGTCCACGGTCCTCCTTGGCTGCACCCTTGGGCCTCCTCCGTGCCACCTGGTATCCCCCTGTATCGTCCTGTGCGCTCCAGTATCAACTACAACAGCGACTGATACCCTATCGATTGACCCCGCCACATGCAAAGCTCGGCCTCGGCCGACGAGTATCCAGCCAACCAAATCTCCCCGAATCCGGCCTGAAATCCAAAATATCTAAGAAGTATTTTCGGTGTCCGTTGGTGGCCGTTCTTTACCACTGAGTACCAGATAGTGCTATTCTGTATCAAGTTTTCGGACGCAACCAAATATTCCGGTTGACGAGCGAACGACACTGACGTAACTTTGCCGCCGTGGCCCGTCGGCCTGATTCTCACGGCGCTACTGCGCCAGCGCACAGCGGCGGCATGGCAATGCCCCGCCGGGGCTTCGACGCGCCACGGCCCCGACCGGCCCGAGGGCGGTACTTCACCATCCCCCAGGCGACCGACGCCTACCCCGGGGTACTGACCGTGCGCCTCATCCGCCGCCTGGTGGCCGAGCGGCGCATTGCCTTTACCTACGCCGGGCGGCGCATCGTGTTGGCCGAGCCCGACATCGAGGCCTATCTTGAGGCCAACCGCCTGGAGCCGATCACCCGCTGGAACAGGGCGGGCGGACGCCCGGGTGTGAGCGGGCTGCGGTGACCGAGCTGCGGATCGGGGAGGCCAGCGCAGAGGTGCGCGCCAGCCTGCGGGCCCATCGAGTGGATGGTGCTCGAGGAGCTGGCCCTCGCCGCCGGCGTTGACGAAGCCGGGCTCCTGGTGGCGCCCACCAGCGCCCGGGCGGTGGCCGAGCGCCTCGGGCTCACCGCCGGCGCCGTGGCCCGGGCTCTGGCATCGCTACGCGCCCTGGGACTGGTGAGCCACCTCCGTCGTGGCGGTCTGTCCGGGCGCTTCGGGCCGTCGAACTACGTGTTGGGCTCCATCCCCGGCCTGGACGTGGCGGACCTCGGTACGCCTCCGGGTGCGGCCGTTCCATGCTCGGGCACACCGTGTGTGGGTTCACCGCACATGGCGGCGCCATCCATGGGGGACCAACCCACGGCCGATACGGGCGGTCTTGCCGGCCGCCCGGCGCGCCGAGACACCTCGCCGGTGCTGGAGCCCGTCCCGACGATGGCGAGCGAGCCCCAGGCCCCCGGCCAGGAACGGCCGGCGGCGAAGAGCACAGGGCGTTCTGGCAGAGCCCGGCCACCACGCCTCGACGCCGGCCTGCAGCTCGAGCTGTTGTCCGCGCCGCCGGAACCAGCGACGAAGAGGTCTCAAGAACATGGGCGCTGAAGTCCGGGTGGAGCACGCCTACCCGGCGGCCATGGACTTCCTCCGCCGCCACGGCCCTGAGACCGTCGCCGTGCTGCACGACCTTCTGGCCCAGGCGGAGCTTCGGAACGGGGAGTTGGTGGTGCGGGCCAGCGTGCGCGACATCGCCGGGCGACTCGGCTTCATCTCCAAGGACACGGTGCATCGCCGGCTGCGCCAGCTGGTCCGGGCCGGCGTGCTCCGGCGCCCGGCGTCGGCCGGGCGGGCTGCCTCTATGGCTTCGGTGTTCGAGATCGAGCTGGCCGACACCGCCATCTCCGTCACCGCCTTCGGCGCCCCACCTCAGGCCGTCCCGGTCCCACACCTGCGCCCACCTCCACGCCTCGCCTCCCCACTCCCACCTCCCCCCCTTCCTCCTCCACTCCCAACTCCCCCTCGTCCTCCTCCACCCCCACCTATCCCACCCGCTCCACCCCCACGCCCCCTCCGCCCCCCAGCCCTCCTCCTCCCTCCGTCTCAACCCTGACAGACGAGTGCACAGTTGTGCCTCCCCGCCCCGCGTTGAGGATTCCGTTGAGGTTCCCGTTCTCGTCATGAGGGATGGTCACCGATGACCGTGCGGGTCCAGACGCTGAAGGGAGCCGACGCCGGCGCCTACTACGTGGAGCACCTGCCCAGCTACTACCTGGATGCGGGTGAGCCACCGGGACGCTGGCACGGCAAGGGTGCTGAGCGGCTCGACCTGGCCGGCGAGGTCGACGACGAGGCTTTCCTGGCCCTCATGGCTGGCCTGCACCCGGCCACGGGAAACCATCTCGGGCGCCGCTACGGAGACCACACGGCGCGGGGCTTCGACATGACCGCCTCGGCACCGAAATCGGTCTCTGTGCTGTTCGCCCTCGGCGACGGCCCCACCCGCCAGGCGGTGCTGGAGTCACATGACGCGGCGGCGGTCGCCCTGGTCGACTGGGTCGAGGCCCACGCCCATACCCGCTACCGCCAGCAGGGCGAGATCGGGGTCTTCGACGCCGAGGGCATCGTGGCCGCGACCTTTCGCCAACACACCAGCCGGACCCTCGATCCTCAGCTGCATCCCCATGTGGTCATCGCCAACCGGGTGCGTTCGACTGACGGTCGCTGGTTGGCCCTCGACGCCCGCCTCATCAAACACGATCAGCGCACCCTCTCCGCCCTCTACCACGCCGCCCTCCGCTCCGAGCTGCGCCGGCGCCTGGGAGTGGAGTGGAACGAGCCGACGAACGCCATCGCCGAGATCGCCACCGTCCATCCGGATGTTCTCGCCGAGTTCTCCACCCGCACCGGCCAAGTCGAGGCCCGTTTCGAGGAGAAGCTGGAGCGCTTCGAGGCTGCCTTCGGCCGCCAACCCACGCAGAGGGAGCGGTGGCGGCTGGAGCGGGAGGCGGTCACCGACAGCCGCCCGGCCAAGGTCCATGGCTTTGACGCCGAGGCGCTGCATGAACAGTGGGCCGACCAGGCCCGGGCCATCGGTTATGAGCCGGAGCGCGTCGTGGCCGCGGCGGTCAGTACCGAACTGGAGTCGCATCCCATCGACCACATCAGCAGGACTGAAGTTGCTGCCGCCGCCCTGGCGGCGTTGGCCGAGGGCCAGTCCACCTGGCGGGCCGCCGAGGTCGTCCGTGAGCTGGCCGCCGCGGTTCCTCCCGGGCTCACCGCGGAACCCGGTCGCCTGCTGGCGTGGCTGGACGAGGTGGCCGCCGATGTCATCGACACCCACATGGTGGAGCTGTCCCCGCCGGTGCCCGAGGGAGTGGAGCTGCGGAGCGACGGGCGCCCCGTCAGCGAGTCGGTGTTGCACCGGGCTTTGAGCACGCCGGCCATCGTGGCCCAGGAGGAGGCGCTGGTGGTCTGGGCCGACAAGCGCATCGAGGTGGGCGGCGTCGATGCTGCTGCCGCCGGCCGCCGCTCAACCATGGAGCTGAGCGGTCCTCAGCGACAGGTCGCCGCCGCCGTGGCCGGCACCAGGGAGCTGGTGCTGGTGGTGGGTCCCGCCGGCACAGGCAAGACCACCGCTTTGGCTCCTGCGGTGGCGCAGCTGCGGGCCGAGGGGCGGGCGGTGTTCGGCGTCGCTCCTTCGGCCACCGCAGCGGAGGTGCTCAGCACCGAAACCGGGGTGGGTGCCGACACCATCGACAAGTTGCTCATCGAGCACCGCCTGGCCCGCCGCCCCCAGTCGGAGTTCGACCTGACCACCGGCGCCACCGTGGTGGTTGACGAGGCGGCCATGGTCCCCACGGCCAAGCTGGCCGAGCTAGCGCTAGCCGACCTCGCTGATCGGCGGGGTTGGCGCGGCTGGTGGGAGATCCCCTCCAGTTCTCCGCCGTGGGGCGCTCGGGCATGTTCGCGCACCTGGTCGACTGCTTCGGCGCCGTCGAGCTCGACCGGGTAAGGCGCTTCTCCAACCCCTGGGAGCGCGAAGCCAGCCTGGGCCTTCGTCGAGGCGATGCCTCGGTGTTTCAGACCTACGACCACCACGGTCGCCTGCACTCCGGCTCGCGGTCGGCCATGGCCTCCGCCGTGGTCGAGGCGTGGAGCCAAGCTCGCGGTCGTGGCGAGGACGTGGCCATGATGGCGCCGAGCGTCGAAGCGGTGGCCGATCTCAACCGCCGGGCTCAGTGGCTTCGGGCCGCCGCCGGCGAGATTGACATGGCCGGCACTCACGTACTCACCGGCCCCTACGAGATCCATGTCGGCGACGTTGTGGCCACCCGGCGCAACGACCGCCAGCTGCGCACCGACCGGGGCTACATGGTCAAGAACCGGGACCACTGGGAGGTTGTCCGGATCGGCGACGGGGGCGACCTCGTGGTCAGCGGCCGTACCGGGATGGCTCGCCTGCCTGAGGACTACGTGGCGGCCCATGTGGAGCTGGCCTACGCCCAGACCAGCCATGCCAACCAGGGCCGCACCGTGGACACCTCGCTGGTCTTCATCGACGCACCGGTGGACACCGCCGGTGTCTATGTGCCCATGACCCGCGGCCGTCACAGCAACGACACCTTCGTGGTCACCGACGGCCAGCGGAGCGCCATCGACGTGCTGGGCGAGGCGTTGGCGCGGGAGTGGATCGACGAGCCGGCCATCGTGCGACGGGACCAGCTCAGCGCCGCCCGCCGCCTGGAACCCACCCGGGCTCCAGCCGCGCCCGCGCCGATACTCAAGGAGGAGCCGCGGCCTTCCGTGCTGAGGCTGCCGCTCGGGCCGGCGGCCCTCCGGGACCTGTTCGAGGCCAATTACGAGCTCACCGCAGCCATCTCCCGCATTCGCTTCGACGCCGACCAGGCCCAGCGAGACCTGACGGCCGCGGCGCGACAGCGGTCCAGTGTCGAGTCGACGATGCAAGCAGCCGCCCAGCGCATCGAGTGGGCCAACCAGCGCCTGGCCTCCTACGACCGGCCCTTCAAGCGTCATTGGCACCGCTTCGACATCTCGAACGACCACTCGATCATCGAGGCGGCCAGAGCCGCCATCGACCGGGGACGAGAGGAACTCGCCGCGCTGGAGGCGAGGTGCCGTGGCCTGGGGCGGGAGGTGGTCGATAGCCGGGAGCAGGTGTCAAAGGTCCCCGAGCTGGAGCGGGACCATCACCGTGTTCGTGCCCGCCTCCGCGCCGATCTGGAGATCCGAGCCGAGCAGTTGTCGATGGACTCGATGTTGGTCCTGCCCCGTCATCTCGGCCAGCGCCCGACGACGGCCATGGAGGCCGCCACCTGGGACCACGCCGCGGCAAGGATCGAACAGCACCGGGTGGCCTTCGCCGTCACCGACGACTGGGAGCCGCTCGGCCCGGCTCCGGGCATCTTCGATGACGCCTACGCCGCCAGTCGCCGGGTTGCCCGAGAGGCCACCGATGCCATGCTGGCCACGCGTGGGTGGGACCGCAAGATCGAGCGGGAGGGGCCAGAACTGTCGCTGTGACGCACATCAGGATCACGGCGCAGCAGTGAAGGGGTGCCGTCGTGCTGGTCACCGCCGGGAGCATCACGTTGCTCGTCGGTAACTTCTCCCACCCTGCCCGGATAGCCGTCAACCCGGTCGTCGGCCACTGCGCCGCTCCCACCAGATCAACACGATTCATCACCGCCATGCTCGACACCATCGCTACCACTGGTCGGGTGGGGATGCGCGTCGGCGGAAGGATTCCCCCATCGAGGAGTGATATGAGCCGAACGGCAGCGTGAGCTGGGTTGCTCTGGTGACAAACGTCGTGCTAACCTAGACGACGAAATGGACATCGGGGCCACAGGACACAAATCGGGCGCAGTTCCCATTCTGGAGGCGCTCGGCCTGAGCGAGAAGGAGGCCCGCGTCCTCGTGGTCCTTGTGATCGAGGGCTCGGCCAGCGCCGCCCGTCTGGCCGCCGAGGCTGATCTGTATCGCACAAACGTCTACCCGGTCCTGGAGTCGCTCGAGACCAAGGGTTTGGTGGGTCGCCTACCGGGCAAGGCGAGCGTCTGGTCGTCGGCCGGACGGGACCGCGTTGTCGAACGGCTCTACACGACCGAAGAGCGGCGACACGAGACGCTCCAGGTTCGAAAGGCCGACCTCATTCGGGCACTGACGGCGCCCCAGAAGGCCACGGTGGCACCGCCACCCCGCCTCGAGCTGGTCCACGGCCCTACCGACACGGCCCGGATTTACGACGAGATGTTGCGTTCGGCGCGCCGTGAGGTGCTGGTTCTCAACCGGCCTCCCTACGGGATGAGTTTCGAGGACCCCAGCGGCGTCATCCTGGAGATGCTGCAACGGGGGGTGAGCACCCGCGTCATCTATCGCTCGATCGAGACTGACGACGAGGCTTTCCGGCAGGAGTGCGAAGTTTATGTGGCGGCGGGAGCAGAGGCCCGTGTGACCGACGAGCTGCCCACAAAGCTGGTTGTCGTCGATCGACAGACCGTCCTGGTGGCCGTGATGACGAGCGACGAGCCCGAGGAGGGTTTCCCCGATAGCCAGTACCTCGACCATCCCGGCCTGGCCGCGCCGTGGGCGGCCTTGTTCGAGCGTTACTGGGCTACCTCGACCCCCATGGCCGACGTTAACGGCCCGACAGGCGCCGCCAGCCGCGCTACGAGCGACGCGTGACCGCGGTCCGGCGCAGAAGCCTTCTGGTTGCAGCACTCTGTGCTCTGACCGTCGCCCTCGTGAGCTGGGGGAGCGTAGGCATCGAGGTGAGGGCGGCGGTGACGCCTCCGGTGATCGTCGGCGAGGGGTCTATGAACGGCGGCACCCGCGTGACGATCACCGGTGCGGGTTTTGCGGGAGCCACCGCCGTGATGTTCGACACCACGCCTGCGGTCTGGTTCCGTGTCGAGTCCGACACCAAGATCACCGCGGCCAGCCCTCCGCACCCGGCGGGCATCATCGATATCCGTGTGACGAGCCCGACGGGTACCTCGGTTGCTGCCCGCTTCCGGTACTTCGCGGGCTCCTGGAGCCTGACCGAACCTGCCGCCGGCACCGTGGGCGCCACGACCTCCACACTGCTGCCCTCCGGCAAGGTGCTCGTGGTCGGCGGGGGCGTCGGGCACGACCTTGCGGAACTGTTCGATCCCAGCACCCAGACCTGGACCTCCGTCGCCCCCCTTGCCCACGGCCGCTACGGGCACACCGCCACCCTGCTGCCTGACGGCCGGGTCCTGGTGGCCGGCGGTGCCGACGGCTCGTCTGTGCTTGCTTCGGTCGAGATCTTCGACCCGGCGGTGCCCGGCCCGAACAGCGGGCTTACGGGAAGGTGGACCACCGCCGCGCCCATGGCCTTCGTGCGGCTCAACCACACCGCCATTTTGCTCGACGGTCCGGCGTGCCGTGGTGCGTTGTGCGGCAAGGTCCTCGTTGCCGGCGGCGGCGAAACCCTCTCCGACGGGCGCCACGTGTACACCGCCACCGCCGAGCTCTACGATCCCACCGCCGGCGTATGGGCCGAAACGGGGCGAATGACCGTGCCGCGGGCCGCGCACGCTGCCACGCTGCTTCCGGGCGGCACCGTGCTGGTTACGGGGGGCAACATCGGCGACCTTTTTGCCGGCTCTATTCTGGAGCGCTACGAAACGACCTCGACGGCGGAGAGCTTCGACCCGGCCACCGGCACGTGGCAGGTGGCGGGCTCGTTGGGATACCGGGCCTGGCACACCTCCACGCTCCTGGCCGACGGGAAGGTACTGGTAGCCGGTGGACAAACCTCGATCGAAAGTTTTTACTCGGCCGAGGTGTACGACCCCGCCCTTCACACCTCGACGGGCACACCGCGTATGGCTACCCCTCGGCGTTTACACACAGCGACCTTGCTCACCGGACCGGGCTGTGGCACGTACTGCGGCCAGGTGCTCGTGGTCGGCGGCGACGTCGGGCAACAGGGCAACCGTGATGGGTCGGCTGAGATCTACGATCCCGCCGGTCGCTCCTGGTCAACGGTCGGTGGAATGCGGCGCGATAGGGCCTCCACCTCCGCGAGCCTGTCGAGCACGCGCGTACCGACCACATTGCTGGCCGACGGCCGGATCCTGTTATCTGGCGGGACGGGATCGGCGTTCGCCGATGTCTTCGACCCGTCGGGAAGGCCGGCGGTGCCCGTGGTGCGCAAGGTCGACCCAACCGACATCTCGACCTTGGGACTGAGCCGCGTCACTGTCTCGGGCTCCGGGTTCTTGTCCGGCTCGACCCGCGCCGTCGTCGGCGGCGAGGACGTGGTCGTCGAGCGCGTCAGCGACGACGAACTGGTGGCGCGAACACCCCCGTCGCCCCAGAGAGGAACCGGGGTGGTGGTGACGACTCCGGCCGGCTCGTCGCGTGCGACGGAAAGGGACGAAGTTGCGTACCGCCCCGGCACTTGGTACCCGGCTCCGGGCCCGGGGGAGTGCTCGTCGTCCTCGTGCTCGGCGCGCTCCAGCCACACCGCCAGCCTGCTCGACCCTTCGATATGTCACCGACCGGGCGGGGCCGACGGTTACCCCTGCGGAACAACGCTGGTGGCCGGTGGCAGCACCGATGTCAACCCCAACGCCGACGGCGCTCTGGCCAGCGCACTCCGCTACGACCCGGGGACGGGGCGATGGAGCGCCGCCGCCACCATGGCACAAGCACGGTGGGACCACACCCAGACCGTTCTCGACGGTCCCGCTTGTCGTAAAGCGAACCCCCCCCCGTACTGCGGCAAGGTCCTCGTGGTCGGTGGCCAGGCGATAAACGGCAAGCCCATGGCCTCGGTCGAGCTCTACGACCCGCGGAACGACACCTGGGCCTCGTGTCCCGAGGAGGCGACGGCCACCGCGACCTGCCCTGCGCCCCTTCGGACGGCCCGTCTCTCGCCCACCGCCACCCTTCTGGACGGATCGTTCTGCGATGCTTCCGGTCCCACCACCATCGAGCATTGCGGGGACGTGGTGGTGGTGGGGGGATCGAGCGACGAGTTTTACCGTCCGCCGCTCGCTTCGGCGGAGCGGTACGACCCGGACACCGGGCGATGGTCGTCACTCGCCGACCTCGGCGCCGCTCGCTCCACCCACGCCGCGGTGCTGCTGCCGAGTGGTCGCCTGCTGGTCGCCGGCGGGCTGGGTATCAATAGCGCCGCCCTTGGCTCCGCCGAGCTGTACGATCCGACTGCCGACACCTGGCGCTCGTGTTCGGAGATGTTGTCGAGGCCCGACTGCCCCGGCCCGATGGCCGTGGAGCGGTACGCGCCCAGCGCCGTTGCTCTCGACGTGGCGCCGTGTGGCGAGCGTTGTGGCCTCGTCCTGGTCGCCGGTGGTGTCAACGGCGCCGGCCCTACCGACGCGGCAGAGCTTTACGACCCGTCCCTTGGCCGGTGGATGCCGACGGCGTCGCTGCCGGCCCCTGTGGCAGGGAACACGGCTACCGCGCTGCCCGACGGCAGGATCCTGATGGCCGGCGGCGGGCCCCCCTTTCACGAGTCGCCAGTCGGAACAAGGGGCGGCGCGGCACTGTACGATCCCGTCACCGCCACCTGGCAGACGGCCGCCTCCATGCAGAGCGGGAGGGGGCAGGCCACGGCGACGCTCCTCGGAGGACCTGCCTGCCGAGGCTCCGCTCCGCGGGACTACTGCGGATTGGTCATGGTGGTGGGTGGCGGGTTCAACGACGGCGATGGGGTGCTCACGGCCACGCCGGTTCCCCTCGCCACCGCGGAGATCTTCATTCCCGGCCCCGAGGTCCTCTCCGTCAGTCCCCCGATAGGCCCCTCCGCAGGCGGCACATCGGTGACTATTCGGGGGTCGGATCTCCGCAACGTTTCCAAGGTGAGCTTCGGCGGCGCGGCCGCGGCCAGCTTCGAGGTCCGGTCCGACTCCGAGATCACCGCCGTCACGCCACCGCACCCGAGCGGGGCCGTCGAGGTGGCGTTGGTCAGCCCCGGCGGAAGCTCCGCCATGCTGACCGGAGGAAGACGGCCGTTCACCTACCGGCCCTCGTTGCCGCCGGCGCGGGTGGTCGACCTCGTCGCTACCGCCCTGTCCACCTCGAAGATCGCGCTCAGCTTCTCGGCGCCGGCATCCGACGGTGGTCAGGCTCCCCCGGCCAGCCGGTACGTGGTCAAGCAGTCGAGCTCGGAGATCAACGATGAGGCCGCGTTCGCCGCCGCTACCTCCCTGTGCCAACCGGATGCCGTCTGTGGGTTCGTGCCGGAAGAGGTGGGCGATCGGCTGAACCTCGAGGTCAACGATCTGTCGCCGGGAACCACGTTCCACTATGCCCTGCGCGCCCTGAATACGGTTGGCACCCAGGGACCGATCTCCAACCATGCCGCTGCCGCCACATTTGCCGAGGCGGTGGCACCTCCCACGACCTGTGCGGATCCCACGCTCACAACCGGTGCGCTGATCTACCCCCGCGGGTACTCCCTCATCGGGTTGCCCACCGGTACCGTCGTGGCCTCGCAGTCGCCCCTGTACGGATGGCTGAACCTTGGCGCCGGCGGTGCCTATTCGAACTCCGACCGGGTGCAGGGTGGCCACGGCTACTGGGCGTGGTTCGCGTGCCGAGGCCTGGTCGAGCCGGCCTCGCCCGGGACATCATCGGTGGACATCGCCGTGGACGATTACCACGCGGCCATGGTGGGCAACCCCTCGGCGACCTCGCCGGTTTCGGTCAATGGGCACGACTTCGCCGCCCGATGGAACCCGGCCCTCAACCACGGCGCCGGCGGCTACAGCATCTCGGCCTACCGGGAGCCACAGAGTCTCGTCGTCGGCGAAGGCATGTGGGTCTTCAATTACGTGCGATCAGAGATTCAGATCCGGGCGACGTAGAGAGGGTGCGGCCCGGTTGAGAAGAAAAACCTTGCTGGGCGTCATCTTCTACGACCCGCTCGTCCACATCGAGCCTTTTCGCTTCATCTTTCGGCAGAGTGCTCGTCAAGCGCTGCTGCTACCGGCGATTTGGCGGCCTGCCGGTTTTCGAGTGGCCGGATGGGCTCGATTGGCGCGCTCGGGCGTGCAGTGGAGCTCTCGATGAGGTCACTCAGAGCCGCAGCGATGGCGGCATCGCGGTCTTCGGTGGCGTGCTGGTAGATCAGCGCCGCCCGGGACGAGGCGTGGCCCATCCTCGCCATGAGCTCTTTGGTGCTGGCGCCGGTGGCGGCGGCAAGGGTGTTTCCGGTATGGCGGAGATCATGCAGGCGTAGGCCCTCGATGCCGACAGCCTCGGTCGCCCGTTTCCAGGCGGTATAGAACGACGCCCGCCGCAGGGGCTGGCCACGGCTGCCGCAGAAGACGAAGCCGCCCGTGCCCGGGGCCGCCCACGTGGCGAGATGGGCTTCGAGGTCAGGCACGATGACAGCAGGGATGGCCACCGAGCGCCGGCCGGCGTCGCTCTTCGGCGGTCCGACCAGCAATGTGCCGTCCGAGAGGAGCTGCATTTGCTCGACAACATCGACCCGGCCGTGAAGCAGGTCGAGGCGACGGCGGGTGAGGGCCTGGAGCTCGCCCAGTCGCAACCCGGTGAAGGTGGCCAGGAGCACCAGAGCCCGGTACCTCGGCTCAATCACGTCGGCCAGGGCGTAGACCTGCTCGATGGTGGCGATCGGCCGCTCCGGGGGGCGCTCCACCCCGGCTCCCTTGAGCACGCAGGGGTTCTTCAAGATCAACTCGTCCTCGACGGCGGTGCCGAGGATGGTGCGAAGCAGGCGGTAGCACTTGGCGACGGTGGTCCTGTCCGTGTGCCCGGCGTTGATCAGATCGGCACGATGTGGCATGGATATGGCACGACGGCCCCTGGACTGAGAGCGATTCTCATCGTAAAACGCTCTGACCAGGGCTTTTAGTGGAGCGGGCGAAGGGAATCGAACCCTCGTTCTCAGCTTGGGAAGTGGTTTCGCCCATACTGTGGCGGACGGATACGGACTAAAACCGCAGGTCGAGACAGGTAGGAGGACTGGCCCGGACGGCGGTGGATGGAGGCGGATGCCGGGCAAATGCCGGACCCCCCCACTCCGGCGGTACACAGTCGTTCCACCGTCGTGCACGTCGCAGGTTTCTCACGAGAAGCTGGGCCTCATCAACTCTAAGAGGCTCGCGTGGCGCTCTGCCCGCCGCGCTTTGTCGTTTGCACCTCTTTGCACGTTCCGGACGTAGGTGACGGCCTCCTTGCTGACCTTCGCATCGTCGTCACTAAGGCGCGCGTCGACCGCCACCGCAAAATCATGCAATGCAGTTCCAAGGGAGCGTTCCTTGCTCGTGGCGAGCTTCTTCCATGCCAAGAGCGTTGAGAGGGCGACGAACAGACTGTAAAAATCAGTCTTGTTCGCCCACCGCTCATCTCTCAGTTCGGGCAAAACCCGCCGGATGGTGGCCAAGGTCGTTGAGAAAAGCCTGGTCGTACGGCGCTGACCGGGAAATTCGTCATCAAAATCCTCGTACTGCTGATAGTAGGAGTCGATGGACGAGGCGCTCCCGCCCTGTGGCCCGTGCATCACGCCGATCAGAAGCTCAGCAATCAACTCCACATCGGCCATGCGGCGAATCGCGGCAGCGCTCACGATTCTGTTCTCAGCGAGGAAGTCTGTGTGGTCGTCGGCCAACTTGGTGGCCTGGCGCGCGAACGGTCCCTCGTATGTTGCGTTACGAAGCTCCTGGGGCTTCAGGGGCACGGTGTAGCGATTTAGCCGTCGGAACATGTCCTTCAGTTCATCTTCATCATCCGTGTCGAGGTACCGAACGGCGAGGGCGTAGCCATAGAAGTAGCGCCTGTACTCACTTGAGAGGTCGGAGAACGACATGCCGTACCAGTCGGAGTCGGCGTCAAGCTTGTCGAGAGTGAACTTGTCGAACTCCATTTGGTCCTGGGTCGTGTCAGAGCCCACAAACTGCAACACCGCCCGAATGCGTTGCTGACCATCGACTACGGCGTAGGTGGTGTTACCTTCCTCGTCCGTTGACCGCTGCACGAAGAGTTCCGGAATCGGCAATCCCCTGAGGACTGATTCGACGAGATGGCACTTCTGACGAAGTAGCCAGACGGGCTTTCGCTGGTACGGAGGCTTGATTAGCAACGACCCCTCAAGGAATCGATCACGGAACCAGCCAATTGTCTCCTCGGTACTCTTGAAGTTCATCTGTCGCCTCCGAAACTCGCTCGTTTGCTCAACTTATGCCGCAGTCGACGCAGCCCCTCCGACTGGTCCCGCTGCTCGATGTCGGCCGGCCGCCAGGGGCAGTCGAGGTGGTGCAGCGCGATGGCCCGCGCCTGGACGTTGGTCCCGATGCCCATCTTGTCGGTGGACCCCACGAGCACCCCCACCCGCCCGTCTCGGCAGGCGGCGAACAGCTTGGCCTTGGCCTCGTCGGTCGCGGCCTCGTGAATGAACCGCACGGCGTCTGCCGGGACACCACGGTCCACAAGCAGCGAGCGCAGCTCGTCGTAGGCGTTCCACCCCTTGCCAGACGGCGTCGACGCGTCGCAGAACACGAGCTGGAGGGCGCCAGGACGCTGGTGGGGCTCGCCGCCCTCGTCGAGGTAGCAACGATCGGCCGAGGAGCGATAGGTGGCGACGATCCGGTCCGCGGCCGAGGCCAGTTTGCCGCCGTCGGGGTCCGGCCGCTCGCCCACCAGGCGAAGGTCGAGGGCGGCCCGGCGTCCGTCGCCGGAAATCTTCAACATGTTGTCTTCCGTGGGCAAAACGGCGCGACTGCGAACGCGCTCAGCCCGGGCCGCCAGATCGGCGACATACTCCGTCAACCTCTCGCTGGCCGGGACGATCACGGTCTCCGGCCCCCCGCCGACCAAGACCGGCACCGGAAGGTCGAGGTCCGCGGCGGTCCGCACGTCGGCGACCTGGCGGTACAGCGTCAGCAACTCGGGGATGTTCTGGAAGCGGGCGAACCGGGTCTGCATCCGGTAGCTGCCGCCATCGGGGGCCAGCTCCAGGGCAGTGACGGTGCGCCCGAAGGTGGCGGCCCAGGAGTCGAACGGCGCCAACTCGACCTCGGCCAGGGTGTCGGGCTGGAGGTAGGACTGCATGGTCCACAACTCGGCAATGGAGTTGGCCACCGGTGTGGCCGTGGCGAAGGTGACCACTCGGGCGCCGTTGGCCCGTCGCAGGACCCAGAGTTTGGCGTCGAGGTCCTGGGCGCGCTGGGAACCCGGGTGGCCGATCCCATCGATGGCCGAGTCGACGCGACGGTTTTTGAACATGTGGGCCTCGTCGCAGAACACGTAGTCGATGCCCGTCTCCTCGAAGCGGACCCCGTCGTCCTTGGTCTCGGCGGCCAAGAGGCGCTGGTAGGTCTCCTCGAGCTGGGCCGCCCGGCGCTCCAACCGCTTGACGCTCAGCCCCTTGCCGCTGCGAGACTCACCCAGCGCC
This sequence comes from Acidimicrobiales bacterium, assembly GCA_035525365.1. Lineage (GTDB taxonomy): Bacteria > Actinomycetota > Acidimicrobiia > Acidimicrobiales. Next base: position 37,664 of record DATLEK010000064.1, read on the forward strand.
TCCCGGCAGCGGGCCAACTCCTCGCCCAGGTAGGCCGAGCGCAGCTCGCGGCCGAGCGGGAGGCGGCCGAAACCGGCCTGGGTGAAAATCACGGCGTCCCAGTCACCCGTGGCGCACCGGGCGACGAATTCCTTGCGCCGCTCCTTCGATAGCCGGTCTCGGTCGGCGATCAGCACCTTGGCTGTCGGGTAGAGCTGGAGCCACTCGCGGGTGAACTGGTCAAGCATGTGGTTGGGGACCACCACGGCGGGCTTGGCCACGAGCCCGAGGCGGCGCAGCTCCATTGCCGCCATCACCATGGTGGCGGTCTTGCCGGCGCCCACGCAATGAGCGAGCAGGGCGCGGCCGTCGGTGAGGATGCGAGCCACGGCGTCGCGCTGGTGAGCATGAGGGGTGAAGGTTTCGGCCAGGCCAGGCAGGCTCAGGTGGCTACCGTCATGAGCGGGGACCACGACGCTGCAGAACAGTTCGTTGTAGCGCTCGGCCAGCCGTCCGGCCCGCCTGGGCTCCTCCCACACCCACGCTGAGAAGCGAGAGGCGAGAGCGTCCTGTTTGTCACGGGCGGCAATGGTCTCGGCGTCGTTGCGGACCCGACGGCCCTCGTCACCCTCGTCCCAAACGGTGTGCAGGCGCTGGTTGAGGCTCGCGTCGAGAAGGGTGACGGCATCGGCTCGTGCGGTCCCCCACTCGGAACTGAGGCTGACTGACGCCCGCCGCCCAGCTCGAAGGGCCAGGTTCCAGCGCCCGATGGATGCCACCCGCTCGATCTCCACCTGGGCGCCCAGCACCTCAGCGCAGAACGCCTCCACATCGCCGGGCGGGATCCAGGGGGCGCCGAGCCCGGCGGTGATCTCACCGGGCTCGAGCTGACGGGGCAGGACAGCGGCCAGCGCCACCACGTTGGCCTCCCAGCGAGGATCGTTCGCCGCCGCCACGCGGGCTTCCTCCAGCCGGCGCCGGACGTTGCCGGACAAATAGCGGCTGGCCGGAACCAGCTCGCCGGTGGCCGGGTTGTCCCAGGCCAGCCCGACCAGCTCGGCCCGGGCGCCCTCTGCGTCGGTGCCGAGCAACTCAGCGATGCGTGAAAGGCTCAGTGCTCCGCTTTCGTCCAGGCACACCGCGACGGCCTCCGCCGCGTTGTCCACACCGAGGCGGGTCACGGGCGGGGAGATGATGCGCTGGGTGAAGATGGCGGCCCGGCGGGCCTCCTGGGTGGCGTCGTCGAAGACTTCCAGCGCAGCGACGAGCGGCCAGTCGGGATCGTCACGGAACCCGCCCATGCGAGGACGGATGCGGCGCAGAATCTCCTCGCCGGTCTCGGGATCGCTGCGCCCGGTGCGGGCGGTGCGATACCGGTTCAACGGCCCGTGCACGCGCTGGTAGGCGGCGTAGGCGTCGGCGAGCTCGTGCTGATAACCGGATAGCTCGGCGTCGGAGGCACCATCGGTCTGGGCCACCAGCACGGCTCGGGCGGCGTCGCGCAGCCGGACAAGGCGGCGCAACTCGGGCACTTCGGAGGCGAAGCGAGGCTGATGGCGGCGTAGCTGGCCGTCCTTGATTCTCGCGAGCCCGTCATCAGTTACGACGAAACTGGACTCCTGTGCGAAGCGTAGAGCGGAGCCGTCTGACCCGGCGCGGGTGGGGGCCGGCTGTGCCGGGGCAGATAGCTCACCCGGGTGGAAGACCAGGCCGACAGCACGAGCCTCGGCCACGAGGCACGAGAGCGCGGCGTCGAGTGCCGGGGCGAGCGGGCCGGCGGACTCGACGGTGAGCTCCCTCTCCCGGTACATACCCCGATGGACAGCAAGGGTGCCGAGGACGAACTGCGGGTGGGCGGCCAGGTGCGCGTTGATAGACAGCGCCTCGCCCTCGTCGTCTACCGGCGCCGCCACCGTCGTCGTCCACGAAGAGCCTTGGCGCTGGCTGCCCTCGGAGCGGCGGCGCAGGACAACCAGGTCGCAGACCACCTCGGTTCCCGACGACTCCGAGAACGCCCCTGCCGGAAAGCGGACAGCGCCGACGAGATCGGCGAGGGCTTCGATTTCGCGCCTGGCCGCCGGATTGCGCGCATCGAGGGTGTAGCGCGAGGTCAACACCGCGACCAGGCCGCCTGGCCGGGTCAGGTGCAGGCTCTTGACGATGAAGTAGTTGTGCAGAACGTGGCGGGAGCGATTATGCCGAGGGTCATGTGGAGTCACCTTGGCGAAGGGCACGTTGCCAATCACCAGGTCGAAGTGTCCCGCCGAGACCACGAAGTTTTCGAAGCGGCTGTGGTGGACGGCGGCGCGCGCACCGTAGAGGTGCTGCGCAATGGCGGCGGTGGTCGGATCGGCCTCGACGCCAGTGAGTTCACAGTGCTCGGGAGCGAAGCCAAGGAAGTTGCCTGACCCGCAGCCCGGCTCGAGCACCCGCCCGCCGGTGAAGCCGAGTTCGCCGACGGTCCGCCACATGGCCTGGACGATCTCGGCCGAGGTGTAATGCGCGTTCAGCGTGGTGCGCCGGGCCGCAGCCCAGGCCGCTTCATCGCCCAGGAGCTGGCGGACCCGGGCTCGCTGCGCGGCGTATGTGTCGTTGGCCTCATCGAAGAGCTGGGGCAGGCTGCCCCATCCCGACCAGCGGGCCAGGACTGCCTGCTCATCGGGCCGCGCCGGGCGCTCCTCCACCGCCAGGCGGTCGAGGAGTTCGAGGACGGCGAGATTCGTCGCCAGCTTGGCCGCCCTGCCTGGTGGGGCGAGGTCGCCCTGGCCTACGGGGCGAAACGCTACGCCTGAGGCTCGTCCTCCGGCTCGTCCGTCCAGGTCCGCGCCGCTCTCACCAGCGTCTCGGAGATCAGCGCCATCTGGGAGCGGTAGGCCGAGATCTGCTCGTCGTCCTCGTCGCCGGTCGTTTCCTCCGGCTCGCTCCAGATCTCCTCGGTCAGGATCACCTCCTCGGCCTGACGACGGGCCTGGTAGCTGCGCTGGCGGTAGTCCTCCAGGCTCTCGCCCGGCCGTTGGCGACCGAGCAACTGGTCCCAAAGCTGGGTGATCCGGGCTTCGACCTCCTCCCCCAGGCGGGAGAAGTGACCGATCGGGTCCGTCATCAAAGCGAAGGACCTCGGCCGGTGCTGGCTGGTGAAGTCGTAGGCCAAGCGCCCGTAGCGATTCATGGTCGTGCACCTCCTCGGGCCGCTGCAGCCCGGTGGCCGGTTCAGGGAGCGAGTCGAACAGCGATAGCTGTGCGGGCGGGGGTGCGCTCCGATCCCTGACCACAGGCTATCGCCCGGTCGAGGCGCACACCGGTGATGGCGGGGTCCACCCGGCGACCTGGCGGTAGCGCACGCCCTGGTCGAAAAGCAGTCTCCCGGTGGCCGACTCCACCACCTTGATGTCTGCATGAGTCGTCCACATGGCATCCAAGGCGACGAAGACCGTCGCTACGTCATCAAGCAGGACGAACAGCTCGTCGCCCACCGCTCCGGTGCGCACGATGAGCTGCCCCGCCCTTGGTGGCAGCGGTACGGCGTGGGGGTAGAGCCGACTGGCACGCAGGTCGTTGACATACAGGGCGTCGGCTCTGGCGTCCACGATTAGAAGGGGCCAGCCGTCCAGGCTCAACTCGAGGCGGCGCGAAGCCACGTCGTCGACAGTGAGGCGCACGCGGCGCAGCAGCGCCGTTGAAATGTTGTCCATGTCGATCAGGCGATCTTGGGAACGGCGCGTGTCGAGGACGACCGGAGGAGACGGCGGTGCGCCAGCGCCATGCGATCGCGCACCCACATCTGATTCGGACCATCGCCCAGGCGGTACTCCCAGCCGGTATCGACCAGGCCGGATTCCAGCTTGGCCGACAAGGTCGCCCGGAGGAAGGCCACGTCGTAGCGGCGCGGGTCGTAGACCACCTCCATGGGCCGCCCCTTCCATACGCCCGCTGGCTCGACGACGTGGCCGGGCGGTGGTTCAGTCGGCGGGGCGGACTCGGGGCACTGAGGTCGCAAGTAGGGCTCACTCATGGCACGGATACCTCCTTGGTAGATGGGACAGCGGCGGGCTGGCGGTCGGGATCGAGCTGCCCGCGGGCGGCCAGGCGGCGGTCACCCCACCAGGGCTTGGTGCGAATGTGGGCGGGCGGCAACGTCCCGTGGATCAAGAGGGCGTCGCCCGGAGGCATCTGACGGGCCATGTGGGGCGGGACGAGCGGCTCGCGGGTTGTCGAGAGCTGAAGCGATCGCTTCCAGTCGCCGGCCTCGGAGCGGCTCCGGGTCTCCACCTCGACATCGCCCAGGACCTGGCCGATGTAGCGGAACGCCGCGGGGTCGGATAGCCCGGTGTAGAAGACCTTTGACAGGTGGTTGGTCAGGATGGTGTCGGCCTGGCGGCCGTAGGCGTCTTCGATCTGGGCGATCGACTGCCAGATGGTCACGAGCAGGACGCCAAGGCCGGCGAGGGTGGAGGCGTACTGGGGCAGCGCCCGCAGCGGGGTGTTTCCGGCCTCGTCGATGACGATGAGCAGCGGAGGGTCAAGGGGGCGGCCGGTGGCTGCCACCCTGAGAAAGACCTGCTTGACCAGATCGTTCAGCAGGCCGCCGAAGGCCGGCGCCAGGCGCTCCTGGTCCTCGATGGGCGCGCACAGGTACAGGGTGTTCTGTGCGCCCAGCAGCCAGTCGAGGCTGAGACTGTCGCCTCGGGACGCGGCAGCCACGCCCGGGTCAGCCCACGGCCACACCACCGTCTGAGCGGTGGCGAAGATCGACGAGCGAGTCTCCTCCTCCATCTCCCAGATGCTCATCACCGCCTGCGACGCCCGGGTGGCCCCGTCCTGCACTTCTGGATCCTCAGACTCAAGGAGTCGGTCGAGCGCGGTTCGCACGTCGCCCGGGCCGTCTTCGCGGGGGCGGTCCTGGACCATCACCCATTCGCAGACCCGGGCCATGTCGACCCCGGTCCGGGCGGCCACAAAGAGCAGCCCGAACAGCAGGATCTCCGCCTGCGACAGCCAGAAGTCGAGGCTGCCCTTTAAATTTTCACTTCGAGGAGCGGCCTCACACAACGCCCTGGCGGCGCGCTGGGCGCCGAGGACCGTCTTGGCCGCCCGGAGAGGGGACCAGATGGCTGATTCGTCGCCGGTGGTGCGCGTCGGGTCGTAGACGAGGACCGTGCCCCTTTTCTTGCGCCATCCGCAGGTCGTGGCCAACAGATCGGCCTTGACTGAGGAGAGGACCGCTGGCCCCTCCCATTCGAGGATCCCCGTGATGGCGGCGGTCGTCTTTCCCGAGCGCGACGGCCCGATGAGGGCCACCGCGCCACGGTCGCCCTGGTGATGGCGCCTGCGGCCACGACGCGTTCCCTGTGGCGGAAGCTCGGTGGCGAGAAGGACACGCCCGCGGCGACCGAGCAGGAAACGGCCAGGGTGAGGACCACGAACCGAAAGCGGCTTGAGGTCGGCAGCGGTGGCGAAGCGGGCGCGAGCATCGACGCCAAGTGGACGGCGAGGCAGTGTGCCGACGTTGGACCGGTCGAAGAGACGGAACACCGCTAGGGCGACGGCGACCGCCCCGACGAGCAGCAGCGCCGTGGCGCCCCAGTAGAGAAGCGGTCCGGGTAGCGAGGCTTGCAGCTCAGCCGGCCAGGCCAGCCTCGGGTTGCTCAGATTCGCCGGAAGGCGGAACGCGGCGGCGACGGCATCAGAGAAGGAGGCATGAAGGCGGGCGCCGTCGGCTGCGGCCGCCACCCAGGCCCCGAGCCAGACGACTCCGCCCAAGCTGGCGAGGAGGGCGGCGCCGATGATGACGAGAAGCTCGAAGCCCGACTGACCGTGGTTTTCCATAACCAACTAGGCCGCTGGCGGGTGTCGAATCTCGCGGCAATGCAAAAAATCATGCTTGCGCTCCGACAAGTGCTTGGGCGTTCAGCACCCATTCTTGAGATGTAGCCGCGAGATTCCACCCTCCTCAGCGGCCTAGTTGAGAAGACGGTTCAGCTACGAGAGGAGGCCCGTGGTGGGTGCAATGAGAATCATCGGCGACAGCATCAAAGGGCATCGCCGGGCGTGGCCCGGTTGTCCGAGGAAATCGGGAGGATTGTGATGGGGGCGATCTACGACGACCTTGAAGACCACGAGGGATACGCCGAGCGCCGGCTGCCGGACGGTTCGTTGACGGCTTCCTGGACAGCGGCGACCGTGGAGTTCAGCGGCTACATCGCCGCCTGCGCATGCGGTTGGCATGGAGCCGAGTATCCGCCGACGGCGGACGGGGCCAACGCGGCCCTTGATGAGTGGGATGAGATCCATGCACAGCCCCTGTTAGCCAAGGCCGTCCCTTCGGAGCTGAGCGACCTGATTCGCGAGGTGAAGCGGAGCCTGAGCCGCCTTGCCGAGGAGCGCCCGTTGGCCGGGGTGACGGCTGTCCAAGAGTTCGTCTGCTGGGCCGAGGCGACACTCGCCCGAGTACAAGGCGCTCAACGCGCCGCGGTGGCTCATCGGTCCCATGGCGGCAGGGGACGGCGCCTCGGTCGGTAACTCCCCACCCCGGCTGACGGGCTCAATCCAGTTGGGCTGCCAGGTCGAGATACTCACTGGCAAGGCGGCGCATCTGGGAAACCTTCAAACCTGGAACCTTGCGGTATCGGTAGACGAAGCCGGGATCGAACCGGTTGAAATCGTTCGCGACCTCGGCCTTGGAACCCGCTCCAACCTCTCCTCCGAGGATCTCGGCGAGGGGAGCGAAGTCGAAGTAGCGACGGTAGCGCTCGGCCACGTAAGCGTGTTGGGACGCGCTGCCCCCCGGCAGACCGGTAACCACGGCGAGGCGGACGGCAAGGCGCCACTGGCCCTGCTGGTACTGCCAACCGACCTGATCTCTGTTGGAAAGGAGGACAAAGCCCTCCAAGAGCGGGCCGCCCCTCGTGAATCCCGAATCCCACTTGATTTCATGGCCGCCGACCTCTACGCCCACCTCAGTCCTGAGTCGGTGCTCGATTAGCCGCGCCCTCAGCTTGCCGAGCCCGTCGTGCACGCGGGCGTCTCGCAGCTTCCGCTTCGTGGCCTCTCCGAAGTCGACCGGATCGTCGGAACCGGGCGAGCCAACGAGCTTCACCAGTTGGCAAAGCTGGCGCACCATCTCCACATAGTGGACCAGGAGATCGCCAGCGAACCGTCGGATCGGATCATGGGACTCAGCGAGCTTCCGGGCCACCGGCGCGAGAGCATCTGCCAGCTCCCCGTACCCCACCCATCGCCAGGTGCCGTGAGCGGTAAGAAGGCACCGGTCCGGCCAACTGGGGGGTATCAGCGACAGGAGGATCAACGTCGGGTCCTTGAACCCAGCGAACCCAGCGGCGGAGTAATCCACGAGTTGACGGTCGTCAGGAAGCGAGAACACTTTGTTCTCGATCACCACGGGGGCAAGACCCGGTAATGGGACGATCAGATCAAGGTTTCGGTGCTCGCGGCGTACTGCACCGCCACTCCCGACCCGCCGGGGTACCTCAAGAAGGGCGAACAGCTCGACGGCTTCGTCGAGGTAACGCTCGGCGAACCAGGCAAGCAAGTTCGAATGAAACAGTTCCTTGGAGTGGAGAGAGAGATGGAACAGGGGCTCATCTCTGAGTGCGCGACAAACCGGCTCCACCTGCGCTGCCATCGAGGCGTCCAGGTCAGTCACCATCCGGGATACCTCAGACGCCACCACTCGGGCGAGGCACCCCAGCCATCCGCAGGCGGGCTCGCCGTCTCGAAGGCAAGGTCCGCAGCGACGGTCGCGACCAGATCCCGGGAGTCCAGAGAGTCGAGCCACTCTGGAGGAATCTCGTCAGGCCCACGGAGAGCCCCGAGCAGCTGCCCGCAGATCGATCCCGTTGAGTCGCTGTCGCCGGAATGGTTCACGGCAGCAAGAAGGCCGGCTGACACGTCGGGGGCTGCACGAGCACAGCACACGGCGATCCCGAGAGCTTCCTCGCCGACCCATCCGCCACCGAACTGCTGCTCGATTGTTACGGCGTCGGGTAGCCCCGACGACGCGACCTCAACAGCCTTTAGAAGGATGCTTCCGACGCTCTCGGATGTCCACGGGATCGTGATGTCGACTGCGTCGTCAAGAGTGGCGCCCTGGAGGATCAGGGCGATCATCAGGGCGAGCGCTCCGGCCGAGTGCCATCCATCGGGATGGCGTGGGTGAGAGCCCCGATGTCACACCCGAGGCTGTAGATGCGCTCAGCGTCATCTCGCGCCATCGATCACCTGAGCGTGAGACGCAAGTTTCTCGAGGATGCGATCGTCGGTAGGTCTGTTCACGGGGTCCACGACGCCGACGCTAAGGCCGTGCAACGAAGGTGGCTCTTGCGCGAGGGGTCGATGCGGGAGCCGGCCCACCTTGGCCGCACGAGTGATCGGTGTAAACGCCTCAACCCGGCACCCGACGGTACCGAAGTCGCTGACATGTGCGATCCGGAGCGAGACTCGTGGACCGAGGGGGCTTGCCCCGGCGACGGCGCCGAGCCGGTCGCGCCCACCGACGAGGCCGACGTACTGGATCATCCGCGGCCGATCTACGGCTGCGTAGCTAGCGGCCGCCTGGCGTCGACCGTGCCGGCGCCGCCTGAAGGCTGGTTCCACAGCGACCCGAGTCGGCGATCTGCTCGCGGCCAGTAAGCACCGAACTGTGTCCGAGAACGTTGGGCGATCAGGTGTGCCGAAGTACCCCTGATCGCCGGGTCCGCGCGCGCAGCGGGTCAAGAGGTCAGTTCTGGCGCTCGTAGTACACGGGTTGGGGTGCCAGCGGCAAGATGCGCCGCGTGATTGGGTTCCTGTGGCACCTGAGGAAGCGCGGTTTGCTCGGATAGATAAGGTCCCCCGTTCTCCGCAAACGGGGGGGGAGCCGTTCGGGCTAACGCACCGGCGCTAGTTCCGCGTCGGGTAGAGGTCGGACTGGCTCCACTCGAAAGCCTTCTCCCACCCACAACCGACGCACCGAAAGATGGACCGGCTGTAGTCCATCGTGCCTTGGGAGTACTCCCATCGTTCAGCAGTCATGCGGTCGATCACCGCACCTTGCTCGTCCTTCTCAACTGTCGTGCTGAGCCGAGGCCACCCGATGCGAACCGGCTCGGTCTTCGTCTCGATTCGGTCGTTCTGCATCCGGCGACGGCCACAATTCTCGCAGGGCCACCGGGCGTACCTCCTCACGAAGCTGAGGCTATCTGACGCCAAAGAGTGCTATAACGAACCGCGTGCCGCTGGGCCGGAAGCCGCAGTTGACCGGACCCGATTACCTGATCGCGGTGGCGAGCGACGCTGCCCACAACGGCCAACCCTACGCAGCCACGTTTTTGAGGATGGCGCAAGACGCCGCTGTTGGCAACCGGCCGGGAATGCTCCTAGCCGAAATGGTCGCCGCCCGACCTTTGAAGGACTACGAGGCAAGTGCGGTGTCGATCATCCTTGGGGCGGCGCAACTGGCGCAGCAAGGTAGAGACGCAGAATCTGTGAAAGAGATTCTTCAATTTGGGATGGCTCTGCTGGCGAAGTGGCCGTCTTACCTCGTCATGACAGATAGCCACCCAGATCTGTGTGACAAAAGCGATTCACCGGGTCCAGACGGCGGTGCTGATGAAGCGATGACGTTGTACATCCGCAAGACCTACCAGGAGGGCACCAGCGAGTATCGACTCTCGCCAGTTGAATCACTGCAAGCTGTAATAGCCGCCATCCAGAAATCGGGACGTTCTGCGGATGAAGTGTCCGAGGTGCTGCGCCAAGCCGGTCTTCGGATTGACGAGATACTGGGACGTTGAACGGTGGAAAGGAAGAGCCCTTCGTGCTTCTCCAAGCGGCTGAAGCGGCGAAGTTGTCTGAGCGCGATCTCTAGAGGGGGAGATCGAAGCTGATCGTCATGCTCCGAGGCGCATACTTCGAAAGACCCGACTCCGAATCGCTACGTCTAGCGGAAACCGCTGGGTTCGAGCACCCTACATCTAGCCATCATCATGGATAGCGACCATCGCCGATAGGGAGTTCCAAGCCACGATGGATCTCTGCGCTACGCGTGTCTATCGGCGTGCCCGCGGGGCAACGGTCACCTGTTAGGGGCAAGCACGCGGAACCTGTCGGACCTATAGCGACGCTCCACCGATTGCCCGCCATCCTACGGTGATCACCTCACGCATTCCAGCTACCTGAGGAGATAGGCGGAGCGCTTCTTCCCAGGAGAAGTTACGGCGCACATCGTCAAGTCCGTTATCCATGTGCCGCCCGACATAGTAACCAGCGTGGCAGCCGAAGATGAGGGCCGCCATCACGGATGGTTCGTTCGGCACGGCCATGTAGGCCGCCCACTGAAGGGCATCATAGATCTCTGGTGGTGTACGTGGTCTGCTGTGCAGAGCAGCGAAGGCATGTCCGAGCGATGCCGCCGCGGCGAGCGCCTGTTCCACCCGGCCTGCCTGCGGGATGACACAGTCGCTGGGGCCTGCCGACATCAACGTTGTGGCAAGTGTTGCGCCGTCAGCCCGGACCTGCTCTCGATCCATGTAGAGCCGCGCCGCTTGAATAATCGTTTCAACATCGTGAAGGTGTCTTCGTGTCCACTTCGGGTCGGGCATACGGCACTTGGACAGCGACGGGACCTCCGTGTCTGGGGCAGGTCCCTTCTTGAACAGGGCCATCATTCTCCTTGGTCTCCATCGTCGTCATCCCTGCTTGCAGTGAGGGGCGTCACGGCATCACGAATCGCGTACAGGCGGGGTGGACGATGGCCTTGACGATCCGGTGACTATTGCCGTCGCGGATCAGGTCGTACTTGCCGTCGAGGTCTACCGGCTCACCGCAGGCAGGGCAATCATTGAGACCGCCGCAGGCACCATGCCGATAGCTTCCTGCGTCTTCGTAGTGAGGTGGTGCGTAGATCAACTTGTCCCCCTTCGAGGGGTCGAACTCCACCGGCTGCCCACAGCGGTCACATGCCTCAGTAGGAACCAGCGGGACCAAGCACCTGGGACAGATGCTCCATCCGGTGTCGGTTGTGCTGAGGTCATCGTCGGGCATCGAGCAGAAGTCACAGGTGGCCATGGTCACCTCCGGGGTGCTGCGGGACGCGCCTGAGGGTCGATGTCCCGAACCTTCGGCTCATCTCAGCAGGCGAGTGAGGAAGCGTTCGACGAACGCGCTCAGTTCGGCTGGCCTTGCCACATCCTCGACCGTGATCCGATCACCCCACACAAGGCCTGCGTCCGTGAGCAGGTTCTCCCGCGACCGGTCAGCAGCGGCGCGCCCATGGTGGTGAGGCCCATCGACTTCAATGCCACCGGCCCGGCCTCGGTACGTCACGACGAAGTCTGGCCAGAACTTCGCGGCAGACGTGACAATGGCCCCTCCGGGCATTATGCCGATGGTCATCTCGGGCGGGAGAGCCTTCTGCTTCGCCCGAAGCGCTCTGTAGACATCGACCTCTTGGTCGCTTCCAAAGTTCAGCCCATCCTCTCGCTTCAGAGCCGTGACAGGCTTGTAGCCCCCTTGGTTGGTAGCTGTCCGACTCTCCGGTGGAAGACGCGCTGCTCGGCGAAGCTCACGCCAATCTGCTCCTACTCTCATTGGCCGAGCCTTGAACTCCCTGATGTAGATCCAAGTGGAGGAATGCATCACTTCGATGGCCTCACGCATGACCGTGATCGCCTCTGGGGAGAGCATCGGGTAGTGAAGAGGGTCCACGGCCAAAAATGCGGCTACGAAGGTCGGTGGACCGTCGTAGGGGCCGTCTGCCTGTTGTTCGTACGAGAGCCACCCTGACTCGATGAGATCAGCCTGATCGAACAGCCCGTTCCCGTCCAAGACAGCGACCAGTGCCCCTAGGTCCCCGTCAGCTCCCTCGTTCATCTGGTCTTCAATCGATGTGTCCACCGCCTAAGTGTCGCTCACCGTGCCAGACTCTTTGAAGTGGACCTAGTGCCCAAGATCCTTGCTTCGGCAGGGATCGTTTTGCTGTTCGCTCTCCTGTTCGTGTGGATCGGCCGGAGGAGCTATCGGCGGAACTACACTCTTTACGGCCGGTCGAAGGGGACTTCCCTCTTGATCGCTGGCCTGGCCATTCTCCTCTACCCGCTCACACTGTGGTTCTGGGCTATGGGTCCAACGCCAGAACGGCAAGCCAAGAATCGTTCGCGATCAAACTGACCCACCACCAGTCCTCGGGCGATGAGTTCGGACCGAGCTTCGAGCCTGCAAGGAAGTTTCGCCGGCGCCCGACTGATCAACCTCTTCACCGCCATGTCATCCCGTCGGTGGGTGTACCACCACCCGGGCGACGACCTCGACGACCTCCTCGGCGGCGGCTGGAGTCTTCCTCCGGGCACACCCGTCCTCGTCGACGACCCGGGCGCCGCCGAGCTTCTCGAGCGTGTGAAGGTCATGGGCGAGTGGGCGTATGAGAACCCGGACGAGCCACATCCTTTCGTCGGCTCGCCGTCCTTCGATTACCCCTGGCTGAAAGGCGAGCGCCAAACCGAGGAGCGGTAGGCGCGTGACGTGCCAGACGGCGTCGGGCGTCACGTGATGGTGATACGGGACCTCGGTGAAGAGGCGTCTGGACCCCTCCCCAAAATGCCGGTAGAAGGCGGGCAACTTCCGCGAGCGCGGAGCCGCCTTGAAGCTTGGCCTTGCGTACGAAATCGGCGTTGTGCCGAGATCGGAACAACGCCGATTAGGCACGCCTCGCGGTGCCCCTGGCCAGAAGCCCGAGGTTGGCGAACGCAATCGAACGAGGGACGTCAGAGGCAGTCCGGCTTCCCGGATCTATGGTGATCCGGTGGCCGAGGCTGTCTATGTGTTAGGGGCAGGCTTCAGCTGCTCAATGCTTGACACGAGCTTCCGTGACCTTCGCGCCCCGCTGGCGCGGAACTTCTTCGAGGTTCTGCTCCGCCATGGGCGGCTGCGGGAAAAACTCGATGGCATACGACGGCACGTGTACGTCGATGAGCTCTTTGCGATGATCAACGAGTACTGGGGTCTGTCGATCGACCAATTGGCAGCCACGCCGTTCGACATCGAGGAGTGCCTCACCTTTCTCGAGTCGGTTGAGATGGACAACCGCGGAACCGACGAGGGGATTCGGGCAGCGCGCGCTGCCTATGCGACGCGGGCGTTGCTGCTCGACTACCTCAGCGAGATGTCGATCGGCGGGACAACGACACCCGCAGGCTACCAGTTCGGTGTAGAGGTGCTCGGCTCTGATTGTGACGTGCTCACGTTGAATTACGACACCCTTGCGGAGGACGCGATCGCATCGGCGTCGGGCATCGGGCCGAACCCGAGGCCTCCGCCGCTGTCGGTCGATGATCCGTCGGCAGCCGTAGCCGACGAGTTCCTCCCGGCGAGCCACTCGGCGTGGAAGCGGACCCTGGCTTGCGGGTTTGAGTTCGACGAGGTCGCTCTGCCAGTAGCAGGTGTGTCGCGCTACGTCGAGGGCAGCCGGTACTACGAGCACTCCGAGAACTGCCTCTACACATCGCATCGGGTCCTCAAGCTGCACGGCTCGATTGATTGGCTGCGCTACACCTCGCGTCGCGCTATCCCTCGCGAGTTCGCGGTGGACGCTCCAGAGAACCCGCCGACCGGGCTCGTGCAAGAGCGGTATGCCCACTGGTGGATGGGCGAGTCTCCCCAGCGAGACCACTGGTACATGGACCCTCTTATCGTCACGCCGCAGCTGTACAAGAAGTACGACGACGAACCGTTGCCTACGGTGTGGCGTCACGCGCTCGACACTCTCTCGAGCTGCACGTCGCTTGTTGTCATCGGCTACTCGTTTCCACCAACCGACTTCCGCACGCGGCGTCTCTTCCTGGAAGCATTTCGCGGCGGTCGGCAGCTCGAGAGCCTGGTCGTGATCAACCCCGACACGAGCGTGGTGTCGAAGGTTCGCGAATTGACTCGCCATAACGGACCGGTGGTCACTTGTGACACCCTCGCCGCCTACATCGGCCTTCCAGAGTCATGGGTCCGAGGATTGCAACAGGCATCACATCAAGACGGGCCGACTTGATACGCCAACAACTCCGCGAACGCCCACTGCGACCGATCGACGGTACGCGTGTGGTGCAGCTGGGGCTCGGCTACACCGAACGTGCGCCCATAACGCTCGGCCCTTGCCGCCGCTGAGGGCGCCCCCAACCGCCGGCAGTGAGCGCGTCGACAGCGTTCTGTTCGCCGGGCCGATTGGTCTGCGACGGCACGCCTCTGGTACACATCGCCGATTACCGCGCGGTCGAACCAAGCGCGGACACCCGCAGGAGTTCCCAGTGAAGCTCCGGATTGTCACCTTCTCCTGAGACCTCGATCGTGCACGCGACACATAGATCGTCGGCTGGATTCCACTGGACTCCGCTCCGATAGGAGCGGACCACGTCGCGTTCGCCGAGCAGCGACGGTCCTGCTTCGAGCCCTTGACGAAGGGCGTCGGGATCGACGCGCAGGGCGTCGCCGAGTCGCTTGACCGTCTCGTCCGATGAAGACCGGGCGTTGTGCAGCGAAGCGATGACCCCGTCGAGCATCGGCTTCAGCATGCTCACGAGCGGGCGGCTCGCTCCGGCGACCGTGACACGTAGGCCGAACGGCTCGCCGGCCGCGAGCGAGCCGGCGATCTCGCGTGCTCCGCTGCGAGCTGTCCACCACCAGTGGGCTGCCTTGTCGAGCCCCCGGCGGGCAATGGTGGCGTCCCCGGACGCAACGATCCCGTCGACGTGCCAGTGACGGAACGACTCCTCATGCGACGTCTCGTAGCGGTGGTAGTGCAGCGGCTGTGCGGAGAGCTGTCGCGGGCACGGCGGCGGCGCCGTTCTTCCTCGCTCGAAGGTCAGGCTCGCGGTAGCCAGCCGCGAGAAGCTCGCCATACCGACGTTGTAGAGAAGAACGTTCTCGGCGTCGCAGAAGTCCTCGGACTGCGAGAGGTACTCACTGCGGAGGCTCCCGCGCGACGTCCGAAGTCCGGTCAGCGCGGCTCGAAGTGCCGCACGGAACTCGAGCATCGAGCCCCTCGGCTCGAACGGGAGCCGCCTCGTGGACCACGCGTCGACCTCGTCCGTAGCCGCCGAGACGAAGAAGTCCGGGAGCACGTCCATGTAAGGGAGCCTGCCACCTGCGCGCCTTGCGGCTTCGTTCATCAAAGGCTACGCCCCTCGCTCCGAGGAGTCAGCCGCCGTCTGTCCTCTTCGGCCACTCCGGCCCGGCCGCCATTTCATCGCCGAATCGGGCGCGAGCGCGAACGCGGAACACCCTCCGCACAACGCCTACATCGACCCGAGAGACCACCGGGCGGTGCTCGCAGGCCGTTTCAGTGGATGAGGAGGTACCGTGCTGGACCGCCGCTACGGGGTGTCGGCGGATCGCCCAGCTCAGGCGTCGGCGTCGTCGATGCGCTCCACACGCTTCACCGCGCCTGCCTTCACCTGCAGCACCGGCTCGTGTGGAAGTGATCGCGTGTCGTAGAAGACGACCCAGGGGCCGGCGTTCCGGTAGTCCCCCGCGGCCACCTCTTCGGTGTCGCCGCTGTTGTAGGTGATCCGGAAGGACACTGCGCTCCTCTTCAAGTCGAAGGACCTTCGTAGGCTTGGCTGCGGAGGCAGATCGATGCGACCCGTTCGCTTCAGCCATCAGTATCGCGTGACACGCACTGCGTTGGACGATTGGTTCGACCCGCTGCTCAACGAGGACACGCGCCTCTACGTGGATCCGTTCCGAATTTTCGTTGACGAGGATCCCTTCTGGGCCAACGGGCACGTGCAACTCATGACCTTCTTCAACACCGTGATGAAGCTCCTAGCCGACTCTGGATTCGCGGAGAGCTCCCCCTTCTTCAAGAAGGCAAAGGCACTCCTGCTCTTCCCGGAGCCACCCGAGTTCTGCCTCGGCACAAGCAAGGAGAGCGTCTTCGGTGCTGGATCGGCGAAAGGTCTGCAGGAGGGGATGCTGAAAGGCGCCGCCGAAGCCATTGAGCTGGGTCTGGAAAACCTCAAGCACTTCGAGGAACTCGCTCTTTTTGGTCAGTCGATCGGCGCCGATCGAGTCAGTGACATGACCTGCGATGTCTTGAAGGGGGTGTTCGTCGAGTACACGCGGAGCATCGCTCGCCGCCACAACATCCCGCTATCTCCGGTCAACCTACGGCACTGCGGTTGGGACGTATCCCGATTCGTGTGGAACGACGCCGTAGTCGAGCTCCCACTGAACCCGGTGATGACAGCTCGAGTAGGTATACCGGTCGGGGTGCTGCTAACTCCCAAGCGGTTCCTCCGCAAGATGCCGAGCATCGATCCGTACGACTTCTGGGACTACGCCTGGTCTCACGAGAGCGAGAAGATCCGAACTGACCTGAACTTCGAGGTTGCCACGAACGTCGATGCCAAAAAGATCGCTCGTCTTGCACGACGCAAGCGACATTTACTGCGCGCGTACCTCGGTGACCTTGAGGCGAACCCAAAGCCACCGTATGACGTCGACGAAGATCCCGAATTGATCGTCCGGAGATCAGACTACGGCCGCGAGATTGCGGGCCAGTTCGAGTTTGGTGCACCCACCACGGAGACGGAGTTCGACCGGTTCGTCGATCGCC
This sequence comes from Acidimicrobiales bacterium, assembly GCA_035525365.1. Classification (GTDB taxonomy): domain Bacteria; phylum Actinomycetota; class Acidimicrobiia; order Acidimicrobiales. Next base: position 54,240 of record DATLEK010000064.1, read on the forward strand.
TGCTGGATAACTTCAAGCAGAGCGTTGAGGATCGTGGCGCGTGGCGATTGTTGTGGGCTAATGGAAAGCCGCGGCGCGAGGTCCATGCGCAACTGCTGTTCCACACGTCGGCCGTCTGGGTTTGCGAAGACCACGACGTCGACATCTCTCCGGAGTCGAACGCGGGGCGCGGCCCAGTGGACTTCAAGGTCTCGCATGGTTGGAGACTCCGGGTCCTGTTCGAGCTCAAGCTGGCGAAGAGCTCGTCCTTCCGGAAGAACCTTCGGAGCCAGACGCCCACCTATCTCCGAAGCGAAGGGGTCCAACGCGGGTACTTCATCGTCATCCAGTTTGCGGAGGAGGACTTTGACCCAGAGTTAGTGCGATCGGCCGAAGAACTAGCAAAGAAGGTCGCTGATCGAGAGGGCATCGGCTATCGAGTCGTCTGGATCGATGCAAGACCGAAGGAGTCCGCGTCGAACCTGTAGCAGCAGCCAGAAACCTCCCCCGTTGCGTACGGTCGAGTCGTGCGTCTTTTCAACCCGTCGAGCGGTCTCCACCCGCCAGAGCAACCCGATCGACGGCTACGCGTGCGGTGCAACTAAGGCTCGGCTACACCGAACGTGCGCCCATAACGCTCGGCCCTTGCCGCTGCTGGGGCGCCCCCAACCGCCGGAGCTGGGCGGGGAGCCGCCAAGCGTAAGACACGACGACCGTCGCCAGCTTGGCTCAGGATGAGGCGTGCGCGTCATGCCCGGCAACCTGCGACCATCAGGTCGTGGGCGTGGGGCCGATCACCATCTACGACAAGTCGGCCCTCCAGGTGCTGAGCATGGACGAGGCCGTGTTGTCGACGGCTCGGCGTCTGCAACCCCGACGCAACCGACGCAACCGACGCAACAAATGTAGTCTAGATCGGTAGCTATCGTGGTGTCACTCGGACGAATGGGCCGAAACGAAGCCGTCCCGAGAGAAAGGACGTTACGATGGACGGTAGGGCGGGGGACACTTCGGGAGATGTGAGGACACTGAAGGTTCGCCTTGTCCGGTGACAACATCGACGGCTTCGATCCGTTCGTTGCCACGCTTCATGCGGAGCTGCGGAGTCGGCAGATCGAACTCGCCGGCATCACGGGTCACGCTCCGTCCCGGCGTGCGCGCTTGCGCTTTCGCCTGACACTCTGGCGCGAGAACCGCGTGCTCGACACGGTTCTCTGGACCCTGCCGGTCGCACTGCTCGCCGCCGCCGGGTTGGTCCTCGCTTTGTCGTGGCCCTGGTCGAGCTCAGCCGAGGCGAACTCGCACGCTGAAGTTGTCATCGGGTGCGCCTCGGTGGTGTTCCTTGGCGCCATTCTCGCCGAAGCGATCTCGCTACCGCTCGGCCAGATCGCGCAGCTCGGACCCGGACTTACGCAGAGTCTGATTCGCAGGCCGTCGGTTTGGCTGGCGGGGCTTTCGGCCGTACCGCTTTCGATCTTTCTCTTCTGGCTCGGCACGCGGAACCCGGACGGAGAGGCTGCACTCGGTGGAGCTCTGCTCGCCGGCGCTGCGTTCAGCCTCTACTGGGCAATGACTCGCCATGTGCTTGCAGCGGCCGATCCGTTCGAGGTCGCCCGTAGTGAGCGCCGGCGGCTGCTGCGAAACGTCGGACGCTTTGCGAAGATGGGTGCTGACCTCGCCGACGCCTACATGGCCGATGACTTGCCTACTGACGCGAAGAAGGCAGCACGAGCCGACCGCCAACGTCAGCTAGCCGCTGGGCCGATCCGCCAGCTGCGATCTGGTGCCCGTCGTCTCTTCGCAAGAGGTGCGACCGACGAGGGGCTCATGTTCACGGACGCGATGATCGAGGGCTTCGTGCAACTCGCTGACGACCTAGATGGCGCAGTTGGCGACTACAACGGCCTTCCTGGCGAGGTCGTCGAGTCGATCGAGGGCTTCGTATCGACGGCGATGTCGCACCATGACGACTTCGTCGCTGTGCAGTTGGCGGAGCGACTGAACCAGCTCTCCTTGTTGCCGATCGGGCACCGCGACATTGCAGCTGTCCGCCTCCAAGCACGGGGCAGGATCCGAGCCGTTCTTGACGCAACGTGGGATGACAAGTCCTCGCGAGTACCGGCGGCCTGTGCCGGTTTGATCGGCCAGCTACCCAACACCCTCATCCGAATGCGGGCGCACGACGATGCAGGCAACGCGATGCATGTGCTCCAGCGAGTGATATTGCGTGCCGTGGACGCCGGTCATGCTCACATTGGTGGACCCGCAATGTCCGGCTTTATCGACAACCTCGGCTTGGTCGCCCGAATCGACAATCAGAGCGTCCGCAGCTACCACCTCGAGCGCTGGTCAACGTTGGTCGAACAGCTTTTCGCCCTCGCGGGCTTGCCCGACATGAGCTTTGCGCGCCCCCAGGATCAGCTGATTCCTGGAATGGGTCTCGCCGGCGGAAGCAACCTGCAGGAGGTCCTAGTGACGAGTATCGTCAACGCCGACGGGCCATGCATCTCGGATGTCCTCCACTCCGTGCTCGCCCCGCTCGAAGCCGCGGTCCGGGTGCTTGCCGGAGTCGACCAGGCTGCGGCTCTCAGACCGATAAGCCGGTCCTTCGACCTGGCGCTCTGCCTGAACCATGTTGCGGTTGCGAACCTGGAGAAGCTCGATCAGCACGCTCGCACATCGCTTGCGCAGGCACAGCTCAAGGTGATCACTTCGTGGGCCCAAACGTTCGATGACGAGCATCTCAGAAGAGAACTGCGAGACGAACATCTTGCTTCTCACGTATGGTCTAACCTCGCATCGGCAGCGTATGTGGCGGGTGACCTCGCTGTCGTGAGGAGCGTTGCCGAGCGTCTCGTCGCTGCGCTCGGTACGCAGCACGACCAGTTCTCGGTCCATCCCTATGACCGCGCTCTGCTTGCTGGTGTCGCGCTTTTCGCCGGCCTGACGACGGCCCAGGCCGATACGCTCGCAGGTGAGGAAACGGACCCGTTCTCGTTCGCCTCGTCTTTCGAGCCGGTGCTCGGGCGTGGCCCGGCATGTGTTCGCGCTACCGTCTTTGTCGGTGACCCGGCGGATGAGGTGAACGCGTGGTTGGTCAGCGTCCTTCCGGCTCTGGGCGAATCCTCATGACCGCTGAGCACGAAGCGATACCGCCGATCCGCGCGGCAGGCTGAGCACGCGACAATTGTCGCATGCGGAAGGAAGCGCGGCTCCTCAAAGACAAGGCCGTCGATGCCGTGATGCTCGCTGTCGAGAGCTTCAACCGCCCTGTCGACCGCGGTCGGACCGACAGCGTGCTGCGAGACCTCAGTCACGCGTTCGAGATGCTAATGAAGGCGGTGATAGTCGAGCGAGGCGGTCGCATCCGGGAACGTCGGGCAACGCAGACCATCGGTTTCGACGCCTGCGTCAGAAAGGGGTTGAGCGACGAGAAGGTGAAGTTCCTGGGCGAGGAGCAAGCCCTCACGATTCAGATGCTGAATGCCTTGCGTGATGCCGCTGAGCATTACCTCGTCGAGCTGTCTGAGCAGCAACTGTACGTTCAGGCGCAAGCGGCTCTTACCCTCTTCGCCGACATTTTGGAGGACGGTTGGTCCGCAGGGTCAAGTTCCAGGTCTGCGGAGAGCGGGTTCGCTGCAACATGCCGCGGCACCGGGCTGAGAATTGGAATGGCCAGCGGGACGTTCTTGATGACTCACGACTAGCGGGAATTCTGAGTGATTGACGCCCGTTGTCGCTATCGATCGTTGTCTGCGCACGCTGCGTCAGAACCGAACTGAGAGGGCTTCCTTCGTGACCGACAACGCCATTACGCGAGCTCTCCGGCTCCTCGACGATCACCAGCTGGCATCGGTAGGCCAGATGTACGGCAGGGGGGCAACGAGCGATAACGCCGGCGATCACTGCCGCCGGCTCGCCGAGTTCCACCTAGCGATCGCCGTAACGGCCGCCATTGAGCAGCAGCGTCGCCTTGAACTGATGCGCTGCACGGAGGAGGCCCTCGGGACGAGATGGAACGCTGGCTGAGATTTTGCAAGCGCTGGCGTGGTCGAGGCCTGCGCTGGACGGCGTCCTCGTGCAGCGGGCCGCCGATCACTGCAAGCCGGGTTAACACTGATCAGACTGACGACCCCCTAGCGGGCGAGGCTGCGAGCCGGACGAGAGGCGGTGACCGCGGTGCGGACAGCCAGCCCGAGGGTCCTCTGCCAGTCCCGAGACCGCACCATCCAGCCGTTCAGGTCGTTGACTTCGATCGGTACATGCACCCGCGCCACGAACGTGCCGCGCTCGCGGAGAGCGCGCTGAAGCAGCGTTGCTCCCTGCTCGCCGGCGGGGTCGGCGTCGAATGCAAGGATCATCGGCGCTTCACAGCGGGTCAGGCGCTCGACGACGCGTCCGCCGACGCAGCCATCACCGCCGACCAGCGCGGCTCCTAAGACAGCAGCGGCTCGGAATCCAGCAGCATTGGCCGAGAGCGCATCGAGCACACCCTCGGTCACGATCACGCAGCGGCCGATCGCGTCCGGAGGTTCGTAGATACCGAGGCGGGGGTTGGCGGCCAGACGGTTGGAAGCGTTCATGTACCGGGGTCGCCCCGGCGGTGGGCTCAGCGAGCGGATCTGGACGAAGACGGGCCGGCCCTCTTCGGAAACCGGAAGCACCGCCGCCCGGCCCGCCGACGGCAGACCTTCGGGGCGAGCTTGGCGCTGCCGGCCGGGGTCGGCACCAATGCCGTTGCTCCGGAGAACGTCTTCCGGCAGACCTCGGTGATCGGTTAGCCAGCGAAGAACAACTCTTCCTTCCGGTTGCCACAGCCGCTCCGCGCACTCCTCGACATAGGCGGCTAGGCCGGCAGGGTCGCTCACCGCAGGCTGAACGGCTGGCTGACGCCGAACGAACGGTCGGGAGAGAGAAACGTCGTCCGTGTGGAACCGATGAGCACCGCCTGCGCGTCTGGCCAGTTCCTCGAGGGCATCGCGAACCAGTACCCCGCGGGTGACCATGACCAGGTCGACGGCTGAGCCGCCAATCCCGCAGCCGTGGCAGTGCCAGCGCTCCTCGCCGTTTCGGGAGCGATAGATGCTCACCGGCGGAGTGCGGCCGGTCTGGGCGTGGGTTGGGCTCGGGCAGGGCCAACTCGCCGAGCGCGGTGTGCCCCGGCGGGGACCGAGCAGCTCGTCTGCCAAGGCGGCCAGGTCAGTCGCCTCCAGGATCTGATCCCGGTCGAGCATCGCCGGTCACGCCGCCCGGGCCACGCTCGGCCGAGGGATTTCTATTGACTCGCCGGCAGCAGTAGCGGGGAACCCGTTGTCCTTCACGGCCATCCGTTGGTCCGTGTCGCACATCTCGGACTCGGCGCCGGTGAACATGTGCTGAACCACTGCGGTGTGGCCCGCGACCTTCCACAGCGCTCGTCCCCGAGCGAGGTGGCCGACAATGTGGCGTTCGGGTTCGGTGAGCCCGAAGCTTGTGGTCGCGCCGTCGAGCTGGTCGGGTGCCTGGCGCATGAGGATTTTGGTCGCGGCGTCGGCGAGCAGGCCGGCGGCGATCTTGGCCGTGGCCGTGCCGTCGTCAGCCTGGGCGCCAAGGTCGGAGGGGCGGTGGGCGATGCAGATGTTGGACACGCCGTAGGTGCGGCCGAGCTTGAAGCACGTCTGCAGGTAGCGGGCCGTGTGGCGGTTGCCGAGTAGCGCCCATGCCTCGTCGATCACCTGGACTCGCTTGGGCCCGGCGCCCGCCATCAGCTGCGAGAGCCACCCGGCGGCGGCCACCATGACCAGGGGCAGCGCCTCGGAGTCGATCGGCACCGCCGAGAGGTCCAACACGATGCCGGCACCGTCCCAACGCAGTGGGACGGTGGAGTGGCCGTCGAACATGCCGCGAAGCGACCGGGACAACAACTTGTCGAGGGCATAGCTGAGCTGGCCGAGCTCGCCGATGAGTTCGCCCGGGGCGCGCCGGAGACGCTCGGCGACCAGGGCCGGCGGGCGGTTCACGAGGCCGACGAGATCGGCGAGGGTGGCGCCATTGCAGGTGGCGCCCAGGTGCTCCACGCAGGCGAATACGGCGGCGTCCTCCACCTGGGTCAGGGAGCGGTCCAAGACGGTGGCGGCCAACGCGGCGACCATCTCGGCGCGCCGAAGGGTGCGCTGCTCGGCGGGCTCGTCGGCGACGCCGGGGCCGTCCTCCAGGGGGTTGAGGCGGGTCTGTCCGCCAGGCGCCAGGCGCACGACGCCCAAACCCAGGCGGGCGGCGAGGTCGGAGTACTCGCCCTTCGGATCGGCGATGGCGAACCACCGGCCGTTCTTCCCGGTCCCATAGATGCCACAGCGCGGTCTGCGACCTCGGCTGACCGGCCTGCCGAGCGCCGGATCCCCTCAACTTGTCGGCGTCGCTGTCTGGTCTGCTTGCCCATCCCCCTGCCCATTTTCCGTGGCGACGCTAAATGCTGCCACGCAGAGCCGGTACTCGGCACGCCGTGGCGGACTCACCGGGTGACCGGTACCGGTCACAAGCCACCATCCAGAGGCAAGTCGTGCATTTCCGCGTCTTGTGCGACAGGCCGCCTTACCCGCTCGTGCTGTCGCTCAAATGGTTCCCGACGTGGCCGACCACGAAGGCGTGGCGGTCTTCGTCCAGATAAAAGTAGATCCGACAGCACGCGACCGGTGAACCTCGGCCGAGGGCGAGGTGGGGACCCATCATGACCGGGCGACCTTCGTAGTTGCGCTCGTACTCATGGGCGTACTTTCCAAGAGTGGTGGGCGATACATGCGCGGAAAACTCGAACCCGCGCTCGGCGAAGGCGTCGCGAAATCCGGTGGGTAGCTCCCCACGGCTCCACTCTCGTGCCACCTCGTTCATGGCTGACAACGCCTTGTGGAGGCGAGCGGGCTGGCGATAGGTGGCCCGGCGGGCGGACTCGAAGCAGTCGTCGAGCACGACGAGGAAATCGCACTCATCCCTGGCCCTCTCGACGGCCTCGGTCACCGTGGCCGGCGAGTCGGCCTCGTCGTCGGCGGCGACCGATTCGTCATCGAGGACGCCGGGCGGGGCGCTGCGACTCATGGCTCGAAGGTTGTCGTGAGCCACCGCCAGCTGCAGGGCCAACTCCGCGTTCTCCTCCCGAAGGCGCTCGATCTCCGACCAGGCCCGCTCCAGCTCCCTCTGCCACTCCGGGCCCAGGCTGGCGTCCTTGGCCCGGGCGAACAACCGGGCGATTTCGCCCCGGCCGTGTTCTTCTACGGCGGCCCTCAAACGCGCGTCGAGGGAGGCGGCGCTGACCCGGAATGTGGCGGTTGCGGCCACCCGGCGCAACAGGACAGGAGCAAATGGATTGTTGCGGGGCTCGGCCAAACGCTCGGGCATCCACAACGGATGAAAGGCAGGGCGGTCTTCCTCCTCTACCTCGGGCCAGTACAGGCGGACGGCACCACCGAAGACCGACAGTTCCCTTCCCACCAGCTCGGTGAGCTTGAAGGTCAGCGCCGTGGTCTCCAACACCGTGACGTGGGCCAGGCCGACCAACGAATCAGCGATGTCGACGGGATCAACAAGGTGCTCGAAGCGGTACATGTCGTCGCCTTCGTCGTAGACCTCAACGGGAGTGACAACGACGACGGGTAACACCCGATCGGGGTCCAGGATCAACTGGGCGAGGGCACGAACGCCATCGTGATCTACGGCGTAGGCCGGCTCGCGGGTGAGGGTCCACCCGTCCTCAGCCACCTCCACCCCGTCGACTACGGCGCCGACCAGCCTGGGGGTGCGGATGTCGAAGTGCACGGGCAGGACGCGATGGCCGGTGGGGCGCAGGGCGAGGCGCACCCCGACCCATGCACAGCCCTCCTCCAAGGCAACGTCGACGTTGAGGTGCGACATCAACTCGGAGTCGTCCTCGTTCGGATGTTGCCATCGCAGGGTCCACAGCCGGTCCTCGACGCCGGGGGCGACTAGCAGCCGCCACCGCAGCGTCACCGCGCTGGGAAGGGCCAGCGAGCCTTCGTCGTCGCCAAAGACCGTTGGCATCACGCCCAGGTCGCGAACAACCTCGCCACGCACAAGCCCGAGCGCCTGTTCAAACGCCGGCGCGCCTCCGTCGGCCAAGGGGAGGCGGCAGGCGTAGACGTCACGCATAGCCCTTCACTACCACTGCGGACCTCAGGTGGCGGCAGCGGTCGTGGCTAGCGTACGTGTGCCTCGTTTACCTGGCCACTGCTAATGGCGGCGCGGCAACGAACAGTGCTGTGCGGGCTAGTACGTGGGAATAGCCTGACCGGCGCGTACCACCAAGCTGGCGGGGGGACCACTCCCCCGTCCGTGACGCTCGCACGACACCCGCAACCAGCGTTCGATATCGCGGGGATCGAAGCGGACCAGCCGGCCCCACTTGAGGTACGGGATGCGGTTCTCGAACACAAGGCGCCGGACATGGCGGACGTTGACCCCGAGCACGTCGGCCACCTCGTTGATGTTGAGCAGCCGAGGAAGGTCGTCAACGCCCAGCGCCGTACCTCGATCAGCACCCATGGTCTTCGCCTCCTTGTGAGCTGCCGCCTTGACCGATCCCGCTGCCGCTGGCGGGGACCGCAAGGCGTGCCACCGGAGGACCAGCGCCGACGTGAACAGGGGATCCGGTATCACGATGGTTGCCGGGGACGGCGCTGAGCGCAATGGCCTCGGCGGGCTTCAGCAGGACGGCTTCCCATCGGGGGAAAGCGACGGTGCACAGGCGCTTCCTCCAGCGCACCCGGCTCGTCAGCTCCACCCAGGTCAGGGGCGCGCCCTCGGTATTGAACGGGTCCCGCCAGCCGGCTTCCCAGGATCGTTGCACCTCAGCCACCGCCCGGCGCCACCGACAGGCCGAGTTTGTGGCGCGATGGATGCCGAGGCCCCGTCGCGTCACAAACTCGCCGCAGTCGGGGCACTCCAGGTGCTCGTCGGGTGAGAGCACGGCCCGTTCGAGTTCAAGGAAGGCCTCCAACGTCAGGGTCCGGCGCGCCGCACGCAGGCCTTGTCGCTCCAGCACCGCCGTGGCCACGAGGAGCCACCGTCGAGCACGCACGCCCTCAAGGGGCGAGCGGATCCGCTGGCCGAATCGGAAATCGAAGCCGACCTCGTTGCGGCGTGACCGGCTGACCTCTGGGCGCTCGGCCTCCTTGATGAGCGCCTCCGGGAGTACGGACAGCACAACAGCGGCGAGCGGCGCCGGTACCACGGCGGAGTCAACGAGATCATCGACCCAAGGATGCTGCCGGCACCGCTGGAGATGACGATCGAATGCCGACTCCTGCAACCAGGCTTCGCAGCCAAGCGGGCACCGGATTGTGAGGTAGTGCGCTTTTCCCATACACAACTAGGCCGCTGAGCATCGCCAAATCTCGCGTTCGATCTAAGAACCACCGAAGGACGCGTGCACAACGACCGACTGGCGGGCGTTGTGGGCCAGCGCGAGGCGCTCGCCGAAGGCGGTGGCGATCGACTCGTCGATCTCGGGAAAGAGGTGGCCGTAGCGGTCGAGCGTCACGTTGATCGACGAGTGGCCCATGCGGGCCTGGATGGCTTTGGGATGGGATCCCTCGGCGATAGCCAGAGCCACGCTTGTGTGGCGCAGGTCGTGGAATCGGCAGCGGACCCCGGCCCGCTCCTGGGCGGGCCGGAAGTGGTTGTTCCAGAAGCTCGACGAGGCGATCGGGTTCCCCGCAGCGTTCGGGAACACCAGGCCATCTGGACCGTCCGCGGCAAACTGCTCGAGGTGGGCGGCCAGGAGGTCAGCCGTGAAGGGTGAGACGGTGATGGAGCGGATCGACGCCGGGGTCTTCGGCTCCCTGCGGATCCACTCTCCGGTGTCGAGCCGCACGAGTTGCTCGGTCACCCTGACCTTGCGGTTCCGCACGTCGAGCCGGTTGCGGCGAAGGCCGATGAGCTCGCTCCAGCGCATGCCGGCGTCCACGGCGAGGTAGATCATGGTCCGGTAGCGCTCGCGGTGGGCCTCGGCCAGCTCGATGGCCTGATCCCAGGACAGAAACGCCATGTCGCGCTTGGGCACCCTCGGCGGATGCACGCGATCACACGGGTTGGCCGTGATCTTCTGCTTCTCCACCGCCACCTGGAGCAGGCGGCGCAGCGTTCGGTAGTGGCGGTGCACCGACGAGGGGGCGAGGCCGACGTCGATCTCGTCGTTCAGCCAGTTCTCGATCTCATCCGCGGGGATGCGCCCGATTCGGTAGTCACCAAAGCGCGGTAGCACGTAGCGATCGAGATCCCGCCGGTAGGTCTGCTGGGAGGTCGGCGACAGCCGCCGGGCGAGGAGAAGGAACTCCTCGGCCCAGGTGGCTACCGCCATGTCCGCTCCCCGCGGGTCGATCCACGACCCCCGGGCCTTGTCGGACTCCATCTCGATCAGGAACCGCTGCGCGTCGGCCTTGCGGGTGAACGAACGGCTGCGCTGTTGACCGAGTGGATCTCGGTAGCGGGCCCGGTACCGCCCCTCGCTGGAACGCTTCTCGACGAAACCCATGACGACCACCTGTCTCTCCTCGCTGCCAGCCGCTCAGAAAGTGAGCGAAAAGTGAGCGGCTGGTGAGCGAAACAACGGATTTTGGTGGCCAACCAAGGATTCCAACGGACACTGCCTGGTCGACAAAAACAGCGTCTGAACTGGTACTATACCAGCTCAGACGCTAGAGGCGGCGAGCGGAATCGAACCGCTGTAGAGGGCTTTGCAGGCCCTTGCCTAAACCACTCGGCCACGCCGCCAGACGTGAGACTTCATCGTAGTGAATGGTCTCACCCGCCGGTCCTGAGGCGTCAGCGGCGGTAGATGTCGGCCCAGAAGCGGGTGCGGCCGAGATAGGCGCCAGCGGCGGCGGGGCCACTCACGCCGTAGGCGCCCTCGTAGCCGGGCGAGCAGAAACCATCGGGGAAGCAGTAGGGCACGGCCGGTTCGATCTGGCTGCCCTCGTGCCATTCGTTGTAGCTGGTGATGGAGACGAGATCGGGGCCGGCGTCGATGGCTCCTGTCCACTGGGCGTCGTAGCGCGCACCCCCCTCCCGGCTGACGATCCGGGTATCAGAAGGCTTGGTGCGGGTGGCGACGTGGCCGGGGGCCACCGATGGTCCGCAGGCCAACCGGGCCTGGCGAGCCGATGCGCAGAAACCGGCGAAGTCCGCCGGCGCATAACGGACCGGGTCGTAGGTGAAGACGCCGTCGAAGCGCGACGCCGTGGCGTACGTGGCGAAGGCGCCAGACCGCATGGCGGTGAGGTTGTTGGACTGGCCGAGCAAACGGACATCGCCCATGCGGTCACGGGCGGCTGCCCATGACGTTGAGGCGAACCTTTGGATGTCGAAGAGATAGAAGTCACGCACACTGAACGAGGCGCGCAGGTAGGCGACGTCCTGCTCCACTGTCGCCACCGATCGGCCCACGTAGGGCTCGTGGAGTATGGCGAGTCGCAGGCCGTTCGCCGCCGCGGCAGCCGACACCTGTGGAAGTACCGAGTCCTCGTATGACCCCCGGCCCCACCACGAGCTGGCTACGACGTCGATCCCTGCCGCCTTGATCTCGGCCATCTGGACGTTGAGAACAGCCGGATCGCTGCTGCTGTAGGCGCCCAAGGCAGGATAGAAGTTGGAGGCAACGTCCTCTGGAGGGGAGTGGGAGTTGGCTTCCCAGTGCCGCCAGTCACCGTCACGGTCCTGTCGGGCGTACCAGGGATAGAAGAACACGGTCACCTCGGGCGCCAGGCGTACCGGCGGCGCGGCCATGGCGACGATCGGCGCGGCGAGACGGAGGGCGCCGGTGCTCCCGGAGAAGGGCGAGTCACCGAAGCTGAAGATGCCGCCGTCGGAGGCAACGAGCCAGTAGCCGAGCCCTCGGGGCGCGGCCACGATCCCGACAATGGGACGATTTAGAGGTGCGGTGGCGGTGGAACCGCGGAAGGGAGCGTCGCCGAAGCTGAAGATCCCACCGTCGGAGGCAGCCAGCCAGTAGCCCCTTCCCGAGGGATTGGCCGCCATGCCCACGATGGGGCGATTGAGCTTGATGGCGCCGGTCGAGCCGCGGAAGACAGCGTCACCGAAGGCGAAGATGCCGCCGTCGGAGGCGACGAGCCAGTACCCCTTTCCAGTGGGAGTGGCAGCCATGCCCACGATCGGTTGGTTGAGGGTGATGGCGCCAGTGGAGCCCCGGAAAGCGGCGTCGCCATAGGCGAAGATCCCTCCGTCCGAGGCCACCAACCAGTAGCCCCTCCCTGTGGGGGTGGAGGCCATTCCCACCACCGGGCGATTGAGCTTGACGGCGCCGGCGGACCCGAAGAAGGCGGCGTCACCGAAGGCGAAGACACCGCCGTCCGAAGCGACCATCCAGTAGCCGCGTCCACTCCGGCTCGAGGCCATCCCCACGATCGGGCGGTTCAACCGCGTGGCACCTGAAGATCCGACGAAAGGTGCCCCGCCCAGAGCGAAGACTCCCCCGTCGGAACCCGCGAACCAGTAACCGTTGGAAGCAGGCAGTGGCGCCCGGTCACCGGCCGGCGGAGGTGACGGTGTCTGGGCCCGCACCGGGACAGGAGCCAGGAGCAAGACCACCAGCATCGAGGCCAGCAGGGGCCCGTATGCGCTTCGCCGTGTTCGCAAGTCTCTCAGCACCCGCCGCATTCTGGCCGGAGCCTCCGCTCCTCCACCACTCAGCGGTCCCGCACCTGGGAAATTCCCATTTGCTCGCTGGTGGTCACCCAGGCCGGCGTGGTCAGCAACACCACGAGATCCTGCCCGTCGGCCACCGCCGGGTCGAGGGAGAACACGATGACCTCTCCCTCATGCCCCACCCGCCACAGATCGGGAGGAAAGGGCATGACACCCGTCCAGTAGCCCCTCACCATGGTCCAGGGCACCTCGAAGCACACATTCTTGGGCCGACGCTTCAGGCGCTTCCCGCTCAGCTGCTCCTCGAGCATCATCAGTCGGCGATCGGTGGCCATGGTGTAGCGGGGCTGCGACACCTCGCTGAGGAGGATCCCCTGGAGGTAGCCGTCGCCGGCCAGACCGTCCAGCTCGTGCTCACCCGCCTCCAGCCAGCGTGAGAACACTGATCGCTCCTTACGGCCACGCCCTGGCGCCCGGTGGGTCACGTCGCCGTGCCCACGTGGGAAGCCTCGTCAGCGGCGGCCGCTCCCCTTTCTCGGAGTCGGCTTGGCCTTTGCCGGTGCTTTGGCCGGCGCCGGCTTGGCCTTCCTGGTTGCTGCGACCTTGGCCACCTTGTCGACCGTGGCCTTGGTGGTCTTGGTGACCGGGGCCTTCGCCACCTTGGTTACCGGGGCCTTGGTGGTCTTGGTGGTCATGGTGGCGGGCGACTTGGCCTTCGTCGCCGACTTCTTCGGGCGTGTCTTCGCCTTTTCGGTAGTTGCGAGAGTCGCTCCCTTGGCCGCCTTCTTTGGCGCCGCCGGCTTGGCCCGCCCCTTCGGCGCCGGCCCTGCGGGAACAGCCGACGGGCCGGCGCCCGGGGCTCTCATACCGGCGGCCTGGGCCGAGAGGTTGAGCATGCCCATGGGTCGAGCCGCGGTGAGATTGACGGTGCCGGCGCGGCTCGGAGGTGTGAGCCCAAGGGCCTGGCGCTGGATCCGATGAGCTTCGGACTCCCGCTCCATCCTCGCCTGACGCTCGGTGAACTCCCGCAGAGCACGGTCCCGTTGCGCCTCCACCGCTGTGGCGTCGAGCCGGGGAAGGGCCAGGTCCTCGATGGATCTACCCCTTCCACTCCGCTCGGACCAGTCACGAAGAGCTAGCTCGGTGACCATCTCCTCCTCGCTGTAGTCGCCTTCTTCGTCGTCGTCCTGTTCCTCCTGGCCACGGGACTCGAAGCGGTCCCGCACACTGGGCTGGACGGGAGCAGCGGGAGGGCCGCTGGAGAAGCGCGGCTGGAAAGACGAAGGTGATGACGCCGGTGGCGGAGGAGCTGAGGACCAACCGGAAGCCGAGCCTGATGGTGGTGGCCCGCCGGCCTGACGGGTCATGCGCTCGAGCTCTCTGGCAGCTTCCTTCTCCAGTTCCTCCCTCGTGGGGCCTGGATTCTCCCTGCCGAAGCGTGGCTTCTTCACTCCGCTGATCCTACCGCTCCGGTACCGCCCATTCGCACTAGTTCTAACGGGGCATTTTTCGAAACGGCCACCAGGCGAACCTCCTGATCGGACGAAAGGCATCAAAACAACCACCACCGATTGGGGCGATGATGCACAGAGGCCAGCCGTCGAGCGGGACGAGCAGAATAGGTCGCGCTGCCGCCGGAGTCGGGATCATGTCCGCTCTAACCATCTTCATGGCCGCCCCGGCGCGAGCTGCCGAATGTCCGCCGGACCGCCCACTGTGCCGGCTTTTCGCCACGCCCACCACGGCACCGCTGGCCGCACCGGTCGTGACGATCCCACCTAGTCCGCCCGTCACCATCGCTCCCCCGCCTCCACCCGCGCCCGCCGCACCCAGAACGGCGCCGGAGGCCGCCCAGCGCCTGCTCGATCTGGTGAACGGCGAGAGGGCCAAAGCCGGCCTTGGGCGCCTGACCAGCCGGGATGATGTGGTGACCATCGCTCTGGCCCACAGCCAGCGAATGGTCGCTGCCGGCACCATCTTCCATAACGACTCCTATTTCACCGACAGCGTCCGCCGGCAGCTCAACAGCCAGGCCCGTGGTGAGAACGTGGCCCAGAACACGAGCGTCGACGACACCCACGTCCGGCTCATGAACAGCCCCGGCCACCGGGCGAACATCCTCGACCCGCGGTTCACCGTCGCCGGCTTCGCCGTGGTGCAGGCCACCGACGGCCGCTACTTCACCACTCAGAACTTCCTCCAGCCGGCAGGCGCCGTTGCCACCACAGCGGCACCGGCCCCCCGCCCATCCGCGGCTCCGGCCGTCGCCCGCCCCCCCGTTGCCGTTGCCGCCCCCGCTGTGACCGCCGGCCCGCCGGCGGTCGGCGAGGTCCCTGGTACTGCCCCGGCCACCGCGGTCGAGCCACCCGAGGTCACGAAGATGCCGGGAAGGACCTTGGCCGGTCTGGCCAGCGGGCATCGTGCACCGGCTGCCTCGGCCGGTCCGGGTTTGCCAGGCCGTAGTTCCCAGAGGACGTGGCTGCCGGCGGTCATTCTCCTGGGCCTTGTCGGCCTTGGCCTGGTTCAGGTGAGCCGCAGAGCACCCCGGAGGTTTTCCGCAATCCATTGACATCATGGCGACACTGCCGTGTAGCCTGAGGCGAAGCGCCCAGAACCCTGTGTTCGGGTAAAGGGCGCCCCGGGTCACCTATGAGCACACCCCTCAGCACCTTCGAGGACGTTCCAGCACCGGAAGGCGGTCCGGGTGGCACGGGCGCGCCGAACCGACGCGATGTGAAGGAATCGGGACCAGAGGGGCGCTGGGATGACCGGCCGTTGCTGGCCGGGGCGCTGCGAGTCCTGTCGTTCCTACTGCCTCTCGTCGCCTCGCTGACCGCCGCCTGGCTGCTGGCGAGGGCGCTACCGACCCCGACATCCACGGGCGGCCGGATCATGTGGTGGCTCGCCGTAGCCGTCGTGTCGGTCCTCGCCCTCCTGGCCTTTGATCGCCTGGCCCGACGGCTCCTGCCCCTGGCTGCGCTCCTGAAGCTCTCCATGGTCTTCCCCGACCGTGCCCCTTCCCGTCTCGGGGTCGCCTTGCGCAGCGGCTCCACCAAGCGCCTGCAGGAGCAGGCCGTGCACGATCTCCAGGAAGGCAAGCAGGAGCCGGCGGCAGCCGCCCGCACCATCCTCACGCTGGCCGCCAGCCTCAACGCCCACGACAGGGGTACCCGTGGCCATTCGGAGCGGGTGCGGGCCTACGCCGATCTCATCGCCGAGGAGATAGGGCTCGGCAGCTTCGAGCGTGACCGGCTGAGGTGGGCCGCCCTGCTCCACGACCTGGGCAAGCTGAGCGTCCCGTCCACCACCCTCAACGCCCATGAAGCCCTCACCGAGGACGACTGGGCGACCCTGCGCCGCCACCCCCTGGAGGGGGCCCGCCTGGCCGCTCCGCTCAGAGACTGGTTGGGCACATGGGCCACCGCCATCGAGCAGCACCATGAGCGTTTCGACGGGACGGGCTACCCCTACGGCCTCTCCGGCGAGCAGCTGAGTCTGGCCGCGAGGATCGTCGCGGTGGCCGACAGCTACGACGCCATGACCTCCGTCCGGTCCTACAGCGCCGGCATCACGCCCGCGGCCGCCCGCCGCGAACTGGCCCGCAAGGCTGGCACGGACTTCGATCCGGCCGTCGTCCGGGCCTTCCTGAACGTCGGCCTCGGTCGCGTCCGCTGGGTCATGGGGCCACTTGCGTTCTTCAGCGTCGTACCTTTCGCCCCTGGTCTCGGCAGCCTCCGTTCGGCCGTCACCAACACCGGACGAACAGTGGCCATGGGTACGGCGTCACTGGTCGCCGCCACCGCCGTGGTAGCGCCACAGCTCGACCTGCCGGCTCCCGAGCCGCGCGTGCTAAGTGAGGGAACGGTGCGATCGGCGCCCCGATCCATCCGTGCCGTGCCGAACGTTGCGCCCGAAGCGCCGTTGCCGGAGCCGGTGCCCGAGACAGTGGAGGCGGAGACCTTCGGGCCCGTGCCGGCAACCGACGCTTCGCCCGTCGAGCCCAAGGCGGCATCAGCGCCGGCATCCGCGGCGCCGGTCCCCACCCCTGCGCCTTCGCGTACAGCCACCGTGCCCGCCCAGTCTCCGCCTGCGCCGGCTGCAGCTCCGGCCCCGGCCCCCGCTTCATCACCGCCACCCCCGCCTACGCCTGCGCCGGCGACCGACGATCCGCCGCCGACGTGCCCCAACGCCGGCAAGGCCAACGAGAACGCCCCCGAGTGCGCTCCACAGTGGGGGCACACCGATGAGCGTCCGCCCCAGGCCAATGGCAAGGGGCCCCGGCAACTCCCTGAGCGGGCTGACTAGTCAGCATTCGTCAGCGAAAAGGGGGCCTTAAGGCACCCGATCGGGGGGTATGGACCGCCAAATGAGCCATCCGCCTACGCGGAACCTCAAGGCTGGTGGGGCTTGCGCCGAAGCCCTCCGGGTGACCGCAGCGGTAGTGCCCATGGTCGCCGCAGAGCGGCGGTACCTCAACAGGCTCCCCTTTCGCCTGCTCGGCCTTGCTTTGGCCTTCCTCCTCCTGCCCAACCTCGCCATCATCGGGATCCATCTGCTGGCCCAGCGTTCCCAGCCGGCGCCGGCCGTCTCGCTGCCCATCAAGAACTTCGCCCAGGTCGACGACCGCCTGTGGCGGGGGGCGGCGCCCGATGTGGCCGGGTACGAGGCGCTGGCTGCACACGGCGTCGTGACGGTGATCGACCTTCGGGCCGAAGACGACCTCGACGTGGACCAGGCCCGGCTCGCTGCCCTCGGCATCAACCGGGTTCACCTTCCCCTTCGTGACGGACAGGCGCCGTCGGAGTCCCTCGTCGCCCGCTTCCTGGAGACCGTCGAGAACAGCCCAGGGCTCGCCTACGTGCACTGCGGCGCCGGCGTGGGCCGCACCGGGACGATGTCGGCGGCCTATCTCGTGAACACCGGCCAGGCCACGCCGGCCGAAGCCCTACAACGGAATCTCCGGGTCGGCCCGCCGTCCCTTGAGCAGATCGCCTTCAGTGCCAGCCTCAGCGGCGGAGGAGATGTCCGCCGGCCCCGGCCGCTCCTCGTGGCCGTGAGCCGCGCCCTCGATGCGCCCCGCCGCATCTGGACCAACATCCGGCGCTGAACCTCACCCCAACGCCGGGAGCCACTTTTTCTCCCGGTACCAGGCGGTGAGCTCGGCGACATCGGCCGCCAGGTCGGTGTGAGCAAGGCGGAACCCCGTTGCCAGTAGCGCCTCGATGCTCAGCTGGTTGTTGGGGTTGGTCTTGCGCATGAAGCGGAACCGCTCCTTGGTGAGGATGATGTCGTCGTGCATCCCCTCGCCCACCAGCCGCTCCCAGACCTGCCGGCGCTCCTCGTACGAAGGACCGCAGTCGGAATCGTCGCTCGGCTCTATGCGCAGGCCGAGCTCCGCCGCCAGCATCGTCGCCACCTCGATGCTCGTGGGGTACACCCCGGACACCACATTGAAGGCGCGGCCCACGGCCGCGTCGTGGTCGACGAGGTGCAGGCACGCCGACACCAGATCGTCGATGTGGACGAGGCGCTGCTCGATCGGGGTGCTGTACACGGCTACGGCCTCCACGCCGGTCGCCTTCTCGACCGCCACGTCCAAGATGGCACTGGCCAGGAGCTTGATCCCTCCAGGGCCGTGCACCGACACCGGCCGCACAACGGTGGCCGGCAGACCCTCCCGTGAGAAGCGCCACACCACCTGCTCCCCCAGCCACTTGGCCTTCCCGTAGCCCCGGCTCGGCTGAGGCTCCACGCCTTCGGTGACCGGCACCGGCAATTGCACCTCCTCGCCGTAGACCGAGGTGGAGCTCATGTACAGGACCCGTGCGACGCCGGCCGCCTCGGCGGCTCCCAGGAGCCTCTCGGTGCCCACCACGTTCGAGCGGTACATCTCGGCCTCGTCCGAGCGTGAGCTGGAGGCTCCGGCCAGGTGGAACACGTGGGTCACCCCGTCCAGCAACGGGCCCAGTGAGTCCTCCCCCGCCAGGTCCGCCGTCTGATAGTCGACGCCATCGGGCAGCGACTCCGGACGGGCCCGCCGGCCCGACGCCCGGACGCTCCAACCGGCACCAACCATAGCGGGAACGAGATGGGAAGCGATGTACCCGCTGCCTCCGGTGACCAGGGCCAATCGATCGCTCATCGGGGGTACGATAGAGCTTGTGAGGGAGAGGTTGTGAAGGCGCCCGACCTGTGTGATGTCTGCGGCAAGGACGTGCCCATCGGCGAAGGTGTGCGAGCGGAGATGGCCGTTTCCGGAGCCATGTGCCCCACGCCGATGGCCTTCCATGAAGGCTGCTACGAAACGGCCCAGGCGCTCTGGCAACCCGGTGCCGACGACCCCGACTCCACCTGCACGGTGGACCCGTTGTTCCCCGAGACGGCCCAGTGGACCGGGCCCGACGCCCCCAGCTGATCTCCGCCGTTCGCATCCCCGACGATCCCATCGTCGGCTGGCGCTACTGGCACCTCGGACTGGAACCGGTGCTCCTGGGATCGGTGACCCAGCGGGGGTTCCGCTGGAACGCCCGCCAACCCATCAAGGCCCGGTGCGTGTCCAGTGGCCATGCCGCGCCGGCACCGGGCTGTGCCTGCGGGGTCTACGCCGGCGCCGAGCTGAGCGGACTCCGTGACCACGGCCTCTGTCTCCCCGCCGGCGGCCTGGTGGTGGGAGAGGTGGGCCTCTGGGGGCTGGTGCTCACCGAGGAGGACGGCCACCGAGGGGAGTTCGGCTACCCACGCCGGCTGTCGGTGGTCACCGAGACGGTGGAGGCCGCGGTTCTGGCCGGCGTGGTCGAGGAGCTGGCCGCCGCTTACGGCGTTCCCGTCGACACCGTCGACCGGGCCAGCGCGGTGGGTGAGGTGTCGGCCGCCATCGCCGCCTTCCTCGACATGTCTAGTCCCAGGTGAGGCGCCAGGTGCCGGCGGCGTCGAGTCGGACCCGCGCCGGCGCCGCCACCGGGCGGAACAGGCCGGCATCCGACTCGTCCCAGCGGGCCGCCCGGACGAGGATCGCCCCGCCGTTCTCGGCGTGACCCACCACCCCGAGCACGAATGCACCGTCCACCAGGGCCAGGCCTCGGCCCCACACCTGCACGACCCAGGTGGCGCCGAGCGAGATTGTCGCCCGCACTCCGACCGTGTCCATCTCACCGTGGAGGGCGGCAACCGCCGCCTTCGGGGGGACCTCCAGCACAGCCGAGGAGATTCGCCGGCACCCGTTCTCCGCCATCCAGAACTTGAGGTGCTCACGCAGAAGGGCGAGCACGTCGGGGCGGATGTGGTCGTGGAGCAGCCGGCCGTGCTCGCTGAGATAGGCGCCCCGCCTCCAGGCCCGGTCCCAGGTGAGCATCAGGCCCAGCTGGTTGCGGGCCGCCAGATCGCCCGGCGCCAGCAGGGCGGCCGGTCCCAGGCTGGACTGCACCTGGCGGAACAGCTCGATGGACATGGCCCACGAGTGCAGGTTGCGCCAGAGCTGGAGGACCTTCAGGCACTCCGGTAGCTCGCCACCGAAGGCGAGCATGGCCCGCTCCGCCCCCACGTCGTGGTCCTCGAGAACCACCTTGCCCTTACGCCAGGTGACCCGGTGCTCGGTACCGCTGCAAGCCACCAGGGCGGTGGCCGGCTTGATGTGGTCACACCAGCGCACCGCGACTACGCCGCGTGCTCGGCGCCGTCGATGTGGACCACCCTCGCCCACGCCGGCGGCTCCCACGCCCGACCACCCCGGGCGGTGCCGCCGCCGATGACGCCCACCACGATCTCGATTCCCTTGGGAGCGGCGGCCGGCCAGGGAGTCATACCGTCGGTGAGGACGACGACCACCGATGGCCTGGGCCGCAGACGCACGGCCGCCTCGAGGCCCACGGTCATGTCGGTGCCGCCCCCGCCGACCAGCTCCAGGCGGCCGGCGCTGGCCACGCGCTGCACCGTGTGCACGGCCGAGTCCACGGCCAGCACCCGCAGGCGACCGGCGGCGAGGCCCAGGCCCCGCAACAGCCCGTCGACCTCGGCGAGCACCTGGCCGAGCTGCTCGGTGGACATGCTGCCGGAGGTGTCGCACAGGACGACGATCTCCGGGACCGGTCGCTCCATGGCCGGCAGGATCACGTTCGGGCTGCACCCGGCCCGGCGGGAGGGGCGGCGGTAGGTGTAGTCCACCCGCCCCGCCACCGTTCCCACGCCCTTGCGGATCTCCGAGGCCAGGACCCTGCGCCAATCCACCTTCGGCTCCAGCAGATCCTCGGCCCAGCGCTGCCAGCTGTTGGACAGGCGGCCCTGACCTTCCCGCAGGTAGGTGAGCACGTTGCTCGCCACCTGGGCCCGCACCATGTGGCGCTCCCCGGGAGGAAGGCCGCCGGGCTCTTCGGCCAGCATCTCCCACGGCCGGGTCATGCCGTCGGCGCCGCTGCCACAGTCGGGCTCGTCCGCCTCCGCCACCTCGCTGTGCCCGCAGTGGTAGTACTCCTCGGCCAGGCGGCTCGGTGCCCAACCGAGGCGCTGGGGCAGAACGGGGTTGGAGGGCAGGCGCAGACCGGTGTTGATGAGGTCGTCGTTGATCTCGGCATCGGCGGCCAGGGACCAGTCACGGGCGCTCTGGCGGGATACGCCGGAACGGGTGGCTCGAGCGGCGTGATCCCGCACCAGGTGCCCGGCGTGATGCACGAGCACGCTGCCCAGGACCTCCACGCTCCACTGCTCCACCAGCTCAGGGTCGACGTAGAGCCGCCACGCCTCGTCCACCGTGGCCTTGCCCAGGTCCCGTACGGCCGTGACCGGCGAGGCGAACAGGGCCGCGGCCAGGTAAGGGTGCCGGGAGACGGCCCAGAGCCTGGCCACCGACAGCTTCCGGGCCTGCTCGGGGCTGAGGACAACCCTGCTCGTGCTCACCTCAGGCTCACATCAGGCCGGCGTCGCGCAGCAGGGGCGCGAACAGCTTTACCTCCGGTGGTGCCACCGCTCCCGCCGGCCGGCACTGGGCCAGCACCCGGGCAGCCACGGCGGCGACATCAGGCGCATTCTCACCGGCCCGGCCGAGGACCCGCCACCCGGCCAGCCAGCGTTCCGGTGTCGGGCGGGCGGCGACGGCGGCGGCCACGGCCGACAAGACGGCGTAGGTGCGGTCGCCCCGGTTGGGCAGCTCGAAGCCGTCGGGGTCGGCGAGCACGGCCTCGGGATCGGGCAGGTCCATCTCCATCTGCCACATGAGCAGCTCCACCCCCGGGCCTTCGCCCACCGCGCCGGTCACGAGCGCCGTCTCCGCCTCGGTGGAGGCGCCGGCCGCCTGCGCCGCCGCCCACAGCCGGGCCGCCATCTCCCAGGTGCGGGGGCTGGGCCAGCCCCGTCCGGCACGGGCCGCGTCGGTGGGAACGTCGCAGGCCAGACCCGGGCGGACGGTTATGAAGGCCGAGATGAGGGCCCGGGTGTTCTGGGAACCCGCCTCCCAGCCTTCGGGCAGCGCCGGCGGCACCGGCAGGGGCCAACCCCCCACCAGGCCCTCGGCGAAGCTGGATGGCTCCACCGTCCAGTCGAGGTGGCAGAAGCGGTTGGCCAGGGGGGCCGACAGATCCCAGCCGTCGGCGGCCTGCTCGGGAGGATTCGCCGCCGCCACCACCACGACGTCACCGGGCAGGGACAGATCGCCCACCACCCGTTCGAGGACGACGCGCAGCAGAGCGGCCTGAACGGCCGGCGGCGCCGTGGAAATCTCGTCGAGGAACAACAGCCCACGGCCGGCGGCAGCCAGGCGTTCGGCCCAGCGAGGCGGGGCGAAGTTCACCACGCCATCGACCACCACCGGCAGACCGGAGAAGTCCGAGGGCTCACGAATGGCGGCGATCACCGTCTCGCACGGCCAACCCATGGCATCAGCCAGAGCCCGGATGACCGAGGTCTTCCCGGTGCCCGGAGCCCCCCACAGCAGCACGGGCACCCGGGCGGCCACGGCGATGCCCAGCGCCTCCACCGTCGTGTCCTGGCCACTCACCAATGGCCACCCTACGTGGCGGGCAGCGTGCAAAGTGGCCGCGCGGGGAAAGACAACGGTCATGACCGATTACCCCGCCCGACCCCGCTCCCAGCCCACCTCTCCGGTAGACGGCGTAGGGGTCTTCTGCGCCAGCTGCCAGGCGCCGCTTCCCCCTGACGCCGACTTCTGCAACAAGTGCGGGGCGCCTCGCCTGACGCGTGACACGAGCGCCACCCAGGTACTGCCCGTCAACCGTCCCCAGGCCCGCGAAACCGTCTACGAGGAGGAGATCCGGGACGAGCGGCCCATGGTACGGACGCCTCCGCCCACCAACTGGTGGCCCCTTGCCGCCCTGGGTGTGCTCGGCGTGCTGATCCTGTTCCTGGTGCTGTTCCTGGCCCTCGACGACGATGACGACGATGTGGTCGATCCCAACACGACCACCACCACCCTCCTGCCGGTGACGAGTCTCCCGCCGGTGGCGCCCGCTCCGCCCCCCGCGCCGGTGACCCAGCCGCCTCAGACCGTTTTCGTGCCCGTGCAACCGGCCCCCACCAATGCCCCGGCCTCCACCAGCGCGCCGACCACCACGGCCACGACCTCGGCCCCCACTACGGCGGCGACGACGGCAACCACCACAGCACCGGTGTCAGGCCTGTAGCCAGCCGGCACCGGGGTCCGGCGCCCGGTCCTCAGAGAATAGGGAGTCGCTGGGGCTGGGTGGTGGTCGTGGTCGACGTGGACGTCGACGTGCTCGACGATGTCGAGGTGTCGTAGTAGGTGGTGCTGGTCGTAGGAGGCTCGGTGTAGGGCACCGTCTGGCCCGGCAGGGTGCTGCTCGTGGTGGAGGTGGCGGTCAGGGGTACCGGCACGTCGAAGTCCACCGGAGGCACGTCCTTGAGGGCCTCCACCATGAACGCCTTCCAGGTCTCGGCGGGGATGGACCCGCCGGTCACCCGTTCCAGGCCCTTGACGTTTCGCAGGGGGACGTTGCCCGTCCTGTCGCCGATCCACACGGCTGTCGACAGCTGGGGGGTGAAGCCGACGAACCAGGCGTTGCCGAACTCCTGGGACGTTCCCGTCTTGCCCGCGGCGGGGCGCCCGATGTCGGCGCGGGTACCCGTTCCGCCGGTGATGACGCCCCGCAGGACGTCGGTGACGTTGTCGGCGATGATCTTCTCGACGACCCGCCTGGGCCGGCGCTTGCGGTTGTCCTCCACGAACTTCCCATTGGGCGCCTTGGCCCACAGCACGGGTGTCGGCTCCAGCCGTGTCCCGCCCGTGGCGAAAGTGCCGAAGGCCGATGCCATGTCCAGGGGCGACACCTCCTGGGCGCCCAGGGCGTAGCTGGGGCCGTGGACCTGAGGGTTGGCCACCCACGCCGAGGTGATGCCCAGGTTGCTGGCCATCTCCGCCACCTCGGGCACGCCGACGTTGAGGATCACCTGGGCGTAGACCGTGTTGTACGACTTGGCGGTGGCCTCTCGTAGGGACGCGCTGCCGCCCGAGGTCCCCTCGAAGTTCTCGATCACGCATCCCTTGCCGGTGCAGTTGGGGATCCGATACTGACTGGGAGCCTTGTACACCTTGGTGTCGAGAATGCCCTTCTTGAAGGCGGCGGCGAGCACGAAAGGCTTCCACGAAGAGCCCGGCTGGCGCCCGGTGCCTCCTCCCTCCACCGTGACCTTCTTCGGGTTCCAGCAGGTCGCCTCCACGTCAACCTGGTCCTTGTTCTCGGGCCGGGGCCGGTGGCACTTCCCCAGAGCCAGGTTGACCTGGCCGTTCTCGGCGCTGAAGTCCCGCCCGCCCACCAGGGACTTCACGAAGCCCGTCTGCGGCTCGACCGATACGAGGGCCATCTCGAGTGGTGGCCGTGTTCCCTCCAGGCCGGTCTTGACGGCCGCTTCGGCCAGGCCCTGCAACCGCGGGTCGATGGTGGTGCGCACCTCCAGCCCACCTCGGTACACCGCATCGCGGCCGTACTTCTTCTCGAGATAGCGCCGGACGTAGTCGACGAAGTACGGGTACTTCGTGAACGGCTGCTGCGCCGGGTGCACCATGGTGGCCGTTCCTGCGGCAACGGGAACGCTGGTGGCCATCCGTACGCGCTGGCGAGCGGCGTCCGAGTGCTCGGCCCGGGAGATGAAGCCGAGCTGGAGCATCTTGTCGAGCACCAGTGCCCGCTTCGTCTCGGCCAAGCCCTGATTGGCCCGTGGCTCGTAGCGGCTGGGCGCCGGGATCAGGCCGGCAAGAAGAGCGGACTCGGACAGCGTGAGCTTGTTGACCGGCTTGTGGAAGTAGGTCTCGGCCGCGGCGCCCACCCCGTAGGCCCCCTCGCCCAGGTAGATCGACGACAGGTACTTGAAAAGCAGCTCCTCCTTGTCCACCTTGCCCGACAGTTGGCTGGCCAGGATGGCCTCACGGACCTTGCGGGAAAGGGTGCGTTCACCGCCGGTATAGGCCAGCTTCACGTACTGCTGGGTGATGGTCGAACCACCCTGACGGTAGGAACGGCCCTGGACGTCGGCGATCAGTGCCCTCAGGGTCCCCCGCAGGTCGAGCCCGCCATGGCGGTAGAAGTTCCGGTCCTCGGCGGCGATGACGGCCTGCTTCAGGTGCTTGGGGATGTCGGCCTTCTTCACCGGACGGTTCTGCTCGAACTCACTGAACTGGCCGATCTCCTCGCCGTTGACGTCGTAGACACGGCTGATCTGGCTACCACCGGGCGGGCGGGGAACAGGCAGCGTGTCGGGAACGGGCAAGTTGAACAGGGCGATGATGATCGTGATGACCACCACCACCGGCGCGGCCGCGGCGGTGGCCACGAAAGCGCCGGCGATCCAGCGGAGCGAACGTTCACCGTCCATCGCCCCGGAGTCTCGCGCACAGAGGGCGCCGCACCTCCGTCGCCGGCACGGGTACGCTCCGGCCGCCGGTGTTGATCCTCCTTCTGTTCATCTGCCTGATCGTCGTGGTGGGTGTCGTCGCGGGCCTGGGTCAGGCGGGCATGCTGCCCGGCTTCGATCACGACAGCCGCAGCTCCCGTGGCTCCGGTGACTCCCGCATGCTCGAAAGCCCCGGCTGCCTCCTGGCTTTGATCGCCGCGTCAGTGGTGTGGTTCGCGGCGTGGGGCGTGGTCCTGATCCTGTCGCTCCGCTTCCTCCGATCGGTGATCTGAAGGGCCCTGATCGTCATCTTCCTGGAAGATGACGGCGCCGGGGGCTAAGGTCGTCGCATCGGCAGGGCGAACGTGAAGACCCGGGTGGGGCTGTACGTCGTCACGAGTGT
Source organism: Acidimicrobiales bacterium (assembly GCA_035525365.1). Lineage (GTDB taxonomy): Bacteria > Actinomycetota > Acidimicrobiia > Acidimicrobiales. Next base: position 80,125 of record DATLEK010000064.1, read on the forward strand.
GGCAGCGGGCACACTCGTGGTGGCCGGCGCGCTCAGCGGCGCGGGGGCCCAGATCGGCCCGATGCCCCCCATTCCGGGATCGGAACCCACCACCACCACGACTGCCCCCCGCACCACCACCACGACGGCTCCGGCCCTGTTGGCTCCTCTCGAGCCACCGCCGAACCCCGTGCCCACCACGGTGGCGCCGCGCCCGGCACCGAAGCCGGCCCCGCCGCCCGCACCGACCCCTGTCGGGCTGCCCGGCAACGGCGCCGGCGACAGCGGAGCCGTGCCGGCCGACGCCGGGCCCTTTCCTGCCGACCTGGCTGCCCTGAGCCGCTCGGTCAAACGCACCGGGTCCCGCAACACCACGGCTCTCGTCGACACCCTCCGCGAGCTCGAGACATTCGGGCTGTCACGGGAGGAGGCCCTGCGCATAGGCATGGGCCAGTTCCCCGTGGGCGGCTACGCCAACTACTCCCACGACTGGTGGTTCCCCCGGTTCGGCCCGGGCTGGCGCCTGCACCAGGGAACGGACATCTTCGCGGCGAGAGGCACTCCCGTTCGGGCCCCGGCCAGCGGTGTCATCCGGTGGGCGCGGGGGGGCCTCGGAGGCATCGCCGCCTACGTCGTCGAAACCACCGGCAGCTACTTCTACCTGGCCCACCTGGACAGCCGCCCCGATGGCCAGCGCGACGGCCAGGCCGTGCAGGTGGGTGACACCGTCGGCTACGTGGGAACATCGGGGAACGCCGAGGGAGGCGCATCGCACCTGCACTTCGAGTACCACCCGGCGGTGAGGTTCGTGACCAAGGGCAGGGGCAAGAAGCAGACCACGGTGGCGGTACCCATCAAGGTCCGACCGGGAACGGTTCTGAAGGCAGTGGACCCGAAGTTGTTCCTGGACCGCTCCCTGGAGCACGCCACGGCCAACGCCTCCGCCCTAGTGGCCACCTACCGCGCCAGCCACGATGCAGCCGCGGCTGCCGCCGCTTCGGCTCCGGTTGCACCGGTGGATGCCGCCGGTGCCTTGGCCGGCGCCACCGGCCTGGGGGGCGTGCAGGCCGCCGCGCAACTGTCGCCCGGGGAGACCCTGGCCCGCTTCCCTCTCGCCGCCCTAGCTTTCCTGCTGGTGCTGGTGGTGGGCTCGCTCACCCCGGTCCTGTCGCCGAGCCGCGGCGCCCTCCCCGGACGGCGTACCCGGCGCAGGGAGCGCAGGGAGCGCAGGGAGCGCGCGGAGCAGCGACGTCTCCTGCCTTCGCCAGCGGTTGAGGATCTCAGTGGTGAATCGTGCCTCGACGGCCATCACGGCCCGGGCGCCGAACAGGATGTCGGCGCTGAGGGACGGCTCGTCCGTAGCCAGGCGAGCCGCCATCCCGGCGGCCACGTGCTGATGGTGGGCGTCGGCCAGGACGTGGACGTCGTAGAAGCGACGGGCGGCATCATCGAGGCCGAGTCGCTCCAAAGCCTTCGAGTAACGCCCCATCGGGGTCACAGACGTCATCTCGAAGATGGCCAGGTGCCCGACGAGGGCGCCCCGGAGACGGCGGTGGAGCCCGAACAGTGAGATCAGGTTCACCGTGGCCAGGGTGAACCCGGGAAGCCGGTCCAGGTAGATGCCGTAGCCGTTGTCGAGGCCCAGCTCCGCCATGGTGACAGCGAAGAGGGACGAGTGCATCTCCTGCTCCCGCCCACCGCCGTACTCGTCGGCCTGGATCTGGACCATGGCCGCCTTGGCGCCGCCGGCGATGCGGGGGATCGCCCAGGTGTGGGGATCGGCTTCCTTCAACTGGTAAGCCGAGCGGTGCACGGCCAGCTCCCGCACCTGCTCGAGGGTGGCATGGGAAGCGACCTCGGCGGACAGCGACGGGCCCTTGCCGCCTCTGGACAAACCCCACAACATCCCCTCCACGTCGTCGGGTTCGGCGACGGCAAGGGCAGCGTCTCGCGCGACGAGCGACCGCACCCCGCTCTCGAAGGTGCGTTCCAGCCCGGACCGGAACCGGAGGAGATCGGGATGCCACTCCCAGGCCTCGTCGACGCCGGCGAAGGACCGGTAATGAAGCTCGTAGCAGACGTACAGAGCGAGCTGGAGGTCGTCGTCCCACCACGGCTGGCCCTCCGCCGGTGGACCCACCTCGAGGGGACGGGGAGACGAAGTCAGGTGATCGAGGACGTAGGCACTGAGGGGTCCCCTGGCCAGGGGTAGGGGCGGTGACGGGAGAGCTGTCGACTCCTTCTCGACCGCGATGGTGGGCGCCATTGACCGGTCCTTCCCGCCGGAGGACCCGTCGATACCTTTCAGGGGGTCGGGCCGCCGCCCATGATGTCGGGCAACTCGTGATCGTCGGGACCGGCCGCTCCCGGTCCGGCCGCGGCGGCCAGACGCTCGACGCCGGCGACGATGCCTCCAACGAAGTCCCCGGACGCGAGGTGCCGTGTCATCTCGGCGACGGCTTCGGCGCAGATGGAATCGGGTACCCGCTCCCTGATCGCAGAAGCGGTTAGAACCTCCACCCGCCGCTGATCAGGCGCCACGAGCACCAGAACAGCAGGTCGCAGATGGAGACCGGCCTGCACGAACAGGGCCTCGGCGTGGGCGTGGGCATCACCGTCGGCCGGGCCGAGCACGACGCAGAACTGCAGTCCGGTGGTCTCCTCGGCGGTGTCGACGGCCTCGCCCACCCGCCGGTGCTCGGCCTTGCTCAGAACCTCCTTGGCCCTTGCCCTGGTATTCGCCTTGGTCCTGGGTCTACCAACCACCGCTCGCTCCTCCTCCACCGAAACCGCCACCACCGCCGCCGCCGAACCCGCCTCCGCCACCGCCGCCACCTCCGAAGCCCCCACCTCCGAAGCCTCCGCCCCAGAAGACGGGCGGACCGAAGCCGCCACCGAAGCCGCCGCGGCCTCGCCGCCGTCCCCCGCCGAGCAGACCGAGCCCCAGCACCGGCAGCACGAACAGCAGAGGCCACGGGGACCCGCCCTCGGAGCCTGTCTCCCCCTGAGGCGGTTCCGGCAGAGGCCCGGCCTCGGTGTCCCCGAGCTCCTGGCGGATGGCAAGTGTTCCCTGGCTGACCGCCCCGGCAAAGTCCCCCTTCCGGAGGAGGGGCACCAGCCGTTCGCGGATGATGCGGCCCGACTGCAGGTCGGTGAGTGTGCCTTCCAGTCCCCGGCCCACCTCTATGCGCAGCTTGCGGTCCTCGGTGGCGATCAGCAGCAGCACCCCGTTGTCATCCCCCTTCCCGCCCACGCCCCACTCACGGCCGAGATCGATGCCGTAGTCCTCGATCGAGCGGTTACCGGTGGTGCGCACGACGGCCACGGCCACCTGGTTGCCCGACCTGGTCTGGTAGTCGTCCAGGGCCGCGTTCACCTGCATCTCCACTTCGGGAGGGACCACGCCGGCGGCATCCACCACCGGAGCGGTGAAGTCAGGAAAGGACTGGGCGGAGAGGGCCGGGGCGGCTCCGAAAAGGGCCACGACGACAACCATGGCCAGTACCGAAGACGCCGGCGCGCCGGGCCGCCGCCGGCGTCTGCTCACCGAAGCGCAGTGGACGGCGTGGTGGCCGGGTCGTTGCCGAGGTCGACCTGCGGTGCCTCCCTGGCGCCGGCGTTGGCCTCGAACAGCGGCTTCTTGTCGAAGCCGAAGATTTCCGCCACGAGGCTGCGGGGAAAGCGCCTGATGTTCACGTTGTAGGCGGTGACGGCGCCGTTGTAGTCACGCCGGGCTTGAGCCACCCGGTTCTCCGTGCCCTCGATCTGGGTCTGCAGGTCCCGGACGTTCTCGCTGCTGCGCAACTGTGGGAAGTTCTCCACGATCGCCAGCAGCCGCCCGAGCCCGGACTCGATCTGGTTGGACGCCGCGAACTTCTCCTCGGGATTTCTCGCGCCGGAATAGGCGGAGCGTGCTCTGGCCAGCTCGCCGAACACGGCCTGCTCCTGGTTCAGGATCCCCTTGACGGCGCCGACCAGGTTCGGGATCAGGTCGTTGCGCCGCTGTAGCTGGGCATCCAGGTCCGCAAACGACTGGTCGGCCGAAGCCTCCTTGTCGACGATGCCGTTGTAGGAGGCGATGAGGGGCAGCACGACCACCAGGAACACGCCGGCCAGGATGGCCACCGGAACGAACCAGCGCCTCGAGCGAAGCGACGAAAATGAGGCGTTCATGGGGTCACCGTACCAGCCGCTCCAGGCGCCATGGCGGGCCCGCGGCCGAGCCGTCAGGCGTCGACCAGCTCCCAGTTGATCTTCTTGCCGAGTGCCGCCGCGTAGCGCTCGACTGTCGACAGCCTGGCGTCGATCTCGGCGGACTCGAGGCGGGCGACGGCCGACTGCGAGGTGTGCATCCGGGCCGCGACGATGGTTTGGGACAGCCCGAGAGCCTCGCGCTCAGCCGTGAGATCCTCGAGAAGTCGGCGGCGGCGCACGGCAGCATCGAGGAGGGCGGGGAACTCCGGGTTCGCCTTGGTGCGCTCCGCGATCATCTCGTCAAGGAAGTCCTTGCTTGCCATGTCGAACACTATATCATCCCTGAGATCCCCGAGGAGGTATCACTCGGCGCCGGCGCCGACCGGCGGTTGTTAGAGCGGACGACGGGATTCGAACCCGCGACCTCAACCTTGGCAAGGTTGCGCTCTACCAACTGAGCCACGTCCGCGACTTCCCTGACGTTATCAGCGCCGGCCGGCGTTTTCGGCGTCCTTCCTCAGTTCCTCCAGGGCCTGCTCCATGGCGTCGGCGATGAGGCCAACATCGGGCACGGCGTCACGGTCGGCCACCACGCCGACGTGGATGTCGTCGCCGTAGGAGATGACCGTCACGTTCAGGGCGGCGCCGTCCAGAACGGGGCCGAGTGGGTACAGCTCGGTCACCGGGGCGCCGGCCAGGAACAGCGGCGTCTTCGGTCCCGGAACGTTGGAGACGATGACGTTGAACGCCGGCGGCAGCGCCCCGCCGATCATGAGCTGGGACCCCAGGCGGGCGGCGGGGACAGCCAGAGCGGGTACGACCAGCTCGGCCCACTCCGAAAGAAGGTCGCGCTGGACCATCCGATCCTGGGCCCGGGCCGCCACCGTGCCGGCGCTGATGGTCCGTCGACGGTCGCCGGTTCCCTCCATCTGGCTGGCCAACGAGATCAGCATCGGCGAGATGTGGTTTCCCGCTGAGCCCGCCTCCCGGCCGCCACGCGCCGAGAGTGGCCGCGCGGATCGACGATGAGCAGGGAGGCAACGTGCATGTGGTTGGTGGCGCTCTCGAGGGCGAGGAAGGCGGCGTCGAAACCGGTGAGGCGCTGCACTACTTGAGCAGCCGGGACAGGCGCCGGTCGGCGAGCAGCTTCCCGCCCGTCTGGCAGGTCGGGCAGTACTGGAGCGACTTGCTGGCAAAAGCGACCTGACGAACGGCGTCGCCGCACTCGGGGCAGGGTTCGCCGGTCCGGCCGTGCACGCGCATCCCGCTTCGCTTCTCGTCCTTGAGGCCGGCGGCGGGAAGGCCCACGCTCCGGGCCACCGCGTCACCAAGGACCCCCACCAGGGCGACATAAAGGCGCTCGACCTCGCCATCCGACAGGCGATCAGCGGCCTTGAACGGCGACAGGCGGGCCAGGTGGAGGGCCTCGTCCGAATAGGCATTGCCCACGCCGGCCAGTACCGACTGCGTGGTCATCGCTCCTTTGAGCTGGCCACCGTGCGCCCGCAGGAGCGACCCGAGCGTCGTGGCGTCGAAACCGGGTTCGAGAGGATCGGGGCCGAGGCGGCCAATCGCCTCGACATCCTCGGGAACCCGGACCACCCACGCGGCCAGGCGCTTCTCGGTGCCCGCCTCGGTGACGTCGAAGCCCTGCCCACCGTCAAGGCCCATCCGCAAGGCCAGCGGCCCCTTCCCGGGCCGGGCTGTCTTCACCGGCAGCGAGTCGCTCCACCTCACCCAACCTCCTCGAGCCAGGTGGAGAGCCAGCCAGAAAGGGTCGGCGGAGGCGTTGCCGGAGCCGGTGGACAGCTCCATCAACAGGAACTTTCCTCTCCGGCGCCACCCGGCGATGGTGGCGCCGACGAGAGCCTGTAGCGGAGGGTCGAACGTCTTCAGGACCGAGAACGAGGCCAGCTCCGCCCGCGCCACGACAGCGCCGGAGGACCTGCCGTCGAGGAAGCGCACCAGGGCCTCCACCTCCGGAAGCTCAGGCACGGCCGCGGCTCACGTTCCTGTGGATCCGAAGCCGGCGAGGCCCCGGTCGCCTTCGGGGAGCTCGTCGCAGATCACGAAGTCGGCCTCCTCGACCCGCTGGATGACCAGCTGGGCCACACGATCGCCCCGGCGCACGTGGTACGGCTGGTGGGCGTCGGTGTTGACGAGAAGCACCTTGATCTCGTCCCGATAGCCGGCATCGATCAGCCCGGGGCTGTTCAGGCAGGTGATCCCGTGCCGCAGGGCCAGTCCGCTGCGGGGTTGGATGAAGCCGGCGTAGCCCGACGGAATGGCGATGGCGATGCCGGTAGGCACCAGGGCCCGGCCGCCGGCGGGGGCAACGGTGACATCGGTCCGGGCGATGAGGTCCGCCCCGGCGTCGCCCGGCCGGGCATAGGCGGGCACAGCCAGCTCCTGGTCGAGGCGCACGATCGGAACCTGGAGCACCCGCGCAGCCTACGATCCCCGGGCATGGCCCTGGCCTGGATGGACCTCGAGATGACGGGCCTGGACGCCACGACGTGCGCCATTGTCGAGATCGCCACCCTCATCACCGATGACGATCTCCAGGTGATGGCCGAGGGGCCGGACCTGGTGGTGGCCTGCGCCCCCGAGCAGCTGGCGGCCATGGAGGACGTCGTGCGCAAGATGCACACGAAGAGCGGCCTCTTGCCCGCCATCGAGGCGTCCACCACCACCCTCGAGGAGGCCGCCGCGGCCACCCTGGAGTTCCTCAAGCAGCACGTGGAGACGCCTCGTACCGTGCCTCTCTGCGGCAACTCCATCGGCACCGACCGCCGCTTCCTCGCCGCCTACATGCCCGAGGTCGACGAGTGGCTGCACTACCGCTCCATCGACGTCTCCACCGTCAAGGAGCTGTGCCGGCGCTGGTACCCGGACAACTTCGCCAAGGCCCCTCAGAAGCAGGGTGGTCACCGGGCCATGGACGACATCCGGGAGAGCATCGAGGAGCTGCGCTACTACCGGTCGGCGGTTTTCCGCTGACGGCACGCCGCCGGTAGCCTCGAAGGCTCATGGTGGACGTGGATGACGGCGTCTCCGCCGCGCCACCCCGAAGCCGGCGCCGCGGCAGGCTCAGGGGCAGATCCGCCGCCGCGCCGGTGGGGCGTTGGCGCAGACAACTCGGCTTCACCGACGTGGCCCCGTTCGTCCTGTTGCTCGCCGCGGTGGCGCCCCTGGCGGGCGCCCTCTACAGGATCGTCGACCTCGTCGGGATCGACGGCCTCGTGGCCACCGAAGCGGTGGGGCCACGGCTGCAGCTGATCGGCAACGCCGTCAACCCCTTGACCGGCCTGCTGTTGGTGGCCGGTGTTCTCGCCGCCGTGACGGCACGATCCGCCCATCTCCGCATGGTCGCCGGTACCGCGGTGGCCGTGGCCGGACTCCTCCTCGCCGTGGCCGTGGCCGTGACGGTGGCGGCCCTGCGCGACGGCAAGATCTTCTCCCGGGTCAACGACACCCACGTCGAGGTGATCAGCTACGAGATCAGCTCGGCCCTGGTGGCCCTGGGTGTCATCTGGCTGGCTTTCCAGGTGCTCCGCCGCCCAGGTGCCGGTGATGCCTGAGATGGCTGTCCCGGAGCTCCTGGCCCGGGCGGCACGGGAGATCGACGAAGGGATCCTGCCGTCCTGCCAGGTGGCGCTGGCCCGTGACGGGGAGCTGATCGCTTTCGAGGCTTTCGGAGACACCACGACCGACACCCGCTACTCGGTGTTCTCGGCGACCAAAGCCATCGTGGCCAGTGCCGCCTGGTTGCTGATCGGGGAAGGACTTCTCGACGTAGGCAGGCGGGTCGGCGAGTACGTGCCGGAGTTCGCCACCAACGGTAAAGAGGCCGTGACGGTCGAGCAGCTCATGCTCCACACCGGGGGATTCCCGCATGCCGCGATGCTGCCTCCTGAGTGGTCCACTCGGGAGGGACGGCTGCGCATGTTCGCCGATTGGAAGCTTTCGTTCGAGCCAGGGACGGCATTTGAGTACCACCCGACATCGGCGCACTGGGTCCTGGCCGAGATGATCGAGCGACTGGGAGGGATGGACTACCGCGACTTCGTCCAGCAGCGCATCACCGATCCGGTGGGCCTGCCCCGGCGGGTCCTCGGGCTCGGGCCCGACGATCACAACGACATCGCTCTGGTCGAGATGCGGGGGGACGTGGCCTCCGGCGACGAGCTGGAGGCTGCCCTCGGGGTGCGGGAGCTGGAGGTGGGCGAGGTCACCAACGACGCCTTGCTGGCCTTCAACCTGCCCGAGGTCCGAACGCTCGGGTTGCCCGGCGCCGGCGGGGTGATGCGAGCCGCCGATCTCGCCCTCTTCTACCAGGCCCTGCTTCACAACCCGAAGGGCATCTGGGACGACGCCGTGCTGCGCGACGCCACCGGCGGCGTGCGCAACCGCCTGCCGGACAAGCTCTTCAAGCTGCCGGCCAACCGCACCCTGGGCCTGACCCAGGCCGGCGACGACGGGTTCGCCTTCCTGCGTGGCTTCGGCTCGACCGTGTCCGGACGGGCCTTCGGCCACGGAGGTGCCGGCGGCCAGATCGCCTGGGCCGACCCCGGGAGCGGCCTGTCCTTCGCCTACGTCACCAACGGCATCGACGCCAACGTGATCCGTCAGGCCAAGCGGGGTATCGAACTCTCCTCCCTCGCCGGCGCCTGCTGATCAAGCGTTGGCCATGGCCGAGAAGGACGACGCCGTCGTGGCGGACCGCCCCCTCCAACCCCGGCGACGCACGTTGCGAGTACATAGCGGGCGCATTCCGCCCGCTATGTACTCGCAACGCAGGGGGGTGGGGTCAGCCGGCGTCGAGGGCGGCGCGGATTTCGTCCACGGCGGCGCCTATCTCGTCGGGCTCAGCGCCGTCGAGCATGCGGCGCATGAGGGCGGAGGCCACGATGACGCCGTCGGCCTCGGCGCAGGCCTCGACGGCCTGGGCCGGCGTGGAAACGCCGAAGCCGATCAGCACGGGCTTGTCGGTCAGCGCCTTGAGCCGCTTTCCCATCAGGGCGGCTGAGCTGGACAGAGCGGACCGCTCGCCGGTGATCCCCATCACGCTGACGCCGTAGACGAAGCCGCGGGAGCGCTCGCAGATGATGGCCAGGCGGTCGTCGGGCGTGACCGGCGCGGCCAGGAGCACCGTCTCCACGCCCTCGGAGAGCGCCGCCTTCGACCACGGCTCGAGCTCCTCGAGCGGAAGGTCGGGGACGATGGCCCCGGCTACGCCGCTGTTGTCGAGAGCGGCGGCGAAGCGGCGGTGCCCGGTCCGGAACACCACGTTGTAATAGGTCATGGCCACCAGGGGGACGTCGACATCAGCGTCCCGAAGAGCGGTGAGGATGGCCGTCGGGGTCGCTCCGAGATCGAGCGCCCGCTGTGACGCGGCCTGGATGGTAGCGCCGTCCATGGCCGGGTCCGAGAAGGGAATCCCGACCTCGACGGCGTCGGCGCCGGCGGCGGCCATGGCCTCCAGCACCTCCACCCAGCGGGGGCCGAGGCCACCGGTGACGTAGGGGACGAGGAGCTTGTGGCCGGCATCCCGCCGCGAGCGCAGGCTGGTCTCGAGGGGCCCGGGTCTCGGACCACTTCCCGGGGCCGGGCGGCCGGCTCTGGGGCTCACCCGAGGATCTCCATCACCTGCTGCACGTCCTTGTCTCCCCGACCGGACATGGTGATCATGACCGTGGAACCTGAGGGGAGCTCCGAGGTTCCGGCCGCCCTGGCCACCCACGCCACCGCATGGGCGGGCTCGAGGGCTGGGATGATCCCCTCGGTGGTGGCCAGCAGGCGTAGAGCGTCGAGGACCTCGGCGTCGTCGGCGGCCACGTAGCGGGCCCGGCCGGTGGCCGCCAGATGGGCGTGCTCCGGACCGACACCGGGATAATCGAGGCCGGCCGATATCGAGTGGGCCTCGAGGACCTGGCCCTCCTCGTCCTGGAGGAGGTGGGACATCGATCCGTGGAGCACGCCTGGGATGCCCCGGCCGATGGCAGCACCCCCGGCAGGTTCCACTCCGATCAGCCTGGCCTCGCTGTCCACGAAGCCGGCGAAGGTGCCGGCGGCATTCGAGCCGCCGCCCACGCAGGCCACGACGTAATCGGGGTCGGCGCCGTCCAGGAAGGAATGGCACTGCTCGCGTGCCTCCTCCCCCACCACCCGCTGGAGCTCACGCACCAACCAGGGATAGGGATGGGGACCGGTGACCGACCCCAGGCAGTAGTAGGTGGTCTCGACGCTCGCGACCCAGTCCCGCAGCGCCTCGTTGATGGCGTCCTTCAGGGTCCGGCTGCCCGAGGTCACCGTGCGCACCTCGGCGCCGAGCAGCTTCATGCGGAACACGTTGAGAGCCTGGCGGGCGACATCCACCTCGCCCATGTAGATGACGCACTCCAGCCCGAACATGGCACAGGCGGTGGCCGTGGCCACCCCGTGCTGGCCAGCCCCGGTCTCGGCGATCACCCGGGGCTTCCCCATCCTCCGGGCCAGCAGCGCCTGGCCCACCACGTTGTTGATCTTGTGCGAGCCGGTGTGGGCCAGGTCCTCCCGCTTGAGCAGGACCCGGACGCCGAGGCGCTCCGACAGGCGGGGGCAGTCGGTGACCGGAGTGGGTCGGCCCCCGTACTCGCGGAGGATGCGCTCGTACTCGGCGTGAAATGCCGGGTCGGCCCAGGCGGCCCGGAACTCCCGGTCAAGCTGCTGGCAGGCCGGCAGCAGTGACTCGGGCATGAAACAGCCACCGAAGTCGCCGAAACGGCCGTCGTCGCCCGGTTCGGGCATGAGGCTGGTGATCTCGTTCGTGGCCATCAGCTCTCCTCCTGCCAGTCGAAGGGGCCTTCGCCCTCGCCCTCGTAAGCGGGAACGGCGGCCGCCCTGGCCGCGGCCACGAAGGCCCGCAGCTTCACCGGGTCCTTGTGCCCGGGCTCGGACTCCACTCCTGTGACGACGTCGACACCCCACGGCTTCACCTGGGCGATGGCGTCGGCCACGTTGTCGGGGTTGAGGCCGCCGGCCATCAGCAGGCGGGCCCCGGGGGGCACGCCATCGGCGAGCCGCCAGTCGAAGACCTGGCCGGACCCGGGCGACGGGGCGTCGATCATCACGATCTGGGCGCCGTACTCCTTGGCCGTGGGAATGGCGGGGTCCCCCGCCACAAAGGCCTTGATGACCATCGGCACGCGCTCCACGACGAAGCGAACGCCGTCAGTTGATTCTCTCCCGTGGAGCTGGGCCGCCTTCAGGCCGATCCCGTTGACCACCTTGACCACCTGTTCGGGAGACTGGTTGCGGAAGACGCCCACCGTCACCACCTCGGGCGGGAGACGGCGGACGATGTCGCGTACCGCCGGGACAGCCACCTGCCGGGGCGACGGGGCGAAGATGAAGCCGATGGCGTCGGCCCCCATGGCCACCGCCAGCAGGGCGTCCTCCTCGTTGGTGGTGCCGCAGATCTTTATGAACATCTGTCTACGAACACGCCGATACGAGGGCGTTGACGGCAGCCGCCGGATCGTGGCTGGTGACCAGGCTTTCGCCCACCAGAATGGCGTGATAGCCGCCCTCGAACAGGCGTAGGGCCTGCTCCGGTCCCTTTATCCCGGACTCGGCCACCTTGGTGAGGCCCTCCGGGATCTCCTTGGCCACCCGCATGGCCCGTTCGGCGTCGACCTCGAAGGTCTGCAGGTCGCGCTGATTGACGCCGATGAGGGTGGCGCCGGCACCAAGCGCGCGCTCCAGCTCGTCTTCGTCGTGCACCTCCACCAGCGCGTCGAGGGAAAGCTCGCCGGCCAGTTGCAGAAAGCCCTCCAGCTCGCCGCCCACGAGGGCGGCCACGATCAGCAGGACAGCGTCGGCGCCCATGAGGCGGGCATCGCAGACATCGCGCCCGGAAACGGTGAAGTCCTTGCGCAGGATGGGCAGTCCCACCGCGGAGCGGGCCTCGACCAGATCGACCGCCGACCCGCCGAAGTGCTCCTCGTCGGTAAGCACCGAGATGGCGCGGGCGCCACCGTCGGCGTACGCCTCGGCCAGCTTGCCGGCGGCCACGCCAGCGGGCGCCAGCTCGCCCTTCGAGGGCGAGCGCCGCTTTATCTCGGCTATGACAGCCAGGCCTTCCCCCTCCCGGAGAGCGGCGGCGAAGGGCACCGGCGCCGGAGTGTCGAGGGCGGCATCGATGAGCTTGTCGAGCTTGCGGTAGTCCCCGGCCGCACCTGCCCGATGGGCGGCGACGATCGGGTCGAGATAGGTGCCCATGGGGGATCAGCCTACGGCGACAGAAGCCACGGGCCCGGGCTGGATAGCGTGGCCTGGCCAGAGGCGAGGGGATACCGGGTGACGAGACACAAGATGGCAATCGGTCTGGCGTCCGTGGCTCTCGTGGCCGCCCTCGCCTCCTGCAGCGACGACACGAACCCGCCCGACGGTGAGTTCGGCAAGGAGTCGGGAGCGCTCAGCAAGGCGGAGCTGCAGAACTACTGCTCCAAGGTTTTGGATGTCGAGACCTTCGCCTTCCCCCAGATCGGCGATCTACCCGAGGCCGACCGGCCGGGGCGGCTCATTGAATATGCCCGCGAGCTTCGGCTCCTGGTGAACGAGGCGGCGGGGGCCGCTCCCTCGAAGAGCGAAGCCGATCTGCGGACCGTCGCCGCCGCCCTCGTCGAGGTCGTCAAGGCCAACGGCGACCTCACCAAGCGGGGGACTCCGGCGGTACGTGCCGCCACGGCCCGGGCCCACGCCTTCGATCTGGCCAACTGCGGATGGAAGCCGGTGGACACCACGTCGGTGGACTTCGCCTTCCAGGGCCTCCCCGAGACGATCACCGCCGGCATCGTGAGCTTCGAACTGACCAACAAAGGCGACTTCGATCACGTGCTGGAGCTCTACCGCGTCAAGGACGACGCCACCTCCGGACGCGAGATCCTGTCCAGCGGCGCTCCGACCAAGGACGATCTGGCCAAGCTGGCCGATTTGGGATCGGCCTTCGCCCGTGAGGGTGAGCAGGGCCATGTGGTCAGGAAGCTGCAGCCCGGCCGTTACGTGGCCGCTTGCCTCATCCCGCTCAACAGCAACCCGCCGTCCACCCACGCCAGCAGGGGCATGTTAACCGAGTTCAGCGTCACGTCGCCTGGCTGACCTCACGCAGCTCGCGCTTGAGGTCGTTGACCTCGTCGCGCAGCCGGGCCGCGTACTCGAACTTGAGCTCCGCGGCGGCCTCGTGCATCTCCTCCTCCAAGGTCTGGATGAGGCGGGCGAGCTCCTGCTGCGGCAGCGTCTTCAGCTCGCGCTGGACCTTGTCGCGCTCGCGCTGACGGCGGCGGTCCTTGCCCGGGACCGGCGCCGTGTCGTCGGGGCGCAGCAACGACAAGATGTCGCCGACGGCCTTGCGGATCGTTTGCGGATCGATGCCGTGCTCGAGGTTGTAGGCGATCTGGCGGAGGCGCCGCTGTTGGGTGATGTCGATCGCCTTCTGCATCGAAGCGGTGATCTTGTCCGCATACATCACGACCTGTCCGTCGACGTTGCGGGCGGCGCGACCGATCATCTGGATGAGCGACGTCTCGCTGCGCAGGAAGCCCTCCTTGTCGGCGTCGAGGATGCACACCAGTGACACCTCGGGGAGGTCGAGGCCCTCGCGCAGCAGGTTGATCCCGACGAGCACGTCGAAGTCGCCGAGACGCAGGCCGCGCAGGATCTCGATGCGCTGGATCGTGTCGACCTCGCTGTGGAGGTACCGCACCTTGATGCCCATCTCCAGCAGGTAGTCGGTGAGGTCCTCGGCCATCTTCTTGGTGAGGGTGGTGACGAGGACGCGGTCGCCGGCGCCCACCCGCTGGTTGATCTGGTCGATGAGGTCGTCGATCTGGCCCTTGGTCGGCTTGACGATGACCTCGGGGTCGACGAGACCGGTGGGACGCACGATCTGCTCGACGACCTGGGTCGAGATGCCCAGCTCGTACTTCGACGGCGTGGCCGACAGGAACACGGCCTGGTTGATCTTCTCGAAGAACTCGTCGAACCGGAGCGGCCGGTTGTCGGCGGCCGATGGCAGCCGGAAGCCGTGATCGATGAGGGTCTCCTTGCGAGAGCGGTCGCCCTCGTACTGGCCGTGCAACTGGGGCACGGTGACGTGGGACTCGTCGACGATCAGCAGCCAGTCCTTGGGGAAGAAGTCGAGCAGCGTGTGAGCCGGTTGGCCCGCCTCGCGCCCGTCGATGTGACGGCTGTAGTTCTCGATGCCGTTGCAGTAGCCGAGCTCGGCGATCATCTCGAGGTCGTACTGGGTGCGCATGCGCAGTCGCTGGGCCTCGAGCATCTTGCCCTCCTTCTCGAAGAAGGCCAGCCGCTCCTGCAGCTCCTTCTCGATGCGGAGGATGGCCTGACGCATCTTCTCGTCGCCCGCCACGTAGTGGGTGGCGGGCCAGATGCAGAGATCCTCGATGTCGCCCAACTGCTCGCCGGTGAGGGTGTCGATGCGGCTGATGCGCTCGACCTCGTCACCGAACAGCTCGATGCGCACGGGGAACTCGTCGTAGGCGGGATGCACCTCGATGGTGTCGCCCCGCACCCGGAACTTGCCGCGCACGAGGTTGGCGTCGTTGCGCTCGTAGCGGATGTCGACGAGCTTCGAGAGGATCGAGCGCTGGTCGTGCTCCTCCCCCGTCTTCACGATGAGCGTGTTGCGGGCGTAGTCGGCCGGCGAGCCCATGCCGTAGATGCACGACACCGACGCCACCACGATGACGTCGCGGCGGCTCAGCAGGCCCGACGTGGCGGAGTGGCGTAGCCGGTCGATGTCGTCGTTGATCGAGGAGTCCTTCTCGATGTAGGTGTCGGACGACGGGAGGTAGGCCTCGGGCTGGTAGTAGTCGTAATAGGAGACGAAGTACTCGACCCGGTTGTGCGGGAAGAACTCCCGGAACTCGTTGGCCAGCTGGGCGGCGAGGGACTTGTTGGGTGCGATGACCAGCGTCGGGCGCTGCACGGCCTCGATGGTCCAGGCCATGGTGGCGCTCTTGCCCGAGCCGGTGATGCCGAGGAGCGTCTGGAACCGGTCGCCCCGGGTGATGCCCTCGGCCAGCTGGGCGATGGCCTTGGGCTGGTCGCCGGCCGGGGCGAAGTCGGACACGACCTTGAACGGGGTCGAGCTGACGCTCGAGAGGGAGATTGCCATCGATGTAATTCTACCGGGCGGGTGCGACAGGGGCCCCGGGGATGGCCCGATGTGCGTGTCCGGATACCGCCAGACAGGTGCGCCGGCGGGTGTCACGATGCGGGTGTGCTCCTCGACCAGGCCGCCTGCTACCAGGCCCTGTCCAGCCGGGATGCCCGGTTCGACGGGCGCTTCTTCACCGGCGTGAAGACGACGGGGATCTACTGCCGCCCCGTCTGCCCGGCCCGGCTCCCCTTGGCCAGGAACGTGGTGTTCTTCAGTCACGCCGCCGCCGCCGAGGACGCCGGCTTCCGCCCGTGCCTGCGGTGCCGGCCCGAGACGGCGCCCGGCAGCCCGCCCTGGCTCGGCAGCACCGCCGTCGTGGGGCGGGCCATCCGCCTCATCAACGACGGGGCCATGGACGACGCGGACACCCAGGCTCTCGCCGAGCGGCTCGGAATGAGCGGGCGGCAGCTGGCCCGTCTGTTCGTGGCCCACGTCGGAGCGCCGCCCGGGGCCGTGGCCCGGGCCCGGCGCACGCACTTCGCCCGGCGCCTGCTCGACGACACCGACCTTCCGCTGGCCCAGGTCGCCTTCGCCGCCGGCTTCGGGAGTGTCCGGCAGTTCAACGCCGAGATGAAACGCACGTTCCAACGCACGCCCACCGAGATGCGGGGCGGGCGGCGCAAGGCGGTGCCCGCCGGCGATTTGACCCTGCGGCTCGCCTACCGCCCGCCTTTCGACTGGGAGTCGCTGGCGGGCCACCTGCGGGCGCGGGTCACCCCTGGAGTCGAGACCATCGGCCCCGACGGCTATCGCCGCACGGTCAGCCTGGGCGGAACCCTCGGCACCATCCACGTGCGGCCGGCACCGGCCGGCGACCACCTGCTGGTGACCCTCGACCTGCCGTCGCCCGACCACCTGGTGGACGTGACCTCACGGGTGCGCCGGCTCTTCGACCTCGACGCCGACCCGATGGCGGTGGCCGACGACCTCGGTCGCGACCCGGTGCTCGGCCCGCTCGTGGCGGCGCGCCCCGGCCTGCGGATGGCGGGCGCGTGGGACGGCTTCGAGCTGGCCGTGCGCGCCGTCCTCGGCCAGCAGGTCAGCGTGGCGGCGGCCACCACCCTCGCCGGCCGCCTGGCGGCCACCTACGGCAAGCCCATCGAGGGCCGAGAGGAGCTGGGCCTCGACCGCGTGTTCCCGGAGCCGGCCGACCTGGTGGACGCCGACCTGACGTCGATCGGCGTGACCCGCACACGGTCGGCGACCATCAACGGGCTGGCCGAGGCCGTGGTGTCGGGCCGTCTCGCCATCGACGCGTCGCTCGGCCTCGACGACCTCGTGGCCCGCATGTGTGAGCTGCCCGGCATCGGCCCGTGGACGGCGAACTACGTGGCCGCCCGCGCCTGCGGCGAGCCCGACGGATTCCCCACCGCCGACCTGGGCCTGCTCAAGGCCACGGGACTCGGCCGCACCGACCTGGCCCGCGCCGCCGAGGCGTGGCGACCGTGGCGCGCGTATGCCGCCCAGCACCTCTGGATGAGCCTCACCGACACTGCCACGAAGGAGACGACATGACCACCGTTCTGGTCGCCAAGGACGTGGCGACACCAGTGGGAGACCTGCGGCTCGCCGTGCGCGACGGCAAGGTGTGCGCGCTGGTGTTCGCCGACGGGTGGGACCGCTCGGTCGACAAGCTCGAAGCCCGGCTCGGCCCGGTCGACCTGCAGCGCGACGACGACCCGGTCGGCGCGCGCAGTGCGCTGGCGGCATGGGTCGACGGCGATCTCACCGCCCTCGAAGAGATGGAGCTCGACCTGGGCGGCACGCCGTTCCAGCAGAAGGTGTGGGCCACGTTGTGCAAGATCCCGGCCGGCACCGTCATCTCCTACGGCCAGCTGGCCGAGAACGCCGGTTTCCCCCGGGCGGCCCGGGCCGTCGGCAGCGCCAACGGCGCCAACCCGGCCTGCATCGTCGTGCCCTGCCACCGCGTCATCCACAGCGGCGGCACCATCGGCGGTTACGGCGGCGGCCTCCACCGCAAGCGCTGGCTCCTCGCCCACGAGGGCATCCAGCTCCCCTAAGGCACCATTCTCGAGGCAATAGCCCGGCCGTAGGCCGGAGCATTGCCTCGAGTTCAGGGCTGGAGGGTCTGCAGCCACTCCCAGCAGCGGTCGATCTCGGCGGTGAGCTCGTCGATGGAGCCGCTGTTGTCGATGACGAAGTCGGCACGGGCCAGGCGCTCGTCGCGGCTGGACTGGGCCTGGATGCGGGCGATGGCGTCGTCCTTGTCCATGCCGCGCCAGTCGACGAGCCGGGCGATCTGGGTGCCGACCGGGCAGTCGACGACGATGACGGCGGCGAGACCGGGGCGACCCTGGCCCTCGACGAGCAGGGGGATGTCGAGGATGACGATGTTGTCGGTGCCCTCCTGGCGCTCGCGCTCGGTGGCCATGCCGATGGCGATGGCCGGGTGGGTGAGCGCGTTCAGCTCCTTCAGCGCCTTCGCGTCGTTGAAGACGACCTCGGCGATGGCGGGCCGGTCGAGACTGCCGTCGCTGCAGACGATGTCCTCACCGAACATGTCGATCATCGGCTGGTACAGCGCACCGCCGGGAGCCTGCAGGCGCCGGGCGATGCGGTCGGCGTCGATCACGACCGCGCCGCGCTCGGCGAGGAGCGCGCACACGGTCGACTTGCCTGACCCGATGCCGCCGGTGAGCCCGACGACGAGCGGGGCCAACTAGGCCTCGGGGGTCGTGTCCGTGTCAGCGGCCGCGACCGGCGCGGCCTCAGGCGCGGCGGCCTCGTCCGGTTCGGCCGGGGCGGCGGCGTGCTCGGGGGTGCCGGCCACGGGGACACCGTGCTCGGCCACGTACTCCGCCCAGGCCGCCTGGGCCTCGGTCTCGGGCGTGAAGTCCACGACCGTGGCGGTGGCGTACTCGGCGCCGCCGATGTAGTTGCCCTCTTCGTCATACGCGTGCTCACCGAAGTGCTCGCGGTACTCCGCGGCCACCTCGCCGCCCTCGGCCGCCTGCTTGATCGACAGGCTGATGCGCCGGCGCTGCAGATCGATGTCGATGATCTTCACCCACAGCTCCTCGCCGGGGTTGACGACCTGCTCGGGGAGGTCGACGTGGTGCACGGCCATCTCCGAGATGTGCACGAGACCCTCGATGCCCTCGCCGACCTGCACGAAGGCGCCGAACGGCACGAGCTTGGTGACCCGGCCGTACACGAGCTCGCCGACGCGGTGGGCGTTGGCGAACTCCTGCCACGGGTCCTGCTGGGTGGCCTTGAGCGAGAGGCTGATCCGCTCCTTGTCGAGGTCGACGTCGAGCACCTGCACCTCGATCTCGTCGCCGAC
>DATLEK010000120.1:0-7289 GCA_035525365.1 Acidimicrobiales bacterium
AGCGAGCGCTACACCCTGCACATCCGCGAGCTGCGCACGGGTGAGGACCTGGCCGACGAGGTGCCCGGCACGTACTACGGGCTGGCGTGGGCGGCGGACAACCGCACGGTCTTCTACACAAAGGTCGACGACGCCATGCGCCCTCACCAGCTGTGGCGCCACGTTGTGGGCACACCCGCCTCCGACGACGTGCTGGTTTTCCAGGAGGACGACGCCCGCTTCTTTCTCGGGGTTCATCTGACCCTGAGCGAGCGCTACATCCTCCTCGGACTGGAGAGCAAGGTCACAAGCGAGGTGCACTACCTGGCCGCTGATGATCCCACGGGAGCGTTCCAAGTGGTCCAGCGCCGGGAGCAGGGCGTGGAGTACGACGTGGACCACCACTTTGACCCGGCCGGCGGCGATGAGCGCTTCTTCATCGTCACCAACGCCGACGCCGCCGAGAACTTCAAGCTGGTCGGGGCCCCGGTGAGCGATCCGGGACGGGCCCACTGGAACGAGGTCATCCCGCACCGCCCGGAAGTCAAGCTCGACGGCGTTGAGGTCTTCGCCGAGCACCTCGTGCTCTTCGAGAAGACCGAGGGGCTGCGGCGGATCTCGGTCCGCCGTATCGCCGACGGCGCCACGCACGAGATCGCCCAGCCCGAACCCGTGTACACCGTGCATCCCGACGCCAACCTGGAGTTCTCCACCCGCACCTTCAGGTTCGGCTACTCGTCGCTGGTCACGCCCCGCTCGGTGTACGAGTACGAGCTGGAGGACCGAAGCCGGGAGCTTTTGAAGCGCCAGCCGGTGCTCGGCGGCTACGAGCCCGACGACTACGAGCCGGCGCGTCTCTGGGCGGCGGCGCCCGACGGGGTCCAGGTGCCGATCTCGATCGTGCACCGACGGGGGCTGGTGCTCGATGGGTCGGCGCCGGCCTTGCTCTACGGATACGGGTCCTATGAGTACTCCGTGGATCCCACCTTTTCTCCCTTTCGTCTCAGCCTGCTCGAGCGGGGCTTCGTCTACGCCATCGCCCACGTGCGGGGCGGGGGCGAAATGGGCCGGCACTGGTACGAGGACGGCAAGATGCTGAAGAAAACCAACACCTTCAACGATTTCGTGGCCTGCGCCGAGCACCTGGTGGCCGAGGGTTACACGCGTTCGGAACGCCTGGCCATACGGGGGGGAAGCGCCGGCGGATTGCTCATGGGTGCGGTGGCCAACCTTCGTCCCGACTTGTTCGGTGCGGTGGTGGCCGCCGTTCCCTTCGTCGACGTGCTCACCACCATCCTTGACGAGACCCTGCCCCTCACCGTCATGGAGTGGGAGGAGTGGGGGAACCCCAAGGCCGATCCGGAGTACTACGCCTACATCAAGTCGTACTCCCCCTACGACAACGTCGGAACACTGGCCTATCCCGCCATGCTGGTTCTGGCCGGGCTCAACGACCCCCGGGTGAGCTACTGGGAGCCGGCCAAGTGGGTGCAGCGGTTGCGGGAGCGGACCACCGGCGCCCGCCCCGTTGTGCTCAAGACCGAGATGGGCGGGGGACACATGGGCCCGTCCGGGCGCTACGACGCCTGGAAAGAGGAGGCGCTCATCACCGCATTCGTGCTCGATGCCCTCGGCGTGGCGCTGCCGAGTTGACGCCAGCCGGCGAGCGGGGGGCCCTCGCTCAGGTGCGCAGGCCCCAGTGCGGTTGGCGCCCGACGGGGAGTTCGTTTCGGCCCGGGTTTGACTGGTCGCGCTTGGAGAGCACCGGGTCGGTGACGCCCCAGTCGGCGGAAATGACCGGGTCGTCCCACGCCACCCCCAGCTCGTCCTCGGGGTTGTAATAGGCGTCGACCAAATAGGTGATGGTGAGATCGGACAGGGTGGCGAAGCCGTGGGCCACGCCGGGCGGGATGTATACGCCCTTGTCATTGCCTTCGCCGTCGCCGATCTCCATCACCAAGGTGGCCCCGTCGGTGGGCGATCCCTTCCGCAGGTCGTGCAGCACCACCCGGGCCCGGCCCTTCGGTACGTACCAGTAGTCGGCCTGGTGGAGGTGGTAGTGGAGGCCCACGACGGCGCCGGCCTGCTTGTCGGAGCGGTTGGCCTGCACCATCTCACGTCCCGAGGGAAACCAGGAGCGACGGTAGGTCTCGGAGAACCGCCCCCGTTCGTCTCCGTGCCCGTCAGGCTCGATGATCACGACGCCGGTGATGATGTCGGACTCCACGATGCGGGCCACGGCGGGCGACGCTACCCCGGCCGCCGCAGCCCTGTACGGAGCCGGGACTCGGCCACGATTATCAGTCCACCCGCCGCACCCAGCACCGCCGATCGGAGCCCGTCGTGCTGGCCCCGGTCCGCCGCGGCCATCACGGCCAGGACGACCAGCAGCAGGTTCCGCAACACTGTGTCGGCCCCGACGGGCACAGGAGAGGTCTCGCCGAAGCAGCCGCAAGGAACGGCGTCGCCACGGCGGACCCGGATGGCGACGGCCACGGCGAAGACGGCGAGGAGGGCGGCCCCGACCAGGGCGGTCCACGGAAGTCCGACGCCGGAGACCAGCAGCGCCCCGAGCACGACCTCGCCCCAGGGAAGCACGGGCACCAGCCAGGCCGGGGCGCCGAAGGCTCGGGCGGTGGCCGGCCACGATGGTTGGCACAGCTTGGCCACGCCGGCCACGAGGAGCACCACACCGACAGCGATTCGAGCCCCCACCTCGGTCAGCTGCTCAGGGTGCGAAGCGGCCGTAGCCACCTCGGTAGAAGAGCAGCGGTGTGCGTCCCCCGTCGTCGGTGCCGAGGCCCAGACCCACGACTCTGGCGACCACGATCAGGTGGTCGCCCGCCTCGTGGACGGCCTGCACCCGGCAGTCCACCCACGCCAGCACGCCCGCCAGCACGGGCGAACCGGTAACCGGCGCCGGCGCCCAGTCCACGTCGGCGAACCGGTCGGCGTCGCGGATGGCGAAAGCCCGAGCCGCCTCTTCCTGGTCACCGGCCAACACGTTGGCGCAAAAAACGCCGGCCCGTTCCATTCTGGGCCAGGTCACCGACCGTCGGGACGGGCAGATCGAGATGAGCGGCGGATCGAGCGACACCGAGGTGAACGACTGTGCCGTGAAGCCGAGGGGATGGCCGCCATCGAGGGCGGCGATCACGGTGACACCCGTGCCGAAGTGGCCGAGAACCTGACGGAAGCGGGCGTCGTCGAAACTGGCCACGCCGCCCATGATGGCCGCTGTCCCTTCGTTCTGGAGTACATAGCCCCCGGATTCCGGGGGCTATGTACTCCAGATGCGGCTCGGTTGGTGGCGGTAGCTAGCGGGCGGCGCCGGTGCCGACGAGGCCACGCTGCTGGAGCATCACCTTGAGGTCATGCGGGTTGGTGGCGGTCATCATGGCGCCCCGCAGGTCGATCGACCCCGCCTGGTAGAGGTTCACCAGGCCCTGGTCGAAGGTCTGCATGCCGTAGTACTCGCCGTCGGCCACGATCTCGTGGATGTCGCTGGTGCGCTGGGGGTCGAGGATGCACTGCTGGATGCGGCCGTTGACCACCATCACCTCCAGCGCCGGCACCCGGCCCTCGCCATTGGCCGTGGGCACGAGGCGCTGGCAGATGGTGCCCCGCAGCGAGCCGGCCAGCGCCACCCGCACCTGGTTCTGCTGGTGGGGCGGGAAGAAGTCGACGATGCGGCTCACCGTCTCCGGCGCGTCGATGGTGTGCAGCGTGGAGAACACCAGGTGGCCGGTCTCGGCCGCGCTCAGGGCGGCGGCCACGGTCTCCTGGTCGCGCATCTCGCCCACGAGGATGACGTCGGGGTCCTGGCGCATCACCGCCCGCATGGCGGTGCCGAAGTCGTTGGTGTCGAAGCCGATCTCCCGCTGGTTGATCTCGGCCAGCTGATCCCGGTGGAGGACCTCGATGGGGTCCTCGATGGTGACGATGTGCACCTCGCGGGTGCGGTTGATGTGGTCGATCATGGCCGCGAGCGTGGTGGTCTTGCCCGAGCCGGTGGGCCCGGTGACCAGCACCAGGCCGCGGTTCTCGTTGGCCAGGCGGGCCACGACCTCGGGGAGGCCGAGCTCGTCGAAGCTGGCCGCTGAGGTGCGTACCCGCCGGAAGATCATGGCGATCGAGCCCCGCTGGCGGAAGACGTTCACCCGGAACCGTCCGCAGCCGGGGATGGCATAGGCGAAGTCGGCCTCGTTGCGGGCCATGAACTGCTGGGCGACCTCGTCCTTCATGATGGCCTCGGCCATCTCGGCGGTGTCCTCGCCAGTGAGGACCTCCTCTTCTTCGAGCTGCCGCAGGGCGCCATGGACACGGATACGCGGTCGGGACGCCACCTTGATGTGCAGGTCCGATGCTTCGATCCCCTCCATGGCACGCAGAAGACGATCGAGCCATTCGTGAGCCATGACAAAGGGTATCGGCTCTGGCCAGGAGCGGCCTGAGAAAGTCTTCGCGTCATTGTGACCATCGGCGGCGAGGTCGGCCATCATGGGGCGTGATCGAACTGGGGCTCCGCAATGACGTGTACCGCCGGCCGCTGGCCACGGCCCTCGACCGTCTGGGGCTGCGCGAAGGCTGGCGGTGCGTCGACGTGGGTGCCGGCGGGGGCGATGTCACCGTGGCCCTGGCCGAGATAGTGGGCCGTGACGGCCGGGTGTACGCCGTCGACAGCGACCCAGCGGCCCGGGACGCCGCCGCCGACGCCGCCGCCGCCCACGCCCAGGTGATCGCCATCACCCAGGCCGGCGAGGACCTGCTCCTGCCCGAACCCGTCGATCTGGCCTTCTGCCGCTTCCTGCTCATGCACGTGGCCGACCCCGTGCGGGTGCTCCGGCGTATGGCCGGCGCCGTGCGCCCCGGCGGCTGGGTGGTGGCCCAGGAGCCGATCACCTCTGCGGGTCGGGTAGGTGGCGCTCCGTTTTCCATGCCCGACGCCCGCGATCCGGACGTGGGCGCTCAGCTGCCGGCGCTGGCCCGCGACGCCGGCCTGGAGATCGTCGACGCCTGGGGCGAGTCGCCCGCCGGCGTGGGCCCGGGGGCGGTCAGGGACTACCTGGCCACTCTCACCGGTGTCGACCCGGGAGACGACGCCGTGGTCCTGCCCCCCCTGGTGACCGTCGTGTCCCGCCGGCCGTCATAGCCACCCGGCCCCCCGCGGTTCGTGCCCAGCTGGAGCTGGCCGATCACCCCCGCAATCGCGGCACCGTCACGCAGAAGGCGCATCACATCGGCAAGAAGCCGCCGGTCGACAAGATGAAGAACGACTGGCCACTCGACTTGCGTTCTCCGGAATTAGTTGAGGTTGCGGTCCTCCAGGGCGAACAGGCCGTCGATGACCATGGCGAGGTCGAGTTGCTCGCCGGCCCACAGGCTGCTTCCCGTTTCAGGGCCGATGCTGAGGCCGAGCGCCTGGTTGGCTCGCACGACGTGACCCGGAAGTGCGGGCACTGCGGCCGGTGCCTCGGGGATGGGAGCGCCATCGGGCCGGGTGAAGGTGAACTTGGTGCCGCCGTCGTAGCGGACGGTGAAGTTATCCTCGTGCACCTTGCGGTGGTGGAGGCGGCACAGCAGAACAAGATTCTCGAGGGATGTCTCACCGCCTTGTGACCAGTGCTGGATGTGGTGGCCGTCGACGTAGCGGCGCTGGCTGCAGCCAGGGAAGCGGCACTTCCCGTCGCGTATCCTGAGTGCTCGGCGTATGGCCATTGGAATGGTCCTGGTGGTCCGTCCGATGTTGAGTGGCTCACCGCCCGCTCCCAGGATGGTCATGATGACGCTGGAGTCACAGGTGATTTGCCTTGCCAGCTCAGGAGATATCGCAGGGCCATTGTCGATCTCGCAGCGACCAGGTTCATCGCCGGCCAGAACCTTGGCATCGACGATCACCACGGCCTGATAGCGGTCTCCGCCGTCACGGGCCTGGGGACCGTACCGGAGCATCGTCTCGGCCATGGAAACCAGGGCGTCAGCCGCGGTCACCCGGTGCGATTCCGCGGAATCGTTCGATGCGGCGGTCAGCGGCACATTCGACTCATCGTCATGAGGAGCTTTCGGCGCCGCTTCTGCGGAATCGCCGTCTTCATTCTCCCCTGACGCCACCCAGACGAGCTCACCGGACTCGTCATCCTCGGGAACCATCCAGTACCCGTTGAGGTAGTCGTCGTCCTCTTCGGCCCACAGCGATTCCGCGGAATCGCGAGGATCGGCCCGTTGGGGCGGCTGGGTCCGCGATTCCGCGGAATCGCCAGCATTCCCGTGTTCGGCCGGCGGCGTCCGCGATTCCGCGGAATCGCCGGACGGCGGCTGATGGTCCTCGGCATCGCCGGCCTGCGCAGCTCTGGCGGCGTTGAGCGCCTCTATGAAGATGGCGCCCTCTGCTGGGGGAAACCGGCCCACGATCACCAGGTACCCGTCGTCGTCCCAGTGCCAATACAGGTACCCGCCGTCTTTCTCTTCTCCACCCTTCCCATCTTTGGCCATCCGGCGCTTGAGCCCTCGATAGGCCCGGGCGATCTGCTCCATGTGGTTGGCCGTGGCGTGCCTGGCCAGCTCGACCAGGGTCTGTTCGGTCTCGGCGGTAGCAACGCGGCTGATGGCCCGCACCTTGGAGTAGCTCAACTCGCCGGCGGCGAAGGCCGTCCTCACCAGCTTCAGCTCCTCCAGGCGATGCGCCACCCGCAAATGGTCACGGGCAGCGACGCGTCCGATTCCACAGCGCCAGCAGCCACTCGGCACACGAGCGGGCGCCCCACACCGCCCACCCCTCCCGCCGGTCGAAACTCGGCCAGTAGCAGGAGCCACCGGCACGTGGCCGCGGCGTTGTTGCTGGCCAGCTGACAAATCTCCCGCTCCAGGTATTCCAGCGGGACCTCTGGGGTCGCCACCTCCTCGATTACGTCGATCTCGGCACCCATCGTCCACCTCCTATTGCTTCAATTCGGTGGTGGCATCATATCGAACGGGTGTTTCAAAATGGCCCCTGGTGACGTGCTGGGCGATGCTGGCGATAGGCGTATCAGGGATCCAGCCAGAATCCGGGTAGCCGGCGACGGGCCTTGGCCGGTCGCCAAGTGAAAGTAGTCATGAAATCCATCAGTGCTCTCATTGACACAAGGTCGTTGGAGGCGGAAAAGCTGGTGTTCGTCCCCGTCCTTGGTGAAACTGGTAGTGAGCGATGTTCTAACCATGTCGAATGCCTCTGCGGTGAGCAGTGCCGGTGCAGGGCATTCGACATGGTCCGCGATCAACGCTCCCGGGCCACCTGGGCGGCATAGTTGGACCAGTCTCCACCGGCGGCG
>DATLEK010000124.1:0-20460 GCA_035525365.1 Acidimicrobiales bacterium
GCAGGGACGCCCGGCGCAGCGGCTCCTGGTCGGACGTCCCGCTGTCGCGCTCCTTCTGCAACACCCCCAGGGCCGGGTACTGGCTGACGGCAGCCGACGGCGGCATCTTCGCCTTCTGCGAGGCCAGGTTCCACGGCTCCACCGGCAGCATCAAGCTCGCGCAGCCCATCGTCGGGATGACCCCGACCCTCAGCGGCAACGGGTACTGGCTAGTCGCCCGCGACGGGGGCCTGTTCGCCTTCGGCGACGCCGGGTTCTTCGGCTCCACCGGCGCCCTCAAGCTGGCCCAGCCCATCGTGGGCATGTCCGCCTGAGGCGGTCAGCCCTCAGCTCCCTGAGCCATCCACCACTAGCCGGCAGAGGAAGAGCTCACCCCGCAGGCATCGCCTAGCGATGTCATGGCCGCATCGAAGCCGGGCGAATCGGTCCCGGCCGTTGCCGCCGCGGCAGCCCGAGCAGCCGACTCACGCACAGCGGCGGGCGCCTCAGCGGCGTAGGTGACCACGGTGTCCAACTCGCGCAACAGATCGATGCGAGCGAGCGCCCCGCTCGCCTCGTCGCGGCGGAGTTGGTCGAACCGCCGGCACGCTCTGTCTGCCGCCGCCTGGGCGCGCTCGGCTGGCGATTCACGGGGAATCACGAACCAGATCGAGGCCACTAGGAGGGCCACCGCCACTCCGCCGGCGGCCAGCCGGCGACCAGGATGGGTCAAGTGCTCGACCCGCCTCCGCTCGGCCACCACCATGGCATCGCGCCGGGCATCGGCTGTCTTCCACCACGACCGGTTGAACGTGCTGCATGACTGGCACTGCCACGACTCGAGGTATTCGAGGATGCAGAGCAGGGTGTCGCACGTCCCGCAGATGGCGAAGCGCCATTCCCACAGGCACCGTTCGCACTCGTGTCCCACCGCCGAGACGGGAACCCGCTGCTGCTTGGCGCAGCGGGGGCAGACGGCAGTCGCTGTTCGCTCCCTGCCGGCCATGCATCAGAACCCTAGGGAGCTTGAGGGCACCTCACGCCACCGGCCGGCGCGCCACTCCCGGTCGAGCACGCTCCTTAGACCGAGGTCGTAGGCCAGCGTGAAGTTGGGCGCGCCGTTCACGCGCAGCGAGTTCACGGTGAGCGAGCCGCGGACTTCGATACCGCCGTTCACCGTCAGATCGGTCTCAGGTGCGTAGAGCACGCCGGTGAACTTGGCCGCATGGGCCCCGCTGCCCATGTCGAGTGCCCCGGCGCCGTCCTTGTAGATCTGCAGATCGACGCCTCTTCCGCCGTCGTTGACAACGGAGTCGGCCATGGTCAGGGTGCGGTCGCCTGTGATGTAGATGATCACCGGCGGGCTGGTGACGGTGACGGTCCCCGAGAACGTGACATCCTCGTTGCAGACGTACGGAGACCCGCCGGTAACTGCGCCGGAGAACGTCCCGCCGGCCGGGCAGGATCTCGTGGTTCCGGTCGGCAGGGTAACGGGATCGAGGTCGTAGGGCCCCTGTTGGGCCATCGGCGTGGGGCAGCCGATGCAGGAACCGCCAGGCGTGTAGTAGTCCTGGAAGTTGCCTGCGCCGGCCCCGGAGTTGACGACGATGGCCCGGTTCGATCCCACACGGGCCTGGTTCGCCGGCGCACCCCCATTCGTCGAGTCGAATGAGTAGATGTTGGCAGTGCTGTTGCCGTTGAAGGTGAGGCCCTGGTTGGAGAAGATGGCGTAGGGGAACCGGATCTTGCGCGCCACTGTGGCCCGGATGGCATGGGCCGAGCCGGCGATCACGCCCTTGGCCTTGACGTCATAGGTGCTGGCGTCGAGACGGGTGGCCAGGTAGGAGAACGCTCCGTTGCCGAGGGTGCCGGAGCCCGAGATGGTGGTTGGGGGGGAATCGCCCGACTGGTCTATCTGGAACACGGCGTCGGCGAGGGCGCCGTCCGCGGTCGCAAGGGCGGCTGAGTAGTTTTGGGCCTTGCGAACCTGCTGCAGCGACACCAGGGACCGGGCCAGGACGGCCACGGACAGGTTGGCGAGGATGACCAGCACCGCCATGGCGATCACCAGGTTCCCGCTCTCTTCCGCTGTCCCGTCCCCGTCCCGTCCGCGGCGCGTCAGCACGCCACCGCTCCGGGGATACGGTTGCGCAGTTCCGCGTCCGAGGTGAGGATGAACGGCTGCATCCCCCGATCGGGACTGGTGTCGGCCTTGATGGTGACGCTGACCCGGATCGTGCAGTTCGCGAAATCGGCGCCGGTGGCGCTGGCCGCGGTCAACTCTGTTCCCTCGGAGTTGTAGTACCGGAACAGGGTAGTGGGACTGGCTCCCTCGGCGTTTCGCACGCTCGGGAGGCGGTAGGTGGTCGCCGTGGCTGTTCCCGCGGGCTGCGTGAGCCTGACGCGGGTCAGGGTTCCCGTGGTGGCGTCGAGGGTCCACCTCACGACGGTGGCAGCCCCGGCGTCGCCGTACTGCAGCTCGACTGACGACGGGTAGGCACTGACATCGGCAAGCGGCAGCAGGGGATCGGCGGCGCGCAGGTCGCGCAGCACCTCGCCCATGGCGAAGCGCACGTCCTCCTGACTGTTGATCATCGCCTGGGTGCGCCGCTCGACCTTGCTTCCCGACTCGAGCACACCGAACAGTGCGGCCATGACGGTCATCATGATGAGGCCGGTGACGGCCACCTCGGTGAGGGTGAAACCCTCGCAACCACGTGCCGCTCTGTTGCCAGGGAGTTTCACGGGCACTGCTTGGCGTTGTGCACGCAGACCGTCAAGGTCACCGTGCCGAGGACCGCGGTGGCAGCGGTGCGGAAGTCGATGCGGTGGTTGCCGGTGTCCCAGCTGGTGCTGTCGCCATCGACGGTGCCGGTCCACAACCCGCCCGAGGTCTGACTGAGGTAGACCGTGGCGGTTGAGCCGGCTGTCGGGGAGTAGGACAGGTAGAGCCCCGTGCACGAGGTGGTGGCATTGGTGTTCACGCTGATGGAGGCGTCGCTCTTGAGATAGGTCGAGCTGGCGTTGGCCCGCTTGATCCCGCTCGGTGTGATGGTGGCGGCACCCAACTGGCAGCTGGCGACGGCCGACGCCGAGGTGGACGCCTGCCCGGAGTAGGCCCAGGTGGAAAGCTCACCGCTCGAGGAGCGACCCGCCACCCGGAACCAGTAGGTGGTGGCCCCCGACAGCCCGGTCACCTCGAAGCTCGGGCTCGCCGCAGGCTGGCTGTCGGTGACCTGCACCACGTTTCCGCTGAAGCCGGAGGTGGTTGAGTACTGGATGACCCAGGTGGCCACCGGTGGGGTGGAAGAAGAGGCCGGGACCCAGGACAGCGACACGGTGCTGGCGCCGGCCGCGCCCGAGGGAACGGTGGCGGTGAGGGAAGCGGGAGCGGCCGGCGCCCCCGAGGCGATCGTGGTGGTGGTGGTGACGCTGCCCTGGGGGCCGGTGTACGCACCCAGTCCGCCGGGGTACATGAGGGCGTCCTGACGGGCCTGGTGCCCGCCGGCCCGGTCGTTCCAGCTGACCAGGACAGTGATGAGCTTGTACGCCTGGGCATAGGTGGTGGCGCTCGTGGCCGAGTCCGCCCACACGATGTGGCGGCGGATGGCGAAGGATGTGCCGCCCGAGACCTGGCTTGGCCCTTCCGGTGCCACGAGGGGACTGGCCGCCTGTACGGTGGTGCGGCCCTCGAAGTTCGCGACGTACCCGAGCTGGGTGCTGGCGAAGCCGAGCCGGTCATAGGGAACAGCACGCAGAGAGTCGGCCTCGCGTGTGGCCAGGGCGACGGCACGGGCTCTGGTGTTGCCCTGGCTGCCGACATCCAGCGACGACAGGATCACGCTGGCGGTGCTCACGATCCCTATGGCGAGGACCGTCAGCGAGGCCATCAGCTCGATGAGCGTGAAGCCGCTCTCGTCGAGCCCCTTACGCCTACTCGTCGATCTCATGGTGCAGTGCGGTCCCACGCCGCCGACCTCTCGTTCTCCAGGTAACCCGGCGAGCCGTTCTGGCCCCGTGGCTTTGCGTCCCAACCTTCCGGCCGGTTTGCCCTTCTTCGGGAGTTGCCCAGACAACTTCGGCACCGGTGAGCGGTAGTCCCAGGCACATTTTCCGGATGACGCCAAATGACTAGTCATCCACTGAGCCGCCGTAGGGTCCGGGCCGGTGAAGGCAAAGCCGTTCCGCTTCGGCGTCCAGGTCAGTGGGGCCGGCGACGGGGCGGCCTGGGCCGAACAGGCCCGGCGCATCGAAGGCCTGGGATACTCGACGCTCTGGGTGCCGGACCACTTCGACGCTCAATGGGGGCCGTTGGTAGCGCTTACAGCCGCAGCCATGGCCACCACCACCTTGCTGGTGGGGCCTCTGGTCCTGGACAACGACTACCGCCATCCCGCGGTGGTGGCCAAGGAGATGGCCACGCTGGACGTGGTGTCCGGGGGCCGGGTGGAGGTCGGAATAGGCGCCGGTTGGATGAGACAAGACTACTTGCAAAATGGGCTCAAGTTCGACCCCCCCGGTGTGCGCATCCAGCGACTGGCCGAGGCCGTGGCGGTGGTGAAGGCGTTGTGGTCTGAACCATGTCGGGCGGT
This sequence comes from Acidimicrobiales bacterium, assembly GCA_035525365.1. Classification (GTDB taxonomy): domain Bacteria; phylum Actinomycetota; class Acidimicrobiia; order Acidimicrobiales. The sequence goes on from DATLEK010000124.1 coordinate 4,572, forward strand.
GGACTTCAAGGGGATCCACTACTCGCTTGACGGCGCCGTTGGACGTCCCCGACCGGTGCAGCAGCCCCGCCCCCTCCTGCTCATGGCCGGCGGGGGGCGCCGCATGCTGTCCCTGGCGGCAAGGGAGGCGGACATTGTGGGCTTCAACGCCAACCTGGCGGCCGGAGAGGTGGGCCCGGAGGTGGCCCGCCAGGCCGTGGCCGAGCGCTTCCGGGAGCGGGTGGCGTGGGTACGGGAGGCGGCCGGGGACCGATTCGACGACCTGGAGCTGCACTGTCACACCTTCATGTGCATGGTCGGGGCCGACCGCCGCCAGGTGGCCGAAATCATGGCCGGTCCTTTCGGCGTGAGCCCGGGCGAGGCGCTGGAGGTGCCCATCGCCCTCGTCGGTACCGTCGACGAGCTATGCGACACGCTGCTGAAGCGCAGGGAGGAACTCGGCTTCAGCTACTGGGCCATCCCCGCCAACGCCTTCGAGGCCTTCGCCCCTGTCGTAGCGAGGCTGGCCGGCACATGAGGCGTTCAACCAGGGTGCGCGGTGCCCTCCGGCTGGCCCGGCCAGTGGTGGGCATCGGTTTCTAGTCGAGCCTCGTTGGCCTGCTCTGCGCCGTGGAGCGCGGCTACGAGAGGTGCGATCCTCTGTCGCCCGTCTTCCAGCTCTCGGCGGAGATGCTCGCACTCGGCGCGGAGCGCCTCGTGGGTGGCGATGAGGCCGGCCAGGAACCCGTCCACCTGCTCACGGTCATAGCCGCGCAGCACTACGGCGAACTCGACGGTCTCGGGCAGCACGTCGTCAGCCATTGCTGCCTGCCGTCGACCTATCCCGGAGCCCGAGCAGCAGCCCGGCGGCCACGGAGGCGCCCAGGCCCCCGGTGAGCAGGCCTCGGGTCGATCCTTCCTTTGGAGCGCTGCGGTCGTCTGGAGCGCTGCGGTCGTCCGGCGCCTCGTCGGTGAACAGTTGCCCGAGGTCCGGCGGCGAGATGCTCGACCTGGGATCGGGGGGAAGAGGGGGCACGTCCTTCGAGGATCGTTCTCTGCCCCTACGACGGGAGTCACCCGGATCGCGCGTGGTGGTCGTGGTCGACCTGGCGGCCGCGGGGGATTTCGTCGAGGCCGCGGTGGTCGTGGTGGCGCCGTCGGTCGTCGTGGCCGTTGTGGAGGTCAGAGGCGTCGTCGTAGGCGCGATGCCAGTGGTGGTGCTTGCTGGGGTCGTGGTGGTCGTGGTCGCCGGCGCAGTGGTGGTCGTGGTCGCCGGGGTTGTGGTTGTGGTGGCCGGCGCAGTGGTGGTGGTAATGCTCGCCGGCGCGGTGGTGGTCGCCACGTGGTTATCAGCGCCAGCCGGTGCCACGGCGACGGCGGCCAGCGCCCCGGCCACCGCGGCCATCCGGCCGCCGAGGGCCAGGATCCGCTTCACCGGCGTTCACCGCCTTGCGCCGGCCCCAACAGGGCCTGTCCCATGGCGAGCCAGGCGGCGCCGTAGTAGGTGGAATGGCGCTCCTCCAGCCTCACCGCGTCCGACAGGAGCCGCTGCGCCTCGTCCTTTTCGCCCGCGGCAGTCGCCGCCGATGCCGAGGCGATCAGGCCCAGTGGGTTGTCACCGCCTTCCAGTCGCTTTCCGTCGAGGGTGTACGCGATGGCGGCGCCACCTCCGTCCAGGCCGCGCAAGCGGGGCCAAAACTCGGCTGCCAGGGGCCGCCCCCGGTCGTCGCACGCCTCGGCCAGCCGGATTGGGAGCCGCGCTGCGTCAAGCCCGTACCTCGGTGGTGATCCGGGGTCGTCAGGCGGCCCCGATGGGCGAAGCTCGCCCCCTCCGGCCTCGATCGTGGCCCAATCGGAAGGCAACCGCCCGTCAGCCATGAGGGACTCCGCCATGGCGTACCCGCTCGTCGTCAGCCGCTGCCACCGGGCGTCGGGAGACGCGGCGCCGAGCTCTTCGTACGTGCAAGGCGCGACGTAGCTGGGGTTGACGACCCGGTCCTCCTTGGCCCACGGACCGGCGAGCAGCACCAGGTCGTCGTCCGGGCCGAGCTCCATCGTCTCGTGGTCGAGCACGGCCTTGCCCATGCGGTTCCCCTCCTCGATCAGCTCGGGCGCCGGCAGAGTCCGCCCGGCGATCACCAGAGCCCGAGCCGTGTCCAGATCGGCGTCGGTCGCCGGCGAGTTGTCGACGACCTTACCCTCGCGCCACTTCCACGACAGCAGGCCGTCGGGCCTCTGGAGGTTCGCCTTCGTCCACCTCCACACGCGCTCGAAGCGGGCCCGGTCGCCTTCAGCGGCGGCCAGGAGCAGGGCGTAGGCCTGCCCCTCGCTCACCGTGTCACCGCCCTCGTCGTGACGTACGACCCGCCCGTCGTCCTGCACGTAGCGGGCGAAGAAAGAGTCGATGGCGGCGGAGGCCTCCCTGCTCACCGGCCGGCCCCCGAGTTGGGCTCCACCCTCGTCGTCCTCGGAGCCCAGCACCGTCATCCGCAACACGACGAGCAGGCCCAGAGCCAACGCCACGACGGTCAGCCCCCGCCTCACCGCAGCACCTCCGCGGGCTGGTGCTGCGCACCGGCTTCCTCGGAATCGGCTGACGGAAATGCCGCACCGCGCCGCAGCGCCGCCCACGAGCCGGCCAGCAGCACCGTCATGTGTACCGACGCAAATGCCACGTTGTTGAGCGTCGCCGGCGTCTGGTCCCGGATGAGGCCGAACAGCGACACGCCGGCAAGGATGGCCACGGCACTCAACGGGGCGGCAACGGGTCGGATCTGGCGACCGCTCACCCCTTGCTTGGGCGTGACCACGAACGTTCCCTTGCGGCGCAACAACGTGAGGATGGATGCCACGACGTGGACCCAGAAGTTGGCCGCCATCAGGGCGTAGGCGGAGAACCGGTAGCAGCCACCGCTGACGAGGTTCACAGTCACCATGCCCCCTGCGAAGTAAGGGAGCCAGTGGAGGAGGAACTGGTCGGCGGACTCCACCTCCAGTGGCTGGGCACCGGTGAGGATCCGGACCACGGGGAAGATCATGTAGATCAGCAGGGTCCAGCCCGTCAGCCAGTGAAGGGCCGACAACAGGTAGTTGAGCCGCAGCTTGATCGGTAGGCGGGCGGTGAGGATCCGTGGAAGGGAGGAGAGGCAGCCCCTGGCCCAGCGCAACTGTTGCGCCGAGTAAGAGCCCATGTCCTCGGGCCCGATGCCCGCGGCGAGGACCTCCGGCACGTAACGGCTCTCCCATCCCGCCTCGTGGAGCTTGATGGAAAGCTCGAAGTCCTCGGTGAGGGAGTTGGTGGGAAAGCCACCCATGGCTTCGAGAGCGCTGCGACGGAACACCACGTTGGTGCCGCAGCAGAACATGGCGCCGAGATTGTCCCGGCCGACGGCGATGGGACCGAAGAACAGCGCCTGCTGGGACCAGCTGGCGCCGGCGACGCCGGTGTCCTGGCCGTTGGCGTAGTACTGCGGGGTCTGTACGAAGGCCACCTTCTCGTCGAAGTAGGCAAGGGTCACCTCGAGGAAGCGGCGGTCGGGGACGTGGTCGCAGTCGAGGATGGCGACAAAGGGGGCGTCGGTGCGGGCCAGCGACCAGTTGATGTTGCCGGCCTTGGCCCCGTCCTTGCCGGGCCGTCTGGCGTACTCCGCGCCGTGGCGCTTCGCCAGCGCCTCCATCTCCGGGCTACCACCGTCGTCGAGCAGCGTGACCCTTGCCCTGGCGCTGCGGAGCCGTGTGGCGGCGGCGACGGTGGCTTCCACGATCTCCACCGGCTCGTTGTAGACCGGGATGAAGACGTCGACCTCGATGGGCTCCGTGCACGCCGGCCGCTCCTTGCGCCGCCGGACGTTGGCCATGGTCCACCAGAAGCCCAGGGCCTGGACGACGTTGAGGGCCTCAGCAGCGACCAGCATCCCGTAGAGGAGGCGATTGGAGGGTCGGCCGGGCGTCAGCAGCCAGCTCAGGTACCAGATGGCTAGTGGCAGGTTCACGAACACCAGCCACCGAAGGGCGCGGCCGCGCCAGGCAAGAGAATCTTCGGGATGCCAGTGGGGCGGGTCGAGCCTGGGGTCCGTCCGGTTCGTCGTGGCGCTGGTCAAGGGGTTCTCCCCTCCGTCGGAGGTGTGCCGGCTCGCTCAGGACCGAACACCCAGACCTTCGTCTCGGCGCCCTCGGCGCCCCGTTCCTCCAGGAGCGGCCGGGTGGCCGAGAGCTGCTTCACCAGCGCCACAGTGCGCTCGACGCCAGTGTCCCCCGCACCGAGGGCGAAGGCGGCCACAACATGGACCCGCTCGTGGCTGGCGAGGGTGGGCGCCGCCTCGGGACCGTCCAAGGCGGCAACGGGGCGGGTGTCGACCAGTTTGGCGCGGTAGCGCACGAGGTCGCCCAAAGCTGCCGGCTCGTAGGCGATCAGGTCACCGCGACCGGCCTTGTCGGCCACGCTCTCCACGACCGGGCCCACCGCGAAACGGCGTGAGGGCTCGACACGTAGAGCCTGGTCGGCGAGCGCACCAAGGAGGAGCACTCCGAGGCCGACGGCGAGGACGCGCGACCGTCGCCATCGTCCGCCCAGGACAGTCATGGCCCTTCCCATCAGCAGGGCCAGCATGGGCACGGCGGTGGCGGCCCAGCTGAGGGCGAAGGCGGGAACGCGGGGCACGCCGAGCAGTTGGGCGGCGAAGAGAGCGGCGAAGGGGGCAATTGCCAGGCTGACCAGTACGGCCGTTCGAGGCGACCGGGCCCGCCCGAGCACGAGCAGGGCGGCAAGTATGCCGAGCGGCCACAGGGCCAGGAGACGGGACATCACGTTGGTGGGGTGGAAGCCGAGAAGGGCGGACACTCCCGTTCCGAGGATCGGGAAGACGGAGCTGCCGCTGCTGGGCGCGGCGCTCGTGGCGTACTCGAGGGGCGGCAGCATCCGAGGGGGCCCGATCCCGGAACGGGCCATGACGAGGGGGATGGCGGCGGCAGCCAGGACGGCCAAGGCGATCGCCACACCGCCGGTCAGTGCGAGCTTCGGGCAGCCACTCCGGTAGCGGCGCCAGACGGCGATGGCCACGGCGACGTTGAGTACCGCCAGGTGGACGAAGGCCAGCTGATGAGACCAGAGGAGCGCGGCTTCGGCCAGCCCCAGCAGGACCCAGTCGCTCACGCGGCCTCGGCGTAGCGCCCGATGGGCAGCGAGCACCGAGGCCACAGCCATCAGCGCGCTGATGGCTGATACGCCCGCTTCGGTGGAGAACCAGACCAGCGGAGGCGCCAGCGCGCCGACGGCTGCCGCCACCAGCGCGGTGCGGCGGCCGTACATCTGCTTGCCGGCCAGATAGAGCAGGGGGACCAGCAGTGTGCCGGCCACCAGCGAGGGCAGTCGCAGGGCCAGGACGGAGTCCCCGAACGCCCGCTGCGACATCCACGCCAGTGCGAGGTGAAGGGGCGGGTGGGCGTCGCCGCTCAACCCCCCACTGAACATCGAGGTGAAGGAGCCGTCGACCAGGCGGGCGGTGGCCGCCTCGTTGAGCCAGAGGGGCCGAAAGCTGACCAGGCGCACTGCCAGGCCGGCAGTCGTGAGACCTACGAGCACCGGGCCCACGAGGCGGGGGCCGCCGCCGGCTTCATGAACGGGGATGGCGAAGGCGAAGGGAGAGGCGGCCGCGGTGGCAACGACGAGCCCGACAAGCAGGACGGCGGCCCCGCCCAGAGCGGCGTCCACCGCGACCTCTACCGCCGGCCCGGTCCCGCCCGCCGCCAGCGCGACCTGAAGGCCTAGGGCGAGCATGCCGACCACCAGGGCCGTGCGGGCACCGCCTCCCGCCACCCGGTGGTGGATCAGAAGTTGGGCCAACCCGAGCAGGGCCATGGCCACGGCGAAGTAGGCCGCCAGCGGCCCCAGGCGAGGGTCACCCAGCCGGAGCAGGCGATTGGGAGCGGCCATGACCAGCAGGATCGCCCCGCTGCTCAGGACGGCGCCCAGCAGCAGCGCCGGCACCACCGCGTCCCGCCGGCCGGCGGTGAGCCCGGGGATGACCAGAGCGGGGACGACGCCGGCGGCGAGGTAGGGGAGGAGGCCGAGGACGGCCAGGCCGGCGAGCAGGGTGAGGTCGCCGCGGTCGGCGCCTCCCCCGGATGGGCTCAGCCAGTCGAGCCCGCCGGCGAGCACGAGCAGGTGCATGGCACCGATGATCGCGGTGGTGGCCACGGCGACGGCCACCGGCCGCGGCCTTGCCGGCAGGGGTGAGGAAGACGGCTGCTGATCGATCGGGTGACAAGGCCCGGAATGCGACCGGTGCCAGGCCACGACGAGCCCGATGACATCGCCAAGAGTCAGTGCGACAAGGGGTGCCAAGACGCCGGCGGTTCCCCCTCCGTCCGGGGCGAGGGACACGACCCCGATACCCGTGGCGAGAAGGGCCGCGCCCCCGGCCGCACCTCCGCCTGCCAGCCGGCCCCTACGGGCGCAGGTCCGCCCTGCCTGGTGTTCTAGGGCGGCGAGGATGGCAGGCACGGACGCCAGCCCGATCAGGGCGACGCCGAGCGTGTCGGCAGTCGCCGCGCCGGCGGCGGCCAGCGCCGCCGCGCCGGCGAGGAATCCGAGGGCGACGACGACGGCTGCGTTCCGTGCCCGACTCCGGGCCACGATCAAGCCCGGCCCGGAGAGGTCCCTGCTCACCCACGCCGACGTTGCCGCCCGTCGGACCACCATCGCCGTCCCGCCGAACATCACCGTCCTGACGAGCGACGCGCCATCGAAATGCCGGACGGCGAAGAGGAGGAGGGCGGTGGCGGCCAGCTCCGGTGCGGCCAGGGGAAGTGGCCAGGACCGCCGCTCCCGTACCTGTGGCACGGCGGGGATCCCCGGCGGGGGTCCGTCGGATGACCGGACATCTGGCGCGGAAGGTCCACGGGTGATTACATCGGTCACAAGCCGCTTCTCCCCCGTGAGCCGCAGCCTCAACCAGTAGAAGTGTTTCGGTCACGGGTCAATATGCCGACGGCGTAGGATCGGGCGACATGGCCCTCGGCCCTACGGGTACCGCCGCCCGTGGCGCCGGCTCCGGCCCGGCTCGCATCGGCGTGCTCGGCGGCACGTTCGATCCCGTCCACATCGGGCACCTGGTGGTGGCGGTGATCGTCCGCCACTCACTCGGACTCGATCGGGTCCTGCTGGTGGTGGCCGGCGAGCCTTGGCAGAAGGTGGGCACCCGGCCCATCGCTCCCGCCGAGGACCGCTTCGCCATGGTCGAGGCGGCCCTGCGAGAGCTGGGTGAGCCAACTCTCGAAGCGAGCCGTGTCGAGTTGGAGAGGCCCGGACCGTCGTACATGGCCGACACGCTGGTCGAGCTGTCCCGTCACCATCGCGGCGACGAGCTCTTCCTGATCATGGGACCCGAAGTGGCCGCAGACCTGGGCACCTGGGAGCGCCCCGAGGAGGTCTGCCGCCTGGCCACGGTGGTGGTGGTCACCCGCGCCGGCGTGGTCCCTGCCGATCTCGAGCTTCCTGCACCTCCCTGGCGTACGAAGGTGGTGGAGGTCCCGGCCCTGCACGTGTCGAGCACCGACCTGCGGCGCCGAGTCGCCAACGGGGCCCCGGTGGACGTGCTCGTCCCGCCCGCCGCCCTCCGCGAGATTCGTCGGCGGGGCCTGTACGCTGGGAGCAGAGATGAGCGCCGGTGGGACGACCCAGTTGACGGAGCCAGCTGATCCGGCTGATGCGGCTGAGCCCCTGGAGCTCGATCCGGTCACCCTCCCCGAGACCCGCCGCACCGGCCGCAAGCAGCGCAAGAAGCACCAGCGCCGGCGGCGTCGCCGCCGTGGCCTCGGGGTGCTGCTCGTCCTCGCCTTGGTGGGTGGACTGATCGGGATGCTGGTCTCGTTCTGGCCCTCCGGCGGTGTCGGTGGCGCCAGGAACGACGGTGATCGCCAGGCTGGGGAGCCGGGTGGGGCGGCGCCTCCGAGCCCGAAGCCCGTGCTCCTGGCCCAGCAGCAGGGTTCAGGGCCCGCCGTCTCTCTAACCGTGCTGGTCCCGGCGGCCAGCGGCAAGGGCGGCACGCTCGTTCTCATTCCCCCCGGCACCATGACCGAGGTGGTGGCTCTGGGGTTGGAGCCAGTGGGTCGATCGCTGGACCTGGGCGGGCCGTCGCGCCTGAGGGCGACGGTGGAGAACCTCCTGGGCGCCAGCCTGGGCGACGTCTCGGTGATGAACGACGACGGTATCGCCGCCATGCTGCGCCCCATCGGGCCTCTCACCGTCCGCCTCGTTCAGCCGGTGGAGCAGGTCGACAAGGCCGGTCGGGTCGAGGTGTTGTTCCAGGCTGGGGCCAACCGCATCGAGCCCGACGGCGTGGCCGGCTTCCTGTCGGCCAAGGGCCGCGGCAACGACCTGGAGCGCCTCGCCCGCCACCAGGCCTTCTGGGACGCCTGGCTGGCCGCGCTCAAGGCCCAGCCGGCTGCCGCGCCCACCAAGCCGGTGACGCTGGCCACCGCCTTCACCGCCCTGGTCGATGGCCCGGTGCGCACCCGCGTGGTGCCGGTCGAGAGCTTCGGTACCTCGCCGGAGGACGGCGAGCTGTACAAGGTCCGGGCGGCGGAGCTGACCCGTATGGTGGCGGCCTCATTCCCGGCGGCGGCCAAGCAGGGCGCCCAGGCCCGACCCAGGGTCCAGATCCTCAACGGCACCGGTGCCGTCGGTCTGGCCGACTCGGTCCGCAACCGCCTCGGCGCCGCCTTCGACGTGCGGCTCACCGGCAATGCCGCCACCTTCACCCACGACAAGACCGAGGTCGTGTTCTACGCCCGCGACAAGCAGGCCATGGCCGAGAAGGTGCGGCGGGCGTTGGGCGTGGGCACATTGGTCTTCAGCCGCCGCCCGTTAGACGTTGTCGATGTCACCATCGTGGTGGGAAAGGATTTCAAGCCCTGAGCATGCATGAACAGATCCGGGAACTGGTCACGGTGGCCGCCGCCGCGGCAGCGTCGAAGAAGGGCGAGGACGTGGTGGTGCTCGAGGTGGGTCACATCGTGGCCATCACCGACGCCTTCGTCATCACCCATGGCGCCAACACCCGCCAGGTCCGCACGATCGCCGAGGAGGTGGAGGAGCAGGTGGCCGGCGCCGGCGGGCCCAGGCCTCTGAGGGTCGAGGGGCTCGACGACGCCCGCTGGGTGCTCCTCGACTACGGCGACTTCGTCGTCCACGTCTTCCTTGACGAGGTCCGTCGTTTTTACGACCTCGAGCGCCTCTGGTCCGACGCCCCCCGCGTGGCGTGGGATGCCGGCGCCGCCACCGTCGCCAACTGACCTCGACCGTAGGAGAACAGCTGTCTTTTGACCCGCTAACTGCGCGAGATACTGATTGTTGGTTGGTTGGTGGAGGAAGGGACTCGAACCCTCGAACCAGAGGGTGAGGGCCCGTTGCGCCGTCAGGCTCATGTAGCGCCCTGGGTACGACCGCGATCCCCGTAAGAAGGGTGATAGCACTAGCACGGCTAGAATGCTATCATCGGGGACGTGCGACAGCTGATCGCCCGCATCGACGACGAGCTCCACGAGAGGCTTCGGGCGCGCGCCGCCGCAGAGGGGCGATCGATGAACGCGGTGGTCGTGGAGGTGCTCGATGCCGCTGTGCCCGTGCTGGGCCCCCGGGCACGCCTTCGGGCTCGCCTCGCCGCCGAGGCAATGCTGTACGTCCCACCCGCACCGCCGCCATCTGAGGTTCCGACCCATACCGACGTGGAGACATCCGAGCGGGGTAGCGGTACGGCGGTGAGCGACGCCCTGGCCGCCGAGCGGGCCTCGCGCTGATCCTCTACGCCGACACCAGCGCCATCGTGCGGGCCTACCTGCCCGATGAAGTGGACCACACAGCTCTCCGGCTCCAGCTTATGGAGGGGGAAGACCCGGTCATGTCGAGTGTTGTGGCCCGCCTCGAGTTTGCCAGTGCTGCCCACGCCGCCGCTCGGGCCCAGCGCCTGTCGGACCCCGTCGCCTTGTTGGCCCGCTTCGACGCTGACTGCCTCCCCGGCGGAGCGCTGTCGCTGCTGGTGCTCCGCCCTGAGGCGGTATTGGCCGCGGCGTACCGCATTCTCGCCGAGCACCCGGTTCGCACCCTCGACGCCATCCACCTCGCGGTTGCCATCGAGGACGGCGGGCGGCTGGCTGGCGATGACCAGCTCACCTTCGTCACCCGCGACCAGGCACAGGCCGAGGCGGCGCGTGCGCTGGGCCTGAGTGTGGCCTGAGGCCCGGCTCGGCGACCGGTGGAAGTCGGTTACAGTTGTTGCAGATACGAGGAGGTGCCGGATGGCGCGAGCGAGTGTCCTGTCGAGTGCGGTTCGAGTCGAGCCGAAGAAGGCCGAGCGCGAGTCCGCCGCGCAGGTAGCGCGCGCCGTTGGAAGCCGTCGATTGTCGCTCATGCTCCAGCTCCCCGACGGCACGGCGGTTCCGTTGCCTCGGGCGCTGGTCGAGGTCTTGCGGGCCTCAGCAGACGAGCTGGCAGACGGTCATGCTGTGACGGTGCTTCCGTCGGAAGTCGCTCTGTCGCCGGCCGAGGCGGCCGAGCTGCTTGGGCTGTCTCGGCCCTTCGTCGTTCGCCTGCTCGACGAGGGCGAGATCCCGTCCGAGCGGCTGCCTCGTAGCCGGCACCGGCGAGTGCTGCTCTCCGACGTCCTGGCCTTCCAGGCGCGACGTGACCGACGCCGCACAGGCAGGCAGCGGATCGCCGCGGCCGTGGAGGAAGCCGGCCTCCCCTACTGACGCGGCCGAATGGGACGCTTCTTCGCCGATACCAACGTCCTGTTCTCGTTCTCGGTCATGATGCGCTGCCCGACTCCCGCCGATACCCGCTCCCTGATCGAGCCGTCACCCTGCCGCGGTGAAGGTAACTTCGTGGTGTGGCTGGCGATGCCTCTGACCTTCCGACCGATCCCGTCATCGTGGTGACCAACCCCGACGAGGACAGCTCGCCGAACGCGTTCCGCGCCTTCATCGACGAGCTGCTCGCCGGTCCCGAACCCGAACTCGACAGCATCGGCGCCGCCGAAGCGATCCGCGAACTGCGCGTCGACGCCGACGCGTGAAAGCGGTCGTCATCGACGCCTCTGCCGGCGCCGAGATCGTCGCGGACACCCGCCGGGGTCGGGCCCTGACTCGGCTCGTGCCTGCTGGCGCCGAGGGCTGGGTGCCCGAACACTTCTACGCCGAGGTGCTCGGCGTGCTCCGCCGCCGGTTTCTCATCGAGAAGGCCGTCACCGAAGAGCAGGCCACTGCCGCAGTGGCCCGACTCCGCCGCTGGCCACTTCACCAAGCCTCCATCGCGCCGCTCAAGAGCGGCCGGGTTGCGGACGAGCTGGCCCTTGTTGACAGCGAGGGCGTAGGCCGCCTTCACCGTCTTGTGGAGCGCCTGGACGCTGCGCACCGACATGGCTTCGCCCAGCATGGCGAGGTAAGCCGCGTCGAGGTGGTCGGCCGTGAGCTTCGCCGCCGGCCAACCACCCCAGCGTGCGTCAGCGTGGCTCGCCGCCCATTCATAGAACGCGAGCGTCGCCGGCGCCTTGCCGGCGAGGCGCTTGGCCCGGACGAACTGCGCCAGCACCGACGCGACAGTGAGGCCGTCGGACGTCCCAGTCAACGACCGGTCCTGCCGTAGCGCCACGTCCAGGGCCGCTTGTGCTGTGCCCTTCGTGACAAAGCCCCGACGCCGGACCTGACGACGGGTGCCGTCCGGGTTCGGCGTGGCGGAGTCGAAGACGAAACTCCACTTGCCGGCGCTGTCTTTCCTGGGCGTAGGGACGAAATTCGTTGCTTCGATGGTTCAGTCGGACCGCTGGGCCGACTGGACGCGACGGGCAACCTCAACGATTCGGCGAGCGCGGTCGACCGCTCTGGCTGCGTCGGACTTCGGGATGTCGTCCGGCTCATACTCGGCACGGGTCTTCATCGGTAGAAGGCGGCCGAGCTCCCTGGCCACCGCGACTCCATCAGGCCCGGCCATACGCAAGAGCCCGATCACTTCGTCGTGGTCCTGGCCAGCTGCGCGATGGCCCAACCGCACGCCGGCAACTGCGTCCGCCGCGTTGATCCCGGCGTGGATGGCGAGGCTCGTCGCCGCGACCGGGCGGTCGGCGTCAAGCTCGGCGGTAGCCGCCGACAGGTACTCCTCCGCCTTGCCGAGGTACGCGCGAACCTGGGCCGCGCTCACTGGCCGGGTGCGAGTTTGCCTAGGCAATGCGCCGCCCTCGGATGGACTCGAGCGATAAGCCGTGCACGACGACGCCCTCCCGCAGCACGTTCGCCCAGAGCGCATTCGGTCGGCGGAGACGGCGGACAATTTCGGTCTCGTCGATCTCGATCACTTGGACGGGGTTCCCAGTGAGTCGCCGGGCCGAGGTTCGCCACCCCTCTGCCGATGAAGCCCACAATTCGTCGTCCTCGTCGACTCCGGCGGGCCGCACGAGCACGAGGTCCACATCGCTCAGTGCATCGCCTTCCCCCCGCGCCAGGGAACCGAACACGATGGCGCTGACCGGAGTCGGGTCCATCTGGCCCGCCAGAGCGCCGAGCTCCCCGAGCACCTTGTCGCGGGAACGACTCAGTGCGCGCACCAGGCGCCCGGCCACGTTGTCCTCGATGAGCAAGAAGAGGGCCGAGGGCGGTGCCTCTCTCCGCTCGACAAGGCCCAAGGCCACGAGCTCGGGCAGCACCCGGGACGCTTGAGCGGGGCTGGCGCCGGAAAGGCGAGCGATGGTCCGCAGGTTCAGCTCGGCGGTGGTTTCGGCCAACACCGCGAGGATGCGCCCCTGCACGCCAGGGATCACCGCCTCGACCGGTCGCCGGAAGTCCACAGCGACAGGTTACTAGATATAGCGCACAGATGAAACGACCGTTTCTTTAGTGAGCGATAGCCGGCGCCGTTTAAGGCACATTGCATCATCAGGCGCTCACTGTCGCCTGATCCGCCAGGGCGGGGGACCAAAGCGGGTCGTCCAGGGCCGCCGACGCCACGATCCGGCGACCCGCTGGGAGCGCGTACAAGAGAAGATAAGGATAAAGTGGGTCATATTCACCGCCTGACAAACTCGTTGCGGTGCGGATCGGGGGTCGGGACGCCGTCGGGGGCCGGGGAAACCCGCTGGCAGGCGTGAACTGAGCGTGGCGAAGCCGTCGCCGCTGCGCCAGAGCGTCTCCCAAGGGTGCCGGCGGGAACGAGGACCGACGAGGGCGCCGGCGTCGATCTGGAACGAGAAGAAGAGGAACAAGAGCGCGGCGAAGAGGTCCCGGAGCAGCTCGATCAGCGCGCCGCGCGGGCATGGACTGGCCGGAGCGACCCTGACTTGATGGCGACGACCTCGCCGCCCGCGGGTCGGCCTCCTCGTCGCCCACCACTACGTGCTGGCCTTGTCTCAGATGGACGGCATGAAGCGGCACAGCATCAGACCTCGAAGAAGCGGTAGCCAAGCGGTCCGAGGCGATTGCCGGCATCCCACAGTCCGGCCACCGGCAGCGCCCACAGGCGGTCCCCAAGGCCGGCGGTCAGGGGACCGGTGTGCAGCACAACGCCCGCCTTGAACCGGTCGCCGAGCCGGTCGCGGAGGAACCTGAGGCCGGCAGCGTCACGGGCGCTCGCCGTGGTCGCCGACTTCACCTCGAACCCGAACACGGACCCGTCGGTGCGCTCCACGAGCACGTCGACCTCCACGCCGGACCGGTCCCGGAAATGAGCCAGGAGGAGCGGCTCGTCGATCACCGTCGCCTGCTTGGCCAGCTCGTTCACCACGAAGCTCTCGAGGAACGACTCACCCACCGCAGCGGAGGCGAGCCGGGCGGCGTCGAGCTGGATCGCCGCTGCGCCCAGACCCGTGTCGGTGACGTGCACCTTCGGCCGCCGCCCGACCTTGGCCGACACCCCGACGGTCCAGCCCGGCAGCTCGCTGAGCAGGAACACGCGCGCGAGCAGGTCGAGGTACGACCGCGCCGTCGCCGGGTTAAGCCCCAACTGCTGGGCGAGGGCACTGCGGCTGACGACCGACGAGGTCCGCTCGGCGACCATGCGGTACAGCCTGCTCAGCGCGCCGGGGTGGCGCACGTCCACCAGCGCACCGAGGCCACGGTCGGCCACGGTGGCCAGGTAGCTGGCATGCCACCGTCGCCGGGCCTGGTCGGTCGGCCGGGCCAACGCCGCCGGGTAACCGCCCGCCGCCACCAGGTCGAAGTAGTCCCGGCGACCGAGGTCGCTCTCCACCCGCCCCGGTTCACCCGTGGCCACCAGCCGCCCCAGCAGCGGTGACCCCGCCCCGAGGATCTCGCCGGCGGACAGCGGCGGGAGCACCACGCGGTGGACCCGGCCGGTGAGGGTCTCCGTGCCGGTGGGCAGGAGTCGGCCGCTCACCGACCCGGCGAGTAGGAAGCGGCCGGGCCGCCCGTCGCGATCGACCTCCCGCTTGACCACCGACAGCACCTCGGGCACCCGCGCGTACTCGTCGACGAAAACCAGGCCGGGCCGGCCTCCGACAGCGCCGGCCGGGTCCTCGGCCACCAACCTGGCCGTGGCCGGGTCGTCGAGGTCGAGCACGGTGCCGCCTCGGGCGGAGGCGATGCCTCGTAGGAGGGTCGACTTGCCCGAGCCCCGTGGGCCCTCGACCAGGCGAAAAACCACTAGCAGGATCGTCCAGCTGCTGGTAATCAAACCGTCCCACGACCAGCCATCAGATCGTACCGATTGAGGGTGCGATACCGGCGTCGATGAGGGCTTCGGTAGAGCTAATGGCAGTATATTGGCTACCGGCGTCGGAGTGGAACACCAAGCCTTTGGAGGCGAAGCGGGCATCGGCGCGCCGGCGGGTGAACAGCGCCTGCTCGAGAGCGGACATGACCAGTGGGGTGGCCTTGGACGCCGATACCCGCCAACCCAGGATCCGTCGTGAGCACACGTCGGTGACGAAGCTGGTGTAGACGAACCCGGCCAGGGTCCACACGTAGGTGAAGTCGGCAACCCACCACTGGTCGGGCCGGGTCGGGGTCTTCCAGGCCCGGTTGATCAGATCCGGATGGCGGGAGGCGGCGGGGTCGCGCCTGGTGGTGGTCGTCGTGTGCTTGCCCCGTCGCACGCCTTCGATCCCGATTATGCCCATGAGCCGGGCCACCTGATCCCGACCCACGTCATGGGCAGCCTTGCGCATGGCGGTGGCCAGCTTGTCGGCTCCATACAGGCTGCGGTTGGCCCGCCACAGCTCCAGAGCGACATTGGCCATGTGAGCGTCGTCCCAGTCGGCCTGGGTTACCGGCTCGGCTCGGTGGGCGTAGTAGGTGCTCGGGGCGATCGCCATGTCGTGCTCGGAGAGCACCCGGCAAATCGGCTCGACCCCGAAGCGGTGCCGGAAGGCGTCGATGTAGGCGACGATCAACGCAGTTTGCGGTCGAGCTCCGCCGCCGCGAAAAACGCCGAGGCGGTCTTGAGGATCTCATTCGCCCGGCGCAGCTCGGCGTTCTGGCGCTGGAGCTCTTTGAGCTCGGCTGCTACCGCCGACGGCATGCCTGGCCGCTCGCCGGCGTCGATGTCGATCCGATCGATCCAGCCACGGAGGGTCTCGGCCTTGACGTCGAGCAGCTCACCGACCCTTCGGCGGGCTTGCAGCGCCGACTCCACCGGGAATTCCCGGCGACGGTCTCGATACATTCTCACGGCCCGATCACGGGTCTCTTGGTCGTACTTCCTGAGTGCAGGCACAGCTCAGTCTCCTTGTGGGATCAGAGCCTCCGGTGGACCCAGGGCGATTCATCGGGGCCCAAGCTGGCGACGCGCTCGAGCATGGAATCACGGATCGCCGCGGGGACCTCCACCTGCTCCAGGGCGCGCCGGGCCCACCGGCCCCGCCGGCGCACGATGTCGCGGCGGTCGACCAGGAGGCGGAGCACCTCC
>DATLEK010000131.1:0-6002 GCA_035525365.1 Acidimicrobiales bacterium
GGCCTCGCGGTCGAGAACGGTCACTACGTCGGAGACGGTGTCGTGCTGGGCGGCGACGAAGCGGGTGTCGTCGGGCACCATGATGTCTCGGCCTTTGAGGCCGACACGGACCGCAGGGTCGTTGAGGATGGCCACTGCCACACGGGCGCTCGGGCCACCGGGGGCGCCGCCGCACGCGCCGCAGTCATAGGAGGATGCGTGTGGGTTGTTGACGTTGTAGCTGCCGTGCCCGCAGAGCACGATGAGCCGGGCGAAGCGGGTCAAGCCCATGGTCCGGACGATGTTCTCGGCGAACGAGGCCCGCTCCTCGAGCGCCAAGCCGAAGCCGCCGTCCCGTTCCGCCTCGACAGCCGGTCGTGTCTGTGGAAGAGCGACTCGGCGCGCCGTCATTCCCTTCAGGCGACGCACCAGGCCTGGTGTCAGCGTCCTGGCCGCGGCCGCAGGACCGAGGAGGTAGCCCGCCGCCTCGGCCAGCGCGAACGGACCGCCCAGGCTCCCTTTGGCGCCGTGGAAGGCCTCGCGTCCTGCGCCGCCGGCTCGCTGCGCGGCGAGATAGCCGAGGGCGCCGTGAGGGACGAGCGGCTGCTCGGCGACATCGTGGTCAGGCTTTAACAGCACCGGGCAGCGCGGCTGGCTCTCCGTCGACCCGAGCGGCGTCCAGCGAACCGGAACGCCGAAGAACCCGGCGAACCCGAAGGTGTCGTAGGGGCCGCATGCCTGCAGGTGGCGTTGCAGGCCCTCCGAGCGCGCGTCGATGCAGAAGACTGCTTGCACGTCCGGCCGCTCGATCACCGGGCCGGGATCCAGGCGGGTCAGCAGTCCCAGCAGACGATCGCGGAAGTTGCCCTCCTGCGCCTCGAGCCACATCGACCTCCGCACCGGCGGCGGCACCTGCTGGAGGACGCCACGCACGGCAGAGGCGACGTTGAGGTCGTCGGAGGTGCTGCCGAGAGCGGCGAGCACCGCCGCCACCCGGTGCTCGAGGAGCTCGTCGACCGCCTGATCCTGGTGCTGCGGAGGCAGCCGGGCACCTGTGCCATGGGCCGCCGCGGCGGTTGCGGCCACCTGCGCGGCGAGCAGGTCCAGGAGGCGCAACGGGGGACGATGGTCGTCGGGCGGAGCCCACTCTTCGTGCCAGCGGGCGTACCCGGACCAGCCCGGAAGCCGGCCGAGGTGCTGGCGAAGGGCGTCGACGCGATTGCCGTCGACCTCCAGTGCATCGAGGGAAGCGGCGAGTGCCTCGAGCGGGGGATCAGGGAGTTGCGCCAGCCACTGCATGCCGGTCGGGCCGGCGAGGCGCCGGAGCCGCCGGTCGTGCGGCGCGAGCTCTCGCCACGCACGGAAGAACCCGTCCTTGCGGCGGGGCATGGGCCACGGAACGTGGGCCTCGTCTACGAAGACCGCACACCACGCGGCCACGAGCTGGCTGACCGCCCGGACGGTCGCGACATCCGCACGGCCGACCCGATCGCCCGCGGTCTCCCGGGGCTTGTCATCCGGTCCCACGAGGAGGTCCAGTCGTACGATCTCCACCGCATCGACCGTTCGCTCCCCGATCTCGAAGGTGGGCTGTGACGCGAGCTTCGGGTCGACCTCGATGATGGCGCGCCGGAGATCCGCATCGGTGGTGGCTCCGCGCTCATGGGCCTGGCGGAAGGCGGCGAGCGTCAGGTGGGTGCGTGCCCGCAACCACCGTCGGGCGATGGCGGTGGCGTCGTCGAAGGGCAGGTGCTGCAGGCCGAGGAGCGGATTGACCGCCACGAAGCTGGTCAGGGGCCAGAGCGGAGCGATGATCTCCGCCGCTTCGGAGACATCGGCGAGGAGTTCGGTGTGGCCGGCAGATCGTCCGCCGTGGCCGTCGTCTCGGTTGCTCATCTCGATCGTGTCGATCGGGCCAGCTCCAGGTCCGGCCGAAGGTGGCGGGATTCTGGAACGGGCGCGACCCCGGTCGAACTGCCTCGGGTCGTCAACGAGGAGGCGACGGGCGCCGAGGTGAGAGCGAAGGCGTACACCTGGCTGCGCAACCTGCGCATCCGCTCCCCGGGAGTGAGCCAGACGACGGCGACCACAAGGACGATCGCGGCGAGCGTCGCAACGAGCACAGCGGAGCTGACCGGCTCGGCGACCTCGCCGGGAATCGCGGGAGCGACAAAGGTCTCCACGGCGGTCAGCCCGCCGACGTAGGCGAACACTCCGGCGACGGCACCGAGTGTCGCGGTTGCGACCGCCGGGACGGGGCGAAACGGGGCCGAGCGCAGCCACCCATCAACGGCCCGGGCTGCCGTTGCCCACGCGAAAACCGTCACGAGCACGCCCGCCGCCGTCGACAGGTGCGGGTGGATGACCAGGTACGCGGCCCAGAGTGCCGCGGCCGGCACGAGCAGCGCGACGCCCAGCCGAACCCAACGGGCGACGAGATGTGGGGCGGGGCGTTGCCGGTGGCGGTGATGGGCCGCTACCGAGCCCCCGGCCCCGAGGAACAGCGCTGCTTTGTACATGCCGTGCCCGACGATGTGAAGCAACGCCGCGGGGAGCGCTCCTATGGCCACCTGCACCGTCATGAACCCCATCTGCCCTGCCGTGGACCACGCCAGGTTGCCCTTCACGTCGCTGCGCACCAGCATCACGGTCGTCGCGTAACAAGCAGTGATGGCGCCCGCGGCGAAGGCCAGGTGCGTCGCCGTTGCCGACGCCCCGAACACCGGAGCGAGACGCACCAACAGCATGCCCGCGCCGTTGACCACGCCTGCGTGGAGCAGCGCCGACACCGGCGTGGGCGCGGCGATCGTGGACGGCAGCCACTGGTGCACGGGTACGAGCGCGGACCGGGAAATGCCGGCAACGGTGAGGAGCACGGCGACCACCGCCAACACGTTCCCGCCGAGCACCGGGATCGACGCGTTGGCGAGTTCCTTGGCGGCCCCCGCCGGCGAGCGAAGGTCGATGTCGCCGACGGAGACGACGGCGAGCAGTGTGGCCACGAGTAGCGCTCCGTCTCCCACCCAGAGGCTGCGCAGAGTCCGCCGGGCCGAGCGCCGCGCCGGTTGCCAGGTGGCCCGGTGGGTCACCAGCGCAGCCAACGCGAGGCCGGCCACGATCCAGGAGGCGCACAGCAGGCCGAGGGTGGCGGCGAAGGCCACCGAGGTCGTGGCCGCTGTCAGCAGCGAAGCCAGTCCGAAGAAACGGCGCCCGAAAAGATCCCCCTGCAGGTTACGGCCGGCGAAGGACTGCACGACCAAGCCGACGCCGGTGGTCAGCAAGCCCAACAGAGCGGTGACGCGACTGGCATACAGGCCAACGAGCGCATTGCCGTCGCCCCCCTGGACCACGGCGGCGACGGGTCCGCTCACGGCCACGATGACCGCCAGAACGACCGCCGCGGCGAACGCGGCAGAGGCCGCTTGAACTGCCCATCGGGAGGACCGCTCTCCGACGGGACGGCCGACGGCGATCGCCGCGGCGGCGATCGCCGGCAGCGCGGGAACAACGAGCAACAATGTCTCTGGCAGCGTCATCTCGACTGAGGATCCCTAGGCAGCAAGAAGCTGGACTGTCACGGCGTGGTCCAATGGCCGCCCGACCCCGAGAGGCGGGAGATGTCGACCGCCACACCCAGCGCCCCTGCAGAGCGCGCTGCGCCGATGTCACCAGGCCCCAGCCCACCTTGCGCGTAGACGGGCAACGGGCTGGCCGCGACCAGCGCCCGGAGGCCGTCCCAGCCCAGCGCCTGGTCTCCGGGGTGCGAAGCCGTGGGTAGAACCGGCGACACGAGGGCGACGTCGGCACCCACCGCACTGGCGCGCTCGAGGTCCCGAGCGTTGTGAGCCGACACCGCCCACAGGCGCGTCGGCGGGCGCTCTGTCACACAGGCCAGCGCCGCGGCGCTGCTGTGCAGCCCGCAGGCACCGGCCTGGCGCGCCTCCAGGGCCGTCCCGGACAGGAGGAGGCGCAGCCCGGTCCCCCGCCTGAGCCGGCGCAGCCGGCGGGTGAGCTGGACTCGCTGAGCAGGCGCCAGCTCCGGTGCTCGCACGATGAGGAGCCGCAGGCCGTCGGCCGCCAACGGCGGTAGCCTCGCCAGCAGCTCGTCGGAAGCGCCCGGCCCGCCGTTCACCTGGGCGACTGCCACCAGCTCGGGGAGCGCCAACGTCGTCAAGGCCAGCTCGTTGCTCGGCAACAGTGGCCCGACCGTCGGACGGGTGGGGTCCACCCATGCCACCCGCTGGCCTTCCCTCCCCTTCGGCTCGCCCGACCACCGGCGCACGTGGAACCAGTGCAACCGCACCCGCTTGGCCGGGAAGTCGTGCTCGTAGACCCGCCAGGGCGCGAGTTCGAGGGCGCGGACGCCGACCTCCTCGAGCAGCTCGCGCGCCGCGGCCTGGGCCGCGCTCTCACCCGGATCGACCTGGCCCCCGGGGACCTCCCAGAAGCCGGCCGCGTCCTTGCCGGCCCTGCGTTCTGCCAGCAACACGCGCCCGTCGGGCGCGCGGAGCACGCCGACAGCCACGTCGACCACGGGACGACCGACGAGGGGAAGACGGCGGCCAGGCAGCATCAGTCCGGCCAGATGCGTTCCGGGTGCCGCGCACGAGATCGTCCTGGCGACTGCGGCGCCGCCCGATCCACAGGGGCCGCTTGCCCGGTCTCTGAAGGGACCGAGTCCCCACCGGCACCCGTCGGAGCCTCTTCGGCGATGGATTCGCCGTCGGAGCCGAGCAGTTGGGTGCTGTCCTTCTTCGCCGCCATCGTCGGCCGCTGGGTGGCGGAGGTGGCTGGGCGGCGCCTGGGGGGGGTCATGTCACGCGGCGTCCACGGTGACGAGTGCCTCGGCGCGGGCGGCGAACTCCCGCGCCTCCGCGTCGATGGCCGCTCCATCCGAGGCATACACTGTGACGTTGACGTATGTCCGGCTGAAGCTCAGATCCGGATAGAGCCCGGTCTCCTTCGACAGGCCGGCGAGCCGGTCGAGGAAGGCCCGTGCCTCGGCGTAGGCGGCGAACTCGAAGCGGCGGTACAGCGACGGTGGTTGCTGGACCTCCGTCCAGCCCTCCGGCGACCGGGGTTCCGTGGTCATTTGGTTCTCCTCGTCGATAAGGGGATCCTCCACGCCAACCTGGCTGGCTGGCGTGGAGGCGACCCCGCTGGACGCCTGCGCTTAGCTCACCGCCCCGGAGTACTGGGGGTCACGGCTACCGTCGGGAAGGATCTTCTCGACCTCGGGGTGCGGCCGGGCGATGATGTGCGCGGCAGCCAGGCCGTCGCCCACGCGCTCGCACGCGTCAGCACCGGCACGGACGGCGGCGTTGACGGCGCCGGTCTCGCCACGGACCAGCACCGTGACGTAGCCGCCGCCGACGAACTGGCGGCCGATCAGCCGCACTTCGGACGCCTTGGTCATGGCGTCGGCAGCCTCGATAGCGGGCACGAGGCCCCGGGTCTCGATCATGCCCAGGGCAACGCCCATGATGTCGTTGTTGTTATTGGCCATCTGTTTTTGTTTCCTCCGTGGTGAGTTGAATCGGGTGTTAGGGGGTGGGATTGGACCGAGTCAGTCGCGCCAGCGCTCCTCGCTCCAGTGGTCGATGATCCCACCGATGGTCAGGTCGGTGGTGATCCTCGGATCGCCCGCGGCATAGCGTGCCGCCGAGGTGCCGATGGTGATGACGAAGTCGCCCGGCTTTGCACCGACCGGGTCGAGCGCCACCTCCAGGTCGCCGCGGTGGTCCTCGACCACCCGCAGCGACTTGTCGGCGAGCGAAGGGGTTCGATGGGTGGCGACCAGGTCGCAGGTGACGCGGTGGATGTTCATCGTCGCGCACCGTCCGCGGTCGCCGCAGCCCGCTCCTCGAGCTCGTCGTCCCAGTAGTCGATGATGCCGACGATGGTCAGGTCGCTGGGGTACTCCTTGCTGCCGGCGGCGTCGCGCGCCGCCGAGCTGCCACACGCGATCACCCAGTCGCCGGGCTTGCAGCCGACGGGGTCGACCGCCACCTGCTTGCTTCCCG
>DATLEK010000075.1:0-14971 GCA_035525365.1 Acidimicrobiales bacterium
ACCAACTGGTCGCGGCGTTACAAGAACCACGTCGAGAAGCTGAAGTCGGGTGACATCTACCAGGTCGCCGAGGTCGTCCGGAACCTGTCCATCCGTGACAAGGACAAGGGCCTTTCCGCCGGCGAGAAGCGCATGCTCACCCGGGCCCGCCAGATCCTCGTTTCGGAACTCACCTTCGCCATCAACGTGTCGGAGGAAGAGGCCGAGCAGAAGCTCAACGACGCCCTGCCGTAAACCTTTCGGCGGGCCCTCATCCCGCTCCCGTCGCCGGTCGATAGAGGAGCCGCATGTTCGTAGAGATCGTCCGACTCTTCATCGTCCTTCTGGCCACGGCCGGCGGCTTCGCCCTGGGCCGGGGTCCCGAAGGGGCTGAAGCCGGCAACGCCGCGGTGGTGGGCGCCACCCTGGGGGCACTGACCGGCTATGTGGTCGGTGGTTTCTTCGGCCGCCTGCTGAACCAGGCCAAGGACGTGGCCGAGCGGCGAATCGACGAGGTCCCCGCCCATCGCATCCTCGCCGGCGCCGTGGGCGCCATCCTGTTGGCCGCTCTCATCCTGGTCGTGTCACTGCCGGCCGGGTTCCTCGTTCCAGCGCCTTTCGGCTGGATCGGCGTCGGCGTCTGCACCTGGGCCGCCGCCTTCCAGGGCTTCCGCCTCGGCGCGCGCAAGAGCGACCAGCTCCTGGCCATGGCCGGTCTTTCCTCCCGTCCTCTCGTACGGGCGTCTCCCTACGGCTTCGAGGAGCAGGAGGCGGTGCTGATGGACACCAGCGCCATCATCGACGGCCGCCTGCTCGGCCTGGCCCGGGCCGGGTTCCTGAAGGGAGCCCTGCTCCTTCCCCGTTTCGTGCTGGACGAGTTGCAGGGGATCGCCGACGCCCAGGACCAGAACCGCCGGCGCCGGGGCCGGCGGGGGCTGGAGATGCTCGAGGCCATGCAGCACCAGCCGGGCATCGAGGTGCACGTGCTCGACGACGAGGTTCCCGAGCACGACGAGGTCGACGCCAAGCTCGTGGCCCTGGCCCGCCGTCTCAAGACCAGTCTCCTGACGGTGGACGAGGCGTTGCAGCGGGTGGCCGAGCTCCAGGGTGTCCGGTGCCTGAGCCTGCGCCGGTTGGCCGACAACGTGCGCCCGGTCCACGTGCCCGGCGAGGTCGTTCTCCTCCCGATCACCCGCGAGGGCCGCGAACCCGGCCAGGGGGTCGGGTTTCTCGACGACGGCACCATGGTGGTGGTGGGCGATGCCGCACCCATGGTGGGCCAGGAGATCGAGGTGCGCATCACCAGCAACGTCCAGACGTCCATGGGCCGGATGCTCTTCGCCTCAATGGCCCCGCCCAGCGCTGAGCCGGCGACCACCTGAGTCGTGACGACGGTGAGACGGTGAGCACCTGGGCGGTGGTGGTGGCCGCCGGCACCTCCGAGCGCTTCGGCCGGGCCAAGCAGTACGAGCAGCTCGGCGGCCGGCGTGTTCTCGACTGGTCGCTGGACGCCGCCCGATCCACCTGCGAGGGCGTGGTGCTGGTGGTTAGGCCCGAGCAGGTGGCCGAGCCGGAGCCGAGCGCCGACGTGGTTGTGGCAGGCGGCCTCACCCGGTCGGCCTCGGTGCGCTGCGGGCTGGCGGCGGTGCCCGCCGGCGCGCAGGTCGTCGTCGTCCACGACGCCGCCCGTCCCCTGGCGACGATCGACCTGTTCAAGGCCGTTGTCGAGGCGGTGCGGGCCGGCGCCGGCGGAGCGGTGTGCGCCGTTCCGGTCCCGGACACAATCAAGCGGGTCGAGGGGCAGCGGGTCGTCGAGACGCTGGAGCGGGCCGGGCTGTGGGCCGTCCAGACCCCGCAGGCGTTCGCCGCCGGCCTCTTGCGGGAGGCCCACGCCGGCGGTGCCGAGGCCACCGACGATGCCGCCCTGGTCGAGGCGACAGGAGCCACGGTGGTCGTGGTCGAGGGGCACCCGCGGAATCTCAAGCTCACCGGCGCCCTGGACCTGGTGGTGGCTGAGGCGCTGGTGGCTACGCTCCGCTGAGTGAGGGGGTCGCTACGGGTCGGTCAGGGCTTCGATGTCCACGCCTTCAGTGACGATCCTGATCGCCGGCTGGTGCTGGGGGGTGTCGCCTTCGAAGAGGACGCCCGCGGGCTGGCCGGCCACAGCGACGCCGACGTGGTCACCCATGCGGTGGCCGACGCCCTGCTCGGCGCCGCCGGGCTCGGTGATCTGGGCACCCACTTCCCCGACACCGACCCCGCGTGGGCCGGCGCCGACAGCGTAGAGTTGCTGGCCGAGGTCGTGAGGAGAATGGCCGAGGCCGGCTTCCGGCCCGGCAACGCCGACTGCTCGGTGGTGCTCGAGGCGCCCCGTCTCGCCCCCCACCGCCGGGACATGGAGGAACGGCTCGGAGCTGCCGTCGGGGCTCCCGTCAGCGTCAAGGCCACCCGGCCCGAGGGCCTCGGCGCCCTGGGCCGTGGCGAAGGCATCGCCTGCTGGGCCGTCGCCCTGGTCGAGGTCTCCGACGACGGCACATCCGGATGAGCCCGGCCCCGCCCCGCCGGCGCCGGCCGCCCACCACCACGGCGTCCGGCCTCGGCGGCGACCAGGTGGAGGGCCGCCGGGCGGTGCGCGAGCTGCTGGTCGCCGGCCGCCGGCGGGTGCGCGACATCTGGGTCAGCGAGGCGGTGGCTTCGTCCCCCCCGCTGCTGGAGATCATCGAGCTGGCCCGCGCCCAGGGTGTGGCCGTTCGGACACTGGCCCGCACCCGCCTCGACGCCGCCGCCCGCACCGAGGCGCCCCAGGGCGTGATCGCCCATGCCGAGCCCTTGCAGGAGGCCGACCTCGACGATCTCTGTCGCGCCGTGCCCGGCAGGCCGGCCCCGTTCCTGCTCGCCTTCGACGGGATCACCGACCCGCACAATCTGGGCGCGCTGATCCGGACGGCGGCCTGCGCCGGCGCCACCGGCGCCATCCTCACCCAGCACCGCTCGGCCCACGTCACGCCGACGGTGGCCAAGGTGGCCGCCGGAGGCATCGAGCACCTGCCCCTCGCCCTGGTGTCCGGACTGCCGGCCGCCCTGGCCCGGCTGCGCACGGCGGGTGTCTGGGTCGTGGGCCTGGACCCGGACGGCCCCACGAGCGTCTTCGACCTCACCCTGGCCACCGAGCCGGTGGCCCTGGTGCTCGGGGCCGAGGGTGGGGGCCTGTCCCGCCTGGTCCAGCAGCGCTGCGACATGCTCGTGTCGATCCCCCGCGGAGGAGGCCCGGAGTCACTCAACGTGTCGGCGGCGGGGGCGGTGGCCTGTTACGAGGTCGTTCGCCGCCGGCAGGCTGACACCGAAAATATGTCGGATTTGTCCGAATAATACCGAATTTCTGTCGCAAATGTGTTTAAGACGTGACTAAAGACACATTGACTTCAGGACGAGGGCTAGCTACAACTGACTAATACCCCCCACGGTCAGTGGTGCCAGCAGCGGCACCGTTGCCCACTCGTCGCAGCCGCAGGAGCTTCACATGGCCTTCATCATCCAGTCCATCCCGTTGCAGGATCTGACCGATGTCCAGTTGGTCGAGCGTTTCCACCTGGGCGACGAGGAGGCTCTGCACGTCCTCATGGTGCGGTACCGCCGCCTCGTTTGGGCCAAGGCGCGCGGTTACTTCCTTGTCGGAGCCGACTCCGATGACATCGAGCAGGAGGGGATGATCGGACTGTTCAAGGCGGCCCGTGACTTCCAGGCGGACCGGCAGGTCTCCTTCCGTTCCTTCGCCGACGTGTGCGTGACCCGCCAGATGATCACGGCCATAAAGACGGCGACCCGGCGCAAGCACCAGCCCCTGAACCGCTATCTGCCCATCGCCGGGCCCCGGCACGACGACGATGCCTGTGGCCAGCACGAAGAGGCGCTCGTCGACCCTGATTGCCTGGCCGATCCGGTGGACGCCGTAATCGCCGGCGAGCAGCTCTACAGCATCCGGATGAGACTGGGCGAGATGCTCTCGGCCCTAGAGGTCGAGGTGCTGCGCCTCTACGTGGAAGGCAGGTCCTACGAGGAGATCAGCCGCCAGCTCGGCCGCCACGTCAAGTCGGTGGACAATGCCCTTCAGCGCATCAAGCGCAAGCTCGAGGGTGAGCTGCAGGAGCATCCCGAGGACGTCCCTCTCGCCGTCTGACTACGTTTACCGGCGTCGTCCAGCGCCGGGTTAGCTCAGTTGGTAGAGCACCTCACTTGTAATGAGGATGTCGTCGGTTCGATTCCGACACCCGGCTCGGGAGGGTCCTTGAAGTGGGGGGTGCTCTGCTGGCAGGCTGCGCGTGTGGCACTCACTGACCGTGGAAAAGCGATCCTTGACTTCGAGCGGTCCTGGTGGACCGAGCCGGGGCCGAAGGATTCGGCCATCCGCGCCCGCTTGAAGCTGTCGCCCACGCGCTACTACAAGTTGCTCAGCGAGATGCTCGACGACCCCGAAGCCGTGGGCTACGACCCTCTCGTCGTCCGCCGGCTCCGACGGGTACGGGACCTGCGTCGCCGGGCCCGGTACGAAGGCCGTTCCGCCGGTGGGCCGCAAGCGCGGTGACCAGGACCTGACAAGATGAACCCCGCATGGTGAAACGGGGCCGTCACGCGGCCGACGACGGTTCCTTCGGGCGCTCCAGCGGGATGGCCGCCGGGCGAGGCGCAGCCCTGCTGGCCGTGGCCGTCGTCATCGGGATCGTGCTGTTGAACGCCGCCGATGACGAACCGTCGAGGCAGGTGACGGCGGGCGACGACGTTTCCACCAGCACCTCCTCGCCCGAGACCACCAGCAGCCTGCCGGGCACAACCTCCACCACCCTCGCGGCCCGGGCACCCAAGGAGGTGAAGGTCCTCTCGGCCAACGGCACCGACGTGAAGGGGGCGGCCCGCAAGGCCACCGACGCACTGCGTGCTGCCGGCTTCAACGTGCTCGCTCCTGTCGACGCCGGCACGTCCGTCACCGCCACCACCGTGTACTTCGCCGCCGGCTTCGAGCGGGAGGCCCAGGCCGTGGCCTCGTCACTCGGCCTCGGCGTGGCCGCGGTCAAGGCCATGCCCACGCCACCGCCCGTGCCCGACATACGGGGCGCCAATGTCGTGGTCATCGTCGGCCCCGAGACGGCGGCGCGCCTCACCACCTCGACGCCCGGCACACCCGCGGCCACCACCGCCACCACCAAAGCCGGTGGGGCCACGGCTTCGAGCACCACCAGCACCACCCGGGCCTGACGGTGCCGCCCTCAGGGCGAGTCGAGGCGCTCGGTGGTGGAAGAGACCACCACCGACAGTGTTCCTGGTGCCGGTGACCCCGGAGTCCCGGGCGGTGGGAACAAGGTGACGTCGAAGGTGCCCGTGGTCCGGGCCTCAGCCGACAGGACGGCCCCGTCGTCGATCGAATAGGTCACCCGGGCCGTCGTCGTCTGGCTGCCGTCGAGAGTCAGGCCGTTGTCGGTGGGCGCGGCTGCCTGCCGCACGGGAAGGCGATACCGGCTCTCGACCCGGGCGACATCGACTCCGTCGATCCTCCCCAGAGACACCAGGCGACCGCTCCCTCGGAGCCGGGCCCGGGGAGCATCGGTCAGACTCACGGCGGTGTCTATGTCCCAACCCTCGCCCGGGGCGAGGGGCCGGTTCGGAGGCGCAGCAGCCGCCCCCGGGAAGATCTCCGACAGACCCAGATCGCCGAGCGCCCGGGCGGGGAGACCTTCGATGCTCTCCACCTCGGCCAGCTGGGCGGCCCGGTCCAGAGCCACGACGAAGGTCTGGGCGGGGGATCCCTTCTCCTGGACCCGGACCTCTACGCGGCCACCGACGGGGGTGACGGCCAGAACTTTCTGGCTCGAAACGAAGATGGTCTCGTTGCTCGTGCGACGAGGCGGCTCGTCGGCCACCGTGGTGACGGTGGTGGCCCGGACCGAGATGCGGTAGGTGTACCGCTGGCCCGGATCGGGACGGAACGCCAGGCTCACCGTGCCTTCACGGCAGCCGCCCAGCAGCGTTGTCAGGGCCAACCCGAGCAGCGCCCACGCCAAAACGGGCCGGCGGAGAGAGAGGGGCACGGGACCCGAGGCTACGGTGCACCCGGCACCGCCTCGGGGTACGGTCGGGCCCATGGTCGCGTCGGAGTCACCACCGGCGCTTCTCGCCCCCCTTCTCGCCAGCCGGGCCACCTCGGGCATCCTCACCGACTTCGACGGCACCCTGGCTCCGATCGTCGGCGACCCTGCTGCCGCCGAGCCCCTGGCCGGCGCCGTGGAAGTGCTCCATGGCCTGGCCCGCCTGTACGCACGGGTGGCGGTGGTGTCGGGCCGTCCGGCGCGGTTCCTGTCCGAGCACCTGGAGCTGGCCGACGGGAACCGCCGGAGCGGGCTGCTCGCCACCGGGCTCTACGGCCTGGAGACAGCCGAGGGCGACCAGGTGACTTCCCACCCGGAAGCCGGCCAATGGCGACCCGTGGCTGCGGCCATCGCGGATCTGGCCGAGGCCGAGGCGCCACCGGGCGTCTTCGTGGAGCGCAAGGGCCTTTCCGTCACGTTGCACTACCGGAGAAACCCGACAGCCGAGGTGTGGTGCCGGCGGTGGGCCGTGGACCAGGCGCAGCGGACGGGTCTGGTGCTGCATCCCGCCCGCATGTCCGAGGAGCTGCGTCCGCCCATCCCGGTGGACAAGGGAACGGTGGTGGCCGGGCTGGCCGCCGGTCTCGACGCGGTGTGCTTCCTGGGCGACGACCTCGGCGATCTTCCTGCCTTCGCCTCCCTCAAGGCGCTCGAGGAGTCTCAGGACGGTTTCACCGCGGTGGTTGTCGCCGTGCGCAGCACCGAGTCTCCCCCCGAGCTCCTCGACCAGGCCGACCTGGTGGTGGACGGCCCTTCCGGCGCCCTCTCCCTTTTGCGGACCCTCCTGTAGTCGCTCCGTTCAGCTAGCGCTGGCCGGCGGCGTCTAGTTGGAGCTGGAGCCACCCTGACGGGGTCCCTTTCACGGCCAATGCCCGCAGCCGGGCCGCCCGGTCGCCCCTCTCCTCCGCCGTCATCGCCAGTCCCGTGGCCAGCGCCTCGGCCGTACCGACGAGGTCGAAAGGGTTGATCCCGAGGCAGGCTTCGCCCACCTCGTCCCACACCCCCGCCTCCCGGCTCAAAACCACCGTACCGTGGCGCTGGTTGACTATCGCCCCTTCCTTGGCCACGAGGTTCAGGCCGTCGCGCACGGGATTGACGAGCAGGACGTCGTAGCGCCGCAGGGCGGCGACGGATTGGACGAAGGAGTCGGAGGTGTCGAGCAGGATCGGTGTCCACGAAGATGTCGCCCACCTGTTGTTGATCCGTTCCACCAGCCCCTCGACCTCGCTCCGGTACGCCAGGTAATCGGCCAGCTGGACCCGGGACGGGTAGACGAAGGCGGCGAAGACGACCCGTTCCCGCCATGCCGGATCAGCGAGCAGCAACTCCTCGAAGGCGAGGAAGCCGCGCAGCAGGTTCTTCGACAGCTCGATGCGGTCCACCCGCACGATGAGGGACCGGTCACCGACCTGTTCTTCCAGACGTGCCAGCTCAACGCCGCAGGCCGACGAATCCGCCACCGAGGTGATGTGCTCCTCGCTCGTGCCCGCCGGGGCCACGAACGAGGGTGGTGCCGTCACGCCGCGGGCCCGGCAGCAGCTCTCGAACGACGCCGCCCAGCGCCGGCTCTGGAACCCGCACGCGGTATGGCCGCCAAGCCCCTCGAGCAGGGCCAGAGCCACGTCGTCGGGCAGAACGCCGAGGCCGGTGGGGTCACAGAACGGGATGTGGTTGAAGTGAACGGCCCGCACGTCGGGACGCAGTGACGAGAGAAGGCCGCCGACGAGGGGGAGGTGGTAGTCGTGCACCAGGACGGTGGCGCTTTCGCCCGCCTCCTCGGCCACGGCCTCGGCGAAGGCGCGGTTGACGGCGGAGAAGCCCTGCCATGCCCGGCGCCAGCGGCTGTCGATACGCGGCCGGCGGGGGAGGTCGAACAGGTTGTGGTGCATGAACCACAGCGTGGCGTTGGCCACCACGTCGTAGTACTGCTTGTAGAGATCGAGGTCGACGGCCAGGGAGCGCAGGCGGAATCCCTCTGCTTCCACCGCCCCCTTCGCCGTCGCCTCACGATCGGCATCGGACACGGCGGTGGAGATCCACGTGGCGCCCGTGCCGGCGACGGCGGGGCCGAGGCTGGAGACGAGGCCGCCGGCGCCACGGGTGGCAACCAGGGAGCCGTCACCGTCCCTCTTGAACGACACGGGGCCGCGGTTGGACACGATCACCACGTCGGGGCGCGCCATGCCGGTGGCACGATACCCGGGTGCCGAGCCCGCCGAACCCTGGCCGCCACCTCGTGGCCTGCCCCGACAAGTTCCGAGGTTCGGCGTCGGCTGCCGAGGTGGCCGGTGCGGTGGCCAGGGCTGCCGGTGCCGCTGGTTGGACCTGTGACGAGGCTCCTGTGGCCGATGGCGGGGAGGGGATACTCGAGTCACTGGGGGGCAGCGTCCGCCGGGCGAGGGTCCGTGGGCCGCTGGGCGAGGCGGTGGAGGCGGAGTGGAGGATGCTGCCCGGCTCCACGGCGGTCATCGAGGTCGCTCAGGCCGCCGGTCTCGAACGAGCCGGCGGTGCGGACTGGAACGATCCGATGCGGGCCTCAACCGCCGGCGTCGGCGATCTCATCTCGGCCGCCCTGTCGGCGCGGGCCGAACGCATCGTGGTGGGCATGGGCGGCTCCGCCACCACTGACGGCGGCCTCGACTGCATCAACGCCCTTAGACCGCACGGCCGCCTCCGCGGCGTGGAGCTGGTGGTCGCCTACGACGTCTCCACCACCTTCGTTGACGCGGCCACCGAGTTCGCCCCCCAGAAGGGTGCCACGCCGGCCCAGGTGGAGCTGTTGCGCCGGCGCCTCGAGCGACTCGTGCAGATCTACAACGAGGATTTCGGCCTCGACGTCTCGTCCATCCCCGGGTCCGGCGCCGCCGGCGGCCTGGCCGGTGGCCTGGCCGCCCTCGGCGCCACCCTCGTCCCCGGCTTCGACCTGGTGGCCGACGCCATCGATCTGGCCGAGCGCATCGAGAAGGCCGATCTGGTGATCACCGGCGAAGGCTTCCTCGACGAGCATTCCTTCCAGGGCAAAGTGGTGGGGGGAGTGGTCGAGCTGGCCGAGGAGGCCGGCGTACCGGTTCTCGTGGTGGTGGGGCAGGTGTTCGGCACCCACCCGGTGGAGCCGGTCTGCCTGGTCGACCGCTTCGGCCTGGAGCGGGCCATGGCCGAGCCACTCGATTGCGTCACCGAAGCCGTTGCCGGCTACCTCGCAGCATTACCCTTCGCCCCGTGACGGAGCGGCTTCGCCGGGCGGGCCAGCTGTCCTGGTCGCTCGTCGGCGTGGCCGCTCTCCTGGCCATTGTCGGAATGGTCCTCTGGACGGTGCGGGTCATCTTCCCCCCGCTGCTGCTGGCCGGGGCCATCGTGTTCCTGGTCAACCCGATCGTCACCCGCCTGCAGCGCCGGCGGGTGCCCCGGGCTCTCGGTGCCGGGCTCGCCTACCTGAGCGTGCTAGGCCTCCTCGTGCTGGGCGGCCTCCTCGTCTACCCCCTCGTCGAGGACCAGGCCGGCGAGCTGCGTGAGGACTGGCCCGAGATCCAGGACAAGGCTGAACGCTGGATCGACGAGCGGGCAGCGGAGTCCGCCGGGACCTTCTACGAGTTCACCCGGGACGACCTCTCCCAGGCTTTCTCCTCGGACAACCTGACCTTCCGCCAGCAACTCGACCGGGCCAGGGACGTGGGCCTCCAGGTCTTCCACATCCTGCTCATCCTGGTGCTGGCTCCCATCATCGCCTTCTACCTGCTGGTGGACCTTCCCCGCATCCGCACGGTGATGGTCTCGCTCATCCCGTTCGGGGCGCGCGACGAGGTGCTCCACGTCGGCCGGCGCCTGAACCGCGCCATCGGCGGTTTCTTCCGCGGCCAGCTGCTCGTGGCCGCCATCGTCGGCGTCATGTGCTCGGCCGGGCTGTTCGCCATCGGGCTCCAGTTCTGGTTCCTGGTGGGCATGATCGCCGGGTTGTTCAACGTGATCCCGCTGATCGGGCCCTGGGTCGGCGGGATCCCGGGGGTGGTGATCGCCCTCACCACCGGCAGCACTCTCCAGGCTTTGGGCGTCGTCGTCGTCATGGCCACCGCCCAGCAGATCGACAACCACTTCATCACCCCCCAGGTGATGCAGCGGGTGGTGCAGCTGCATCCGGCCGCGGTGATCCTCGCCCTCCTCGCCGGCGGCACCCTGGGCGGCTTCTTCGGCCTTCTTATGGCCGTGCCCGCCGCCGCCATGCTCAAGATCGTGGGCGGCCACCTGTGGCGGGTCCACGTGCTCGACGAGCCCTTCGACGACGCCGCCGCCAACGAGGAGTCAGCCGAGGGAGACGGGCTGGTGGAGGACGTGGTCGGGGACAACGCCTCCGTGCTCTGACGGCAGAAACCGTCGCTATACGACGGTTCTCGTCGTCAAAGCGCTGGTGACGCGCTCGTCGGCGAGAGCGGGGCATTCCGGTACGGCGGCGGCCAGGCCGGCCCGCGCCAGGGCGGTGGCCAACACGGCTTCTGCCTGGGGGCCGAGTTCCTCCAAGGGGCGGTTGCGGTGCCGGCGGTGGCCGAGGTCGACCTGAGCGAGCGCGCCCACGCCGAAGCATTCGACCACGTCGATCACAAGCCCAAGGTCCACGCCGTAGCCCTCCACGAACGGAAGCCGTTCCAGCACCTCCCGGCGGCCGGCGCATTCGCCGGCCAGGGGCTGGAGCACCGGGGAGAGGTGAGGAAAGAGCCGGCGCAGCAGCGGCTTGGCCACGAGCTCGGTGACCCGTCCACCCTGGCCCGCAAGATCCTCGTAGGGCCGGTCGTAGAACGCCTTCACAAAGGCGATGGCGTCATCGGCCAACAGCGGGCCCAGCAGGCCGACGACGAACGAGGAGGAGAAGTTCCGCACGTCGGCGTCGCAGAAGACGATGAGGTCACCCTGCGCCTCGGAGACCCCGGTCCACATGGCCGCGCCCTTGCCCAGTCCCGAGTTGCAAACGACCCGCGCCCCCGCATCACGAGCTGCGGCCGCGGTGGCGTCCGTAGAGCCGTCGTCGATCACGAGCACTTCGTCCACCAGCCCGTGGTTCTCGACCAGCTCGGCGACGATGGTGGCGACGATGGCCCCGACCGTGGCCTCCTCGTCGCAGGCGGGCAGGCATACAGTCACCCGCCGGCCGTCCTTGGACGCGACGAGGCCGCCGGCGGAGAAGTCGGTGTGGTGGAACGCGGGCAGCGGGGGGCGCAGCATCGGGCCGACATCTTGGCCGCGATTGCCGGGCGGCCCGGCCGCGGGCGTATCATTCCCCCATCATCCAGAGCGGTCGAGGGGCCGGGCCCGTCGACACCGCGACAACCAGCGTCATCCGAACAGGTGCGCCAGGTGCCAATGCCCGGAGCGATGAGGAGGAGCCGTGACATCCACCGTCCCCGGGGCCAGCAGCGTGATCGGCCTGTGCTGTCGCGAGTGCGGTCGCCCCTACCCGCCCGAGGCCCTGCACGTGTGCGAGTACTGCTTCGGCCCATTGGAGGTGGCTTACGACTACGAGGCCATCGCCGCGGCCATCAGCCGGGAGAAGATCGCCGCCGGTCCCACCACCATCTGGCGCTACGCCGAGCTACTGCCGGCCGATGCCGCCAATCCGGTGAACCTCGGCGCCGGCTTCACCCCGTTGGTGCGGGCCCACCGGCTGGCCGCCGAGCTGGGTCTGGGTGAGCTGTGGGTGAAGAACGACACGCTCAACCCCACCGGGTCGTTCAAGGACCGGGTGGTGTCGGTGGCCCTCACCAAGGCCCGCGAGCTCGGCTTCAAGGTGGCCGCCTGTGCGTCCACCGGCAACCTGGCCAACTCGGTGGCCGCCCACGCCGCCCACGCCGGCATGGACTCGATCGTGTTCATCCCCCACGACCTCGAGGAGGCCAAGGTCGTCACCACTGCGGTGTACGGGGGAAAGCTGGTGGCGGTCGAGGGCAACTACGACGATGTCAACCGGCTCTGCGCGGAGCTGGCCAGCGAGCATCCCACATGGGCCTTCGTCAACGTCAACGTCCGCCCGTACTACTCCGAGGGTTCGAAGACGCTGGCCTTCGAGGTGGCCGAGCAGCTCGGCTGGACGGTGCCCGATCACGTGGTCGTGCCCATCGCCTCGGGAAGCCAGCTCACCAAGGTCCACAAGGGCTTCGACGAGCTGTACAAGGTCGGACTGCTGGACGAGGAGCCCCACGTGCGGGTGTCGGGGGCCCAGGCCACCGGCTGCTCACCGGTGGCCACCGCCTTTGTTGAGGGAACCGACCACGTGAGGCCCCAGAAGCCCCACACCATCGCCAAGTCGCTGGCCATCGGCAACCCGGCCGACGGCTGGTACGCCCTCGACTCCGTCCGCTCCACCGGTGGTGCCATCGCCTCGGTCACCGACGACGAGATCGTCGAGGGGATCCGCCTGCTGGCCCGGACCGAGGGGATCTTCGCCGAGACCGCCGGCGGCGTCACCATCGCCACGCTGGCCAAGCTGGCCGCCGCCGGCGTGGTGCGTCCCGACGAGCGGGTCGTCGCCTACGTGACCGGCCACGGCCTCAAGACGATCGATGCCGTCAGCCCGAGCTGCGGCCCCACCGCCACGATCGCTCCTACCATGGAGGCGTTCAACCAGGCCATCGAGGTCCAGACGTGAGCATCGAGACGAACGAGACCAACCGGATCGTGAAAGTGCGCATCCCCACCCAGCTGCGGAGTCTCACCGGCGGCGCCGGCGAGATCCCCGTGGAAGGGTCTACCGTGGGAGACGTGCTCGCCGCCCTGGAGACAGGCCACCCCGGCTTCGGAGAGCGCCTCTTCGACGAGTCAGGAAAGCTGCGCCGCTTCGTCAACGTCTTCGTAGCCGACGAGGACGTCCGCTTCCTCCAAGGCCTCGACACCCCCGTCAAGCCCGGCCAGACGGTGTCCATCGTCCCCGCAGTCGCCGGCGGCTGCAGCTCTGCCTTAACCCACCCAGTAGCGATGCCGATATCGGTGAAATGACCGACGTCCTTATCGTCGACGACGACGCTGACATCCGCGCCATCCTCTCCTTCACCCTCGAGGATGCCGGCTACGACATCCGCGAGGCGGCCGATGGCGCCCAGGCCGTGGTGGCCATGCAGCACCGTGCTCCGGACTGCCTCGTGCTCGACGTGATGATGCCCGGGGTCGACGGCTTCGGCGTGCTGCGCAGCCGCCGCCGCCTCGGCCTGGCGCCCAACACCAGGGTCCTCATGCTCACGGCCAAGACGGCGGAGAAGGATTTCGCCCGGGGCTGGGAGCTGGGTGCCGACGAGTACATCACCAAGCCCTTCGACCCCGAGGACCTGCTCGAGACCGTGCGGATCCTGCTGGAGAAGACGCCTGGCGAGCTGAACGAGCGGCGGGAGACCGAGCTCAAGAAGGCTGAGCTGCTGGAGCGGCTGGAGACGGCGTTCAACCGTCCTCCCATGACTCCTCACTGAGTTCCTGCGTTTGCAGACCCACGGGAACCGTGGCTACGATTGGCACTCGACCTATGAGAGTGCTAATCGACCGCTACACCGTGGGAGGAACCACAACATGTCCAAGATGATCGCTTTTGACGAGCATGCACGCCGGGCGCTGGAGAGCGGGATGAACCAGCTCGCCGACGCCGTACGCGTCACCCTCGGCCCCAAGGGCCGCAACGTCGTTCTCGACAAGAAGTGGGGCGCCCCCACCATCACCAACGACGGCGTCTCCATCGCCAAGGAGATCGACCTCGAGGACCCCTACGAGCGCATCGGCGCCGAGCTGGTCAAGGAGGTCGCCAAGAAGACCGACGACGTCGCCGGTGACGGCACCACCACCGCCACCGTGCTGGCCTGGGCCATGGTGCACGAGGGCCTGCGCAACGTGGCCGCCGGCGCCAACCCCATGTCGCTCAAGCGGGGCATCGAGGCCGGCGTGGAAGCCGCCGTCGCCTCCTTGAAGGGCATCTCCAGGG
This sequence comes from Acidimicrobiales bacterium, assembly GCA_035525365.1. Classification (GTDB taxonomy): domain Bacteria; phylum Actinomycetota; class Acidimicrobiia; order Acidimicrobiales. The sequence goes on from DATLEK010000075.1 coordinate 14,062, forward strand.
ACGTCGACTCCAAGGAGCAGATCGCCCAGGTGGCGTCCATTTCCGCCGCCGACTCCGAGATCGGCGGCATGATCTCCGAGGCCATCGACAAGGTGGGCAAGGACGGCGTCATCACCGTCGAGGAGTCCCAGACCTTCGGCATGGAGATGGACCTGGTCGAGGGCATGCGCTTCGACAAGGGCTACATCTCGCCGTACTTCGTCACCGACCCCGAGCGCATGGAGGCCGTCCTCGAGGATGCCTATGTGCTGCTCTGCGGCTCCAAGATCAGCGCCGTTCGCGACATGCTCCCCATCCTCGAGAAGGTGATGCAGTCGGCCCGTCCGCTGGTCATCATCGCCGAGGACGTCGACGGCGAGGCGCTGGCCACCCTGGTGGTCAACAAGATCCGCGGCACGTTCAAGTCGGTGGCGGTCAAGGCCCCCGGGTTCGGCGAGCGCCGCAAGGCCATGCTGCAGGACATCGCCATCCTCACCGGCGGCCAGGTCATCACCGAGGAGGTCGGCCTCAAGCTGGAGAACATCACCCTCGACCTGCTGGGCAAGGCCCGCAAGGTCACCATCACCAAGGACGAGACCACCATCGTCGAGGGTGACGGCACCGAGGCCGACATCAAGGGCCGGATCGTCCAGATCAAGTCCGAGATCGAGAACAGCGATTCGGACTACGACAAGGAGAAGCTCCAGGAGCGCCTGGCCAAGCTCTCCGGCGGCGTGGCCGTCATCAAGGTCGGAGCCGCCACCGAGGTGGAACTCAAGGAGAAGAAGCACCGCATCGAAGATGCGGTGTCCACCACCAAGGCAGCCGTGGAAGAGGGTGTCGTCCCCGGCGGCGGCGTCGCCCTGTTGCGGGCCCAGGCCCATGTGCTCGACCGGGCCGAGAAGCTCGAGGGTGACGAGGCCACCGGTGC
>DATLEK010000097.1:0-22334 GCA_035525365.1 Acidimicrobiales bacterium
TCATGGTGGTGGCGTGGTTCACCAACATGGCCTCGCTGGCGGCAAAGGCCTCCTCGGTGCGCCGGTTGCGGGCCCTGGCCAGGCGACGCACGTGGGCGGCGCTGATGTCGCCGGCCAGCCACGCCTCTTTGACAAGTGGCATGTCCTCGACGACCCGGCCCAGCCACAGGCGGCTGCCGCAGTCCGACTTGTCCTCACCGGTGCGCCTGGCCAGCCATGCACTGGCGGCTTTGGCGCCATCGGCGGCCCAGGCTCGCCGGTCGTTCCAGGCCCTGGCCACCCGTGCCTCTCCCGCCTCCAGGGCCGAGCGCAGGCGGGCCAATACGACCACTGCCTCGCTCAGCTCCTCGTCCCCGAGGCTGCCGAGATCGAGGTTGGTGACCGCTTTGACTTCCAACGCAAGCGCATCGAACATACGTTGTCACGATACCAACCGGGTGTGACAAGATGCCCCGAAGCCCTTGTCCAGTAAGGAATTTTTGTCGCGGCCGGTGTCGGTGCCAGCAGCGCTTTGGGTGGCGTGCCCGGCGTGTTCCCGGCATGACGGTCGGCACGTTGCCAGTTGCGCCGCCGTGAGGTTGGCTTGTCGGATGCGAAGAACCTGCCTGCTCTCGGCGATCCTCTTCATCGCCTTGGCTTCGGTGTCCGATACGACGGTGGCAAACGCCGTGGCACGCGCCACCGTCCACTTCGAGGTCCCCATGACGGCTATCGACCTCGGCGCCGAACGTGCCCAGAATTCTCCGATGTTGGCGGTGGACCCCCAGGACGACCGTTTCGTGGCCGCCGCCGGACGTGTTGACGGGCCGTCCTTCGACTGCCAGCTTCACCTCTCGGGTAGCCGAGGACGAGGTTGGGTACCGGTGCGGCCAGTCCAGCGCCTTCCGCGCCGTGTCGAGCGGTGCTACGCGCCGGAGGTCGCTTTCGACGGGGACGGTGTCTTGTACTACTTGTTCGCCGGGCTGAGGGGTCGCGGGAATGAGCCCGTGGGAGCTTTCCTCACCTCTTCGAAGGATCGTGGTCGGAGCTTCAGCGTCCCGCGACGTGTAATGGGCCCCGGGCGGTACATGGTGCGCATGGTCATCGACCCACGTCATGGCGACCGGGGCCGGCTCCACCTCGTTTGGGTCGAGCCGGGCGCGCCACCCGCCTTGGGTGGGTTCTCAAGCTCGCCGAACCGCATCCTCGCCTCCCATTCCGATGACGGTGGCACGACGTTCTCTGCCCCGGTCGAGGTCAGTGAACGACACCGGTCGAGGGTCGTGGCACCAGCCGTCGCCGTGGGCGCCACCGGGCGGGTTCACGTTGCCTACTACGACCTCGGAGATGACGCCGTGGACTTCCAGGGCCTGGAGGGCCCGCCATGGGAAGGCACCTGGTCGGTGGTGACGTCGACATCGACCGACGGAGGCGCCAGCTACCGCCGGCACACTGTCGTGGACGCGCAGATGGTGCCCACTGGGCGAGTGATGCTGATCTTCACCATGGCGGGCCCGGCGCTGGCAACTGGCACTGGCGGCCGCGCTTACGTCGCCTGGCCGGATGCCCGAAGCGGGGACTGGGACGTCCTGCTCCGCCGGTCATTCGACGAGGGCTCGTCCTGGTCGGGCCTACGGCGGGTCAACGACGACCCGGTCGGCAATGGCCGGCACCAGTACCTTCCTCGCCTGTCGGTCTCGCCGAACGGGCGGCTCGACGTCGTGTACTACGACCGGCGAGCCGACCCGTCCAACGTTCTAAACCAGGTGAGCTACACCTTTTCGGGCGACAAGGGTCGGAGCTTCGCTCCGGCGGTCACTTTGACGTCCGAGCCGTCGGACACCCGAACCGGGCCCCGTTATCCGGTTGCCTCGGCAGTCGGCCTGGTTGACCCTGGTTCACGCCTCGGCCTGGTCTCTTCGTCCACCGGAGCCCTGGCGGCATGGACCGACACCCGCACGCCACACCCGGGGTCGCTCCACCAGGATGTCTTCACCGCGACCGTCCGGGTCCGAGGCGCTCAGCAGGAACGCCGGTGAAGGCACGCGCTGGACGTCGACGTGAAGCCGTCAGGTCCGTAGCGGCTGTGGTGGTCGCTCTCGTGCTGGCCTCGTGTCGCGGCACGAGCCCCGATCCGGTGCCCCTGCCGGGAGATCCACCGACCATCCAGGTCTCGATGACCGATTACGCGTTCACCTATCGCCAGCCGGAGCACGCCGGGAGATCAGTTTTCCGAGCCACCAACGCCGGGCGGGTCGACCATGAACTGGTCATCGTGCGGCTCCCGGAGGACCTTCCCCTCACCATCGACCAGCAGCTTCACTCGCCTGATCGCCGGCCGTTCCCCACCGTCGTGGCACTAGTGGCCCGTCGCCCCGGCACCACCGGCACCTTCGCGCTCGATCTCGGTCCCGGCCGGTACGCCATGCTCTGCCTGCTGAGGGAGCCTGGAAGTGATCAGGAACATGCCCTACGAGGCATGAATTCAGAGTTCCGGGTCATGTGAACGGAGCCCTGTCGACATGATGATCGTCATGTTGCCGGAGCCATTCGAGTGTGGTTCCCTCTATTGAGACAAGTGATCTCAACACGAAGGAGTTGACATGCGAAGGATTGCACGGGTGGGGCCCCTATCAGTCGTCTTGGCGGCCGCGGTGGCAATGGCGTTCACATCAGCGGCTTTCGCCTGCACCGTCAACATGAGAGGGGCGATCACCTTCTCGGCGACGGCAGGCGGTTCGACGATCACCAGCGCCAGCAGCGGTTCCACCGTCTACAGCTCGGCTTCGAACCTGCTCAGCGCCAACGCCACCTACGTCATCCGGTACGTGCCACTGGCCAACCGGGACGACCTGTGCCACAACTCGCCGCTGGCTCTTCCCCGGACCTTCACCACCAACGGCAGTGGTGCCTGGTCGGCCCAGGCCGTCGACCTGCCACCTGTCCGGGGCACCTACTCGATGTGCGCGGCGACGCCCGCCGCTAACGAGCCGGCCCTCGACAACCCCCTGCTCGTGAGCGTCGCCAACTGGAGCGACCACGTCAGCTTCACCATCACCTGATCCTCGTCTTCCGGACGAGTCAGATCCGACGATCAACGAGAGGCCGATTCCCATGCGCCACGACTCACGCCGACCGCTCGCACGTCACCGGCTCCGCTCCATCTCCCTCGGTGCTGTGGTCGTGGTTTGCACCACCTTCATCGGCCTCGGTGCCGTTCCGGCGGTGTACGCCGACACCGCCGCCCCCGTTTGCTCCCGGCCTGGTGTCGACGACAGGTGTGAGGCCTGGGTGGCCACCCATGTGAGCCCATCGAGCCCGGCCGACAGTGGCCGGCCCTATGACAGCGCCTTGAGCCCCGACGGCGATTCGTACTTCGTCACCGGCGAGTGGGACACGGTGGGCTACAGCGCCAACGGCGACGAACTGTGGGTTGCGCCGTTCCCCTTCGGGCCCAACCACATGAACCCACCCACCGGCTACTCGGTGGCCGTGAGCCCCGACAGCCAGCGGGTGTACGTCACGGGCCAGTACCAGTTCCCGGGCGATCCTTACTCGGCGACGATCGCGTACGACGCGACGACCGGGGCGCAGCTGTGGATCGCTCTGGCCGGCCTCCCCGGGCGCACCGGCGCCGGCACCCTCGTGACGGTGAGCCCTGACGGCGGGACCGTCTTCGTGGCCGGTGAGAACAACGGGAGCTGCTTCGATCCGACCGAACCGTGCGGAGGGTTCACGAGCACGATCGCCTATGACTCGGCCACCGGCGCCCAGAGTTGGGTTGCCTACGACGCCGGCAACGAGGTCCCCTACGACCTTGCTCTGAGCGCTGACGGTTCCAGCCTCTACGTCACGGGCAACCTGGGCGACGTTGTGGCATACGACGCCAGCACCGGCGCCGAGCAGTGGACGGCGAAGCTCCCCGGCGACAGCCCTGGCGACGCCCTGCGCTCCCTCGCCGTAAGCCCCGACAGCTCGCTCGTCTTCGTGACCGGTCAGACGTGCCAAGACGACGGCTCCACCCCGTGCAACCGATACGTCGCCGGCGCGTTCCATGCCGGGGACGGCAGCACGGCGTGGGTGGCCCGCACACCCGCCGGTTCGGCATTCCGTGTCGCCTGGGCCCTCGCCGTGAGTCCCACCGGCGACCGCGTGTTCGTGGTCGGAGAGATGGATGCCACAACGGCCCTCGGCCAGGACTTCGACGGCGTGCTCATGGCCTACGACGCCTCCAGCGGGGCCGAGCTGTGGGAACAGACCTACGCCGGCGCGGCGGGCGCCGAATGGACTGATGTCGCGGTCAGTCCCGATACCGGTCATGTTCTCGTCACGGGCACCGCCCAACAGGGCGGCATCTCGGCCGGACGTGACTTCGCCACCGCCGCCTACCGCACGAGCGACGGGAACCGGGCGTGGATCGCCGTCTACAACGGCGCTCCCGCAGGTGACGGCATAAGCGTGCCCGTCGGCGGCCTGGCGGTGAGCGGTACCGGGCGGGTGTTCGTGTCCGGGACGTTCACCGGCACCCACTCCCACATCGTCCCGTCGGGCCCGGCCAGCGTTCAGGAGTGGGGGGTCGTGGCCTACGACCTCGGCACTGTGCCGCCGAGCGCCTGGCGCACCGAAGGCCCCACCGTTGTCGCCCGGATGGCGGCCACCGCCACTCGCCTCGGCGACGGGCGGGTGCTCTTTGCAGGTGGGTGCGTCACCGCCAACGCCAGCGATCCCTGCCTGCTGCACACGCCGATCGCGGAGCTCTACCAGCCGGACACCGGGACCTGGCTGCCGACCGGCCCGCTGACGGGGGCCCGCGCCGGGCACAGCGCCACCGTCCTCGACGACGGCCAGGTGCTGGTGGTGGGAGGCTGTGTCGTGCCCACCGACCTGGTGGCGTGCCCCGGCACGCCGTCGGCCGAGATGTACCTGCCGGCTCTTGGAGTCTTCGTACCGACGGGCCCGTTGTCGGCGGGACGAGTGGCTCATAGCGCGACACTTCTCGCCGACGGACGTGTGCTCGTGGCCGGTGGCCGCAACGGGTCGAACCCGATCGCCTCGGCCGAGATCTACGACCCCATCTCGGGCCTGTTCGCACCCGCGGGCGCGCTGGCCACCCCCCGATCCGACCACACCGCTTCGTCGCTCCCGAACGGAAGGGTCCTCGTGGCCGGCGGGCGCGGGCCGGGGGGGGCGCCACTGGCCTCGGCCGAGGTGTTCGATCCGGTCTCTCGAACCTTCGCCGCCACCGGCCCGATGGCGGTGGCCCGATTCGGCCACACCGGCACCTCCCTGGCGGATGGCACCGTAGTCGTGGCCGGAGGGGGCACCGACGGACTCGCCACCGCCACGGCAGCCGTCGAGCGGTACGACCCGCTGGCCGCCGCATTCGCCTCGGCTGGGGCGCTGGCCCGCCCCCGCTACAGCCACACGGCCACGCTCCTGCCGGGTGGGAGCCTCCTGGTGACGGGCGGCAGCGGCACCTCTGGTGCCGTCCGATCGGCCGAGCTTCACGATCCCGGGACCCAGACGTCGGTCTACACCGACCCCATGCGTACGCCCCGGGCCGGCACCGTGTTCAACGCCGTCGGCCATGTCGCCGCTCTCCTGGCCGACGGCCGCGTACTCGTCGCCGGCGGCAGCACCTCTGCGTCCACCGAGGTGTACACGCCCCCGGCCGACATGGCGGTGGTGATGGCCTCGAGCCCGACGCCGGCGCGAATCGGCCGCCCCCTCGCCTACACGGTGACGGCCGCCAACATGGGCCCGGCCGGAGCCTCCGGAGTACGGGTCGAAGTGACCTTGCCGGTGTCGGCCGCTCTGGTGTCGGTGCGCACCGACCGCGGTAGCTGCTCGGCTGCCGGGAGGATCGTCACGTGCTCGGCCGGTACCCTGGCCAGGGGCTCGGAGGTGACGATACGTGTGGTCGTGCGCCCGACGCGGCTGGGATCGGTCACCGGCCTCGCCGAGGTGGCCGCCGATGAACATGATCCCGATCCAGCTGACAACCGGGCTTCCGCCACGGCCGTTGTCGTCACGTAGAGCCCGGCGCAGAACTACTTGGGCGAGCAATCACAAGAGCCCGCCGATGATGGTCGCCGCAGACGCGCAGGTAGTTCCGGGCCGGCCGTTCAGGTCCCGTCGACGAGCCGCGGGCGCCGGCCCGGGGTCAGCTCTTGCCGTGGCCTTCGCCGCGCTTTCGTTGGTGGCCGCCGGGTTCACCAACATCGTCGCAGGAGCCCGCGCCAGCGCTACATCCCCGCTCGGCACGTGGTCCACCACCGGTTCGACCAGCACCCCCCGCGCCGGCGCCAGCGCCGTCGTCCTCGGCGGAGCCGTCTGTCAGGTCCCCCAGCCCCCGGCGCACTGCGGCAAGGTCTTGGTGGCGGGTGGGCTGTCCGGCCTCGCCAGTGCAGCGGCCGAGCTCTACGATCCCGCCGCCGGCCAATGGGCTCCCACCGCTTCAATGCGGGGAGCCCACGGTGCCGGCCACCTCGCCGTGATGCTGGCCGACGGCCGGGTTCTCGTCGCCGGCGGGGGTGGCGGTACGTCCCCGGCCGGTGCGGAGGTCTACGACCCGCTCTCCGATACATGGAGTGCCACCGCCTCTCCCGCCCAGAACAGCTATGGCGACGGCGCCGCCCTCCTGTTGGACGGACGGGTGCTGCGGATCAGCGGCGAGGAGGGGTTCAGCCTTCCTAACGGCGTCGTCGCCGAGCTCTACAACCCCTCGGCCGAGGCCGGTCGCGGCGCGTGGGCTCCGGCCGCTTCCCCCATCTTCCCCCAGGGGACACCTACGGTCACCGTGCTCGAGGGGCAGGCCTGTGCCGACGCCGTCCCGTCCAGGTGCGGCCAGGCCTTGGTGGTGGGAGCAGGTGGGACTGAGCTCTACGACCCGGTGCTGGGCGTTTGGGCACCCACCCTGCCTCCCGTTGCCGTCCAGCACCCGTGCGACGGCCATGCCTGCCATACCTCCACGTTGCTGGCCGACGGTCGGGTGCTGGTACTCGGAGGGGACCCCGTCGCACCGGCTGACCCGACCAACCCCCTCGACGGGTTCGGCCAGCAGGCCCAGGTGTACGACCCGTCGGCCAACAGCTGGGCTGCAGTGCAGAGGTTGCCAGAGGCTCGTTCCGGCCACACGGCCAGCCTGTTGCCGTCGGGCGAGGTCCTGGTGGCCGGCGGGGCGCCCACCAATGCCACGTACCGGTTCGACCCCGACGCCACTTCCAGCGCATGGGAACCAACAGGGTTCACCGTGCTCAGACACAACGAGAACTCGCCGTACCTCCACGCCGCTGCCTCTCTGGCTGACGGGCGGGTGCTGGTGGTCGGCGGCGTCACCCCAACGGCGAGCTTCACGCCGCCGGCAGCCGTAGAGGTGTACGACCCCGCATCGGTGGTGGCCCGTCCGTCGGTTCTGTCAGTGGAGCCGCGAGTGGCTTCCACCGGCACGCCGTCTACCGTCACCATCAGTGGTTACGGCTTCGGTGCGGTACCGGCCGTGCGGTTCGGTGACGATCCCGCGACGGTCGTCAGCTCGTCGGCCAACGAGATCACCGTGGTCCCGGCCGACCACGCGCCCGCCACCGTTGACGTCACCGTCACCACCTCCGCAGGCACATCGGCGACCATGGCCGAGAACCGCTTCTCCTGGCACGCCCCGTCCGTGGCCTGGACCGCCACCACGCCGGGCGGCCCCCTTCGCTCCGAGCACACGGCCACCTCGCTGCCGGACGGCACAGTTCTGGTGGCGGGCGGCAAGGCCGCAGGAGGCACGGTGCTTGCGACCGCTGAGCTGTACGACCCGCTCTCCGGGTCGTGGCGCACGACCAGGGCCTTGGCCACGGCCCGGGCCGGCCACGCCGCGGTGTCGCTGGCCGATGGTCGGCTCATGGTGACCGGCGGTGTGGGTGCCGACGGCAGGGCTTTGGCGTCCACCGAGATCTACGACGCAGGAGCGGGGACATGGCGGGACGGCGGCTCGATGGTCACGGCCCGCCAGCAGCACACCGCCACCCTCCTCGGCTCGGGCGGCTCGATCCTGGTGACCGGCGGGTCCGAGAACTCCCCCACTCCCACTGGCACCGTCGACGGAACACTCGCGTCCTCGGAGATCTACCAGCCCGGCGTCGGCCAATGGACCGAGCTTCCCTCGCCCATGAACCTCCCGCGCCGCCAACACAGAGCCACACTGCTCGATGCACCCAGCTGCAGCTCGGCCGGCGCGGCAACGTGGTGCCACAGGGTCCTGGTGACCGGCGGGGACCTCGGACCGGGCACGTCGGCCGAGTTGTTCGACCCGGCATCGGGGACGTGGGCAATGACCGGCTCGATGCTCGTCGGCAGGGCCGGCCACCTGGCGTTGGCACGGGCCGACCCGGCCTGCGCCGACGGGTGCGGCATCGTGCTGTCGGTGGGTGGCTCGGCCAGCACGCTCGCCGAGCGATACGTCCCCTCCACCGGCAGATGGGTGGCGGCAGGGCGGTTGCACGACGCCCGATCGGGTGCGGCCGGTGCGGCGCTGGCCGACGGGAGTTTCCTCCTGGTCGGGGGCACCGGGAGCGATAGTCCGGCACCGTCCGCTGAGGTGTTCGACTCGTCCGACAGCACGTGGTCGCTCACGAAGACGCCGGCCACCGCTTCGCCATCGCCCAGCGCAACCGTCCTCCCGGACGGCCGGGTGCTGGTGTCGGGGGTCAACGGCTACGAGGTCCTCATGCGCCCCACAACCCCGGCGCTACCGGCCATAACAGGTGTGGACCCACCCAGCGGGCCGACCTTCGGCGAACCCACGGTGACCATCAGGGGCCGGGGCTTGGCGCGGGTCACGGCGGTCCGGTTCGGCGACGTCCGAGCGGCCCTCGCAGTGCCTCCCACGGACACCCAGGTGGTGGCGATCAGGCCGGCGCAGGCCCAGGGCATTGTCGACGTCACCCTGACCCGGCCCGACGGGCCCGATCTTTCGTCCCCCGCCGGGCGTTACACATACGCCTCCGGCGCCTGGATCAACCCGACATCGCTCGTCTCCTGTGGCTGCCAGGGCCGCTCGTTCCATGCGGCCGCCGCCCTACCCGACGGGAGGGTGCTGGTGACGGGGGGAACCGAGAACTTCCTCGCCGGCGATCGTTTCGAGGCACCCGAGGGCGAAGCGCCCCGGATCACGCCCTTCCCGGTCCTGGCCACTGCCGATATCTACGACCCGACGACGCGGGCCTGGTCGCCCACCGGCGCCATGTCCGCCAAGCGCTTCCAGCACACAGCCACCGCGCTGCGCGATGGCACCGTGCTCGTCGTCGGCGGTCAGGATGAGCGTGGTGCCGCTCTCGGCAGCGCGGAGCGTTACGATCCGGCCTCCGGCACGTGGAGCCCGGCTGGCCGGCTGACGGTCGCACGCCTGTCCCACACCGCCACCCTCCTCGCCGACGGACGGGTTCTCGTCAGCGGAGGCGCCACTGCGGAGGACACCCGGTATGCACCATTGGTGGCGGTCGAGGTCTACGACCCCACGCTGAACCTGTGGGCATCCGCCGAGCCGATGACGACGGCGCGAGCCGGCCACACTGCGACCTCCCTCGCGAGTGGCAAGGTGCTGGTCACCGGGGGACTCGGTGGGCCCCGCGTGAGGGTCCCTAGCGGCGCCATTCAGCCCGCCCAGGTCGGCGCCGACGCGCTGGCGACGGCGGAGGTCTTCGACTCCGCCACCGGTAGGTGGAACTCGACCCCCCCGATGGGGATCCGCCGCTCGGCCCACACCGCCACGCTTCTGGGCGGACCCGCCTGTACCGCGGCGCTCGCCCCCAGGTGGTGCGGCGACGTCCTCATAGCGGGTGGGACGTCAGGGGCTGGGGGCCTCGCCGCCACGGAGATATACCAGGCCGGACCCGGTACCTGGGAGATCGGTCCGTTGCTGCGGGTTGGACGGTCCGGGCACACGGCCTCGGCCCTCGACGACGGCAAGGTGCTCCTGGCCGGCGGAGGACCCACGTTCCCGGGGGAAGCCACCGAAGGCCCGGTGGCCGGCGCCGAGGTGTACGACCCGGAGGCCTCCACCATTGGCGACGCCTGGAACTACACGACCCTCCTGACGTCTCCCCGCGCCGGCCACGCCGCCACGACCCTCCCGGACGGCTCCGTCCTGGTCTCGGGCGGCTATCGGGGCGTGGAATCGAGGTTCGACGGCTTCCACGATCGAACGTTGCTCGCCGGGCCGTCCGAGCTCTACACGCCCGCCCCCCATGTGCGCCATGTGCTGCCGGCATCCGGACCTGTGGCCGCTTCGACACCGGTGACCCTCAGGGGGTCAGGCTTTTCGGGCGCCACCGACGTTCGCTTCGGCGCCGCGGGCGTTGCCCCGACCGCGCTCAACGTGGTCTCCAAGGCAGAGTTGACCGTGGTTGCTCCAGCCCGTGCCGTGGGCGGGCCCGTCGAGGTGTCGGTTTCGAATGCCGGCGGCACGTCGGCCCACATCGCCCAGGGCGCAGACCCGCGCTTTATCTACGTTGCCGCTGCTGGCCGGGTCGTCGATCTCCTTGCCGCACCGGTCTCGGCCACCGCGGTGCGACTGACCTTCACCAGACCCGACGACGGTGCGGGGTCGCCGGCCGTCCATTTCGTAATCGAGCAGGCCGGCGCCGTAGCGGACGGGACATTGGTCAACCCCATCCGCCTGTGCACCGATGGCGTGTGTGATCCGCCCGGCATTCCCTTGGCCACGCTGCTCGTCGAGGACCTGGCACCAGGGACTCCTTACTTCTACGTGGTTAGGGCTCGGGGATTCAACGGAGAGCTGGGGCCGCCGTCGCCGGTCGCGTCGGCGACGACGCTCGGCGCATCAGTCGCGCCCTGCGCGCCGGCGCTGCCTACCAGCGTGTACCAGGTCACCTACCCGGGTCAGCGCTACTCGCTGGTGGGTGCCCCCTCTGGCACGATCATGGGGGCCGACGGCCCCCTCTACGCATGGTTCGATCTCGGTGCCGGTGGACGGTACGAGGTGCTGGGCGCCAGCACGCCGACCGCCTCCGGACGGGGCTACTGGGCATGGTTCGCCTGTTCCCGGATCGTCGATCTGGCGGCCGCAGGGCCCGATTCCGTTCAGTTCGATCTGGGCCCGTACCACGCGGCGATGATCGGCAATCCCGCTCGACAGGATGTACACGCCCACGGCCAGGACTTTGCCGCCCGCTGGGATGCGGGCTCGAACGACGGCTTTGGCGGCTACGTGATGTCGAGCTATCAGGAGACCCTCTCGCTCGCCCCGGGCGAGGGGGCATGGGCATTCTCGTATTCGGGCACCCGGATCGAGATCGCTCCGAAGAGATGAGGCGGCAGGTGCGGGCGACCGATCATGCAACCGCCCCCCCGGTTCTCACATGAGCAGCCGAATCACGGTACTAGTGGCCGACTCCCAGCGTCTCTTCGCCGAAGGCGTGGCGGTAAGTCTGTCCCGTGAGCCGACCCTGGACGTCCTCCACGAGTTCCACGTCACCGGGCTCGAGGCCCTGGCGGCCATCTCCCGGCTGCGCCCGCAGGTCGTGTTCTACGACTATTGGATGGTAGGGGTGAACGGGCCCGCGGCGACGAGGGCCATCCACGTGTCGGCGCCCCAGACGAAGGTGATCCTGCTCTCGTGGTTCCATGGTCAGAGGCACGTGCAGGAGGCTCTCGAGGCCGGCGCCGTCGGCTTCCTGCCAAAGAGCGTCCGGGTCGACCAGGTGGTGGAGGCGGCTCATCGGGCGGCGGCCGGCGACCCCCTCATATACGGCGACGAGCTGCTACGGATGGTCGAGTCCATTGAGACTCGGGCCGATGAGGACGACGCTCGCTGGAGTGTTCTCTCGACGCTTACCGTACGCCAGCTCGAGATACTCCAATTGTTGGCCCTGGGGCCGCCGACCAAGCAGATGGCGAGAGAACTCAACATCACGGTCGGCACGCTGAAGAACCACATCTCCGGCATGCTCATCAAGACCGGAGCACGCTCCCAGCTGGAACTCGTGAACATGGCCCGCAATGCAGGACTGGTGCGTGACGTGGCTCCACACCGCGGCACCTCGCCGCCGAGACATAACTCTTAGCTTAGCTTAGATGGTGCCTCGGTAATACGGCCCACCAGGGTCACGTCGAGGGTTGGTGGTGGTGCTTCGGCGATATCGTGCGCCGATGAAGCTTCCTCAGGCGGCCGTGGAGTTCATCGAGTCCGCTCCCCTGGCCCACGTGGTGACACTGAACGAGGACGGCAGCCCGCACGTCACCATCGTTTGGGTGGGCCTCGAGGACGGTGAGATCGTCTCCGGTCACCTGGGCAACTGGAAGAAGCTGCGAAACGTGCAGCGCGACCCCAGGGTGGCGATGTCGATGGAGGGCACCGTCCGCAACGAGATCGGCCTGACGGAGTACCTGGTGGTGAATGGGCGGGCTCGTCTCACCGAGGGCGGAGCAGCCGAGCTGCTTCAACGGCTGGCCCACACCTACCTCGGCCCGGAGGTGAAGTTCCCTCCGTTCGACAACCCGCCACCAGGCGTCGTCATGCGGGTTGAGCCCGAGAGCATCGGCGGCGTGGGACCGTGGGCGGAAGCGTGAGCAGCGCCGCCGCCAAGAAAGGCAATGAGACGGAGGAACCGGTCGCCGAACCAGCGGACCGCCTGCTCCGCTTCGCCGAGAACATCGTTTACGCCGCGGCGGGGATCATCCTGCTCTTCGGCGCCTTGGCCGTCATGGTCATGGTCTGTTACCACCTCGCCCTGGACATCGACGACGGCGCCCGGCACGCGGTGGCCGAGGCACTCGACGGGCTGCTCCTCGCCTTCATCCTCCTCGAGCTGCTGGCTGGCATCCGCGCCACCATGACGGAGAAGAAGCTGGTCGCGGAGCCTTTCCTGATCGTCGGCATAATCGCGTCCATCAAGGAGATCGTTCTGGTAACCCTGGCCAGCCAGGAGACGATCGGGGACAACGGCAAGGCCTTCAACGATGCCATGACGGAGGTGTCCGTTCTGGGCGGCCTGGTTCTGGTTCTCGCCCTGGCCAGCTTCGTCGTGCGCCGCAAGGAGCGGGAGCCGGAGGAGGAGGAGAAGAAGAAGAAGAACGCCTGACCGGGAATCCACCGTCGCGGACACAAATTGGTCGGCCGTGGCGTTACCGTGGAGGAAGCCCGCGCACCTGCGTGGCCGAAGAAGGAGCTTCAAGATGCAGAGCAGCAACCCCGTTCTCACCCGGGCCGGGACGTTCACGCGCACCGGCGCCGCCAGCCTGGAGGTCCCCACCGGCACCTCCACCTCCCATCTGGAGGCGATGTACGCCCGTCCCGGCCTGATGACCGTGGACAGCGTGGTCCTGCGCACGGGCATCCTGCTGGCGATCATCGCCACCACCGGCGGTGTGGCCTGGGCCCTCGACCTGGGCCAGGGCCCGGCCATAGTCGCTGCCATCGCCGGCTTCGCCCTGGCCATGGTCGTCACCTTCAAGCGGGTCACGAGCCCCCCGCTGATCCTGGCCTATGCCGCCGTCGAAGGCATCTTCCTCGGTGCCATAAGCCACGCCTTCAACAACGCCTATCCCGGTATCGTCGTGCAGGCCGTTCTCGGTACGGGGACGGCGTTCGGCGGAATGCTCTACGCCTACACGTCCGGGCGCATCAGGGTCACCCCCCGCATGACCAAGATGGTCGTGGGCGCCGCCATCGGGCTGCTCGGCCTGATGATCGTCAACCTGATCGCCGGCTTCTTCACCGACGGGGGTCTCGGGCTGCGCGACGGCGGGCCGCTGGCCATCGTGTTCAGCCTCGTGGCCATCGGTGTCGCGTGCCTCATGCTGGCCCTCGACTTTGACTTCATCGAGAAGGCCATTGCCGGCGGGGCGCCGGAGCGGGAGGCCTGGCTGGGCGCCTTCGGCCTCACCGTCACGCTGGTCTGGCTCTACATCGAGATCCTGCGCCTCATCAGCTACTTCAGGGACTGAGGAGCCGGCGCCGGAAACTCAGCCGGCGACCGCCACCGTGATCCGATCGGTGGCGCCGAAAGCGGTGTGGGCGCCGTCGCCGGCCTGGAGGCACAACGTGTGCTCGCCCGCCTCCAGGTCGAGCGTGGCCTGGGTCTGGCCCTTGCCGAAGTGGTGGTGGGTGGCGTCGGCCGGGATGGTCTTTCCGGCTTTGACGCACGCGGAATCGACCACGATATGGAAGTGGCCGGCGCCTTCGCGAACCGGACCGGCGGGTTCGACGACGAGCCCCTCGGCGCCCATGGCGACCTGCACCGGTGCCGGCACCGAGGCCCCGTCCAGAGGCTGGGTGAAGAACACCTTCGGATCGACCTGCTCCTCACCACCACCGGCGCCGCGGGTGGCAAGCAGCCCGAAGAGGGCCAGGGCGACCAGCCCCAGTGAAGCCGGCCATAGCGGGCGGTCTGTTCCGGTCCGCTTGAAGCCCAGGACCACGGCAAAGATCACGACGACTGCGAGAACGATAATCATCTCGCCTCCTTTTCGTCCTCTGTCGCCGGCTGCACGCTCACCGGTTCACGGTGAACCGTCGAGTGCGTCCCCTGCGACAACCCCGATGTGGACACGAGCGTGCGGACGGTGATGCTGCCCGGAGAGGACCAGCGCACCGACCCCGAGCTGTTGGCGGCGCTCAGCGGTGGCGACCGTGGCGCCCTTCGGGTGCTCCACGAGCGCCACGCTCCATGGTTGCTGCTGCGCCTCGGCCGGCGCTGCGCCGACCCCGACGTGGTCGACCAGGCCGTGCAGGACACCTTCATGGCCGTGTGGCGCCGGCCCGAGGGGTACAGGGGAACCGGCGAGGTGGCGGCGTGGATCTGGGGCATCGGGATCCGCCGTCTCATCGACCAGCTTCGCCGGCGACCGTCTGCCGCCCTTGCCTCGGTGCCGCTCACCGACAGCGCCCCGTCGGCCGAGGAGCAGGTGCTGCTCGGCGTGGAGCACGGCGACCTGGCCGGCGCCCTGAACCGGCTGTCCCCCGAGCTGAGGGCGGTGGTGCAGGCCACCGTGCTCGACGGGCTCACCACCCGCGAGGCGGGCCGGCTGCTCGGCATCCCCGCCGGAACCGTGAAGACCCGCATGATGCGGGCCAAGCCCCTACTTCGGGAGGCCCTCCTATGACCTGGCACGCCGGCACCGCCGAACTGTCCCGCTACGCCACAGGAGAGGTCGACGACGCCACCGCCTCCTCCGTCGAGGCCCACCTGGTGTCCTGTGATCAGTGCCGGGCCCAGGTGGCCACCCACGTCGACCCACTGCGTCTCGAGCGCCTCTGGGAGGGTGTGCTCGACGCTGTCGACCAGCCCCGCATCCTTTGGGCCGAGCGGGTGCTCGTCCGCCTCGGGATCGCCGACCACACGGCCCGGCTCCTGGCCGCCACCCCTTCGCTGCAACTGTCGTGGCTGGCGTCGGTGGCCGTCGCCCTGATGTTCTCGGTGGTGGCCGCCCACGGCGGCTCCGAGGGACTGACCCTGTTCCTCACCGTGGCGCCACTGGTGCCGCTGGCCGGCGTGGCCGCCGCCTTCGGCCCCGAACTTGACCGCAGCCAGGGGATCACCGCGGCCACACCTCTGGCCGGCTGGCGCCTGCTGATGCTGCGGGGCTGCGCCGTGTTCAGTGTCACCGTGGCACTGGCCGGGCTGGCTGCCCTGGCCCTGCCCGAGATGCACTGGACCTCGGCCGCCTGGCTGCTGCCCGCACTGGGCCTGAGCCTGGCCGCCCTCGGGCTGTCTGCCTTCATGTCGGTGGACCGGGCCGCCGGCGCGGTGGCCGTCGCCTGGGTGGCGGTCGTGATGGCCGCCTCGTATGGGGATCGCAACGGCCTGGCGGCGTTCGGTGCCACCGGGCAAGCCTGCTTCCTGCTGTTGATCGCCCTCGCCGCCGCCGTGGTCGTCCGCCAGCGGGACGCCCTCGAAATAAGGAGCCGCTCATGACCTCAGCCGTCGAGACCGCCGGCCTGGAGAAGTCCTACGGGCGCACCCGGGCGGTGGCCGGAGTCAGCCTCCAGGCCGGCGCCGGCATAACCGGGCTGCTCGGACCCAACGGCGCCGGCAAGACCACGCTCCTGCGCATGCTGGCCACTGTGCTGGCCCCCGACAGCGGCCGTCTCCGGCTCCTCGGGCTCGACCCGGGGCTGGCCGGCGACCGGGTGGCCATCCGCCGGCGGCTCGGATACGTACCCCAGGAACCGGGCCTGCACCGCAATTTCACCGCCTTCGAGTTCGTGGACTACGTGGCCATCCTGAAGGAGATGGCCGACCGGCGGAGCCGCCACGACGAGGTCCGCCGGGTGCTGGAGCTGACCGGCCTGACCGAGGTCTCCAAGAAAAAGATCCGGGCTCTGTCGGGCGGTATGCGCCGGCGGGTGGGGCTGGCTCAAGCCCTGCTCGGGAACCCGGACCTGCTCGTGCTCGACGAGCCGACGGCCGGGCTCGACCCCGAGCAGCGGCTGCGGTTCCGGGAGGTCGTCTCGGACATTGCCCAGGACGCCGCGGTGATCCTGTCCACCCACCAGACCGAGGACGTGGCCGCCCTGTGCTCGCGCGTCGTGGTCATGCACCAGGGCGGCGTCCAATTCGACGGACCGACGGGCAAGTTGGCGGAGCTGGCCCGAAATCGAGTCTGGTTGGCGGCAACCCGGGCACCCGAAGCGCAGCTGTCGTGGCGCAACGCCGATGGCCGCCACCGCAACATCGGCGACGCCCCCGGTGGCGCCGAGTTGGTGGAGCCCACCATCGAAGACGGCTACCTGCTGCTGGTGGGAGCGCAGGCCGCCGGGCAGGGCGCGGCGGCGTGACCACCCTGATCGATCCCGAGCCCGAAATGGCGGCGGCACAGGAAACACCGCCGGGCACTGACCCCTCCACCAGGGCTCGGTGGCCGCCCTGGCCCGTGCCGAGTCTCGCTTGCTGGTGCGCCACCCCGGGTACCTCGTGGGGCTGGCCCTCACCGGCCTCGGCGTATGGGCGCTGACCGCAGAAGGGTCGGCCACGGTCCTCGGGGAGGACGTCAACGGCTTCCTGTCCCTGCTGCTGCCGGCCTGGGGGTCGCTCATCGCCGTCAACCTGGCTGCTCTTCGTTCCCGCCGTGACGGGACCGACGAGCTGTTCGACTCCCTTCCCACCGCCCCGGTGGCGCGCACGGCCGCTCACCTGCTGTCGAGCGTGGCGGTGCTGGTGCCGACAAGTATCGCCTTTCTCACCGTCTGGTTCCTCTGGACCGGGGCCTCGACCGGCGCAGTCGGCACACCGAGCTGGTCGCTCGGCGCCGCCATGGTGCTCATCGTGGCCGGCGCCGGCGTCAGCGGCGTACTCGTGGCCCGCTGGGTGCCCATCGCCCTGGGCGGGCCCTTGGCCGTCATCGCCACCATCGTGCTGCAGAACAACTTCTGGTACCAGGACGACCGCTGGCGCTGGCTCCATTTCGTCGAGGCCGACGCCTTCGACCCCACCTTCGACATCGGCCACCCCGGCTGGCACGTGGTGTGGGTGGCCGGCCTGGTGCTGCTGGGCGTGTTCCTCGCCCTGGCCCGCCACGGTGTGTCGGGGCGCATCGCCGTGGCCGGCGGCACGGCGCTGGCCCTGCTGGCCGTCTCCGGCTGGGTGCAGACCCGGCCCCTGTCGTCGGCACGGGTGGCGGCGCGGATCGACGAGCTGCAGAACCCCGCCGCCCACCAGGTGTGCGAGGAACACGGCGGCGTCCGCTACTGCGCCTACCCCTCCCGCCGGGCGTGGATCCCCCTGTGGCGCCAGCCGGTGGAGGCGGTGCTGGCCCGGGTCCCCACGGCGGCCGCGGCCACCGCTGATCGCCCGCTCGAGGTCCGCCAACGGGCCGTGCCCGACACCTTCGATCAGCTCGTTCCCCCACTGCAGGCCGGGCTCGATCCAAAGGTGGCGTGGGTTGCCGACGGCGCCGTCCACCCGGGCATGAGGTGGCAGTTCGCCGACCACCCGTTGAACGTCGGTTACCAGACAGCGTCCTGGGCGGTGGGCCTGCCGCCGGCGGTGGCGTCGTCCCGCACCGCCTGCAGCGCCGGCGGCCAGGCTCGGGTGGTGACCGCCATGTGGCTGGCCGGCAAGTCGGGCCCCCGATCCGGAGCGCGACTGGCGCGTCGGGCCGCCGAGGTCGAGCGGGAGGGGCGCCGGGCGCTGGTCGGGCTGCACCCGCTCGACGTAATCGACGACTACGTGAAGGGGGAGCTGCACCCCGGCAGCCCGTACGTGCCCGAGGTCGGGTCCGCCGGCCGTGGCGCAGATGTGGTGATGGCGGCCCGCCTGCTCGCTCTACCCGCCGACCGGGTGGCGAAGGTGGTGGCGACCAACTGGGCGCTGCTCACTGACCCGGCCACGACGGCCGCCACCCTGTTCGAACTGCTGGGGACCTCGACGCCCACCGGGCTCGGTGAGCTCCCCCCCGTGACGCCGGGGGTGGGCCGGGCCTGCCCGTGATGGCCCGCCCGGCGCCGCCACGGCCGTCGCGACCGCCCCGCGCCGTATGGCCCCATCTGTTCCGCGCCGTGATGTGGAAGCCCGTCCTGCTCGGCGGCGCCGGCGCCATCGGCCTGGCCTACGACGGCTTCAAGGGGCCCGAGCAGACCCTGGCCGCCAGCGCCATGGCCATCGGATGCTCCTTCGCCCTCGACGACCCCGCCACCACCACCCTCGCCAACTCGCCGTCCCCTCTGTGGTGGAGGCGAACCCTCCACCTCGTGCTGGTCCTCCCCCTCGCCGCGGCGATGTGGCTGGTAACCATGGGCGTGACGGGCATCCCTGCTGGCGCCGCCCCGCCGGCACACCTCGAGGTGGGCGCGCTGGTGGTCGTGGTGCTGGCCGCGTCCGCTGCCGCCGCTCGTCAACGGGGCGACGGCCTCGGCGGCGCCGCTGGCGCCCCATGCCTGTTGGGCCTACTGGCGGTGGCGACGTTGGTGCCGTCTCGTTGGGCGCTCTATCCGGTCGTCACCCACCAGTGGCGCTGGGTGCTGCTCCTGAGCGGTGCTCTCCTGGCCTTGCTGGCCGCCAGCCGCGACCCTGCGGCCCGGGATTTCCCATTTCGCAACCGCCTGCGACCACGTACCATTGGTGAGCACACGCAGTACGGAGTCCCGACGAAAGGAGCGGCCATGAAGGTCGAAGCCATCCTGAAGGTCAAGGGGAGGCACGTCGAGACCATCGAGCCCGACGCACGGATGTCCACTGCGGTGCACAGGCTGGCCACGCTGGGGATCGGAGCGCTGATCGTCACGCGCGACGGGGATCACGTCGAGGGGATCGTGGCTGAGCGGGAGGTGGTTCGTGGGCTCAGCAGGCACGGAGCGGCCATGCTGGACTTGCACGTCAGCGCGTTGATGAACCGGGCCGTGCCCGCGTGCTCGCCCGAGGACACCGTCAAGCACGTCATGGGCGAGATGACCCGGACCCGGAACCGCCACCTGCCCGTGGTGGTCGGAGGACGGCTGGCGGGTTTGGTGAGCCTCGGCGACGTGGTCAAGAACCGTGTCGAGGAAATGGAGATGGAGGTCGCCATCCGCCGCGACACCTACATCGCCAGGCGCTGACCAGGTTGGGGGTCTAGGCGCCGACCCATTGGCGTCAGGAGCCGGTCAGCGGCAGCCGCGGCAGTACAAAGGGACGGCGGCGGCAGTGCCGAGGAGGGAAGGCGGTGCGGTTCTGTGCTGCGGCTATTGCGGCGGCTCGCTCAGCGTCGGCTGGCTGGACGTGGTCTCCGGCTGGGTGGTGGTTGTCGTCGACGGCCCCGTGGTGGTGGTCGTCGGCGGCTCCGTCGTGGTGGTGGTGGCGGGTGCCTCGGTGGTGGGCGGTGCCTCGGTGCTCGGCGTGGTGGCGGGAGGCTCCCTGGTCTCCGTGGCCGTGGTGGGTGTGACAGTGACGGCTCTCGGTGCACGGGTGGTGGGTACGGTCGGGAACTGAGTGGTGGTGGCGGCCCTGGGCGGGGTCGTGGGAGCCGGCGCCGGCGGCGGAGTCACGCCGGGCGCCTCGACATCGGGGACCGCGGCCGCGGCCGGCGCCGGCGCCGGCTGCTGGCGCCGGGGAGACGGGCGGTTGATGACGATCAGTCCGCTGATGGCGATGATCACGAACGGAATGAGGGCGAAAACCATCAAGCGGTGAGCCAGGGGCGTGGGCGGCGGCTTGGGGAGGGCCATCGGCGGCAGGTCGACCAGCTCCACCGTCTCGATCCTCGGAGGTGCCGGCTCTGGTGTGGGGCCGGTGAACACGCCGCCGGCCGGAGCATCCTCGAGAAGGAACCCGGCCGCGGCCCGGATAAAAGAGAACTTCCCGGACGGCGGAGGGTGCTCAACGTCATCATCGCCATCGAGCGTCGTTGTCGTGCTCTCGTCCATGCGGTCACCCTCAGCGGCGTCGCCTGTCGGACCTACCGGCAGCGCGTCTTCCCTTATCGGCATTTTCAGCCGCCAATTGAGCGCCGGCGAGGTGAGGGCAACGGGCAGGGGATGCAGCCGGAGCAGGGCGAGCCGGCGGCGGCACGGTGAACGAGCGGTGAACAGTCGGCCGATGCGCCCGAAGTGCGGGATCGGCGGCCTGGATTGTGCCTAGGGTCGAGGTCGTGGAGCTGGTACTGAGCGGCATTGCCCTCGTGGCGACCACCGCGGCGGCCTGGTTCGCCCTCCTGTATGTCCGGACCGCCCGGCGCGCCGACGAGCAGCTCGAAGTGGTCACGAAGCGCCTCGACCGGGCTGATACCGCCCTCGCCGCTCTGGCCGGTGCCGAAGAGCGTTCGGCGAGCCTGGGCTCCACACTGGAAGCCGTACCTCTCGGGGTGATCGTCGCCGGGCCGGGAGGACGGGAGCTGCTCCGCAACCAGGCTGCCTCCCGCCTCCTGGGGAACAGGCCGGCCGATGCCTTGGCGACGGGTGCGGTCACCGAGGTCATGGCGGCAGCGGCAGGAGGTGCACCGGCCAGCCGCTCGTTGGAGCTGTTCGGTCCACCCCGGAGGACGCTCTCGCTCACGGGCGTGACGTTGCCCGGGGGGGCGGGCGCCGTCATCGTGGAGGATGTTTCCGAGCGAGGGCGGCTCGAGGCCGTGCGCCGCGACTTCGTGGCCAACGTGAGCCATGAGTTGAAGACGCCGGTGGCCGCCCTGGGCCTGCTGGCCGAGACGCTGGCCGCCGAGGACGACCTCGCCGTGGTCCGCCGGCTGGTGGGCCGCATGCAGGACGAGGCCTTCCGGGTCAACCACATCATCGACGACCTCCTGGACCTCAGCCGCCTGGAAGGCGAACCGACCGTGACCCACGAGCCGGTGGCGGTGGGTGCTGTGGTGGCCGAGGCTGTCGAGCACGTACGGCGGGCCGCCGACTTCCGTGAGGTGCGCATCCTCGTGGGCGAGATCCCCCGTTCGTGGAACCTCGTCGGGGACCGCCGCCAGCTCGTGTCGGCGTTCGCCAACCTTCTCGAGAACGCGGTGAAGTACTCCGGTGAGGGATCCGAGGTGTCGGTACGTGCCCGCACCGACGGCTCGACCATCAGCCTCGAGGTCGAGGATCACGGCATCGGCATTCCCTCCCGGGAGCTGGACCGCATTTTCGAGCGCTTCTACCGCGTCGACCGGGGACGTGGCCGCGGGACCGGCGGGACCGGCCTCGGCCTCTCCATCGTCCGCCACATCGCCACCAACCACGGCGGCGACGTGGAGGTTTCCTCGGTGGAGGGCGAAGGATCGACCTTCACGCTCGTGCTGCCGGCCGAGGCCCGCCCCATGGGCCTCGTGGCCGAGGCCGGCTGAGCATCCCTTGTCCGACGCCAGCCCCACCGTCCTGATCGTCGAGGACGAGGAGTCCTTCGTGGATGCACTTATCGTCGGGTTGAAGCGGGAGGGGTTCCTCGTCCACGTCGCCCGTGACGGCATCGGCGCCCTGGCCATGTTCGACGCCGTGAAGCCGGACCTGGTCCTGCTGGACGTCATGCTGCCCAGCCTGTCCGGCGTCGACGTGTGCCGGGAGATCCGCCAACGGTCACGGACGCCGATCATCATGGTCACGGCCAAGAGCTCGGAGATCGACACCGTCGTGGGCCTCGAGGTAGGCGCCGACGACTACGTCACCAAGCCGTTCAGCCTGCGCGAGCTGCAGGCGCGCATTCGGGCACACCTGCGCAGGCGCGAGTCCACGGACAGGCCGGCCGATCAAGCAACGCTGATCCGGGTCGGCCGGACAGATGTCGATCTGGCCGGGCATCGCCTCCTGCGCGATGGCGAGGTCCGACCGGTCAAGCCGAAAGCGTTCGACCTCCTGGCGTTCCTGGTAGCCAACGCCGGCCGCGTCTTCACCCGCGAACAGCTGCTCGCCGAGGTGTGGGGCTACGAGTACGCCGGCGAAACGCGCACCGTCG
>DATLEK010000037.1:0-4984 GCA_035525365.1 Acidimicrobiales bacterium
TGGCGTTCCTGGAGGCGCTGTAGTTATGCCGAACTCTGCTCGTCCCGACCAGCGCCTTCGCGTGGACTTCGGCATAACTGCGACCTCGGCATAATTGTCGAACGGCACCCGGGTGTCGTCGAGAAGACGCAGCACCTGATCAGCGTCGTCGCGCAGGCGGGTGGCCAGGTTCCATGCCGCCCGCTGGTGGACGTCGAAGCCTCCCTTGTGGCGCGGGCGCGGTGGTGGCCCTGGGGGCAGGAGGCAGAAGGCGTCGTCGAGCACGGCGTGGTAAGCGGGCTCACAGGCCGAACGCCGTCGCTGGCGACACCCTTTGGCGCCCGGTGGCCGCCGCGGTCTCAGAGGCTTGCTTGCGTCGTTCTTCGCCGTGGCGCTCTTCCTCCATACAAGCTTTAAGCCCGAGACGGTCGCGGACCGATATGGAGAGCAGGTCATGAAGGTCGACCCTCGAGGGCGCTGCGACGCCATGGTCGTCGTGGACCAGCTGACTGTTGTATGGGGGAACCCCATCAGAAGACCCGCCGGGCCTGAACTTCGCCTTCCGCGGCGAGCAGGCGGAGGCACCACTTTGGCTACAAGTCGGCGACGACAGCCTGCTGTTCTTCTACTTGAGCTTCATCGAACACCTTCGGAACTGGATCACACCGCCCATCGACTGGGTCGATTACGTCTTTGGCCGGGACCGGCGTGGAACGACGCTGAAGATCCCATACCGTTATTGGTACGACGACCAGTCGCCGCCGTCATGGGCTGCATGCGAGGAACCGTCCTCGCGAAGGTGGAGTGCGAGTGGCCGCCGCTCGCTCCGCCTCGTAGGCGCGCCAATCCAGGCGCACGGGAACGGGCGTCGGCGCCCGGTAATGACGCGCTTTCGACCTGGGCGGCGACGCGCCCCCCCGAGGACTCCAGATAGATGGCGATCTCGGACCGCCGCTGAAGCGGAGCGACGCTCAGCGGTTCCGGCAGGGACGGCCGACCTTCGGCACGATCCGAGCGCGACCAGCTTGCCCCGCGCTGCTGCCGTCGGGCCACCGTCGACACATCCTGCCACCGACCAAAACCACGCTCAGGCGGCGGGCAAGAGCAGAGTGGTCTCCCTCAAGACCAAACGCCCTCGTGAACGGACGCACAAAGCGTGGACCTCGTGTGTGTGTCGCCCCTCCGACACCGAGATGACCCCCCACGCCTTCGCGAAATCACCTGGTCACGAGGGCGGCCAACCGTGGGGGTTCAAGTCGCTGATCTCGACACGAACGAGATGGCCAGCGCCGCACTCAAGACGGGCACGGGCGGAGGGGCGGGGCCACGCGACGGCGCGCCGCCTGTCGAGCCAGCTCCGGCTCCGCCATCGAAGCTGAGCGGGAGGCGGCGGAGCCGTGACCTACCTGACCACTGATCCACCCCCGGCCCCGAAGTCGAACCTCGGCCCGGGGCTCGTACCAGCAGTCGGTGCGTCGCGAACCAGGCCACCTTTGCGGTCCACCCAGATGTGGGCAGGGGCGTCGGAGTGCATCAGGCGGTCTGGAGCGCGAGACCGGGCGTGTCCTCGAAGATGCCGTCGTTGGAGACGAGAGGGATGCCGAGGCGGAGCGCGGTGGCGGCGATCCATCGGTCGGCGTCGTGCTCGCGCTGGCAGAGGGGGTGTCCGATGCGTTGGCAGGCGACGCGAAGATCGGCGTAAACGCGGATGAGGTCACCTCCGGAGTGCACGATTTCGGTCCGGGCGATCTCGGCCTCCATGCGCCGGAGGCGGGCGGTACCCCAGTCTCGGAGGAGAGCGCCGTAGCGAACTTCGGCGACAGTCTGAAACGAGACGAACTCGACGCGGCCGACGAGGAGCGGTTCTTAGCGGCGGGCGAGGGCCGAGCTTGGGAGGAGGCGAGCGCTGCAGACGTCCGTATCGACGACGACGGGCCCCCGATTCGGTTATCCGGGCACGGTCAGCTCAGGATGGCATCGAGGAAGGCTTCAGCTTCCTCGGAGGTGAGATCGTCGATCACCTGCTCGCCGTAGGGCAGGTGCGGCCGCCCGCGTCGGAGGAGCTCGTCAACGGGGAGCTCGAGGCTCTCGTTCGGGGTGGGCTCAGGACGCGGGGTCGACATCTCGGTTGGCAAGTGTACGGCCATCCTGGCTGGCCGGGAGTGCCGAAGATGGAGGCGGCGACGATCTCGGCAGGCCTCGGACTGCATGGTCGGGGTGACGTGTTGGTAGATGTCCCAAGTGATCTTGGCGATCTGCTCGTGCCCGAGCCACGGGGCGATGACGGTGATGTCGTTGCCGGCGAGCAGGAGCCTCATGGCTGCTGTGTGAGGAGTCGAGGTGCGGCAACGGGGCGAGCTGTGGGTGAGGTTCATCGGGCGGCCAGCCAGCGAGGTAACGCCGGTCTCAAGCGCCCGCCCGCACTTGCTTGGGCAGGGAGCGACATGGTGGGTCACTCCGGCGTGTCACCGCACCGGCCGGATGGGTCAGTGCATCACCGACCTGAGTTGCTGTGGGGGTCAGCCGCGAAGGAGGACGGGAAGATCGAGTTCCTCGAAGCTGACGGGAGGCCCGCCGGCGATCTCCAGCGACGCCAAGGCAGGCATCAGGCGCTCAGCGAAGAAGCGGTCTGAGTCGGCCTTTGTCTCCCACATGTCGATGCAGCGGACGCCCGCTTCCGACGGCGCAGCGGCGTGGACGATGAGCCCCTGGATCGAATCCTCTCCGGCGGCCTCGATGATTGCGCGGTGTGTCTCCAAATCGACGTCGAACTCCATGATGGTGCCATAGGCCATGATTGTCTCTCCCTGTGGTTAGCCTGCCCTGTAATCGATAGAGCTATCCTCTACCGATTCGCCGCCGCGCGGCGATGGACGCTGCCTTTGTGGCGCGAATCTCCCTGCGGGTCGCACCGATCGTGAAGGTCGTGCGCGAGGCGGCCGCTGTCGATCCGGAGTTCGCTGCCATCGCCACGGAGATCACGGCACGCCGCCGCCAAGACATGGCAGCCGCCGCTGAGGTTCTCGCCCGCCCTGGTGGGCTGAAGATGGGACTCGAGGAAGCCATTGGTACCCTCTACGTCCTCTACAGCCCTGATGTGTTCACCGCCCTCACCGAAGACCTTCGGTGGTCGATCGAGCGCTGGCTCGCAGAGATGCTCCACCGGACGGTCATGTCGTAGCCCGCCGTTGTCGTCATCAACCCCGACGATGAGGTCACGCCTGAGTCATTCACGGCGTGGCTGGATCGCCGCCAAACGGGTGATCCCGTAGATCCCGGCATCACAGCTGCCGAGACTCTGGCGGAGATCAGAGCTACCGGGGAGGCATGAAGCCAATCGTCATCGATGCCTCCGCTGGCGTCGAGTTGGTGTCGCCGACACGATCAGAGGGCGGCAGCGAGTGCGGCGTAGACGACGATCTTGCTGGCTGGCCCCGGTTGGGCGCCGGACTGTAGGAGGCAGTGATAGAGGCCGATAAGCCCGACCGGGAAGAGCAGCAGCGGGACCTCAAACAGCAACGGCGGTTGATCGCCGGTGATGAGGATGGCAAGTCCCTTGGCCGCCCACATGGCGCCGCCCAGCATCGCTGCCCAGCCGCACCAGCGGATCTTCCGCTCGTCGGTCGTTGGAGTTGAGCTGTAGAGCCGCTGTCGGTGTCGTCTCAGGGCCATCTGGACGGGCGGATCAGCGCTTGGCGCCAAAGTTACGGGCCGACGGCGACAGGTGTCCCCGCTACATCGTTTCTGATTCCGGCCATTGACACGCACCTCCTGAGCGTCGACAATTGCCCAGATCGCTCAGGACAAAGAAGGAGAGTGCGATGGGACATCGGAACGAGGAGCTTCTCCGTGCCTGCTACGCGGCGTTCGCAAGGGGCGATCTGGACGCCGTGTTCGAACTGTTTTCTCCCGACATTGAGTGGCATGTGCCGGGTGAGTTTCCCTTGGCCGGTGACTACAAGGGTACTGAAGAAGTCAGGCGCTTTTTCGGGAGGCTCTTCGACTTGCTGGGAGCTGATGGAAGCCTCCAATTAGAGGCCAAGGACATTTTGGCGAACGACAGACACGCGGTAAGCCTGATGCATTACCAAGCGCGCCGCGGCGAGAGGACTCTGGACACGACCATCGTGCATGTATGGAGAGTGGACGATGGCAAGCTCGCCCAGTATCGGGCCTACCCCAAAGATCTGCACATCGTCGAAGACTTCTGGTCCTGAAACCTGCTGTCGTTGTGTCGCAGCCCTCCGGCGCGGGAAAAGCGTCAGGCGAATGCTGGACTCGTCGCGAAGCCCGCCGCCGGCCGCAGTTCGATCTCGTCGCTGCCATCGAAGTGATCGCGGGTGATCTCCGCGATGCTCTCGATGATCCGTTCGACCTGCTCGCGGTCTGCCAGGAGGTCGAGCACTCGGCCGTCGCCGAGGAGCACTGGAGATGTCGGTGAGATGCTACGCGAAGCTGACACTCGTGTGTGTGTGTGTGTGTGTGTACCGAACTCCCACGCCGGCGACCCAACGGACCTTTCGCCGGACAGATCCGTGATCTGCGGGTCGGATGAATGACTTCAATCAGGCATTCGGCCACAGCCAGGGCGGAGCGCCCCCTCCGCGAATCGACGCCCCGGCCGGGCACCCGATGCTCTTGGCCGCCCGGTACAATCGACACGTGGCGACGACCAAGCACCGCACCCCGAGCTCGAGGCGGTTGTCGGGCGAGCCCGAGCACGACTGGCTGCCGATGGTGAGTTCCGTTCGCCCCGAGCCGGGGGATTCACGTCAGCTCTGCCTGTCGAGGCTCAAGAGATCGTTCGTGACTGGATCGACGACGGTGGCTACGCACGTGCGCTCGAGCTCATCGCCTCGCAGGACTGGGGTTGACCCGGTTCGCCGGACAGGTTGATTATGCCGCCTGAGCGGCCGGGTGCTGGTGGATCTGACGTTCCTCGTACTCCACTGGGCTGAGATACCCAAGCGAGGAATGAAGACGCTGGCGGTTGTAGAAGACCTCG
>DATLEK010000003.1:0-4456 GCA_035525365.1 Acidimicrobiales bacterium
CGGCGGCAACGCTGCGTGAGAACCTCATGTCGATGACTCCTTGTCCGTGGCGGCGATCTCGCTCGTCGAGGGGGCCTGGTGGTGAGTAGACCATCTTCGCCAACACCTGTCAAGCTATTTCTTAGGATTTCTCCTACGACAGAACTATCTGGCAATTCTGTCGGGCGCGGCCCCGCCGACCTGGGGCCCATCGCGTGTAGTGGTGAAGTAGAACACAGATCGGCGGCACTAGCAAGGCGAATGTTGGCACCCCACGCCCCGGAGCGTTCCATACCGCAATTCCATGACCGTCTGGAAGGCGAGCACGACGGGGACGGTCACCGATCAAGGCCCGGTACTGGTCAGCGAGGGCGTTGGGTCGATCGTCGAACAACCAGCTGATGACCATGGTGTCCACGACCACGCCCCCGTGCCAGCCTGCCCCCCCGAACCCGTCAAAGGATGACCCCCCGCCGCGACCAGCGCTCTTGTCACGGCTACGGCTTCGCAACCGTGCCCGGTAGTGGCGGCACCGAGGCTGTACCCGTAACTTTGAGTGTGCCGACGTTGCCTCAGATCCTCCCGGCGATCCCGCCATCGTGCCGAACCCGTACGTGGACTGTGCGTCCGGCCCGTTCCACGCGTTCCTCGACGAACTCCTCGCCGGTCCCGAACCCGACCTCAACAGTATCGGGGCCAGCGAGGCGCTCCGCGAGCTACGCGTCGACGCCGGTTCGTGAGCGCGGTAGTCATCGACGCCTCCGCCGGAGCCGAGATCGTCGCTGACACTCGGCGCGGCCGTGGCTCATCGGGAGCCAATCGGGGCGGCGGAGGGCGGGCGGGCGCTGAGCCCGACACGAACCCCCTACCCCACCCGAACTCGTCGGCCGTGACGGCCGTGACGAAGGGCAACCGCACGGTAGAGCCGCGTTCTGACTTGGCCCTGCGACCTGGTACTCGACTGCCTCATTGGCAACACCGACCGTCACCAGGACAACTGGGGCGTGATCCGTGGTCCGACGGGCCATCGTCTCGCGCCGAGCTTCGACCATGCGTCCTGCCTCGGGTTCCTGCTCAGCGATGACCAGCGGAGGATGCACCTGACGACCTCCGACACCAACCAGACGGTGGCCGCCTACGCCCGCCGGGCGGCATCGAAATTCGCCTCCCGGCCCACGCTCCTCCGGCTGACCATCGATGCCCTGGCTCTGGCGTCGATCCCGGCCCAACGGCTATGGATGGCGGCCGTCGAGGCAACGTCGGAGTTGTCGGAGATCACCGATCGGGTGCCCGAGGATCGCATGAGCGCGACGGCAAAGCAATTCGCGGCCGCCCTCTACCGGGAGAGTCACCAGGTGCTGTCACATGCGATCCGTACCATGGAGCCGTGACTGACCTTCCCGACGTGAACCAGGAGCGACGCCTGTTCGTCTCGTGGCAGGACCCGGCCGGCTCCATTCACCCGATCGGATGCCTCGTGCGCAGGGTGGGCCCCGAGGGCGAAACGTACCGCTTCGCCTACCTGAAAATGGCCGAGTCGCTGGAGGGCTTCGAGCCGCTCCCGGGTCTCCCCGACCTTCATCAGCGCTACGAGAGCACCCGCCTCTTCCCGGTTTTCGCCAACCGGGTGA
The DNA here is from genome assembly GCA_035525365.1 of Acidimicrobiales bacterium. Taxonomy (GTDB): domain Bacteria; phylum Actinomycetota; class Acidimicrobiia; order Acidimicrobiales. Next base: position 1,611 of record DATLEK010000003.1, read on the forward strand.
TGCCCCGCACCCGTCCCGACTTCGATCTGCTTGCGTCCAGCGTCGATCTCGGGGGCGATGCCGATCCCTTCGAAGTGCTCGCCCGCAGCGGGGGGCGACGGGTCACCGACCGCATCGAGGTCTTCGCTCCACCCGAGCGCACGGTCGACGGCACGAGTACCGTGCTGTTCCTGGTACGAGGCATCCGCCACGTGCCCGGCGCCGCTGACGCAGTGGCAGCGCTTGCCGTTGGCGACCGCCTCGTCCTGGCCGAGGAACGGGACAACGCGTTCAACCCTCGCGCCATCCTGGTACGCGTAAGCGACGGCCGCCAGGTCGGCTGGCTTCCCGACTACCTGGTCGAGTACCTCCACGAGCTCGGCCAGCTCATCGGCGAGCACCCTGTCGTTACGGTCGAGCACGTGAACGACATCACGGTCGCCACCCATCTGCGACTCCTGTGCCGGCTTCGGGCGCCATGGCCGGCCGGGTACGTGCCGTTCGCCGACGCCACCTTCCAGCCGCTCGCCCCCATGGGCTGACCCCCATCGCAGGCCGGACATCGCGAACTTCAACAGCGGGCGGCATCTCCCCGGCCTGCTGTCGTCGTGGCCCCGGCACACCCTCGCCGCCGACTGTGGGAAGGATCCATCTCACCAAAGGAGGGCACATGCCCGAACCACTACGCCTTCGTGGCGAACGACCGCCTGTCAGACTGGTGCTGGTACGCCTAGGCAAGAACACCATGGCCGACAAAAAGCTCGGGGAGACGTGCGAGGACACGTTTCGGAAGTGGGCCCTATTCGGGTTCAGCACCTTCGGACTTGGGTCGGGAGGCTATGTCGAACTCGCCCGGCAGGTCCCCATCATCCCCAACAGGCAGTGGGTCATGGAAGCGGAGACGGGCTCGCTGCTCGCCGCCGGCTTCCCCGTGCTGCCTACGCGTGACCACCCGCACTGGACGGTAGTCCTGTCGGAACCCGACCCGACACAGTTCGCCCGGGTGCGGTCGCACTTCTCGGAACCCCTCACGAACCCGGCCTGGATGGGACGGAGGTGACCGGTACAATGGCGCCCGTGGCCGATTACCCGTACGACCTGACCTACGACCCCAACGAGGTCGGGCCGGACCTGATCGTGGAATGCTGGATTCCCCGCGGGCCTAGATCCGTCGACCCCGTCTTCAACCCGACACCGGGCGACAGGGTCACCATAGGTGACGACGAGGAGGCTCCCTTGCCCGCTCGTGTCGTCCGCCGCGACGGCGATCGAGTCTGGGTGCAAGTCCTCCTGCCCGACATGTCCCACGCTGTGGCGTGAGGGCTCAGCGGCGCTCATAGCGCCGCGCCAACAAGCCGCACGAGGAACACTGAACGAATGGCCCCGGGATCTCCCCGGGGCCATTTGTTTGCTTCGTCCCAGTTCTGGCCGCGGCCCTCTTCGGCTCGGCCCTCCACGGTCGGCTGCGACCAGACAGCGACATTGACCTGCTTGTGGAGTTTGAGCCCGGCCACACGCCGGGGCTGTTCGGCATCGCAAAGCTTGAGCTGGACCTGGCGGACCTGATCGGCCGGTCTGTCGATCTGCGGACCGTGCATGATCTGAGTCGGTACTTCCGCGACGATGTCGCTGCCGAGGCTCGCACGCTGTATGACGCCGCCTGACGACATCATCCGGTTGCGCCACCTGCGCTAGGCAGCCGTAAAGGCTGTCGAGTTCTCGGCCAGTAGGAACCGCCAGAGCCTCGACGACGACGAACTGCTCCGACTCGGCCTGACCAAACTCGTCGAGATCGTCGGTGAGGCCGCCAAGCAGGTGAGCGAACCGACCCGGGCAACCCACCCCGAGGTTCCGTGGTCGGCAGCCGCGCGGATGCGCGACCGGCTCATTCATCACTACTTCGACATCGACCTGGACATCCTCTGGGTCACGGTCACCGAACATCACTACTGCACCGGGTAGCCACGAGGCGCCGGCTTGGTGGCCCGGCGAGGAGATTCTGTACTCCTTCCATGCACCGGACGGAAGTTGGCCGATGAAAGATCGCCCCTCGCCTAATAGATGGGGAGCAAACTGACGGGTCGATAGGGCATAATCCCCTGATGGAGCGTACAGTTCGTGTCGACCTTGGCCTTGTGATCGCCGATGCAGAACTTGTCGAACTCGGCTATGGCCGTGATCGGTCGTTACGGATGGTCTTTGAGACTGGCGTTTTCTTACCGGACTACCTGGTCGAAGTCATGTTCACCGAAACCGTCGCTTTCCGTCTTCAGGCAGCCGAGTATTCCATTGACGGCAATGATCAGTGTGACGACTTCACATACGAGGTCCTCGACTCGGCATGGCTCGCTGTGCACCTTGAGCAGAACTACGTCGGCGCCGAGGCGCAACTCAGGCACTTCAAGTTCAGCTTCGCGGGAAGCAGCCCGACACTTGAGGTGTTATGTGGAGCGGTTTCTCACCGGAGGGCTGAGGGTTAGCGACGCACCATGGTGCTGGCATTAACCTGAGGATGCCGACGGGGGGGACGAGTTCCTCGCCGGTCCGAACCCCGACCTCGAGCCTTTGAGTGGGAGAGGAATCAGGTTGTTGAGGCTGATACCCGCCGGCGACGGGTCTCGGCCAGGCCGAAGCCGGCGAACAGCGCCACCAGGGCGAAGCTGAACACCGCCACCCCGGTGGTGGCGGCCGAGTGGTGGGCAGCGGTGGGGGCCTCGATCAGACTGGGGCCGGCACGCAGGCCCGAGGTGGTGGCAAAGCCGCTCCACAGATCCGAGCTGACCATGGCGGCTGGGCTCACCGGGGCGGTGGCGGGACGGGCCTGATCGGTCGACTCCGTTGTGCCGACGGGGAGGGTGGCGGCCTGG
>DATLEK010000004.1:0-11073 GCA_035525365.1 Acidimicrobiales bacterium
CGGCGGCAACGCTGCGTGAGAACCTCATGTCGATGACTCCTTGTCCGTGGCGGCGATCTCGCTCGTCGAGGGGGCCTGGTGGTGAGTAGACCATCTTCGCCAACACCTGTCAAGCTATTTCTTAGGATTTCTCCTACGACAACCGATTTTTGCTATGCTCTCCCAGGTAGAACGAAGGGTGGCGCTGTGGGTGACGAGACAAACCGCGGGGGACGGGCATCGGCCGACACCCTCGTGGCCGAGTTCCAGGATCTGGGCCTCAGCCCATATGAGGCACGGGTCCTGACGGTGTTGTTGGAGGTGGGATCGGCCAACAGCGTGCAGCTGGCCCGTTTGGCCAAGGTGCCCCGTACCAGCACCTATGCCATTTTGGAGAGCCTCGGAGACAAGGGCGTGGTGCAGCGCCTGCCCGGCGAGGGCCCCGCGACGTGGACGGCGGTGGCGCGAGACGACGTGCTGGAGCGGCTCGAGGCGGTGCTGGCCGCGGCCCAGGAGGAGCGGCTCCGCCAGCACCGGGCGCGCTCGGCGCGGGTGCGCGAGGTCCTGGCCCAGGCCCTGCCCGAGGCGCCGGCCACGCCGCGGGCCTACATCCACCTGCTCACCTGCGCATCCCAGGCGCGCGCCGCCGAGGAGCGGCTGATGAACGAGGCCACCGCCGAGGTGCTCGGCTTTCGCCGCGCGCCGTGGCCCACGCCGGCCGACGAGCCCGACGCCACGTTGCGTGGCGCGCCGGGGCGCGGGGTCTCCACCCGGATGCTGTACCAGGCGGCCCAGGTCGAAGACCCCGAGGCCGAGTCCGTGCGCGAGTTGCTGGCCGCCGACCAGGGTGCCGGCGTGGAAAACCGGGTGGTGGATGAGCTGGCCACGAGGTTCATGGTGGGTGATCGCCGGGTCGCCGTGGTGGCCATGATGGACCCGTTCATGTTCGACGCCGGCTTTCCGGTCACCATCGTCATCGAACACCCGGGCGTCGCCCAGCTCCTGGCCGAGCTGTTCGAGCTCAAATGGGCGGCGGCGCGTCCCGCTCTACCCCCGACCATCAAGGCGATTACCAGCCCGCCGGCGGATACGAACGACGGTTGACCACATCGGCAGCGGCTTGGAGGTACCCGCTCCACCAGCCGGTGAACGTAAGCAGGTAGGCGCACCAGGCGAGTTCATCGTCGCCGGCGCCGTTGTCCTTCCAATTGTCGAACACGGTGGCGAGCTGCACGCCGATGTGCTCGAACGTCTTGCTCGCTGCCTCCCGCAGACGGGCGCGGCCGGTGCCTTCCACCAATTGGTTGTCCGTGACACTCATGGCCATCCAATGCGCTCCGGCGCCCCGCTGCGCTGAGCGTCCTGGGGGTCCTTTGGTCCTTGCAGAGAGCATCCCAAGCCGGCCCCGCACCGCCGTCCGGACTGCCCCTGGATTTCAAAATCTCGCTCCCCGGGCGAAAGTTCAGAAATTTTCGCTCCCTTTTCGCTACCTTCGGGCTACTTTCGGGAACGGTTCTCAACTTCTGATCCTTGTTTTAGCCTGTGACCTGCGGTTATGCTTGTGGAGGTTGAATGGGACTTGAACCCACGACTTCTACGTTGCGAACGTTTCCAAGAAATGGTAAAGCAGCGCTGTGAACTGGCCTTTTGCCGCTTTTAGAGTTCCAGGAGCGGCTCGTGCGGGGCGTCGGCGGCATCCCCATCGAGGCTTCGAGGGGATTCGAATGGGCACACGACGAGGGGCTGGCTTCTGCCGCCAACAACGATGTGGGCCGCGGCACTGCCCTGCTCGTTCGGGTCCTCGGCGAACGGGGCGACGATGAACGAGCCGAGCAGGCGGCCCTCGCGGGCCTACGTGCGTGTCCTGGTGACGATCGCTTTGAGTGGGGCCGACGGGCCAATGCCACCGGGCGACACCAAACGCCGTCGGATAGGGGGTAGGCGCGAGAAAAGCGGCCGTCTTTGAGGGCTCAGAGCGGGCGAAGGTCCGAAGCCCTGCGGTCAGTTGCTGCCATACTCCACCACCCTTGAGGGTGTGAACTGCGTCAGGCGATGTTCCCCCACCGGCTGGCGATGTACTTCTGGCGCTCCGCGGGGTCGCTGATCTCGCGGGTGCCGTTGCCGATGCGGATGTAGAAGGCGGTCTTGGTCAAGAACTGGCCGGCCTTGTCGACCACCACGGTGGCGTCGACGGGGAAGGCACTGGGCGGGACGTGGACGCGGCAGAGGTCGGCGCCGTCAACGGTATGGATTGGGTGGAGACCGTGCTGGCCGCCGTCTCGCCGAAGGCATTGACGAGTAGCTGGTTGAAGTGGAGCTGGAACCGGTCGCGGTCGGCCTTACCCGGTTTTCGCAGCGAGGCGTAGTCGCTGGCGAGGCCGTGGAGGCTGCCGTCGTCGGCGATTCCAATGAGCAGGGTGCCGCCTTCGGTGCTGTTGGCGAAGGCGGCGATGGTCTTGATGGATGCAGTCTCAAGGGGCTTGTAGACCTCGCCGGTGTCCGCTCCGGTGCGCAGGGTCGACTTGTACTCGAGGTGTGCGCTCTCGGCTCCAACGCTCAGAAGCTCGCCGATCGGGCAGTGCTCCTGGTAGGCCACCCGTGCCCGGGCCTGGGCGAGCGTTGCGTAGACCTTGACCACATCGGCTGCCAGGTCGCTGTGGTCGAGGAACTTGAAAACGACCTTCTCGTTGCGGTCCATACGACCGAGCAGCGCCTTCTGGAACAGCTCGGGGAACACGACCCCGAAGTTCTCGGTCGTGTTGTTGACCGCGGTCACCTGGACGTCCTCGTTGGCCACGAGGTCGTCGAGGGCGGCGTCGAATACCAGGCGGTCGGCGTCGCTCCAGTCGGTGCCGTACCGGGCGTTGAGACGGTCGATGATCACCGCAGGGCCTCGGGCTCAGGTTCGTTCATGCGGCCGGTGCCAGAGAAGATCGTGGAGATGTCGCCGCCGTCAGGGTCAAGGGTGACGGACCCGGCGAACTGCTGCTCGTGGCGGAGATGGGTTAGCTCGACCACCCCACTGATGTCGACGGCGGCGCCTGCATCGGCCTTGATGAACGCCTGAAGGGCCTTGGCGAACAGGTAGTCGCGCTCCAAAAGGGTATCGGCGAAGGTCACGATCTGCGACAGGAAGCCGTATATCCGCACGAAGCGGCCGAGGGCGTCACGGAATCGGTCCTTCTCGTCATCGATGAGGCCGGCGAACCTGTCGATGGCGGGGCCGAGGGCGGCGTGCAGCCGGCCGTGGTCCATCCGCTCGGCGAGCAGGAGGCGGGCGAAGGTCGTGGCCTCCTCGGCGTTGAGCACGCCGAATTCGTCGAGGGCGTGTCGGGTGTCGTACAGCAGGTTCGGATCGCTCGGGGGTGCGACTGTCTCTCCGTGGTAGGGCTCGAAGGCGGCGGCGATGTCGTTGGCGTCGTTGACGAAGTCGAGGACGAAGGTGCCGTCCTTGTCGGGGTGAATCCGATTGAGTCGGGAGAGAGTCTGAACGGCGGCGAGACCGGTGAGGGTCTTGTCGACGTACATGGCGTAGAGCTTCGGCTGGTCGAACCCCGTCTGGAACTTCTCGGCCACCACCATGAGCTGGAACTCGTCGGTGTCGAACCGCTCCGCTGTCTGGGTATCGGGGAACCCGTTGCACCTGGCCTCGGTGACCGGTTCGCCCCCGTTGAGCGGGACCGCGTCGGAGAACGCCACCAGCACGCCCAGCTCGTAGCCGTGGTCGCGGATGTACGCACATAGCGCCTCCCAGAACCGCACGGCGTGGGGGCGAGACGAGCAGACCACCATCGCCTTGGCCGCGCCGGCGACCTTGTGGGCGACGTGGGTGCGGAAGTGTTCGACGACGATCTCGGCCTTCTGGGCCAGGTTGTGCTCATGCAGGGTCACGAACCGGGCGATGGCCCGGCGGGCCTTGGCCGTCTCGAACGCGGGATCGTCGGTGATGGCCTTTTCGAGGCGGAAGAAGGTCTCATAGGTGGTGTAGTTGGCGAGCACGTCCTTGATGAAGCGCTCCTCGATGGCCTGGCGCATCGAGTACAGGTGGAACGACTCGTGCTTGGCGGTGGTGGGGTTCAGCCGGCCGAAGAGCTCGAGGGTCTTGCCCTTCGGCGTGGCCGTGAAGGCGAAGAAGCTCATGTTCTCCTGCCGGCCCCGGGCGGCGATCGCCTCGGCCAGCGCCTCCTCCACGGCGTCGGCCGGGAGGTCTGCTTCGGAGTCCTGCTTGGCGGTCGCGGCGATCTTGGAGCCGAGCACCCGCCGCAGTTCCTTGGCCGCCTCACCGGTCTGGGAGGAGTGGGCCTCGTCGACGATCACCGCGTAGCGCCGGCCCGGGAGGTCCTTCACCTTGTCGAGCACGAAGGGGAACTTCTGCAGGGTGGTGATGATGACCCGGGCCTGTTCGCCGGCGAGGGCGTCTGCGAGCTGCTGAGACGACTTGTCGATGCGCTCCACCACGCCGTGGGCGTGCTCGAACTGGTAGATGGTGTCCTGAAGCTGGCGGTCGAGGACCACCCGGTCGGTGATCACCACGACCTTGTCGAAGATCTTGGCGTCGTCGACGTGCAGGGTGGAGAGCCGGTGGGCAAGCCAGGCGATGGTGTTGGACTTCCCCGACCCGGCCGAGTGCTGGACCAGGTACGACTGCCCCGCCCCCTCGTCGCGGGCCGCGGCCTCGATGCGCAGTACCGCGTCCCACTGGTGGTAGCGGGGGAAGATCACCTGGCCGGGCTGCCTCGATCCCTTCGCCGGCTTGTCCACATGCACGAAGCGACCCAGCAGATCGAGCCAGGCGTCGCGCTGCCACACCTGCTCCCATAGGTAGGCCGTGGCGTGCCCGTTCGGGTTCGCCGGGTTGCCGGCCCCGCCGCGGTCGCCCTGGTTGAACGGCAGGAACCGAGTGTCGGACCCGGCGAGGCGCGTGGTCATGGCCACGGTCTGGGGGTCGACGGCGAAATGCACAACCGCCCGGGAGAGGGTTCGGTTCCGCGGGTCCCGGTCCCGGCGGTACTGCCGGATGGCGTGCTCGACGCCCTGGCCGGTGAGCGGGTTCTTCAGCTCGGCAGTGGCGACCGGGATCCCGTTGACGAACAGGGCCAGATCGAGCGCCTTGCCCGATCCCGGCTCGTAGCGGAGCTGGCGGGTGGCGGTGAGATGGTTGGCCTCGTATCGGGTCACCAGCTCCGGTGTCAGTCCGTGCGCCGGCCGGAAGTACGCCAGGCGGATCGTTACGCCGCGGTCCACCACGCCATGGCGCAGCACGTCGACCACACCTCGGTTGTCGAGTTCCTTGCTCAGGCGATCGGCGAACTTCGCCTGCGCCACTTCCGCGTCGCCGCTGTACTGCTTGATGACCTTGGCCCAGTCGTCGGCCTGGGTGGCGCCGATGAAGCTGTACAGCTCGGCCGTGTCAAGGCCCCGCGCAGGGTCGAAGTCCCGGGGCTCGCCCTGGGCCTTGTCGTTCTTGACGGCGACGTAGCCGCCGGTGGTGGCGAGCGAGTCGCAGATCGCCGACTCGAACAGCTCCTCGTTCGGGTTACTCACGCCGGCCATCGGCGCTCCACGTTGGACCGGTTGACCACATCAACGAACGGCCCGCGCCGCCTCGATCGTTGGACGATGCGGTGCAGGTTGACTCGGTACCGAGATGCCATCTCGGTACCTGTGATATTCGCGTTGGTCAGCGCGAACACGCGCAGCGTCGACGCCTCCAACGCCGCCGCGTGGTTTCGCACGATCGACACGTCCTTCGTCAAGGCGACGAGGCCCACCGCGCCGACCTCGGCGATCCACCGATCATCGCTCACCAGTTGATCTGCGCCGCCCGTGTAGAGATCGGACATCAACACCACCTCGAACCCTGCATCCCGAAAGACGGCGGGAACATGCACCTTGCCGAGCCCGCGGTCAACAAAAAATCGCGGTGGCTCAGCGTCACGCAGCCTTCCCCGTGACGCCGAGGCCACGCATCGCCTCCCGGATGTCCTCAGCCGGCACGTCGTAGTCGACGGAAAGCGACTCAACCGGTTCGCCGGCGTGGAACCGGGAGATCACCGGGGACAGCGGCGCACCACCATGCACGAAAAGTGGATCGCCGTCCGCAACCTCCGGTCGAACGCGGAGCACCTCACGCTCGGTCACTGGAACGATCAGCGCCGATGCCCATTCATCACCAAACTCGATCCGGCGCAGGTACTCGAGGATCACCTCGTGAAACAAGCGCTGCCCGCTGCTCACCACGGTCAGGAGCCGGAGCTGCCCGTCCGCGGACTCCTCGGCGTAGTCGAACAGCAGCCGGGCACCGTCGGAATAGAGCCGACGGGAGGCCAGCGGATGGTCGAGCGTCTCCTGCTCGGAGAGCACCCGGAGCGCGGTCCGGATCCGCTGAAGCGGAAGGTCGGTACGACGGAACGCCTGCACGACCGCGGCCTCCACCAGCCCGACGAACGGGATCGAAGCGTCGCCTGGGAGTGCCGGCCGAATCGACGTGATCACCGGTCCCTGGACCACATCCGGCCGATCCCGGAACTGGCGCCTATAGCCCTTGGCCCACGTCGTTAGCGTGGACGGCGCCATACCGACCAGCCGGGCGGCCTGGGGCACCGTGTAGAGGGGGCGGGTGAATCGGTGGTCGTCGGTCATCTCGTCACCTCCCACACAGGGTCGGTCAGCCCACAGTGTACGAAAGGCCTGTGACCACGTCCGTCATGCCCGACCCTCACGCGGCCACGCCCGGGATGTCGAGTTCGCCCGTAACGGCGGCGGTGATGAGCGCTTGGCGGCGTTCGCGGAGGAGAGATACCTGTCGAACAATCCTCTCGCCGAGTTCCTGAGCGTGCAGCTGAGTGCCTTGGACTTGATCGACGATGGCCCACTGTTCAGCGGTCGCAGGAATCAGGACCGGCGCCGAAAGAAGGATGTCGCTGTTGAGGTTGTCCATGGTCGATCCCACGGACGCGAGTGCAAAGTATCCGCGAAGGGCTCTCGTCTCAAGGAGAATCTTGAGGTACCCCGGAACCAAGCGATCCCCTTTGGCTCGCAGCCGCAAGGAGCCCGTTCCGCAAAGCCAGCCGGCTTCGGCCTCACCGACCAGACCAGCCCGACCCATCTCGCCCCGCCGTCCGAACACGATATCGCCGGGATGCAAGACGTGTCGCGCCAAGTCCTCACGTTTCTCATCGGAGATCGTCATTGACTCAATCGCTGTGATTCTGCCGCCAACAAGATTCGAAGGGTTCACGACCGGCCAGCCGCCCTCGACGTACTCCTCGGAATGAAGCTGGCTGCCGAATGGTCCCGTCTGCACCTCGCAGTTGCAGTGTCTCAACGTCGTCTCGTCCCATCCCTGCGGCACTGAGTCGAACCAGAACGACCGCGCAGGGGCTGCCTGGTGCCCGCCGAGCCCCAGAACCTCCCGCTCGATCAGGTGCTCAGAGCGGTCCATGATTCTGAACATCAGCTGACCCTTCTTGGCGATGAGGGCGTCGATGCGGGCGGTCTCGGCGTCGAGAAAGTCCGCGATCGCGCGCTGTTCTGCGAGCGGAGGCGTGGGGACTACGAATCCGCCGAGACGTTCCCAACTGGTGCGAGGCATCTTCGTGCCCTCGGACGTTGCAACGGCACAGTCGATGACTGGACACGACAACATCGCATAGGCGAGCCACCGCGAATCAACAGCCTTCGATGGTCTAAGGCAGAGCAGCTCCGTCGATGCGTACGCCACGCCCCGAGCCAGTACGACCTTGGCGAGATAGGGCCGCAGTTTTCCGAACAGCACGTCGCCCCCATCGACATCGGCGACGCCCGACTCGGGAGGCTCACTGGACTCGCTCCAGGGGTTCCCGATCACCGAGCCTGTTTCGCTCTCGACCACATCGAGAGTAATAACAGGGCCCGGACCAGCCCGACGGCGTTCCAAGCAGAGTTTCGCCAGGTGCTTGAGCGGCACCGTTTTCACTCCGTCACCTCGCGCAGCAGTTCCTGGATCTCGGCTTCGAGCTGCTTGATCTCGGCGTCGATTTCTTCGAGGGGCCGGGGAGGGACGTACTTGTAGAAGTGGCGGGTGAGGGGGATCTCGTAGCCGATCTTGGTCCTGGTGTGGTCGAGCCAGGCGTCGGGGACATAGGGGCGGACCTCGGCCTCGAGATGATCCTCGGCGGAGGTGCGGTACTCGATCGTCGCCAGCCGGGGCGTGGGGTCCTCCTCGTAGCCGAGGCGGATGGCGGGGAGGGTCACGTTCTCCTGATCGCGCAGGTCGGGATCGGGCTCGGGGTCGCCTTTGCGGTTGGTGATGACCGGGGCGTCGGGGTCCCGCACGGCGAGGGCATCCCAGACGGCTTTCTGGAGGAACAGGAAGCTGCCGTCGTTGATGCGGGGCAGGCCGGCGCCGAACCGGCCGGCGAATCCCTTGGACTCGTGCTCGTCGCGGACGGCCCGTTCGATCTTCTTCCACTCGACCCCGAATGGCGGGTTGGCCAGCAGGTAGTCGAAGTGCTGGCCGGCGAAGCCGTCCTCGGAGAAGGAGTTGCCGAGGACGATGTGGGAGGCGTCCTGGCCCTTGAGCATCATGTCGGAGCGGCAGATGGCGTAGGTCTCGGGGTTGAGCTCCTGGCCGTAGACCTCCAGCCGGGCCTGGGGGTTGAGCGAGCGCAGGTGGTCCTCGGCCACGCTGAGCATGCCGCCCGTCCCGCACGCCGGGTCGAGCATGGTCTTGACCACGCCGGGCTTGGTGAGCAGTCGGTCGTCCTCGATGAACAGCAGGTTGACCATCAGTCGGATGACCTCGCGAGGGGTGAAGTGCTCGCCGGCCGTCTCGTTTGAGAGCTCGGAGAACCGGCGGATCAGCTCCTCGTAGAGGTAGCCCATCTCCAGGTTCGACACGGCCTCGGGGTGCAGGTCGATTTCGCTGAACCGAGCGACGACGAGGTAGAGCAGGTCGGCCCGGTCGAGGCGGTCGATCTGGCCGGGCAGGTCGAACTTCTCGAGGACGTCCCGGGCCGCCGGCGAGAAGGCCAGCAGGTAGCTGCGGAGGTTGCCGGCGATGTTCGGGGGGTCATCCAGGAGTTTCGCCATCGTGAGTGGAGAGGTGTTGTAGAACTGCTCGCCAGTGGCCTGGCGGAGTACGGGATCGACGTTTTCGACCCTGCCGGCAAGACTCTTGGCCGTCTCGAGCACGGTGTCCTTAGTGGGCTCCAGGACGCAGTCGAGCCGGCGCAGCACGACCATGGGGAGGATGACCCGGCCGTACTCGGACTGCTTGTAGTCGCCGCGCAGCAGGTCGGCGACGCTCCAGATGAACGCCGCGTGGTTGCGAATGACCTCGTTGTGGGTGACCGCCATGGTTCTCCTCCAGTGCAGGTCGGACGGACATGGTGGCACGTCAAGGGTCGCGCTCGTCTCGTCCGTAGCCAGCCTCCCTGCGGTGTGCAGTTGACGGGGCCCGCCGAACCGGAGGAACGTCCGGAGACGACGTCGGATCGCCACCGCCCCCTGCGAGTGGACGGCCAGCACCGCTCCACCCAGCGCAACACGGCCCAGCCTCGACCGGCGCTAGAGGGCAAGCTCCATGCCTGGCTGCGCCAGACGCCTGCGACCATTCCCGCTAGGGCTGGAAGACGGCGCACACCCTGGTTCGCCGGGAGGGCTTCCAGGTCAGCCCCAAGCGACCCAGCGCCTGTGGGGAAGAGGGGCTGAGCGGCCTAACAACGCCGAGGCCGGCGGAACGGCTTTCGCGCCGAGGAGACGGGGTGAACGTGCCGTTCATCGAGGCGGAGCGGACGGGACAACGCGACGTCAAGCGGACAGCGAGCGGCGCGAAGCCTTCCGTGCCGCAGTGTGCATCAGGATTCCGACGCGATAGTGGCGACGTTCAAAGCCGACGCCGACCAATACCTCAGAGAGAAGTCCGGGAGGATCGGCGCCGCCGCCGGTTGTGAGCGAGGCTGCGGCGCCTCGCGTGGCGGGTCGAGCTCCTCAACTCGACCTGTGCGCAACAGCGCGTTCAGTTCGGCGATCCGCGCCGCTGTCCGTTGCGCCTGCTCATGCTTGTCCTCGACCCGGCGCCGGACCTCTCCGGCTATGTCGTCACGCCACGCCGCGATCGCTGTGTTCACTTCATCGACCCAGGCGGAGCCGGACTCAGCCACCTCTTGGTACCGCTCGGTAGGCGGCTCCAACCGGTCACCGCCACTCGTGGTGGGTAGCCAGATCGTGGCGGTCAAGGTGTCCCCAGCGATGGACCAGCTCAACGCCGGCGGAGGTGTCGTTTCGTCTCGCTCGGAGTCGGGCATCCGAGAGTCCACCGTCATCTTGCCGATGAGGTCCGAAGCGCCGTGGACCGCGAACTTCATCGACCAGGTCCAGCAAGGGATTCGGGTGGCGCTGTTCTCCGGCCCGTCCCAACGATCCGACTGAACGGGCTCAAGCTGATCGAGCGGCATCAACTGAGCCGAGACTTCGGTCGGACGGGCGAACGGCTCTCGGCGAGCTCGCGGCACTGCGTTTGGATGACATCGCATGGACACTCGAGGACGACCAGGGCCACAAGCGCGGGGGCACGATGCGGGTGGACGAGGGTCTCACAGATGTCAACGGGATCGAGTTTGAGGACCCGAAAACCGAGAAGGCTTTCCGTACCGTTCCTCTGCCAGACCTCGCCCTCGACAAGCTACGCGAGCACATCGAGTCCTACGTCGGCTGGGGTGACCCCCGCGCCTTGCTCTTCGCTGGACGTGACGGCAATCCCCTGCGCCCCAACAATTGGCGACCACGGGTCTTCGACGTCGCCGTCAAGCGCGCCAAGCTCAGCCCGCTGACACCTCACGACCTCCGCCACACGGCGGCCTCGCTTTTCACTCTGCTGAAGCCAATCCCTGGATGCTCGCTGAGATCCTGGGGCACAGCGACACCCGCATGATCGACCGGGTGTACGGCCACCTCTTCGACAACGACCGAGAAGTGCTTCGTCAGCAGCTCAGTAAAAGAGCCGCGGCGGCGGCGTCAGGCAACAAAGTGCGCCGAATTTCGAGCCGGGCAATCGCTCCGTGATCCCGCCTCAGATCCCGAAGTGGATGTCCAGCACCACGAACGGCCACA
>DATLEK010000049.1:0-15676 GCA_035525365.1 Acidimicrobiales bacterium
ATCCGTGCCGGCGCCCGCCGACCCGTTGGTCGACGTGGCCTCCTGCGCGCCCTGCTCGTAGAGCCGCTGGGCGAAGGGCTGCAGCGCCGCGTTCAGCGCCTCGGTCGCCGTCTTGATGGCCTCGAGGTCGGTGCCCGACAGCGTCTCCTTCAACCCGGCCAGCGCCGACTCGACCGCCTCCTTCTCCGGGCCCGTGGCCTTGTCGCCCTGGTCCTTCAGGAGCTTCTCGGTCTGGTACACCCGGCTGTCGGCGTCGTTGCGGATCTCGGCTTCCTCCCGGCGCTTGCGGTCGTCCTCGGCGTGGGCCTCGGCATCACGCACCATCTGCTCGATGTCCTTCTTGTCGAGCGAGGACTGGCCGGTGATCGTCATCGACTGCTCCTTGCCCGTGCCCCGGTCCTTGGCGGACACGTGGACGATGCCGTTGGCGTCGATGTCGAAGGTGACCTCGACCTGGGGCACGCCGCGAGGGGCGGGCGGCAGGTCGACGAGCTGGAACTTGCCCAACGTCTTGTTGTACATCGCCATCTCCCGCTCGCCCTGCAGCACGTGGATCTCCACGGACGGCTGCATGTCCTCGGCCGTCGTGAAGACCTCGGAGCGCCTGGTTGGAATGGTGGTGTTGCGCTCGATGAGCTTCGTCATGATCCCGCCCTTGGTCTCGATGCCGAGGCTCAGCGGGGTCACGTCGAGCAACAGGACGTCTTTGACGTCGCCCTTGAGCACGCCGGCCTGGATGGCGGCGCCGAGCGCCACGACTTCGTCGGGATTGACGCCCTTGTGGGGCTCCTTGCCGGTGATGCTCTGGACGAGGTCCTGCACCGCCGGCATGCGGGTCGAGCCACCGACGAGGATGACGTGCTCGATCTGGTCCTTGGTGAGGCCGGCGTCCTTGATGGCCTGCTCGAAGGGCACCTTGCAGCGCTCCACGAGGTCGGCGGTCATCTCCTGGAACTTGGCCCGGGTGAGGTTGAGGTCGAGGTGCTTCGGACCCTCGCTCGTGGCGGTGATGAACGGCAGGTTGATGTTCGTCTGCTGGACCGAGGAGAGCTCGATCTTGGCCTTCTCGGCCGCTTCCTTGAGTCGCTGCATGGCCATCTTGTCGCTGGCCAGGTCGACGCCCTCGGTGTTCTTGAACTCGGTCACGAGCCAGTCCATGACGCGCTGGTCCCAGTCGTCGCCGCCGAGGTGGACGTCGCCATGGGTGGACTTCACCTCGAAGACGCCGTCACCGATCTCGAGGATCGACACGTCGAAGGTGCCGCCGCCGAGGTCGAAGACGAGGACGGTCTCGTCCGCACCTTCGCGCTCGAGGCCGTAGGCGAGGGCCGCGGCCGTGGGCTCGTTGATGATGCGGAGCACCTCGAGGCCGGCGATCTGGCCTGCCTCCTTGGTGGCCGTGCGCTCGGCGTCGTTGAAGTAGGCCGGGACGGTGATGACGGCCTGGTTGACCGTGTCGCCCAGGTAGGCCTCGGCGTCCCGCTTGAGCTTCTGCAGGATGCGGGCCGAGATCTCCTGGGGGGTGTAGCGCTTGCCGTCGATGTCGACGTTCCAGTTGGTGCCCATGTGGCGCTTCACCGAACGAATGGTGCGGTCGGGGTTGGTGATGGACTGGCGCTTGGCCACTTCCCCCACGAGCACTTCGCCGCCCTTGGAGAAGCCGACCACCGAGGGGGTGGTGCGGGCGCCTTCAGCGTTGGGGATGACGGTGGGCTCTCCCGCCTCGAGGACGCTGACGACAGAGTTGGTGGTGCCGAGGTCGATGCCGACGGCCTTGGACATAAGATTGCCTCCGTGGGGTTCGCGATCTAGATGACGCAGAAATTATAGCAAAGTTGAGTGTGCTGTTGTCAGGCTTCTTCTTCCACGCCCAAAAGCACGTCCAACCGGACCACGCCGGCCCGCTGGTGACGGATCTCCACGGCGACCTCGGCCCCTGCTGGGGCGGCGAGCACCCACTCCACCTTGGCCCTGTCCCGGGTCGGATCACTGGCGAGGAGGGCGGAACGCTTCAGAGCCCGGCCGCTCAGCTGGCCCAGCTCCACGCGGGCGGTGCCGGCGGCGAGGGTGACGCCGTCAGGCAGGCTGATCTCGGCCTCCAACGGGCGCACCGCCTTGCGCTCCAGGGCCCGCTCGGTGATGTTGGTGGCCATCCAGCCGCTGTTCTCCACCACGACCCGTACCCGCCAGGTGCTGCGCCCGTCTTCTCCCGGCTCACCGATCCGGCTCGCTGATGCCTCGCGCAACTTTAGGCGGGGGGACATCAGCAGGTGGCGAACAGCGAACTCGGAGTGGGGTGCCACCTCCGCCTCCATGAGCGCCGGCGGCGGGTTCGACCAGACCCGGAAGAAGTTCCACCCGCCCAGTTCGACCTCTCCCAACTGAGGGTGCTCGAAGGGATACCAGTCGACGTAGCCGACGTTCCGGCCGACCGTCTCGTCGCTCCAGCGCAGTAGGGCCAGATCGTCCTCCACCGGATGCTCGTCGAACCACTCGATGTACTTGTGGTCCTTGATCCCGGCGGCGGAGATGGGGCTCCAGAACTCGGTCGTCCAGGCGTAGACACCGAGATGGTCGTAGGCCCAGTCGTCCGACGCGCCGGTGATCACCTCCTTCGGCTCGTACCTGAAGTCGTGGTAGACGGACACCGCCTTGTAGCCGGTGATGGCCGTGGCCTGCTTCCCGATCTCCTCGAAGGTGCGCAGGTCGCTGGTGGGGAGCTGGTCGTCGTCGCGGTCCGAATAGGGCCTCAGGTGCACCCCGCTGAAGGTGTGGTAGGCGATGTAGGAGCACACGTTGGGCCGTGCGGCCACGGCCTTCAGAAGGGCCGCGATCTCCGGCTCTGATCCCGGGTACGGCCCGGCCCCCGCCTGGTCACCCTCGGTGCGCCATCCCGCAGGGAACTGGCGGTTCAGATCAAGGCCCTCCACGCGCGGTGCCAGGGGAACCAGCACCCCGTCGTAGTTGCGGATCGTGCCCTCGGGAAGGAGGCGCCAGAAGGGGCCCGGGCCGGCCTCGTGGGGCTCCCGAGGCACCATAAGACGGGGGTCCTCGGTGCTCGCCTTCCACGGGCCGTTGCCGTCGAGGACCCTCATGGTGAGGATGCGCCCGTCCCCGTCGATGTCCTCCTCGACCAGGCCGTCCTGCAGCTCGGGGCGGGGCCAGGCCCGGGTGCTGGACCGCACGAAGCGAGGTCGGTCCGCCAGCGCCAGCTCCACGCCATCGGGGTTCAGGCGGGGGACGACGTAGAAGCAGCGGGTGTCGACGACCCGGGTGATGTCAGCATCATCGCCGTACCCGGTCACCAGACGGTGCAGCAGGTGGAGCGCGGCGGTCGAGGCGGTCACCTCGGTGGCGTGGATGTTGGCCTCCACGAACAGCGCCGGCTTCTCGTGGTGGGGCCCGGTGGCGGCGTTGGCGACGGTGGCCAGCCAGATGTCACGCCCCTCGTGGCTCTTACCGATGCTCTCCAGTGTCATGAGCTCGGGGTGAGCCGTGGCCAGCGACTCGATCGCTTCGGTCAGCTCCTGGTAGCGGTAGAGGTGGTCGAAGCGGAGAGCCTTCACCCGTGCACATTACGGTTCGGCCCGTGACGACCACCTTGGTTCTGCTCCGACACGGCCAGAGCACGTGGAACGAGCTCAATCTGTTCACCGGCTGGTACGACTGCGACCTCACCGAACGGGGCGAGGCTGAATCGCGGGACGCCGGCAAGCTGCTGGTGGCCGCCGATGTCAAGGTGGACATCGTCCACACCTCGATGCAGAAGCGGGCCATCCGCACGGCCAACCTCGCCCTGGAGGTCATGGACCTGGTCTGGGTGCCCGTTCGCCGCCACTGGAGGCTCAACGAGCGTCACTACGGGGCACTGCAGGGCCTCAACAAGAAGGAGACGACGGAGAAGTTCGGCGTGGAGGCGGTACAAGCCTGGCGGCGTAGCTTCGACGTGCCACCACCGCCGGTGGGTGACAAGGACCAGCACCACCCCCGCAACGACCCCATGTACCGGGACCTGGCGCCGGAGGTACTGCCGGCCACGGAGTGCCTGAAGGACGTGGGCGATCGGATGCTGCCGTACTGGCACGATGCCGTCGTCCCGGACCTGCGGGCAGGCAAGGTGGTCCTGATCTCGGCCCACGGCAACAGCCTCAGAGCACTGGTGAAGCACCTGAAGGCGATCCCGGACGAAGAGATCACCCAGCTCGAGATCCCCACAGGGGTTCCCTGGCTCTTCGAGCTCGACGACAACCTCCACCCCGTCTCCGACGTCCTGTTGGGAGACGCCGAGGAGATCCGCCGCCGGGCCGAGGAAACCGCCCGCCAGGCCACCTGAGCCGTTGGCAGTGCCCAAACGCAGAAGGAGCCGGCCGCATCTGCGGCCGGCTCCTTCGCTTCCCGGGGGGCGGGACCTGTTGAGGCAGTGGGTCAGCTACACCTTGATGTCGCCAGCCTCGACCTTGTCAGGCCGGCTGCGGCCGTTGGCCTTGGGCGTCTTGGGCCTCAGGTCGTCCCCGTCGAAGGGGACGAGGTCCTCGACATCGGCCTTGGCGAACTCCGGGTAGGCCAGCATGCCCATCTCCGGCTCGTCGAGGCCCTCGAGCTCGTCCTCGCGCTTGGAGCGGATGCTCTTGCCCTGCAGCTTGAAGAACAGGTAGACGATGGTGCCCATCACCAGCCAGATGGTGGCGACGCCGATTGTCTGAGCGGCGAGTTGGCGGATGCCCAGCTCGAAGTCATAGAAGATGCCGGTGAGCCCCTTGTCGGCCGTGATGGTCGAGTCCGTGAGGTTCCAGCCACCTCCGTAATTGCCATCGGCGAATATGCCTACGCAAAGTACGCCGAAGCTGCCGCAGATGCCGTGGACCGAGATGGCACCGACCGGATCGTCGATCTTGGCCTTGCGCTCGAAGAAGAGGATCGACTCAATGACCAGCACACCGGCGATCCCCCCGATGACCGCCGCCGCCCAGGGCTGGACGAAGGCACAGGGGGCGGTGATGGCCACTAGGCCGGCGAGCATTCCGTTGGCCATCATCCCGGGATCAGGTTTGCCCAGCCGCTTCATGGCCCAGAACATGGCCCCCACCGCTCCGAAGGCGCCGGCGATGGCCGTGTTGGCCGCCACCACGGCGAAGCGCAGGTCGGTGGCCGAGAAGGTCGAGGCGGCGTTGAACCCGAACCAGCCGAACAGGAGGATGAACGTGCCCAACATGGCCATGGGCAGGTGATGGGCAGGAAGAACCCGGGGGTTGCCGTCGCGGTCGTACTTGCCGATGCGGGGCCCGAGAACGAGGGCGCCCATCAGGGCGGCGCAGCCACCCATGGCGTGCACCACGCCGGAGCCGGCGAAGTCGACGTAGCCGAAGCCCAGATCGAGACTGTTACCGAGCTGGCTGAGCCAGCCGCCGCCCCAGGTCCAGGCTCCGAAGAGGGGGTAGTAGATGGCCCCGCAGAACAGGCCCCACTTGACGAAGCTGTTCCACCGCCACCGCTCGGCCATGGAACCGGTGGGGATGGTGGCGGTGGTGTCCATGAAGGCGACCATGTACAGGAAGAAGGCGAGGACTGAGACGTCGTAGGCGCCGCCGGTCATGGCGAAGCCACCCTTCCACAGGAACACCCAGTGGCCGGAGCCGATCAACTCCGCGCCCACCCGCTCGTCCATGCCGAAGTAGCCGGGGTAGCTGAAGCCACCGAACATGAACGACCAGCCGACGAGGAAGAAGCCCACGAAGCCGAGACCGAAGATGGCGAAGTTGGTGGACACCACGTGGGCGGCGTGCTTGGCCCGGCAGAAGCCGGTTTCAACCAGAGCGAACCCGGCCTGCATGAAGATCACCAGCACCGCGCCCATGACGATCCAGAGCAGGTTGAGGCCGATGCCGACCTTGTCCAACTCCTCGGGCCCCGGAATGTTCGATCCCGTTGAGTCGGCCCAGGCCAAACCCGAGGCCGCCAGGACGGACAGAGCCGTAAAGGCCCCTGTCGCCACGCCGAACCGCACCATCCGCTTCCCCACGTTTCCTCCTAGAGAGTTGGCCACGTATTCCAGAAGGACGTTAGAGCGAGGCTGTTTCCCGTATGTGACTCGATTGTTTCAATTGCGTGGCAGCTTTGCGCGCGACGCCCACGGTTCTGCCAGGATGGGGTACCACTTCGGTGGGGTGTGCCGGGAAGCCTGGTCGGCGTCAGATTCATCGCGACCAAGGAGCGTGAGCGATCGCCTCGCCGCAGCCAGATGATCACGAGCATCGACCAGAGCCGCACGAATCCCCAGGGGGGCTGCCGGGACGGCGGCTTCCGCGGGCCGTGCGGGAATTCCTGGACACAGAGGCAGCGGGTGGTGCCGTCCTCCTCGCCGCCGCCGTGGCCGCCTTCGTCTGGGCCAACTCGCCCTGGAGTGCCTCCTACCGCTCCCTCTGGAGCACCGAGTTCTCCGTCGGGGTGGGACGGTTCGTACTGACGGAGGATCTACAGCACTGGGTCAACGACGGGCTGATGGCCATCTTCTTCTTCGTCGTGGGCCTGGAGGTCAAACGCGAACTGGTCCATGGCGAGCTGCGTGAGGCACGTACCGTGGCCATGCCCGTTCTCGCCGCCGTCGGCGGAATGGCTGTCCCGGCGCTGGTCTTCCTGGTCGTGACCGCCGGCACCGCAGGATCAGGCGGTTGGGGCATCCCCATGGCCACCGATATCGCCTTTGCCGTAGGCGTAGTGGCGCTGCTGGGGCCCAGGATCCCGCCGTCGTTGAAGTTGTTCCTCCTGACTCTGGCCATCGTGGACGACATCGGGGCCATCGTGGTGATCGCCGTCTTCTACGCCGGCGAGGTCGAGCCGGTCTTCCTGGGTACCGCTGCCATGTTGTTGCTCCTGATGCTCGGCCTGCGCCGTGCCGGCATCGTGTGGGCGGTGCCCTACGCGGTGTTAGGGCTGGCAGTATGGCTCGCCACACAGGCATCCGGTGTCCACGCCACCATCGCCGGGGTCGTCCTCGGCCTGCTCACACCTGCCCGGTCCATCGCGTCCGCGGCGGCCACGCGGGCGTGGGCCGGGCATCTGGCCGACGATCCCACGGCGGACGATCTGGCGGACATGACCGCAGTGGCCAGGACATCGGTATCCCCGGCAGAGCGCCTGGAGCACCTCCTCCACCCCTGGACCAGCTTCGTGGTGATCCCGGTGTTCGCGCTGGCCAATGCGGGGGTGGCCGTCGGCGCCGACCTGTTCGATACGCCCGGCTCCGTCGAGGTGGCGATGGGCGTGGCGCTCGGGTTGATCGTCGGGAAGGTCGTGGGCATCACGCTTGCTGTCTGGATCGCTGTCCGCTGCGGGTTCGGCCGGCTACCCGATGGCGCGACGTGGCCCATGGTGATGGGCATCGGCGCCATCGGCGGCATCGGCTTCACCGTGTCTCTTTTCATCAGCGAGCTGGCCTTTGCCTCCGGCCCGCTCCAGGAGGCGGCCAAGGTGGGGGTGCTGGCCGCATCCCTTCTGGCGGCAGTGCTCGGGGCGCTCTTGCTCAGGCGGGCGGTGAGCACGGCCGGCGACTGAGGACGAGGGTCAGGCGTCGTCGGTGACCAAGGCCGTCGGGCTCGGCGTCAGGGTCGACGGCGGGCCCGAGCCGCCCCGCCACCGGGGCCTCCGCATCCGCCGTTCCTCCACTCCTCCTGCGACCGTCGAGGTGATGCAGTCCTGGGCCGGAGGCGCCAGCTTCTGGGCCCGTGCATCGGACAGCTCGAACCGGTCCCTGGCAATCCCTTCGGTCGTGGCAATACGCGCGCTGTGAACACTTACTCCGCACGCCGCGAACGCCGTCGCGAGGGCGTGCAGGAGCCCGGGCCTGTCCTCCGCCTCGACCTGGCACAACGTGTACCAGGGCGATGCGGCCTCGTCGAAGGTGATCCTTGCATCGGGTACGGCCATTGCCCGGAGAGGAGCCTTCATCTCCGTCATGATCAGCTGCGCCAGCAGCCCGGCGTCAGGTGCTTCGGTTGCACGAACGAGAAAGATGTCGGCCGCCCCGCCGTCGCCCCAGGTGGCGGCGCCGGCCTCCAGGACATCGAGGCCGGCGGCGCTGAGGGCGGCGGTGATGGCGGCGAGCAGGCCTCGCTGGTCCCGGCAAGCGGTCTCGATCCGGAACCGGTCTCCGCCTTCGGCGGTGACGTTGACCCGGGCCTCTCCCCGGCCCGGGAGCGGCTCCAGCAACTCCGCCACCCGCGCCAGCGCCTCCGGCTCCTCCGTCAACAGCCATCCCTGGGGCGCCTGCTTCAGACGGGCGGCGGCCGCGGTGCCGGCACCGGCCAGACGGGCTGCTTCGGCGCGACGTTCCTCTGCCAGGTTCCTAGCCTGGCGGCCCGTGAGCTCCAGCGCGTTCTGCACCAGCTGGTGGAGCGCCTGGAGACGCTGGCCCTGCCATGGCTCCAGGTCGTCGAAAGCAAGGCTCAGGGCGTACAGGGCCCGGGCCCGCTCCGGCTGCTCGAGGTGGGCGGCGATCTGGAGCACACTTCGCTCGCTGAGCCCGTCGGGACGGATGGCGGCAGCCCGCAGCAGACCGCTCTCGCCCACGAGGAGGATGATCTCCTCCTCCGCCTGGCTCCCCAGGTCGAGGCGCTGGACCACCTGACGGGTGGTGGAAATGCCGGCACCGACCTCGACGAGCAGTGCGGCCAGAGCGAGCCATTCAGGATGGGCCAGCTGGCTCAGGTCCTCATCGCCTTCAGCGCCGGCGCCGGGCCGGATCAGCTCATGGACCCGGTCGAGCAGGGTGAACCGCAACGCGTGCCCAGGATCCAGCTCGAACGGATCAGCGCGGCGGTGCCGGACGGCATCTGCCAGTTCCGGCAGGGCCCGCTCCAGCAGACCCGTCTTCTCCAGGAACCTCCAGGAACGGGAGTTCCCTCGCCGCAGCAACTCGAACAGCTCGGCCCGGGCGGCACGATCCCACGAGATAGGCAGGCCGCGGAGCGAAACCAACCAGTCGAGCAGCCGGGGACTCGGTTGTGCCGAAGCCACGGCAAGGGCCGCCTGGAGCCCTATATGGAGCCCCACTTCCGCCGGTGGTGCGGCACCATCGGCAGCGGCACGAAGGTCCACCTTGTCCTCCGTCACCAGCCACCCACCGGCGGGAACCGGCCCACCCGAGACAGCAGCCCGTCGCTCTCCTTCCAGTCGCCGCAGGCGCCACCCGAGCAGAGGCGGGGTGATCAGGGTCGTGACGAGGACGACCAGGAGCAAAGCTCCGTAGAGATCGTCTCCGAGTATCCCCTCACGCAGCCCGATGCCGGCGAAGATCAACCCGACTTCTCCGCGCGGGAGCATCCCGAGCCCGATGAGCACCTTGTCCCCCGGCGAGCCGAGTGCTCCGGCGGCGGCGGCGAGCTTTGTGACCACGGCGACGGCGAGCAGGGCGGCGGCAATGACGAGAACCCTCGGCCGGGCGAAGCTGCCGACATCGGCGTCGATGCCGATCTGGAGGAAGAACACGGGGATGAAGAGGTGCCCCACCGGCGTCAGGTCCCGCCGGATGCGGTCGGCCTGGGCCGTGCGAGCCAGGGAGAGCCCGGCGACGAACGCTCCGACAACCGTGGCAAGCCGGGCTGCGCTGGCCAGCTCTGCGACGCCGAGGGTGAAGGCGAGGGCCACGCCCACGAGGGTCCCCGGGGAGCGTGACAGCTTTTGCACGAGCCCGAACAGCGGCGGGGAAAGACGCGCACCCAAGCCGGCTGTCACGACGAGGAAGGCGACGGCCAGACCGGCCACGCCGGCCACACCGAGGAGCGAGACCGAACCTTCCGAGACGATACGGACCACAACCGTGAGGATGATCAGCCCGAGGACGTCATCGGCCACGGCTGCACCGAGGACGGTTCGCGCCTCCACGCTGGCCAGCACACCAAGGTCGCCAAACACCCGGGCCGTGATCCCGACCGATGTCGCCGTCAGAGCCGCACCCACGAATATCGCAGTGTTCCCCGACTCGCCGAAGGCGGCCATGACCCCGAACCCGGCCGCGAAGGGCATCACAACACCAATGACCGCCACCAGCATGGAGGCCTTGCCGACAGCGCCCAGCTCGCCGAGGTCCATCTCCAAGCCGACCTGCAAAAGCAGGAGTATGACGCCCAGCTCGCCGAGGGTCCGTAGGACCTCGCTGGCCTCGACGAGGCCGAGCATCGACGGGCCAATGGCGAGACCGGCAAGGATCTCGCCCACGACGGCGGGAAGCCCCACCCGTTCTGCCAACTCGGCAGCAAGCTTGGCAGCAACGAGCACGACGAGGATGTCGAGGAGGATCCCGTTCACTTCTGAAGCCCGCTCACAACAAGCCGGATGGGGCACCCTCGACTGGCACCAGGTCTGTCGGGCACCGCCAACCCCGACCCCGGACCGTGAGGATCGCTTGAGGCCCAAGTACCCGGCGAAGACTGACGATCAACGAGTCGCACCGCCGCGGAGTTCGGTCACCGAGACCGGTTCGGCGCTGGAGCTCGGCTCGCCCGACCACCCGGCCGCGGGCGTCGGTCAATGCCGCCAGCACCGCCATCTCCTGCTCCGAGAGTCCAAGAACACCCTTGCCCTGCCGGGAAGGCGGTCCTGTGAGGTTCACCTCTTCCGGCACAAAGCGACGGTACGGAATTGAGGTGTCGCCTGTGTTATGGAAGTGTTACGCCTCTCGCGCGTGAACCTGACCGTGTTCTGACGCGGCCCGCTCGAGCAGATAACCGCGGGAACGGATGGTGCGGATGGCGAGGGAAACCGGCTCAAGGCGCCGCCGAAGACGTAGAACGTGCACGTCAAGTGCGTTCCGGCCCGGTGCGCCTTCCGGCCAACCTGCCTGGGCCAGGGCGTCACGGTGGACCACGGTGCCGAAACGGTCGAGCAGGGCCCCCATGAGCCTGACCTCTACAGGGGGCAGCGGGACCCAGCGGCTACCGAATCGAAGTAGACCATCCGGGTCGAGCACGGGTACAGACGAGATGTGGGCCCTCGCCCGCAAGGAGAGTGCCTCCGCCCGGGCCCGCAGGTCCTCCTCGGATGCCGGTACGCGGAGCCAGTCCTCCAGGCAGTCTTCGGCCTCCGGCGCCGGCGACCCGCCTTCGACCAGGAGCAGGCGAGGCGCGTGGGCCGCCGCCAGCGCGGCGCGACGGCTGCTCTCAACCGGCCAACGGAGCATGACGACTTCCATTGCCGCAAAGCTACGACGGTCAGATTGCGGCGATGTTTCATCCAAGTGAACCCTCGGGGCCATGCTGCCGACAACGCACCACTCCTACGATGTGGTGCCTGTTAGGCCTACAAATGGCCGTTGAATGTTCTTCTTCGATTGTGGTGGCTAGACCTGAACGTCCGCCGGAGCCTTTGCCTTGCCTATCTGCCCAGAATCGTCGATACCGAGTTGCAGGGCCGGCTCAGCGCGGCCGGCGCGGTCTTCATCGAGGGGCCCAAAGCCTGCGGCAAGACTGAGCTGAGACAGCCCGCCGACGGGCGGCCAGCTCGGTCCTCTCGGGCTGCTGTTCGAGTCGCTCGTGATCCGTGACCTTCGGGGCCTCACCCAGCCCTCGACGCACAGTTGCTTCATCACCGCGACAACTGCGGCCTCGAGGCTGACGCCGTGGTACAACTCCCAGACACACGGTGGGTGGCCTTCGAGGTCAAGCTCGGCGCCGGTCTCGTCCCGAAGGCGCCGAGGCCTTGCTCCGATTCCGCGATGCGATCGACACGCGCAGGAACGGCGACCCGGCGGTCCTGGGCATCATCGCCGGCACCGGCTTCGGCTACATGCGGCCGGACGGCATCGCCGTCATCCCCGTCGGAGCCCTCGCCCCTTGATCCCGCCGGGACGGGGGCAGCGCCCTGAGCTGGTATTTCAGTAGTATCAGATCCACGCCGCGGGCGTAGTTCAGCGGCAGAACATCAGCTTCCCAAGCTTTCCAGGGGCCATCGCCTGACCAGCCGAAATAGATAAAAGCGCAGGTCACAGCGTTTTCTAGTGTCGCCTGATGTCGCTCAGTACCGTCTCGTGACCCACTGTTAGGTCACGGTTAGGTCACGCCGCTCGCACTCCATGAGCCCGCCGCGCTCGCCCGTCGACCCTGGGACGACACCCACATTTCCGACCCCGTCGCCAACTGGGACCTGCAGACCCTGCGACGGGTCAAGCTGGCCTGGGCACTGCTTCGCAGCCTCATAGTCGTGCTGGAGGTCGCTGCGATACCGACGATCATCCTCTCTGTCCTCGCCGGCGCCGAAGTTATTCGGTGGTTGCCAGCGGACGGAGTCTTGCGGACAGGCTGCTGGGTACATCGGTCGTCACGACTCGCTGACAAGGAAAGTCGGGGCGACACGAACTCCTCCAAAAGCCATTATGGCCTGTGCCGTCTGGTGCCGTACAGGTCCTCTGAGCTGGGCTTTTACAATTTAGCTCGTCCGAGCCGTGCCGTTCCGGGACCACCGCTCCGATTCGTTCCGTACGGAAGCCGGAATCGACGGAACGGGCTCCCGACGAGGTGACGTTTGACCGGCTACTGATCGGCGACGTCAGGGTCGTCGAACCGATGCGGGAGTCGAAGCCGATACCAGAGTGGCGATCTCAGCTCTTGGCCATGGCGACGATGGGCTTGTTGAGCGACATGGCGCCGGTGGAGCCGCGGCAGACGGCGTCGCCGAAGGCGAAGATCCCGCCGTCGCTGGCGACGAGCCAGTAGCCGGCTCCACTGGGTGTGGCGGCTGGCGTCGAGCGGCGCGCCGGCGGCGAGTCCGCCGGGGCAACGGCGATGGAATCGACGCTGGTGGCGGCGGGGACGACGCCGTTGCTGGCGGTGACGGTGAAGTTTGGCGGTCCCCGCGGTGGTGGGGTTGCCTGAGAGCACGCCGCTGGCCGAGTTGAGGCCCAACCCGGCGGGCAGGGTGCCCGAGGTGACGGCGAAGGTGGGCGACGGTTGGCCGGTGGCGGTGTAGGTGTAGGTGTAGGCCGCTGCGACGGTGCCCGCCGGGGGGGTGTGGGCGGTGAACGCCGGCGGGGTGTCCGCCGGGGCAACGGCGATGGAATCGTTGCTCGTGGCGGCGGGGGCGACGCCGTTGCTGGCGGTGACGGTGAAGTTGGTGGTCCCCGCCGTGGTGGGGGTGCCTGAGAGCACGCCGCTGGCCGAGTTGAGGCCCAACCCGGCGAACAGGGTGCCCGAGGTGACGGCGAAGGTGGGCGACGGTTGGCCGGTGGCGGTGTATCGGGTCTTGGCCGACGGCATCGATCGCCTCATCCAGGCAGCGAGAGCAGAGCCGAGCGCGCTGGTTGTCCCTCTGCACTCGCCCGAGGACGGTGCCGCCTCGCCCGGCACCGGATGACGCCGGCTCCGGATGCGCTGGCGGCCTACTCTGGACATTGGCAGCTACCCCTGGAACAAGGAGGGCCGATGCGATTCAAGCGGATCACCATCAACCCCAACCAGATGGGCGGCCTGCCTTGCCTACGAGGGCTGCGGATCCCTGTGACGACGGTCGTCGGCCAGCTCGCCGCCGGCCAGACCCATGCACAGATCCTCGCCGACTTCCCCGAACTCGAAGAAGCCGACATCCTGGCCGCCCTCGAATTCGCTGCTGAGGCTGTCCAGGAGAGGCAGCTCCCCCTCGTCGGGTGAGGCTGCTTGTCGACCAGAACCTTTCCCGGCGTGTCGCTGACGGCCCAGGCCCGGATCACCGCACTAAGGCGACACAAGGTTCAGGCGCTGGTCCGCCGCTCATTTGACGATCTTGGTCGCTGGGAGACCAGGCTACGGGCTTTCGCCAATCAGCTCGAGCATTTGGAGATCCGAGCCAAGCGGGCGGTGGCCAGCGAGGTCGGCATCGAGGCCGACAGCCTGGGGCTGCCCGTCGGCAGAGACAGCCAAGACGATGGCCTCAGCGGGTAGGACGAGCAGCGACACCACCGACGATGCCGCCGGCCCTCAGGATTTCGGCGACCCTGTCCCGAACCGAGCATCGAACGCAGCCCAGTCCTCGACAGCGAGCGCGCCGGCACCCCGGTGGAAGGTGACCGTGAACTGATCGAGGAATCCGGATTGCCCGAGGACCAACGCAAACGGCGGCTCCCAGTTCGGACGAACCCGACGTCGGTTCGCCACGAGATGAAGTCGGCGGCCGCGTCGACCCGATGTAAACGCAGCTCGACCTCGGCGAACACAACTTCGACGACCTGACCCCCGATGCCCACCACCGCCTTGTCGCTGTTCGACGAGAGGTCGAGGCCAGCCAGGTCGGCGAGCCAGGAGGCCGCCAGCACGCTCTCGGCGCCCGTGTCGACCAGGCCCAGGTACGGCTCCATGCTCCCGTGCGAGCCGGGAATGCTTGCGGCCACCACGGGGCGAAGAACCTCTCGGCCACGTCGTGGTGCGCTCTCGGCAACGTACGGGTACAACCAGGGCAGGTTGTCTCGCACCCTCGGGTCAGTTCATCCCGACGAAGAGGGGTTCGTCCTCTCTCGGAGCCCGCATGACTGCAACGTTCCGAAGGCCCGTGACCTTGATCTGCTCGTGCAGTTCCTCGGGCGTGCTCGCCGTCAGGACGACCTCGTCGCTCGCCATGTCGATGGCCACATACATGCCGGGGTACCGCTCGAGGTGGAAGTTGCGCGGCACCCCTCCATCATGCCATGACTTCCGCATCCGGATGGCTTGCTGCGGCGACTCGCCTGGGGAAGTGCTCGGCTCCAGCGGGCGCAGGAGCACATCAACCGGGCCGAGGTCGCATGGCCCGGTCCCGCTCTCCTGGGTGCCTATGTGGAGCTGAGGGTCGCCTGCGAACGCTCTGGCCACGGCCTGGCCCAGGGCGATCACGATCCCGATCGGTGGATCGCTGCGACCGCCATCCACCTCGGCCTGCCCCTGGTGTCCCACGACGGAATCTTCCGGGAGCACACCCGGGCTCGTTTTCGAGACCGATCTCGGGTTCTAGAGCGTCCCAAAATGCCTCGCCGGGCCGCGCCGAGCGACGAATGTCGGAGGCTCGCGGCGGTGGCGTAGGAGTCCGCCTGGTACCGTCCCGTGACCTTCGATGACGTCGAGTTTCGGTTTCGTTAGGTCACGCGAAGGTCACGCCAAGGTCACGGGCGTGATTGGGGAGGTGGGCCCGGAAAACCGAAATAGCTTCTGAACTGGAGGTTTAGAGGAAAATAGAGCATCCCGCGGGCGTAGTTCAGCGGCAGAACATCAGCTTCCCAAGCTGAGAACGAGGGTTCGATTCCCTTCGCCCGCTCCATTAAAAGCCCTGGTCAAGGCGTTTTAGGGTGAGAATCGCTCTCAATCTCGTGCAGCACGGCGAGGGTCTCAGGGCCGTGGCGGCGGAGGAAGTCCATCGCCGCCGGGTAGGCGTGCTCAACCCGGACTTCAGTGCCCATGTTCTCGAGACCTCTTCGTCGCTGGTCCCAAAGGCGGCGCAGAGAGCAGCTCGAGCTGCAGGCCGGCATCGAGGCGGGGTGGCCGGGCTTTGCCCGAACGCCCAATCTTCTTCGCCGCCAGCCGTTCTTGGGCGGGGGCCTCGGGCTCGCTAGCGGGAGTTTCCGGGCTATCCCATGGCGGAGCGACATATCCCCTGCTCAATGGGGGTTCTCCTGTTCCGGTCGCGTATTACCTAACCGGCCTGTGACGGGTCGCCAGGGATGACCGCTATGGCGACTTCGTCGATG
>DATLEK010000061.1:0-32078 GCA_035525365.1 Acidimicrobiales bacterium
CCCCGAGAACCTCATGGACGTCGTGGCCAGAGCGAATGCGACTCGGGCTCAAGCAAGCGAGCTATCAGACCGCGCTCAGCATTTGACCGCCTCGGCTGCTCGGAGCCTCATCGTCGACCTCGGCATGACCGTCCGGGACGCCGCTCAACTGCTCGGCGTCTCCCACCAACGGGTCCACCAGCTCGTCCATCAGGAACAGGCCCGATCCGCATAGGGCTGTGATCCCTGTGGCTTGAGAGTCCAGTGGGGGACGTGAACGCTTCCGCGGAATCGCGCGGCCGCCGTCACGGCGCCAGCGCCACCGCCGTCATCGAGCGCGATTCGGCGGCGAGGGCGGCGCGGAGCACCTCACCCTCGTTGCCGACGCCGACGACCACATCGGCTTCCAAGGTCACGGCGGCGGCAAGCACCTCGCGATTGAGGACGTTCAAACGGGGATGAGCGGCGCTCTGGCGCCCGATCACCGGGCCGAGGGTTCGGAGCGGGACGATCCCGATCTCGTCCGGGAGGGCCAAGAGTCGCTCGATGGCGCGCCGGCGGTGCGTCGCCGCCAACGAGGCGAAAGGCGCCGACAGCCGGCCCTGAAGCGATGAAGCCAGGACGGCCTGGCACAGCCGGGTGTACCACCAGCCCGTCGTGTACAGCTCCCGACGACGAAGGATCCTTGGGGGAGTCCCCCGGAGAACAGCACCGAGAACGTGGTCGTCGATGAGAAGGACCGCCACCTACTGGGTGGCGAGATCGGCGTCGCCGAAACCGCTACGGGCCCGCTCCCAATCCTCGGCCGTGAGCCCGCCCAGCAGAGCTTTGCGCGCCGCGGCGAGCCCGCCGGGGACCAGGACGACGAGGTCGCCGAGGTCGACGGCGGCGACAACGCCTCCGTCGTCGAGGTCCCAACGATGACGAGCAGCGGCCGGGAGGCTCATCTGGCCCCGTGACGTCACCCTGAGCTGGGTGAGCCTCTGGTCAGTCTCTACAAGGCTATCAGTCATAGTGCATTGTAGTCCAGCCACTCGGCCAGCGCCCGAATCTCGCTGACCGCTCGGCTGTCCGGCTCTTCGTCTATCAGCGCCAGTCCGGCCCGGTCGGCCCGCTTCACTGCCTCGTCTTCGCCCACCCGCATCACCTCCACACCGAGTACGTCCCGGAGGTGGCTTGCATCGTCGCCCCCGGGCCACTGGCTTGCCACACCGAGAATGCGCCGCACCCCGAGCGATTCGGCCATGCGGCAGGAGTGGAGGGCTACTTGAACGGACTTTGCGCTTGGTTCGGTGACGACCAGCACCACATCATCAGCGCCCGGGTTGGCCCACACCAGGTCACTGAGCCCTGCCTCCAGATCGGCGATGACCACTCGGCCGGCATCGGGCACGTCGGCGAAGAAATGCCGGCTCGTCGTGTGGGAACCGCAGCACAGGCAGGCGTCGGTGGGTCGCTCAATGCGAGCAGTGGCTATGAGCACGATGCCGTCTGGAGCCGCCACACCGAAGCGGGTGAGCAGCTCCTCGGCCGTTGGGCGCACGTCGTGATGGGTGAAGCCGGATGCCAGCAATCCGTTGAGGATGGGCACGATGGCCTCGGTGTCCTCAGGGGCCAGGCCCACCGACGTGCCGAGGTTTGGATTTGGGTCGGCGTCGATGGCGATGACTTCCCGGCCCTCGCCCGCCAGGTGGCGGGCGAGGGTGCCGGAGATGGTTGTCTTGCCCGATCCGCCCTTGCCGGTGACGGCGATCTTCATGTGGTGACCTCCTGATACTGGTCGTGGCCGGCGAGGTCCTCGAGCAGGCTCGTCATTACAGAGTCCAGCGCCTGAAGCGCGGGCGAGCCCGGGCAGTGGTCCAGTGGTGCCACACCCAGGCGTTCGGCTTCGGCGACTGAGGGGTCGAGCGGGACGCGCCAGCGGGGCGTCAAACCACGATGGTCGACAGTGTCATGCTTGTCGTGGCGGTTGGCCACGATGCTCACACGGATGCCATCGCCGATCAGGCCCAGGAGCCGGCGGGCGGCCAGCGCTGACCGCCACTCGGGCCCAACGATCACCAGGACGTGGTCGGCAAAGTCGTGATAGCGCTCGAAGGGGGTGGTGAGGCCGGCCTCGAGGTCGCCGATGACATCCCAGCCGGCGTCGCCGAAGCCCCGCAGCACCTGGAGGGTGGCGGCGACGGTCCGTCGAGGGCCCTGTTTCTCCGGTCCATCGATCTTGCCCAGGCTCAACATCTTGACCCCGTCGGCGGCCGGAACGGCGTAGCGGTTGACGACAGTGGCGGGTGCGAGTCCGCCCGAGAGCTGCCACCCGTAGGCGGCGGCCGGGTGCTCCTCCAGGGCCGGGGCCGCCAAGCTGGCGCCGTCGGGCGATCCGAACCCGAAGCTGAAGGCCAGGCCGGGGTTGGAATCAAGGTCGGCGGCCAGCACCCGGCGGCCCTGGCGGGCGAGCAGCCGGGCGAGGGTCCCGCTGATGAAGGTCTTGCCGGCGCCGCCCTTTCCCACCACGGCGACCCGAAGGCCGGCGGCGAGGCGTCCCGCCGCCTGCACTTCGGTTCCATACGAACGGATTGCCTCGTCGGCTTCGTCGGCGATGGTCGCCAACCGGGCGACGTGGCCCTCCGACGTCCCCGGGACCGCGGCCGCAGGCCATGAACGGAGGTAGCGGCGGCACTGGCGTTGCACCGCCGTCCACGCCGCACAGGCATCTGTCGCGTCAATGGCCTGGCCGACGGCAAGGCGCAGGTGCTCGACGACGGCCCCTTGCTGTTCGGCGCGGGCGCGGAGCCATTCGCCGCGGATGCCGTCGCCGGTGGCGCTGCTCACGTTCTCAGCTCAGCGAGCGTCAACGGCCGACCGGTCGCCCAGCGCTGCTCGAAGGCGTCAGCCTGGAGGGCGGCCACGCCGGGGTGCTCGATGAGCAGCGTCGTCGGGTAGCCCGTCTCCAGGCTGGCCGGCTCGGCCATGGGCAGGATGGCGATCTTGCAGTCAACCACCACGAGCTTGCAGGGCAGTTCGTCCACCACCCGCCCCTCCACCCCAGCCCGGAGGTACACCGCTTGCTCCTGGCGGAAACCATCGGCCTCCGCCGCCCGCAGCAGCTCCTCCTGGTAGAGGACCCGAGACCGCACGCCCCGGCCCAGAGCCTCCAGGATCGCCTCGTTGGGCTTGCCCGGCGTCCAGGTGTAGGGCGGTCGGTTGAAGACCAACACCTCGATCTCGGCCCGGGCCAGCAGGTCCTCGTAGATGCGCAGCACCTGGGCCGCGCCCCGTAGGTGGACGAAGGGAAGTGGCGCCGATCCGCTGGCGGCCACCATGGTGGCGAGAGCTTTGCGGGTCTGTTCGACGCGCCCGGCCATGTCGTGCAGGCGTTGCTCCTGGATGGCGTAGAGACAGTCGAGCACGTCGTCGGGGCCGGGCGAGACCCACTGCGACAGCTTCCCCGGCACGGGCAGGGCGAGACCCTTGGCACTCAGCTCCTGGAGCACGGGGTAGACGCTGGTGCGGTGCACGCCCGACAAGCGGGCCAGATCGGCGGCCGACGCAGACCCGAAGCGCACCAACGCCACGAGCACGCGGGCCTCGTAGTTGTTGAGTCCGAGGTCCTCGAAGTCGCGCCGGATGCTGTCGCCGTCGCCCAGGAGGGCGGAGGCGGGGAGGGGCGGGGTGCGACCTCGCCCGTTGTCGCCACCCTCTTGATCAACCCTGTGTGTCTCGGCGCCCTCGGCTCTCGAAGCCATCGCTCTCGCTTCCAAAAAAGTTGTTGAGAAAATCTACACTGGGGGTTGACAGAGCGCCGCTATGGCGCGACAGTGATAGTTGCCGGGGCGGGTGGTTCCTGGTTGTGCAGTTTCCACCAACTACAGAACAGGAGTGCAATTCATGGACCACCGCAAGATCCTGCTCGTCCCGGTCGGGGTGATCGCCACCGTCATGGTGACAGTGACCACGGCGTGGGCGTGCACCAACCTGATGGGCAACATCACCGCGACCGGGGACATCACCGGCGCCGCGCCGGCGGTGACGGCAGGCAACCTGAGCGGGTTTACCAACACCTGCGGCTCGGTGACCACCCAGGGTAACGATGACGGAACGACATTCAAGGAGATCCAGACCGTCACCACCGCCGGTACCACCCGGGCCTGCTCGAGCCACAGTGGAGGAACCGTCACCATTTCGACGGGCCTGACCACGAATGCCACGATCGCGGCCCTCGGCGACCCCTTCGACCGGCTCCCTCAGTCGGGTACGGATACTTACTCGGGGTTCAACTACGGGGCGGCGGGTTCGGTGTACTACGGGACCGCAGGCAACACCGGGGAAAGCGTGGACCCCCTCGGCCACCCGAGCCAAGGGACCGCCGCGACGGGCGGTACGGCCACGACGGTGGGCGACTACAACGTGGTGTACAAGCCAGCAAACGCTTACCGCCTGACGCACGAAAACTGGAGTTCGGACTGCATAAGCGGCGATGGCGTGTACTGGATCGGCATGGTGAGCATCGGCGCCAGCGGCACGATCACTGCGGCCGGAGACGCCCCCCTGGGTGCCGGTGACGGCGTGCTCCAGGGGGACACGACTCCCACTGTGCTGCGCACCCCGGCAGCCTTCGACAACCGCCCCGTCGGCGCCAGTGACGGCAAGCCTCACTATGTGAGCTTGACGACCGGAGCCGCCAAGTTCACCCTGCCGGAATCTGCGCCGACCATTGGCAGCCCCGGCACGGTCAACAACGAAGGCGCGATCTGCATCTCTGACTCGTACCAGTTCTACGGCGCCATGGCTCCGCTCACCTTGATGTAGCCAACACGAGAGTGGGATGGCCGGCCTCCGGACGGTCATCCCACTCGGCCAGCTTTTCCACGCATACCCATCTTGGCCAGTTCACCAGAACGGATGTCCTACAGAAGAGCCAAAGCGGCGCAGCTACCGAGTGGATCGCTCCGCACAAGAGCCCGATCCTCGGTCTTCGTCGCTGTTGCGGTGCTGGCCGCGACCGTTACCCTGCTCGTGGTTCCACCAACCGGCGGCGTTCGCGCTGACACGGCACCGGGCTACTGGACGGCCACCACCTCGCTGAGCGTGCCCCGGAGCCGACACACGGCCACCGTTCTCGACGGACCCGCATGTCGATCGAGCTCTGGATCCCGACCAGAATATTGCGGACGGGTCCTCGTGACCGGAGGGATGGGAGCTGATGGCCGCGCACTTGGCGGCAGCGAGCTATTCGATGCGGACACCGGAAAATGGAGTTCTTGCGAGACAAGCGCGGCGAATCCCCTGTGTCCAGCACCGCTTCGCAGCGTGCGCTTCGACCATACGGCCACTCTCCTGGACGGGCCCGAATGTCACGGTGTGGCACCTGGGCTCAGTCCGTCCCATTGCGGGAAGGTGCTTGTCGCGGGCGGCCAACAGGGCGAGTTCAAGTCCCAGGTCCCCTTCGCCTCTTCAGAGCTCTTTGATCCGGCGCACGGCACTTGGTCGGCCACGGGCTCCATCCCCATTCCGATGGGCGCCCACACCGCGACCCTCCTGTCCGGTCCGGGCTGTGCCCAGGTCTGCGGCAGGGTGCTCGTCGCCGGCGGCTACACGAGCATAGGTACGACAGCAGCAGCATTTCTCTACAACCCCGGTTCCGGTCCCAATGCTGGGACATGGTCACCGACTGGGCCGATCCCGGGGAGATCGATGGCCGTTGGACGGCTCTTTCATGCTGCGACGCTCATCACCGGCCCGGCTTGTGCGTCAAGTGCGATCGTCCCGTGCGGGAGTGTTCTCGTGACAGGTGGCATCGATGGGATATCGAGTTCCGCTGACACCGCTGCCCTGCTCTACGAACCGTCGAAGGACCTCTGGACCAGGACCGCTCCGATGAATGAAGGCCGCCACAATCACGGCTCCGCTCTGTTGCCTGACGGCACCGTGCTGGTCGTGGGGGGGTCGGACCGGGCTTCCGCCGAGGTCTACGATCCGGGAACCGGGACGTGGCGCCGGACCGGCTCCATGCACCACCCCAGAACCTGCCGGGACTGCACAGGTCTGGACTTTCATTTCAACACCACAGCGCTTCCGGGGTCCGCCTGCGCCAATAGTGCGGACGTTTCTTGCGGACGGGTCCTGATTACTGGCGGGTTCGAGGTCAACGGCGGCCTCGGCACGGCAGACACTGTGCAGCCGACGGCCGAGTTTTACGATCC
This sequence comes from Acidimicrobiales bacterium, assembly GCA_035525365.1. Classification (GTDB taxonomy): domain Bacteria; phylum Actinomycetota; class Acidimicrobiia; order Acidimicrobiales. The sequence goes on from DATLEK010000061.1 coordinate 6,180, forward strand.
GTCAGAAACCGGAACCCTCGCTGCTGGGCCAGGGATCGTTGCTCCCGTGAAGGGAGCGTTTTCCCAGATCCGGCGCCCTCCGGCGGCTGGAAAGCGCTGGGACGCGACGACGACCGTCCTGCCGTCGGGAAAGGTTCTCTTCGCCGGTGGGCGAAATACATCAGGCGGTTACGGGATAAGGAGCGCCCTGCTGTTCGACCCCCAGGCGACCGTGCAGCTAGCTGTAGTCCTCAGCGTGGCACCTACCTCCGGGCCGGAACGGGGAGGGACGCGTGTTGTCGTGAACGGCCTTGGCCTTGACCGCGTGACCGCCGTCCACTTCGGCGAGGTGCCGACCAGGTACTTCCGCGTCGAATCGCCCGAAAAGCTCACGGTCTCCGCACCGGCCCATGTGGTCGGTGTCGTTGATGTCGCCATCAGCACAGCGGACGGGCCTTCGCCGGTCACGGACCTAGACCGGTTCACCTACGGGACCTGGAGCGGAATCACAAAGATGAGTGGGGCACGGGCTAACCACAGTGCGACCGTGCTCGAGGACGGGCGGGTCATGATCATCGGTGGGGACAGCGAAGCGCGCGGAACCGCAGGATCCTCCCGGGGGGACGTGGAGATGTATGATCCATCGACGGCGCGGTGGGCCTCCGGGCGCAGTCTGCACGTCGGTCGCGCAGCCCATACGGCTACCGCGCTCGAGGACGGCAGCGTCCTCGTCGCCGGCGGGCGAACCTCTCCCAAGGGAACGCTGGCGGTGTCCGGGTCGGAGGTGTACAACGCAGTTCTCGATGAGTGGATACCCGACTGCGCAAATTCGCCGCCGACTCCTGAGTGTACGGGCGAACTGAGGACCGCGCGCTTCGATCACACGGCCACCCTTGTCTCCGGTGGGCGGGTTCTCGTCATCGGCGGCACGGCCAGCAGCGGGAATACCCTCGCCACCGTCGAAGCGTACGATCCCGCGTCGGGCACATGGTCCGAGTTGCCGTCCGGGCTCCACGTGGCCCGGACCGCCCACACCGCCACCCGGCTCCTTGATGGCCGTGTGCTCGTTGTCGGCGGCAACGCAGCCGGTGGCGCCGCCCTTGATTCCTCCGAACTCTACGACCCGGTCGCGGGCACATGGTCGGAGCCACCGTCCCGGCTCCATGTGGCCCGCACCGCCCACACGGCAACTCGGCTCCTCGACGGTCGTGTGCTCGTTGTCGGCGGCAAGGCAACCAGTGGCGCCGCCCTCGATTCCTCCGAGATCTATGACCCGGTCGCGGGGACCTGGAGCGAGCTTCCCAACCCTCTCCGCGCTGTGCGCGCTGGTCACTCAGCCACCCTTATCGAGACGGAGTGTGGGGACATCTGCGGACAGGTGGTCGTGGCTGGTGGCTTCGGTCTGCACGGAAGACCACAGACTTCTGTGGAGCGATTCGACCCGGCGCGCGGTACTTGGGTGGTGGCCGAACAGCTCGTCGGAGCCCGAGCCGAACACAGGGCAGTACAGCTACCCGATGGACGAGTGCTCGTGGTCGGTGGCTTCGGGCCGACCCGCCAGCCAGTCTCCTCGGTGGAGCTGTTCCTGCCCACAGCTGCCAATGTGAAGCCTCACATCACTGCCGTCGATCCAGCTGGAGGGCCGAGCGCCGGTGGGACCAAGGTCACGCTCAGGGGCGCCGGTTTCCTCGGGGTGCAGACGACGGTCACCTTCGGAGGCGCCGAGGCCGCGACTCGGTTCGTGTCCGACGGAGAGATCGATGTCATCAGCCCCCCCCACATCGGAGAGGGAACCGTTCAGGTAGTGGTGACCGTGGACGGGCGCTCCTCTCGACAGAGGGAAAATAGCCGATTCGTTTACGGCCGCGGGTCGTGGCAGCCAGCCGGAGTGATCGCGCCGAGCACGTTTGCTGACGGCGTGACCATGGCGGGTTCGCGTCAGTTGCGGTCGCGGTCGGCGAACTTCCTTCAAAAGTTCGACCTCGGGAGCGAGATCGCCGGGTCCAACATTCCCCCGAAAACGACGGTCGTGCAGGTGAGCGATCCTCAGACTGTCGTTATGTCCAACGACGCCACGGCGACCGGCGTGGGCATCACGTTCAGCCTGGCCCGCCCCCGCGTAACTCATTCCGCGATCGCACTTGACAGCTCGAATTGTCGCCGCCTACCGCAACCGTACTGCCGGAAGGTGATGGTTATCGGAGGTTCGCTCGGAGTTGGAGACGCTGCGGTGAGCACCACCTCACTCTTCGACCCGGTGACGGGGAAATGGGAAGTCGCGGCGCCGATGTCCAGTCCACGTAGCGACTTCACGGCAACCCTCCTTGACGGCCCAGCGTGTCGTCGCGGAGATGCGCCAGGTTATTGTGGTAATATTCTTGTTGTGGGCGGCTCCACCGGGGATGGCGCGCTGTCCTCCGCGGAGCTGTACGATCCGCAAAGCGGTTCCTGGAGGGCGACCGCTCCCCTGATGACGAAACGGCTGTCACACGTAGCGGCCCTCCTCGACGGGCCCCAATGCGAGGGTCCCGTCACGCCGATGTACTGCGGGAAGGTGCTCGTCGCCGGGGGCGCCGACGTCGAAGGAGGCCGGTCTACCCGGGCCCTTTCCTCCACCGAGCTGTACGACCCTGCGACGGGGACTTGGTTTCCATCCGGCCGCTTGGTGACGGGACGGAGCGGCTTTGCCGCCGCCGTGCTCACCGACGGCCGGCTCTTGGTCGTTGGGGGACTTGTTCCCGGCGGACCGGGTCGGAACGGGGCGCTCCTCGGAGGGGCGGCCGGCGAGGACGTCCAGAGCGCCGGGATCGGTATCGGCAATGTTCCGCCGGGTGCCGTCACTCCGACCGCGGAGATGTACGACCCTGAAACCGGGATGTGGAGCAGTTGCTCGACAGCGAAGTCGTCCCCAAGCTGTCCTGGGCCACTGGCAGTAGGGCGCTTCGCTCACAGCGCCACCGTTCTAGAGGACGGGCGGGTGCTCGTTGCCGGTGGATCGGTCCATGCCGGGCTCGAGCGCGCACAAGGGTGTGGCGCAGTGCCAAGTTCGGACCCGTCGGATGCGTGCTTCCCGAAGATTGTCCTCGCCCCGGTCGCCGACTCTGACCCGACCGACGCCGTGCCACCTGGTCCGACCGCTGCCGTGGAGCTCTTCGATCCGTCCACCGGCCGATGGACGGCGGGTGATCAGATGCACGCCTCGCGGATGGGCCACAGCGCAACCGTTCTTCCTGATGGCCGGGTGCTCGTGGCAGGGCACGGATTTCCGTTTAATCAGATCCTTAAGGTTCCCGACCCGGTGGCTTCGGCTGAGCTGTTCGACCCGGTCAAGGGGACGTGGAGCGAGACGACACCGATGGGGGTTGCGAGGGGTGTGCAGACGGCGACCGTGCTCGGTGGAGCAGAGTGTCGCGCTCCGAGCCCACCTTCCTACTGTGGCAGCGTCCTTGTGGCTGGAGGCATGACAACTTCCACGGCCGCCACAGACACAGCCGAGATCTACACCGAAGGGCCGGAGGTTCGGACGCTCGAGCCGCCTCGCGGTCCGACGCGAGGTGGAACGACCTTGATCGTCACCGGCACCGGTTTCAGCCGTGAGAGTTTGGTGCGATTCGGGAGTGCGGAGCTTCCTCCGGAATCGGTTGTCGTTGAGTCGCCGTTTCGCCTTCGCGTGGTCAGCCCGCCTGCCCCAACACGGGGCCCGGCACAAGTCGTGGTGTCCAACCGCTCCGGCACGTCGGCCACTGCCGGGGGGGACCAGCGAGCGATGTTTACATACCTTGATGCCCCCGGCCCCGTGATCGGCCTCGTCGCCACGGCCACCTCAGCGCATGTCATCGAACTCACGATCCCCCGCGTCGACGACGGTTCGGGCGTCGGGCCGGCCGACTCGTTCGTCGTGAAGGAGGCGACCGGCCCAATCTCCGAAGCAATCTTTGATCACGCGATTTCTCTGTGTGACGGAGTCTGTTCCTTCCCAAAGAAGGCGGAACGGGCCGTATTGAAGATCAAGGACCTTGAGCCGAACACCACATACCACTTCGCAGCTCGCGCTGTCAGCGAGGGGGGCCTGGGCGAGGTCTCAGCCAGTGTGTCTGCGACAACGCTGGGCATCAAGGGGTGTTCACCTGCTTCTCAGCCGGATGGCGGTGGGGTGCTGTATCCCGGCGGCCGCTACACGCTCGTAGGCTTACCGGGCGGGACGATCGCCGGAGCCGACTCGCCCTTGTACGGGTGGTTCGATCTGGGCGCCGGGGGCAGCTACGCGCCGCGGCCTGGTGGCGACGCGGTTGAGGGCGGTCGCGGTTACTGGGCATGGTTCGCCTGTTCTCGTCTCGTGCGCCACGACGAGGGCGCAATGTCTGCGGCCTTGCCGCTAGGCAGCTACCACGCCGCAATGATTGGCAATCCGTCAGGAGTCCGTGCCCTGACTGCGTCCGGTTACGACTTCTCGGCGCGCTGGGACCCGGCTCTCAACGAAGACGCGGGTGGGTACCTGATCTCCGGCTACCGGGAGCAGCAGTCCCTAGCCGTCGGTCAAGGGATGTGGGCGTTCTCGTATGTCGACACGATCGTGAGAATTGAGTAGGTGGCTGGTGGCCGAGGGCCTCGCGTCAGACGGTCACAGGTTGCGCTAACCGCAGCGGTGATCAGCGCGGTCGTGGTCAACCTTCCCGTTGTTGAGGCGACGACGGGGGGGGCTCGGGTCGCTTTCGAGGTGCCCGTCACACCGATGGACCTGATCAAAAAGCCGGCCAACAACTCTCCGATGCTCGCCGTCGACCCCACCAACTCCAGGTTCGTGGCGCTGGCCAATCGACTGGACGGTCCTGACTTTAGCTGCGCCCTCCAGGTCTCGGGCAACGGCGGTCGCGGCTGGGCCAGTGCCCGTCCCGTACCCAAGCTCCCCCGGGGGGCCGAGAAGTGCTACGCGCCGGAGGTCGCCTTCGACGGCGACGGCGTCCTCTATTACCTGTTCGTCGGCTTGCATGGGGGTGGCAACGCACCGATGGGGGCGTTCCTGACCACCTCCTCCGATCGCGCCCGTACATTCACGCCTCCTCGGCGCATCCTTGGCGCTGAGCGCTATATGGTACGGATGGCTATCGACAGCGCGAGAGGCAGCCGCGGCCGGATCCACTTCGTCTGGCTGGAGGCGGTGGGGGGTGGGCCTTCCAGCGGACTTCCACCCCAGCACAACCCCATCATGGCCGCCTACTCTGATGACGGGGGCGAAACCTTTTCCGCTCCCGTCAAAGTCAGTGATCCCGGCCGTGAGAGAGTCGTAGCTCCAGCTTTAGCTCTTGGGTCCGACGGCGCTGTTCACGTCGCGTACTACGACCTCGGCGACGACGAACGGGACTATCGGGGCTTGGAGGGACCTACCTGGGATGACACCTGGTCGCTGGTTGCCACCTCATCAAAGGACGACGGGGACCATTTTGGCCCTGGCGTCGTTGTTGATGCCGAGCTGGTTCCCCCGGAGCGGGTGATGCTGATCTATACGATGCCGCCTCCCGCGTTGATTGCCGATGCTCGGGGCAGGCTCTATGTCGCGTGGTACGACGCCCGCAACGGTGACTGGGACGTGTTCGTGCGCCGCTCGGACAACGGCGGCCAGACCTGGGCCGGTCGCCGACGAGTCAACGACGACCGGGTGCGCAACGGTCGCCACCAGTACCTTCCGCGGTTGGCCGTGAGCCACGGTGGCCGGCTGGATGTCGTCTTCTATGACCGTCGCCGCAACGCCGAAAACCGAGGCAACGATGTCTTTTTGGCCTCGTCTACCGACGGCGGCCGTGGCTTTTCACCGAATCTCAAGCTGACGAGCCTCGATTCTGATTCCCGTATCGGTCCGCGTTACCTCGTCCCGTCGGCTCGAGGGCTCGTGGAGTTCGGATCCCGGCTGGCGCTGGTGTCCAGCCGGCACTCCGCACTGGTTGCGTGGGCCGACACCCGCAACAACGGTCGGTCGTTCAAGGCCCAGGACATCTTCGCGGCGAGGGCCGAAATGGGACAAAGCGATGGAGGTGCAGGGGCCGGTCTGGCCGCTGGCGGGTTGGCTGTCACCGGGTTCACCCTCGCCGTTGCCCTTCGTTCGCACCGGCGACGGCGCACGAGGCGAGTTCGAAGCCGTGCCATTTGATTCGCATCGGTACGTGAGGACGGATCGGGCGCTACGCGCGGCCCGATTGGTCCTTACCGCGGTCATGGTCATCGGCGCCGCATCGTGCGGCGCATCGAACGATGACCTTCCCTTTGTGCCACCCGAGATCACCCTCACGATGACGGAGTACCGCTTCGAGCTGAGCCGGCCCGTTCCGAGGGGCCGCGTGGTTTTCCGGGTGGCCAACCGGGGCAGGGTGCCCCACCGATTGGTGCTCGTCCCTTTGCCCGCCGATTTCCCCCCGATCGCCGAGCAGATCGCCGGCACCGACCGGCGCAACGTTGAGCCCCTGGCCGGTATCCCCGATCGCCCGCCGGGCGCTACCGGCGCCTTCGCCGTGGACCTCCGCCCCGGTCGTTACGCCCTCGTGTGCTTCATCGCCGATGTCGACGGCCGCACACACGCACAGAAGGGCATGGCCGAGGAGTTTCGCTTGCGGTGAGCCGACCGCTCACGTCAAGGCGACCAGTGGGGGACGTGAACGTTTCCGCGAAAGGGCGCCCGAATGTCAGGGCGCTAGCGCCACCGCCGTCATCAAGCGCGATTCGGCAGTCGAGGGCGGTACGAGAACCTCACCCTCGTTGCCGACGCCGACGACCACATCGGCTTCCAAGGTCACGGCGGCGGCGAGTACCTCGCGATTGAGGACGTTCAAACGGGGATGAGCGGCGCTCTGGCGCCCGATCACCGGGCCGAGGGTTCGGAGCGCGACGATCCCGATCTCGTCCGGAAGGGCCAGGAGTCGTTCGATCGCACGCCGGCGGTGGGTCGCCGGCAACGAGGCGAAGGGCGCCGACAACGAGGCGAAGGGCGCCGACAGCCGTCCCTGAAAGGATGAAGCCAGGACCGCTTGGCGCAACCGGGTGTACCACCATCCCGTCGTGTACAGCTCCCGTCGACGAACGACAGGCGGCGGGGCGCCCCGCAGAACAGCACCGAGGACGTGGTCGTCGATCAGAACAACGGCCACCTACTGCGTGGCGAGATCGGGCTCGCCGAAACCGCGACGGGCCCGCTCCCAATCGTCGACGGACAGCCCGTCCAGCAGAGCCTTGCGCGCCGCGGCGATCCCGCCGGGGACCAGCACGACGAGGTCGCCCAGGTCGACGGCGACGACGACGCCTCCCTCGTCAAGGTCCCAGCGATGACGGGTAGCGGCCGGGAGGCTCATCTGGCCCCGTGACGTCACCCGTAGCTGGGTGACGCTCTGGTCAGTGGTCTACAAGGCGGTTAATGTTAATCATAGCTGCGTTGTAGACGAGGCTGCCGGCCCACGGCTACGGCTCATGTGCCCCGGTACATCCGGTCGAGATCGATCAGCTCTACGTCGTCTCGATCGTAGGAGGCGTTCAGCAGGTTCCGGTCGAACCCCGATGCCGAGAAGACAAGCAGCTTGGTCGCCCTGGACGCCTGGCCTCGGTTCATCAACAGCGTCCGAATGCCGTCGAGCCGGTTGAGGTCGGCGATCGTGCGCATCCGGTTGGTGTGTTTCGCCTCGCCGATGGCCGTCAATCCGGTTGAACCGCTGCTCTGGCGGAACGTGGCGACGACATCAAGTTCGTGCTGAGCTCGCGCTTGGGGGTCGTTCACGATGGCCGCGCCGACCTCACTGACCTCGGCGCCGAGCGTTGCCGGGGACGCGAACTTGAAGGTGAAGTCCCGCGCCAATTGCTCGAAATACGGGCCGAGCACGTGAGTGGAGAACCGTGATTGCGCGGCAGCCCAGGCTAGACGTGGAGGCCGACGATCGCCGCGTGAGATAGGGCGAGCCTGACATTCTCATGAAGAGTTCGAGCCGCTCGTAGGCTGCGAGGATCGGGACCGAGGATGGGATCGGCTGGTTGGCGGCGGTCCTTCACCGCGCTGAAGCGGAAGCGCGCCGGCGAGGCGACAACGCCGTCGGACCTGATCACCTGGGGCTGGCGTTGACGCGTTCGGAGGGCCAGGTCCACGACCTGCTTACCGCCGTGGGCGTCGACCCTGTGGACTGGCGCGACGAGATTGTGACCGTGCTCGCCTGGAGGGAAGGAGCAACAGCGGCGCGTGAGGACCGCCCGACTGGCTCCATGGCGGACTCGCTGGCGGCGCGGCGCTATGCCGGGCCGATCACAGCCGACACGGACGTGCACCACATCCTCGACCTGGCCGCTGAGGAAGCCGTCGCCAACGGCCAGGAGACCGGCCCGGCGCATCTTCTGGTCGGATTGCTCCGAGAGGGCGAGAGCGTGGCGGCGGCCACGGGGCGCTGGCTCGGCATGACGCCCGGCAGGGTGCGCTCGATAGCCGGCCTTCGCAACGAGCGTCGAGTAGTGGCCGAGGGCGCCCCCCCAGGTGGGGGATCGAATGCCATTGGAGACGCCGCGCTGGTGCTGTGCGGGGGTGGCACTGACGCCGACCTCCTCGCCGAGGTCATCGCCCTGGCGCCCCGGCGGGGGAGCCGAACGAGTCCGGAGGCGGTGGTGGTCGACCTGGGATGGCAGACGCTGCTTCCCACCGCCGAACAGCGACAACGGTACCTCGAGCTGTTCCGCGCCGCTGGTGCCGAGGCCGCTCATTCCGGCATCGACGAGCGAAGCGACGCCAGCTCTGCGAAGGCCTGCGACCGACTCGCCGCCGCTGACGTCGTGTGGTTCGCCGGCGGCGACGCAGCCGGCATCTACGACCGGCTGTGGGCCACGCCAGCGCTCGAAGCGATCAGGGAGGCGCACCAAGGGGGCGCCATTGTCGGCGGCATCTCGGCCGGTGCGATGGTCTGGGGCACCGGGACACTCTCGGACTTCGCGTCTCTCGGCGACGCAGAGCCGTTCCCGCTCTTCGGTTGGTTGGCCAACCTCGTCGTGTTCCCCCACTACGGGCCCAATCGGGAGCAAGCCCTACGTGAGCGGGTTCGGGCCTTCCCCTGCTGTCGTGGGCTGGCCATAGCCCATGGCGGCGCGCTGATCGTCAGGCATGGTGGTGCCGAGATCGAAGTGCTTCGGCAAGGAGCCCGCGGAACGACCCATGCCCTGCTCGAGGGTCCGGACGAGGTGCTGACTGTCCTTGGGTGATGGGGAGAGGCTGCCGGCCATTTTGTCGCTCCGGTGCAGCGGGCAAAAGAGAGTACGGCGCTCAAGTCCCGTCATGGCACCCACGGCTCCTGTGAGTGTGACGGAAGCATAGGTTGGCGCCCGAGGCCAATCTCCTCGATCCACTTGCCGATTTCGCCGCGGCCGCTGGCCCAGAAGTGCTCGCAGAGCTTCAAATACTCAACCACCGGCTCAACGTTGCCTTGGCGCAGGAACTTTGACGCAAGTCGCATGTCGGGACCGAAGCTGTTGAGTTGCGGCGAGCCGGGGCTGCGTCCTGCCGAAAGCAGGTGCGCTCGGGCTGCATCGGGTCGGCCCTCTGCCAGCGCCACTTCGCCAAGGATGGCGTGCCCCCAGTGGAGCCGGTTGCCGTGATCCCAGTGCGTCGGGCGACGAAGGAGGTTTTGCCCAATCGCACGAGCCTTGGTCACGTCGCCTCGGTCAAGCGCCATCGCTGCCCGCGTGCACGCTCTCGCTCGCCGGAGTGCCGCCATCGTGACAGTTCGTGCGAGGGGCTTGGTTGCGATCCACCTAGCGACCCGCGCCGACCGAGGAGGCATGTCTCAATTATGCCTGACTAAAGCTGTCCCGGACCGTGCTGCCACACGAGCGAGCGGGCCATAAAGACCCACGTTCATGCCGGGGAACCCCACATGCCGGGTCGAGGATCAGTCAGTCGTCACCCCCGCTTGCGCTCGGTCCCCTTGGGGTGGCCCTGATGGGCCGCGTCGATGATGACGCGCCGCCGGCGCTTGGGCTCTCGGCCTTGGCGCTGCGGCTTCTTGCGCTTGCCGTCGCTGGGGTCGTCCACGAAGTAGAAGATCCGGCCGCCGGCCGTGGCTTCGTACTGCCAGCGGTCGTAGGTCTTCCCCTGGTAGGTGGCGTTGCCGTAGGTCCTGCCCTCGAGGCGCTTCTGTCGTGACGAGAACGTCGTCGGCTGGGTGGCGAGCTGGTCGTATGCCGCCGCCAGAGCGTTCGGCTCCTGCTTCGCCCAGCGGTTCCAGTCGTCGGCAACGCCCTTGTCGGCCGCGACGACCTCCCACTCGTCGGTGCGCGTCGGACGGGTGACGCTCTCCTCGCGAGCCAACCGTCAGCTCGCTTTGGGCCGCGTCACCTTCACCGCCGGCCCTGGGCGCTCGACGCTCAGGAGCCTGGCCAGCTCCGGGTTGGCGTGGATCTCCGCGGTGGCCCGCCACCCCTCGATGAGGTGGGCGAGCGGTCCGAAGGTGTCCACTTCCACGCAGGCGGCTGCCGTGGCGGTGAGTGCCTCGAGAAACTCCTCCCGCTCGTCATCGGGAAGAAAGGTCGTCCAGGGGAGTGAGGCGGAGAGCGCGCCGGCCACTCGCCGGCGAGTATCGGGATCGACGCTGGCGGCGAGGAGAAGCCGGGCGAGGACGCCAAGCGCGTCGCGAACGGACTCCTCACGGGCCCGCAGCCCCAGGAAGAGGTCCTCGCCGTCTCGGCGGCGGAGCACGACGTCGCGGTGCTCGAGCTCGGCCAAGACACCACCGGAGTGACGGAGCATGTGGGTCAAGGTGTGCTCAGCAAGACTCATCGGTCTAATATACAACGCTTCCTCTGATCTGCCGGGGTGGTCGGGTGGTGAGCCGCGATCCGAGCGACGCCAGCTGATCGCCCGGGCGCGGCCCGTCATAGCAGCATGGGCGAGCGGTTCGAACTACAGCCGATCGGCGGGAAGGGGTCGGGCTCCGGGTAAGCACCCGGCGGGCTCAGGTGGATCGGGCGATGTTCCGGTCTGACGCTGACGACTCCCGGCCACCTTTCGAGGCCGTTGTCGAGTCTCGTATGTCCATCTCGTATGTCCAAGTGACCCAGATTCGAGAGGCGCACGGCCCGCAAGCCTGTGACCTGCTACTTTGCTGGCACCCCCAACGGGATTCGAACCCGTGCCGCCACCTTGAAAGGGTGGTGTCCTAGGCCGCTAGACGATGGGGGCTAGGCGCGTCGGGGGACCCGGTCACGTTACCAAACGCCACGCGGTCCCTTCCGGGCCGTCGTTGACCTCGAGACCGAGTGACACCAGCCGGTCCCGGATCACGTCGGCATCGGCGTAGCGGCCGTCCTGTCGGGCTGAAGCGCGCAGCTCGAGCAGGACCTCCACCCATGGTCGCACCACTTCCTCGGGATCACGGGCTCCGACGCGGGCCACCTCTCCGAGGCGGACGATCATCGACCGGAGGGCGGCGCCGGCCTGGTTGCGCTCGTCGGATTGAAGGGAGTCGGCGGACCAGGCCAGCACCGCGTCGTCCAACTCCAGCATGGCCCGGACGGCTGCGGCCACGTCACGCGCCAGCAGCGCGGCATCGAACGCCGCGGTCGTCGAACGGACCACGTCCAGGAGCGACGACGCCTGGCCGTCGACAACGGTCGACGGTTCCCCTTCTCCAGCGGCACCGCCGGAAGCGGAGTGTGCCGCTGCGGTTTCCTGGAGGGCCATCTCCGCCAACTCGGTGATGGTCACGACGGAGCCGCTTGGGATCGACGAAGACGTTCCCCTGCCCCGTACCGTTACCGTGCCCAGCCCGCTCACCGTCGCCGTGCCAGCGTCCAGGTCGAGCACAATAGCCGTGTGCTCGTCTATCCCGAGCACGAAGGCGTCATCAGGCAGGTCCTCCTCCATCCGCGCGAGGCGTTCCTCGCCCAGATAACAGAACCGGGTGTCGTGGGTGCCGCCTTCGGCGTTGTCGAAGTGGGGAATGACCGCAGCGTTGAGCCCGGCCATGGCCAGCAGGTTGAGCCCTTCCAGCCACCGCAAAGGCTCGCCGGCCTTGTAGATCTCATAAACGGGAACGGTGGTGGCCCCGAGGGTGAGGGCGGCGGCACTGGCGAAGCAGATGCAGCCTCCTGGTCCACCCGGCCGGAGCTTCTCCGCCAGCGCGCCCGGGACGGTTGAGTCGCGCCACTGCCGCAGTGCGTAGGACGGACTTCCTGGACCGGAGAAGACATACCTGGCCGCTCGGAGCCGTGCCAGCATCGTCTCGTACGCCAATGCGTCTCCACCCGCCGCTCGCAGCTCGGCCACCCCAAGCTCCTGGCCGACACTGGTGCGGAAGTACTCCACGGCCCGAGCGGTCAGGTCGTCGGCATTGGCCTGGAAACCAAACGGAGTGTCCAGCACCACCGCCGGCACCGGGGGCGGCCCCAGGCGTCCCAGGAGGGACCGGTGGGTCTTCAGCATCGTCGGGCTCGTCTCCCCTGAGCCCATGATGGCGAGGAGTCGGGGAATTGAGGCGCTCATGGCTGGTTTCGCTCGGCTAGCACAAGCTGCTGTCCGCCCACTCGTGGAGAAGGTCGGTCATCGCCTCCGGGTGCTGGGCGTGCAGGTCGTGGTGCCCGACCATCGGGTGCAGGCGGGCGACGGGCAGAAGCTCCGCCGCCCTGTCGACGTCGCTGCCCCACGCCTTGGGGTGTGAGGGGTCGACGGCTGGCACGAGCAGTACCGGTACCGGCACCGACGGGTACAGCTTCGACGGGTGGTGCTCCCAAAGAGAACGAAGGATCTCGATGTGCCGCGGCCTGGTGAGCCAGGGCGCCACCGTGCGGTCGGCCCGCACCTCGAAGTTGGCGAGCAACCCCTCGATGGCCGACTCCGGCCAATCGGCGTGCCCACTACGGAGAAGCTTCTCGATCTCGTCATAGGGCTTGCCTTCGAAAATCGGCGGAGCCAGCGCCGACCGGCACGCCTCCCAAGAGGCGAAGTGGTCGGACAGCTCGATCCACCCTCCGTCGACGCAGGCGACCCCCGCCACCAGGTCAGGTTGCCGTGCCGCCAGCTGGATAACCACGTTGCCGCCGAAGGATTGCCCGGCCAAGGCTGGCCGACGGATGGGAAGCTGACCGAGCAGCTCGACCAGGTCGGCCACGAATGTCGAGAGCTCGTAGCCACCGCTCGGCTTGCTCGAGCGGCCGTGGCCCCGCTGGTCGACGGCGACCACCGCGTGGCCCATCGCCTTCAACCGCTCCGCCACGTCCCTCCACATCGCCGCGTTGGACGCCAACCCGTGGACGAGGACGAAACCCACTGGATGAGGGCACACCTGTGGAGGCCACCCCTCGACGTGGAGCTCGACGCCGCCGCCGACGCTCAAGCGGTACTCCTCGGGCGGAGCTACCACGCCCAGGCGGCCGCCTCCCTGAGACGGTCCATCAGCGCGAGCAGCTCCACCGACTGCGCCGGCGTGCGCCGGAGGTCGACGCTGTCGCGCAGCACGGCGGCCACATGGTCCACCATCCCGCGATACGGATCCCCACCGCCGGCATTGATGATCTCGGTGGTCCCGTCCCGGAAGTCGACGTGCAGCTGCGTGTCGTCCGGCCCCGGCGTGAACGGCCGTTCCACGGTCACCGTGCCGTCCCTGCCGACGATCTCGAACATCTGGCGGGCGGGCGTCTCGAACGAGCACTCGAAGCTGGCCGTGAAGCCCTTGTCGAAGTCCATGAAGCCACTGAACGACGCGTCCACACCTGAGCGAGCGAGCAGGCCGCCAGCGGCGACGTGCAGCGGGGGCCTGGTGGCGGCGGCCACCAGTGGAGCCAGGCAGTAGACGCCGAGATCGAGAAGCACGCCGCCGCCGGTCTCGGGGCGGGAGCGGAAGTCGTCTTCGATCTCGACGACGCCGGTGAAGACGGCACGGGCGAAACGCAACGGCCCGAGCCGGCGGGACTTCACCAGATCAGCGAGGGCGCTCGAACGCGGATGGAACGGCGTCATGTAGGCCTCCATCAGCAGCACGCCCATCTCCTCGCACACGGCGGCCATTTCCTCGGCCTCGGCCGCCCGGGTGGCCAGCGGCTTCTCACACAGCACGTGCTTGCCCGCCTCGGCGGCCCGGACCGTCCATTCGGCGTGGAGGCTGTTGGGCAGCGGGATGTACACAGCCTCCACCTCGTCGTCGGCCAGCAGCGCCTCGTAGCTCCCATGGGTGCGGTCAGCGCCGAAGGTGTCGTAGCCCGTGCCGTCAGGCTGGGAGCGGCTGGCCACCGCCACCAAGGTCGACTTCGGACTCGCGGCCAGCGCCGGCAGAACGCCGAGCTGTGCCGCCCGAGCGGTGGCGCCCAGCACGCCCCACCGGACGGGCGGCGGGCCCGGAAGCTCGACTTCCCCCGATGCGCTCACAATGCGCGGGAAGCGGCGAGGCGATGGTCACGGTTGAGGTGATGACCGAGGATGGTTGTGGAAAGTGATCGGGGGTGCACGGTCCGCTGAGGTTAGAGGCCGGCCGGACACCTCACGCCGGCGCCTCGCCCATCGCCGTTGCGACCTCGGCCCAGGCAACCGCTCCGGCTGGCCTGGATAGGGTTCGCCGATGGCCGTTTTCCGCCTCGTTTCGGCTGCCGCCAGCGGGTACCTGGTCGGTAGCGGGCCGGTGGCCGACCTCACCACAAGGGTGGTCACGGGGGGAAAGCGGAGCCTACGTTCAGAGGGAACCGGCAACCCGGGCGGAGCCAATGCCCTGGTCGTGCTGGGCAAGCGGTGGGGCTATGGCATCATCCTGGCCGACATCGTCAAGGGTGCGGCCGCGTGCCGGCTCGGTCGACGCGTCGCAGGGGACGCCGGCGCCCATGTGGCGGGAACGGCGGCGGTTATCGGGCACTGCTTTCCGGTCTGGAGTCGGTTCCGCGGCGGCAAAGGCGTGGCCGTCAGCCTCGGCCAGTGTGCCGCCACCTTTCCTCCCTACGTTCCGGTGGACCTGGCGGTGGCATGGGCGGCGGCGGCCAAACGCTGGCCGGCCAGCCGTTTCTCCTCTCCCACGCTCGCCGCCACCGTGATCGCTTCGACGGTCTGGGTCATGGCGTCGGTGCTGTCCTGGCGCCGGCGCTGGCCAAACGCCTGGGGTCCTCCGCCCACCGCACTCCTTCCGGCCGCGGCCGCGGCCAGCAGCGGCGTGATCTTGTCGCGGTTCGCCGCCGCGGCGCGGGCGGCACAACCACCCGAAGCTGGGCCAGGGGCGCGGGCGTGATCGGGCTCTGCGTCGACTCCAATGCCCAAGTACCCCCGGAGCTGGTCGACCGGTACGGCCTCGAGGTCGTTCCGCTCAGCATCACGATGGACGGCCAGGAGTTTCTGGAGGGGGTCGATCTCGATGCCGACGCCTTCTACGAGCGGTTTGCCGGAGGGGCCGTCCCCCAGGTCACCACCGCAGCCCCGAGCCCCGGCCGTTTCGCCACCGCCTTCGAGGCCCTGGCCGCGAGAGGCGCCACGGAGATCCTCTCGGTGCACATCGGCTCGGCGATCTCGGCCACCCTCAACTCGGCCCGGCTGGCCGCCGGCAACTCGTCCGTGCCCGTCCGACTCGTCGACACGGGGACGGCGTCGTTCGCCGTCGCCTGCTGCCTCTGGGAGGCGGCCGAGGCGGTGGCGGCCGGGGCGGGTCTGGAGGAGGCGGCCAAGGTGGCCGAGGCGGTGGCCGGTCGCACCGACAACGTGTTCGTGGTCAGCGCCCTCGACCTGGCCCGCAGAGGAGGGCGCCTGAGCGCGTCCGCCGACCAGCAGCTCCCTGCCGATTCCATCCCGGTGCTGCGACTGGTGGGTGGCAGCTACAAACCTGTGGCTCAAGTCACCACCTTCGAGGAGGCGGCCGATGTCATGGCCAGGGCGGTGCTGGCGGGTGGCTCCGGCCTGCGGGTCGGCATCAGCGTGGCCGACGCCGGCGCGCTGCCCTTCCGCGAGGCACTCGAGGCCCGCCTTGCCGGCGCCGCCGAGGTCGCCGAGCTGGTGCGCTACCGGGTGGGGCCTAGCGTGGGTGTCCACACCGGCCCGGGCACGGCCGGGGCCATGTGGTACCCCGCCGGCACCTCTCCCGCCTGATCCGCCACTCCTTCAGACACCCTTGGCCAGGGCCTCCACCAGCTCCTCTTCGAGTACCGAGAGGTAGCCGTAGAGCGCGAGGGCCGGAGCCCTCGGGTCGTCGTCGGCGATGCCCTCGCTGAAGGTGTCGTCCTTCACGTCGAGCCGGGTCCCCAGCACCAGGCGCAGGTCGTTCAGGGCCCGCAGCCAGCCACTGGCCTGTTCGGGGGTGAGCACCTCGGCGTCCACCGTCTCTTCCATGGCCACCAGGGCGGCCAGCCGCCGCTCGCGCAGGTCCTCGCCCATCAGCCGGCGGTACTCGTGCTCGTGATCGGGGCGTTCCCGGTACGCGGGAGGGAACAGACGGCGCACGGCCGGATCATCGGGATCGTCGTCCATCAGCTGCCGCAACTGCGCGGGCAGCCCCCGGAGGACCTCCCGCTCCTCCTTGGCGATGCGCACCTTCACGTCACCTCCCCGGACAAAGGTGAAGCGCCGCTTAGGCACTCAGCGCCCCCCGCCGGCAGGCGCGCTCATGTGTCGTGCTCCATCGTGGCCCACAGCCCGTGCTCGTGGAGACGGAACACGTCCAGCTCAGCCCGTTCGCGGGGGCCGCTGGACACCACGGCCCTGCCCTTGTGATGGACGTCGAGCATCAGCTTGGTCGCCTTCTCCTTCGAGTACCCGAACAGCTTCTGGAACACGTAGGTCACGTACGACATCAGGTTGACCGGATCGTTCCAGACGATGACCACCCAGGGCAGGTCGGGGTTGGTGACCTCGTCGACACCGGGGTCGTCAGCCCGGACCGGTGCAGGCGCGATGGTCATCACGTCCCATTCTCGCTCGCCGACGGCTACGCCGTGCCAATGCCCGGTCCTCCGTCGGCGGCGGGGCCTCCAGTATCCCCTGGTCGACGAGGCCGAGGCGGAAGCGAAGGACCGCCATCCACACCGCAACGGCGCCGGCGATGTGCACCCCCACCAGGAGCACGGGCACGCCGGTGAAGTACTGCGCGTAGCCGACAGCGGCTTGGGCCAGCAGAACTCCGATCAGAGTCATGGAACGACGACAGACCGCAGAAGGAGCACCAGAGCGGTGCAGGAGCACGGTCATCACGATCACCATCAACAGGAGGAGCACCACTGTCAGGCCGTGAAGCTGGGCGACCGAGCGGAGAGGGAGGTCCAGCCGGACGGCGTTGTCGTCCCCGCCGTGGGGGCCGGCGGCGGTGACGAGGCTTCCCAGTACCACGACCAGCGCAGTGGTACCCACGATCAGGCTTCCGAGGCGCCGCAGATCCTGCCCGACCAGTGGGCGCGGCTTTCGTCCGTCCGGGCGGCCTGCGGCCCAGTGCAGCATCACGCCATCGGCGAGCATGGCCATGGCCAGGAGGAAATGAGCCATCACCACAAGGGGGGACAGGCCCGAAAGCACCGTGAGGCGGCCGATCAGTACCTGGACGATCACTGCGGCAACCAGGGCGGAGGAGAGCCAGAGGAGGTCACGCCTCCGGGGCTGACGCCGCAGTGCACCGCGCAGAGCCAGAATGATCGGCACGCCCACCAGCCCCGACAGAAGGCGGTTCGCGAACTCGATGACGGCGTGATATTCCGCGGGAGCCACCAAACTGTTGCTTTCGCAGTTCGGCCATTCGGGACAACCCAATCCGGAGCCGGTGAGCCGGACCGCGCCGCCGACCACGATGATCAGAGGCAGTCCGGCAAGGGCGAGGAGGGCAACCCGCCGGTAGCCCCGGGGCGAAATCGGACGGGCCGCCATGGCCCGGCGATGGTAGGGCAGGCGACGGCGCGGGGATCGGCCGCCCTCGCTTTGTACAGCGGTAGCGAGGGGCCGTAGTCTGCCCGCCGATGGCCGTCACCACCGCGATCGCCCGGCCCCGCTCGCGGGTCTCGGCCTATGTCGCTCTCACCAAGCCACGGATCATCGAGCTGCTCCTGGTGACGACTTTGCCCACCATGGTGGTGGCCGGTCGTGCCTTCCCACCGGTGGGTCTGATGCTGGCCACGCTGGCCGGCGGCACCTTGGCCGCGGCCGGCGCCAACGCCATCAACATGTATGTCGACCGCGACATCGACAGCATCATGAAGCGGACGCAGAGCAGGCCTCTCGTCACCGGTGAGATCAGGCCTGCCCATGCCCTGGTCTTCGCCATCACCCTCGAGGTCCTCGCCTTCGTCGAGCTGTGGGCGCTGGTGAACCTGTTGAGCGCGGCGCTGGCCGTTACGGCCACCTTGTTCTACGTGTTCGTCTACACCATGTGGCTCAAGCGGACATCCACGCACAACATCGTGGTCGGGGGCGCGGCGGGAGCCGTCCCTGTGCTGGTGGGTTGGGCCGCCGTCACCGGAAGTCTCGGTGTGGCCCCGTTCATCCTGTTCGCGGTGATATTCGTGTGGACGCCCCCGCACTTCTGGGCGCTGGCCATCCGTTACCGGGAGGATTACGCCGCGGCCGAGGTGCCGATGCTGCCGGCGGTCGTGTCGATCCATCGCACGGCCCGCCAGATCGTTGTCTATACGGTGGCGCTGTGGGGCTGTTCTCTGGCGTTCGCGCCCGTAGCGGGCATGGGGGCGGTCTACGTCACAGCCGCGGTGTTGCTCGGGGCCGTCTTCCTGATCCGGGCCGTCGAGCTCCTTCGAGACGCCACCGCCCCCCGGGCCATGCGCCTGTTCCACTACTCCATCTCCTACATAACGCTGCTGTTCGGCGCCATGGCCCTCGATCAGCTCCTCCGGTGGCCCTGAGGATCCTGTGACGATCACCGAGACCCGCCCCGAAGAGGCCGCTCTGGCGTCTTCACCGAACCCAGCAGCAGCACCGCCACCCGGGTGGTTCGCCACTGCCGACCACAAGCGCCTCGGGTTGCTGTACCTGGCCGGGGCCCTGCTGTTCCTCGTGGGGGGCGGGATCGTGGGGTTGGTGCTCCGGGCCGAGCTTCTGTCCGAGGGCGTCGGCGTGGCTGGTGACGAGTACAGCCGGCTGTTCTCGATGCACGTGACCGTGTCGGCGCTGCTCTTCCTGGCGCCGGCGTGGGTGGGCGTCGCCTCCTATGTCGTCCCCCTGCAGATCGGCTCAGGCCGCCTGGCCTTCCCGCGCCTTCACGCCTTCTCTTTCTGGCTGTTCCTGCTCGGAGGCGGGCTCCTCCTCACCTCCTACGTGGTGGGGCCGCCGAGGGGGCTCGGACTGGTCTCCGCCCTGCCCACTCCTGCGGGCGCGGGCAACGGCGACACCACCACCAGCCTGATGATCGTCAGCCTGGCGCTGGTGGCCGTGGCCTCGCTTCTGGCTGCCGCCGATCTGGCCGTCACGGTCCTCAAGCTGCGGACGCCCGGTCTCACCCTGGGCCGCCTGCCCATGTTCAGCTGGGCCATCCTCACCTCGAGCCTGGTCACCGTGTTCGCCGCACCGGTTTTCCTTGGCGGGCTCCTGCTCTTCTACATGGACCAGCGCTTCGGTGGCACCTTCTTCGCTACCGCCACCACCGGGTCGCGGAGCATCTGGCGGCACACGTTGTGGCTTTACGGGAGGCCTGACATCTACCTGCTGCTCCTGCCCGGACTCGGTGCCGCCTGCGACATCGTGGCCACCCACGCCAGGCGCCCTCTGATCAGCCTCAGTTCCGCCCGCGGCGCCATATCGGCTTTCGCCTTCCTGACCCTCGGGGTTTGGGCCTCGGGTTCGGGTGTGGGTGACGCCATCGTTTTGCCCACGTATTCACCGCTCACCGCTCTCGTCGTGGCGCCCGTGGGAGTGCTGGTGCTGATCTGGCTGGGCACCATGGCCGCCGGCCGGCGCCATCTCCACACGGCCCTGCTGTTCGTCGCCGGCTTCGTGCTCTTGGCCGCCTTCGGCGCCCTCAACGCGGCCATTGCCGCCGCGGCCAAGGTGGAGGGCACGGCCTGGACCACAGGCCACCTCCACGTGGTCGCCTTCGGAGCGCCAACGCTGTTGCTGCTCGGGGCCATCGCCCATTGGGCCCCCAAGCTCTTCGGCCGGGAGCTTGCGTCCGGCCCGGCACGGATCGGCTTTCTCGGTGTGTTCGGGGGTTTCTTCCTCCTGGGCCTCGGGAGCTACCTGCTCGGCTACGACGGCGCCCCCTCCCGCGTGCGGGACTTCGACTTCTCCTCCGACGCTTCCACGTTCTCCACGTTGTCAGCCCTCGGAGCAGTGGTGCTGTTGCTCGGTTTGCTGGGTTTCGTGGTCGAAATGGGCCGGGCGGCCAGAAGCAGCGCCCCACCGGCACCCGCCGATCCCTACGAAGGGCTCACCCTGGAGTGGGCCACATCGTCACCCCCGCCACCACACAGCTTCGACAGCGTGCCCGAGGTTCGCTCGGCCACTCCTCTCCTCGACCTGCGCCTGGCCGAGGCCGAAGGCCCGGCGGGCTCGGGAGGGCCAGCGTGAGCGACGCTCCTCTGGCTCTCACCACCGGCGGGGTCGAACGCCCCAGGAACGTGATGTCGCTGGGTATGGCGCTGTTGGTGAGCAGCGGGATCATGCTCTTCGGGACTCTCATCGCCGCTTACCTCCGCCTGCGTACCTCGGTAGTGGTGTGGCCGCCGAAGGAGGTCCACTTAGACGAGTACCTCGGCAACATGTTGGTCCTGACGATGCTGCTGTCAGTGCTCCCGATGGAATGGGCTTGCTACGCACAGCGCCGCAACCTCCGCAGCCAGGCGACCACTGCCCTCGGCGTGACCATCGGCCTCGGGGTCGCCTTCTTGAATCTTCTCTCTTACAGCGCCGGTCGCGCCGAGTTCGACGCCGCCAGTCACCCCTACGGCCTCGTCGTCACCGCCCTGTGCATGCTTCTGGGCATCGCCGTGGCCGTTGGCATGGGCCTCGTCACGCTCACGCTCTTGCGGGTCTCCGCCCGCCAGCTGGCCGTCGGCACCGACCATCTCCGCACCACCGCCTGGTACTGGCACTTCACGGTCGCTGCGTCCGTGGCCGTCTGGTACACCGTCGTGGTGCTGAAGTAGGAGTAGGAGCCCGGTGCTGAACCTCGTCTCCAAGCTGCTCTTCACACTCAGCACCCTGGGAGTCGTTGCCGCCATCGCCTACGGGTGGGCGGTCGACGAGCGCTCCGGTGTGGCCATCTTCCTCTTCCTTGCGCTGGCCGCGGCTGTGGCCGGCGTGGCCACCGCCGGGAGCGCCGTGCCCGATCTGGCGCCGGTCCTGCCCGCCGATGCGCCGCCGCCTCAGCGGCGCGCCACCACCATCGGTGTGGCTCCACGCGGAAGCATCTGGCCGCTGGTCGCCGCCGCCGCCGTGACTTCCCTCGCCGTCGGCGCGGCTTTGGGGCCGTTCGTCGTGCTCGGTGGCGCCATCGCCGTGGTGGCGGCAACCGGGGGCTGGTTCTCCAAGGTGTGGAGCGAAGACCCCACCTGGATCCCGCGGGTGAAGGAGCGGGTGACCGCCCGCTTGCTGGTGCCCGTGGGTCTGCCGATCGCCACCTTCCTCCTGGCTGCTTTCATCGCCATCAGCATGTCCAGGGTGCTGTTGGCCATCAACAAGGACCTGGCTGCCGCCGTCGCCGTCGTCGTCGGTCTGTCTGTTCTGTCGGCCTGCGCGTGGATGGCCGCTCGGCCCCGCCTCAAGCCGTCTGCCTTGGTTTCGGTGGGTGCCCTGGCCGCGGTGTCCCTCCTCGGCGCCGGGATCGCCGGCGCCGTTTCCGGCGAGCGCCACTTCGAGCCCCACGGGGCCCACCATGAAGAGGTCGTCCACGTTGCCGCCGAGGAAACGGCTTTCGACAAGAAAAAGATCACGGCCAAGGCCGGGGAGAAGGTCCACGTCGAGTTCGAGAACCACGACGAGGGCCTGTACCACAACGTCGCCGTCTACAAAGGCGAGGGACCATCGGCCAAGCCGGTTTTCAATGGCGAAGGTTTTCCCGGCGAGGATTCCCGTGAGTACGAGTTCACGGCACCCGCACCCGGGAAGTACGTCTTCGTGTGCGACTTCCACGTCAACATGACCGGCGAGTTCGTGAGCGTCGAGGGATGAAGCGCTCCTCGCTGCGCCGCCGCCTGTGGACCAGCGGCCTCCTCGCCTTCGTCCTGCTGTCGGCCTGTGGCAAGGAGACCCTGCCGCAGAACACCCTCGATCCCCGGGGGCCCGAGGCCCGCCGCCTCGACGATCTCATAGATCCGGTCTTCCTCGTCGCCGGGGTGGTGTTCGTCCTGGTGCAGGGCCTCGTGCTCTACGTGGCCTTCCGGTACCGGCGACGGTCCGAGGACGAGGCGCCGAAGCAGGTTCACGGCAACGTGAAGGCCGAGATCGGGTGGACCATCGCCCCTGCGGTCATCCTGCTGGTAATCGGCGTGTTCACCGTCTTCACGCTGTTCGACATAAGCGAGACGCCGGCCGGTGAGGACGTAATCAAGGTGACGGTCACCGGGCACCAGTGGTGGTGGGAGTACGAGTACCCCGATCTCGAAGTCGTCACGGCGAACGAGCTGCACATCCCCACCGGCCAGAAGATCGACGTGACCCTGCTGTCGGACGACGTCATCCACTCTTTCTGGCCACCGAAGCTGGCCGGCAAGGTGGACGTCGTGCCCAACCGGGTCAACAAGATGGTCATCGAGGCCGACAAGCCCGGCGTGTACCACGGACAGTGCGCCGAGTTCTGTGGGCTCTCCCATTCGAGGATGCGCCTGCAGGTCATCGCCCACACGCCGGCCGACTTCGAGCGCTGGGTCGCCTCCAACGCCGCTTCGGCGGCGATTCCCGATCCCGAAGAGGACGAGGAGGCCGCCGCCGGCGCCGCCGCCTTCCGGGCCAAGGGTTGTGCGAGCTGCCACACCGTGAAGGGCTTTGCCGCCGGTGAGGTCGGCCCCGATCTCACCCACTTTGCCCAGCGGGATACTTTCGCCGGCGCCATTTTCAAGAACGACGAGCGCAACCTGCGGGCATGGCTGCGTGATCCGCCGGCGGAAAAACCCGGCTCTATCATGCCCGACCTCGATCTTACGGAGGATGAGATCGACGATCTCATCGCCTACCTCGACACCCTGAAGTGACCTAGAGAGCGACCACCGGAGCAATCATGGCAACAGTCCTGGAACCGACCGCCACGCCCGTGCCGGTCGTCGTCGACCCCGGAGTGCTCAAGCGCCCGAAGAACCCCACCGGGGTGTGGTCGTGGATGACCACCGTCGACCACAAGCGGATCGGCATGCTCTACGGGGTCACCGCCTTCGTCTTCTTCCTGCTGGGCGGGATCGAGGCCCTGCTCATCCGCCTGCAGCTGGCCCAGCCCAACGGCACGATCCTCAGTGCCGACGCCTACAACCAGGTCTTCACCATGCACGGCACCACCATGATCTTCCTGGTGGTCATGCCCATGTCGGCCGCCTTCTTCAACTACCTGGCACCGCTCCAGATCGGCGCCCGGGACGTGGCCTTTCCCAGGCTGAACGCCTTCAGTTACTGGACGTTCCTGCTCGGCGGGATCTTCATCTACTCCAGCTTCATCTTCGGCGGCGCCCCCAACGGCGGTTGGTTCGGCTACGCCCCCCAGACCAGCATCACCTACTCGCCCGGGCACAATATCGACTACTGGGTCATCGGCCTGCTGATGCTAGGCATCGCCTCCACCGTCGGTGCCGTGAACCTGATCGTGACCATGCTCAACATGCGGGCACCGGGCATGACGCTCATGAAGATGCCCATCTTCACGTGGATGACGTTGATCTCCTCGTTCCTGATCCTCTTCGCCATGCCGGTCATCACCATCGCCCTGTTCCTGCTCATGTTCGACCGCAACTTCGGGTCCAACTTCTTCAACCCCGAGGCGGGCGGCAACCCCGTCCTGTGGCAACACCTCTTCTGGCTCTTCGGCCACCCCGAGGTGTACATCCTGATCCTCCCGGCCATGGGCATGGTGTCGGAGATCCTGCCGACGTTCGCCCGCAAGCCGTTGTTCGGCTACCCGGTGATGGTCATCTCGGCCGTGGCCATCGGGTTCATGGGCTGGGGCGTGTGGGTGCACCACATGTTCGCCGTGGGATTGGGACCGGTGGCCATCTCGGCGTTCTCCATATCCACCATGTTCATCGCCGTACCCACGGGGGTGAAGATCTTCAACTGGATCGGCACGCTCTGGGGCGGGTCTCTGAAGCTTAATACGCCCATGCTGTTCGCCATGGGCTTCGTGGCCATGTTCACCATCGGCGGGCTCTCAGGGGTGACGCATGCGGTCTCGCCCCACGACCGCCAGCAGACCGACACCTACTACGTGGTTGCCCATTTCCACTACGTGCTGTTCGGTGGGGCTCTTTTCGGGATCATGGGCGGCATCTACTACTGGTGGCCCAAGATCTTCGGCTGGCTCCTGAGCGACCGCATCGGGAAGCTGAACTTCTGGACGTGGCTGATCGGGTTCAACATGACCTTCGCGCCCATGCACCTCCTCGGGCTCCAGGGAATGCCCAGGCGCATCGACACCTACGACGAGAGCCTCGGGCTCGAGACCTTGAACATGGTGGCCACCGTCGGGTCCTTCGTCATCGCCTTCTCGACGTGCATTTTCATGTACAACGTCTGGCACTCCAAGAAGCACAAGGTCATGGCCGGCCCTGACCCCTGGGACGCCCGTACCCTCGAGTGGGCGACGGCGTCGCCGCCGCCGGTGTACAACTTCGCCGAGGAGCCCGTGGTGCACTCGGTGGATGACTTCTGGCACCAGAAGTACAGCGAGGACGACGAGGGGCGGCCGGTACGGAGAGCCTCAGCCAGCGACGCCGCCGAGCTCGAGGGTGCCTCCGCCAACGGCCACCCCGGCGACGAGGGTCATGGAATCCACCTGCCGTCGCCGAGCTACTACCCGCTCGTTGCCGCCTTCGGCATCTTCGTGCTCGGCTACGGGATGGTGTACGGGCGCGATGCCGGCGTGAACTACGTCGGCGCCGGCCTCGGCGCGCTGATCTTGTTCATCGGGCTGTACGCCTGGGGCATGGAGCCGTCGGCCGAGCCCCACGATCCGGACGACGACATTCCTGCTGTGCCTGAGCCCGACAAGGAACCAGCCCTCGCCGCCGCCGGCTCAACCGGTGCTCTGGGTGCTGCGCCCGAGCAGGGTGAGGCGGGAACCGCCGATTCCGCCGAGCCCACCGACTCCCCCGAGATAACCGACTCCCCCGAGCCCGCTGGCTCCCCCGAGGCCACCGAGCCGGAGGGGAGCTGACATGGCCGCCAACCCTGCCACCGTCGCCACCCCGGACACCTCCGCCCACACCGGGCACGGGCACGTGACCAACACCGGCCTGTCCAACGAGAAGCTGGCCATGTGGGCCTTCTTGGGCTCGGAGTGCCTGCTGTTCGGCGCCCTCATCTCCACCTACTTCCTGTACCGGGGCAAGAGCATCACCGGGCCCACGCCCAAGGACGTCTACGACATCCCCTTCACCTCGGTGAGCTCGTTCGTGCTGCTGATGAGCTCGCTCACCATGGTGCTGGCCCTGTCCGCCATCCAGCGCGGCGACCACCGCAGGCTGCGGGTGTGGCTGCTGGCCACGTCCCTGCTGGGGGCCACGTTCATCGCCGGGCAGGTCTACGAGTTCACCACCTTCATCCGTGAGGGCCTCACCATCAAGACCAACCTGTTCGGGTCGAGCTTCTTCGTGATGACCGGGTTCCACGGCGTGCACGTCACCGTCGGCATCGTGATGCTGCTGTCGCTGTGGGCCATGTCGGTGCGGGGCAAGATCCCCCAGGAGCGGGCCGAGGTCGTCGAGATCGCGGGCCTGTACTGGCACTTCGTCGACGTGGTGTGGATCGTGATCTTCACCGTCGTCTACCTCATCCCCTCGTAAGCCGCAGGAGGCCGATCCCATGAGCACCCCGCTGGTCGA
>DATLEK010000063.1:0-4989 GCA_035525365.1 Acidimicrobiales bacterium
CACCACCGGTCCTGGCGCCGGCCCCGCCAGTACAGCGCGGCGCACAGATCCCTGACCGCCGGCGTGGTCGGGCGATCATTCAGCGGAACGAAGCTGGCCACCTGTCCCTGATGGCGGGCCTTGGCCCGGTAGCGCACGGTCGCCATGCGCTCCCAGTCCTGCAGGGTGCGCCGGCGCACGCCGTCGTCCTCCATTCTGGTCAGGAGCCGCTTCCCCAGGGCGGCGATGTCGCGCTTGGCCCCGGCGGTCTCCTGCTTCTCGGCGGTGAGCGTCACCCCGGCGTCGAGCCAGCGCTCGGCCTTGTCGAAGATGGCGTTGGCCTCTTCCATGTCCTCGCCGCTCAGGTAGCGCCACTCGCCGGTCTCCAGGTCCTTGTAGACCACCCGGGGCCTGGGACGCGCCGGCGTCGGCCCGTAGAGCTTGGTCTGCCACGGCCGCATTCCCCCGCCCCGCAACTTGCCCAGCCGCAGTGGTCGGTTGGACTGATCCTTGGTCATCGCATTCCTCTCGCACGTTGACGCTTTGGTCGAGGTGGATCCACCGCCTCGGCGATCTGTCGGGCTGCCTTGGCTTGTTCGGCGGCGCGCAGGCTGGACAACGACCAGCGACCGCTTCCCTCCACCACGGGCTTGGGGAACCAGGGCTCCTTGACCAGTTGGTAGGCGCGGGTCCTGCCGATGCCGTAGCGCACTTCGAGCTCTCTCATCGTGAGAAAGACATCCGCGATCTGGAGGTCCGCTCGAAACTCCGAACAAGGCGCGGACCAACGGCTCGGTCCGTGCCCTTCGACGATACCGCCTCGACAGGAAGCGGCGGCGAGTGACCCCGAAGGGCTTAATGTCCTGTGGCGCCATACAACGTATTGCGAGGAAAAGGCACCACGGTCACGGAGCTGATCGAACGATTCGCGCGCGAGGGGCTGGCCTGCGCGTCACATCCCGGGATCGTGTTCAAGGCGGGGCCGTCGGGGCGCCGCGCTGCCCTGGCCGGTGGCCCCGACGTGTGGGGGGTCCTCAGCGCGCTTCGCCACCGTTCCGGCTCTGAGGCGGCCAAGGTTGCCGCCGTGGCCGAGGAATTGGGACTTCCTGAGCGCCAGGTCGTCATCGCGCTCAACTACGCCGCTGATCATGGCCAGGAGATCGAGGACCGCATCGCCGCCAACGACCGGGTCGAGCGCCCGGCGACGGTGGGCCAGGCCGAAGCCGAGGGGGACCGCCGCCCAGGCCAAAGCAGTGGCGGGGCCGGGTCGGCGGGCGGAGGCCAGGAAGTCGTCGGGGTGTCGGCTCGTATGTCCGGCTCGTATGTCCAACCGGCTGAGATTCGAGGTACGACCGGCCCGCAAGCCTGTGACCTGCGGTTTTACTGGCAGCCCCAACGGGATTCGAACCCGTGCCGCCACCTTGAGAGGGTGGTGTCCTAGGCCGCTAGACGATGGGGCCGTGCTGCTCCCCGGCATGATAGGCGCCGCCGATCGATTGGCTCGGAGGAGGACTCGAACTCTCCTTCTACCTGTGTTGGCTGGTACCGCCAGATGCCGTTTAGGCGGTCTGACCAGGGGCTTCATCAAAAGCAGCGGTCCGCCGAAGATTGTCCCATAACGACCCGTTCCGTTGCGTTCGTGACCAACTTGTGACCACGGATCGAGAGTGGCCGCCACCGCACCAATCTCGACACGCTGTCTCGTATCGCCCACGCACTCGACATGCGGATGGTTCTTGGTTTTGAGAGCAACGACGCCGAGCGGTCGGGCCAAGCGTGATCTCGTCGCCTTCTAATCCGACCAAGGCACCCGACCGGGACCGCGGTGGCTCCGCCCTCGCTCCGGAAGTTCGTAGTACTACCGCACAACGCATCGACGGATAGGACCGCTCGGAAGTGCCCACACAAAGACCAATCGCTGCGGGCGCAGTTCCGTCGGGCAAGCACGTGGACAAGATGCGACAGGAGTTCGAACAGCTCGGCCTGAGCGGCCCCGAAGCGCGCGTGCTGACGGCGCTGCTGTACTGCGGGACAGGATCAGCGGGCACCATCGCCGCGGCGGCTGACATCCCCCGGCCCAACGTCTACCCCGTGCTGGACACCCTCGTCGCCAAAGGCGTGGCCGATGTGCTGGCCGGCAAGGTGGCCAAGTGGACCACTCCGGGCCCGGCGCGGGTGCTGGAACGGCTCTGTGATATCCAGCGCGAGCGATTGAGTGACTGCGAGCGCCGGGCCGAGCAGATGGGAGAGCTTTTGGCCAAGGTGCTTCCTGGCGATGACGGCGCACCGCGCCCCTACGTGCACCTGCTGGCCGACGCCGCCCAGGTCAAACGAACCTATGACGAGCTGCTGGCCAAATCCGAATTCGAGTTGTTGATGTTCACCCGCCCGCCCTACGCGGTGCCCTTGGGCAGGCCCAATCCGGCGGTCATCGAGGCACTGGCCCGGCGAGTAGTCATGCGGGTGCTCTACCCGAAGTCCCAGGTGGAAGACCCCGAGGCCGACGCCTGGCGGGCGGAGATGGCGGCCTACCACGATGCCGGCGTGGAGGGACGGGTGGTGGATGAACTTCCCATCAAGCTCAGCATCTTTGACCGCAAGACGGTGCTGGTGGCCATGTCGGACGTCTCGGGGCACGAAAGTGGCTATCCCGCATTCCTGCTGGTCGAGCACCACGGCTATGCGGCCGTGCAGGTCACCGCTTTCGAGCAGTACTGGGCCAGGTCGCGCCGCTATCCGTTGCGCCGGGGCCGCCACCCGCGCCTGGCCAGCGACGGCGTTCCCGCATAGCGGGCGAGCCACCACGCACGATCACCGGTTCACGACGCGCCGGCGGGGGTAGCGCCCGCGCCACGGTTACGTGGGGCCCGGCGGCGCCACCAGGACAGTCCGCCGATCGCGCACCGCGCCCAGCGCCACTCCCGGGGCCCACGGCCACGTCCCAGGGAGTTGGTTGCAAGCAAGCTCTTCTCGTTCGATGAGGGCGCTCGGTCCCGGTGCGGGGGCATGGCTGGCAGATTTGGATCGACCCGCGCGAGATACGTAACGGATGTCGCGATGTCGTGCTCAGTGCTACACTCGTGACACCACGGAGGAGGAGACCATGCCCGGGACCAGGAGCCATGAGCGGCGAGGCGAGTCCGACACGCTTCCGACTGCGACAACTGTGTTCGCGACCTTCGGCTCGGCCAAGAGCTACTCGTTGCTGACCGCCTTGACTTCGCTGCCCCCGGAGCGGCAAAGGTTCGCGCTTCTTCTGGTGCAAGCAGTGGAGGACGTCGCGGCTGAGACCGAGGTGTCGGAAGCCGATGTTCGCAGCATGGTCTACAGAGTCCTTCAGGCCGCGGTGTTGCAAGAGCGGAGAGCGCCGGCTGCTCGGCGTGAACTCGCCAGGGTGCTCGGCCCGTCGCTTGGAGAACTCGACCCGGTTCCGTACGCAACTGTTGAACAGGCACGAAGACTGGCGGCGCTGCGTTCCTCACTCTTGCGCGCTGGGGCATGGTCCACCGCAGCCATCGCTGATGCCCGGGGAATCACGACGAGCAACGCTCGGCAGTGGGTCTCACGCCACCGGAAGGCTCACCGCATCTTCACCGTTACCCACGAGGGCGAGACCCTTGTCCCCGCGTTCTTGTTGGACGAAGAGCTTGAACCACGGCCGGAAGCTCAGGAGCCGATCCGCCTACTTCGCGACGCCGGCGAGGATGGCTGGGCATTGTGGGCGTGGTTTGCCACTCCGTCTGCTTGGGTCGGCGGACGCATCCCCGGTGAGCTCCTCGCCGGCGAGCCCGATCTTGTCGCGGCGAGCGCGCGACAGCGGGCGGCCGCGACGGCGTGACCGCACCGGGATGCCTGGATCCGGCCTCCTGCCAGGTCCCGAATCCCGGGGATGTCGATCTTCGTCGCTTGCGGCTCGCTCGGCTCCCGGCGGGCGTGGTATTCCACACGGCGTACCGACGTGCCCATTGGCCAGTCCTGTTCAATCCGTCAGGCGCCGGGAATGCTCGCTTCTCACCGCTCGCCGCTGGCGGCGCGACGATGCCGACCCTGTATGGCGCCGCAACACAAACGGTGGCGATGCTCGAGTCGTGTTTTCACGGCGTGCACGAGCTGGCAACCAGAACCATCTCCGAGCCGCTGGACCTGGCTCCGCGAGGTCTTGTCGCGTTGAACGCGCCTCTATCTCTCCCGCTGATCGATCTCACGAACGACGCACTGGCCCGAATCGGCACCACTCGAGCGCAACTTGTCGCGACAACGCCGGAGCACTACGCCTGCACTCGGGAGTGGGCCGCAGCGCTCCATGGGCGACGGATCGGCGGTGTCACGCCGGCCGGGCTGTTGTGGCAGTCGCGGATCGCCGAGCTCGCCCAAGCGGACTCGCTGCTCTTAGGCGACCTTCTGAGCGTCGCCAGCGAGGCGTTCGTCCTGTTCGGCGATCGAGTCCCGTCGAACCCAGCTGCGTGGAACCCGGGCGACCCTCGTTACGACGATCTCACGACCGGCGACGGCCGGCTGCTCGCGGAGCAGATCGCGGAGCAACTCGGCGCTGTCATCGCGCCCATCTAAAGATTGGCTCCCCGGTCGCTGCTCCTAGTGCCCCGTCACTAGTACACCGGAGGCAGGCGCTGGGGAGCCCGGGGCCGCGAAGACGACGCAGCACCTGATCGGCGTCGTGGTGCAGGCGGGTGGCCAGGTTCCATGCGCCTCGCTGGTGGACGTCGAAGTCTCCCTTGTGGCGCCGGCGCGGTGGTGGCCCTGGGGGCAGGAGGCAGAAGGCGTCGTCGAGCACGGAGCACCTGGCGGCAGGCCGTGGCCACCACCGGGGCATCAGCCAGATCCGCCCCACAGCCCCCACAGCACACCGAAACGTGGATGAGCTTCTCGTCTGGGGTGCGCCGAGCCAGGTTGGCGCCCGGTGCACCCGGTTGTTTGCCCTGGCGGCGTCCCGCTGCTCGTGCTGCGGCCCTCCGTTCAGCCCGGGACTGGCGGGGCTTGACCGGATCTGCC
>DATLEK010000088.1:0-33130 GCA_035525365.1 Acidimicrobiales bacterium
TGTCGAAGTCAAGGTTGTCGGTTCGAAGCGGCTCGATCCTTGTGCCGGCTACAACCAGGAGCAGAGCCCCAAACGCCAGTCCGCCGAGGCGCCCGGGGGGCAGCCAGCGACGCACGAGCAGGTAGAGGACGCCGGTGGCCAGGCCGAAGAAGAGCCCGGTGAACACGACGAAACCGACTGTGCCGCCGACCGTGATCTCGCCCACGATCTCCTCGGCCTCAGTGACCCGGCCCTGCACCGCATCGGGAGAGGTGACCGCCAACAGACGCATCACCAAACGCCCACCAGCGCCGGCCACGAGGACACCCGCGTTGAGCCCCGAGACCGTGGCTACAGCGAGGTACCAGACATACTGACGGGCGACGTCAGCTGGCGCCTCCGCCGCCGGCGGCGGTTGGAACTGGAGCCCACCCCAGCGCCAGCCGGCGGTGAGCCCCACGGCGATCAGCAGTCCGCACACGATCACGACCGTCATGCCGCCAGTCTCGCCCACCTACGTCGAGCGTTCGAGGCTGTCGAGGAACGAGCGCATCTCGCCACGGGTGCGGAGCCAGAAGACTTGCGCACCGCCGCCGCGCTCTGCGACTGCCTTCAGGATGGCGGGGCGTCGCTTCGTTGGGTAGGTGCGCCAGATCCATCGGACGAGGAAGAGAAACCAGCCGATGCCCTCACGCACGCCGTCGGGGTAGTCAGGCCGCCGCCGGTTGTGGCGCTTGACGAGCTGCCAGGCAGTGCCTCGTCACCGACCCACCCCACCAACGCTGCGCGGTCGACTCCGGACTGGTCGTCATGTCGTGCTCAGGCCGTGCGGGACACTGGTTCACGACGATGGGAGAGAAGCTGTTGGACGCGTTGGGGCGAGACGCCGACGAGGGGCCCGATTGCTGTAGATGGGAGGCCCTGCTCGGCGAGCGCCTGCACTGCCTCCACGACGGCGGTCTGCGCCGCGGCGGTCGCCCCCTCGGCCTTGGCGCGCGCGGCGCGGGCCTTCGCCGCGAGCTTGCCGGCGACGCCCGGGTACACGATCTTGCCGACCTCGATCTCGTCTGGATCGACGTGGCGCTCGAGGAACACGCTCAGCGCTTCGGCGGCGGTGACCGCGGTGTCTGTGAGGCGGCGAACGAAGGTTACGGCACCGGGTTGCCCGTCGATAGTGACGGTCCAAGAGCCCGCGGGGTCTTCGGCGTCGAAAGTCGCGGTTGCGGTGTAGGTCATCGGTTCAACTCCTTCTCTAGCCAGTTCGTTCCCAGCTCGGATGCGAGCACGTCCTGCACGGTGCGGAGCAGCCCGGGTGACTGCTCCTTGGCGCCGGCCTTGATCGTGATGGACAGCCCGCCGGGGGTCCGCCACTTCTGATGCGAGCCCGCCTGGTGGACCTTCACACAGCCGTACTTGGCCAAAATCGCCACCACCTTCGAGGTCGCTACCGGCTTCACTTCTGCATCCTAACGGATAGGCGTCCCTGGCGCTAGGCGGTAGGCGCATCCACGGCGGTCGTTCTAGCTGTGTAGACATCGGAAAACACCGAGAAGCAATGACAGTGCCAATTGACGCAGCCTGCTCTCTGCGATAGGACAGGGTCCGCGCTTCCCCGACGCAACCGCTCAGCCTCTGGAGCACGATGGCCCCTGACCCCGGTCCTGTTTGTCGATGAACGACACCTGGGTGTCGCCGCTGGTGGAGGTCGAGCAGGCCGTGCAGGCCAGGGCCAAGGAAGTTGCCCTCGACATGGCGGCCGCCGACGGCAGCGCCCGGCTCCGGGCGCTGGTGGACGAGGAAGTGGCCAGGTGGTCGAACGACTACAAGCGTGGCCTGCGCGCCTTCGACATCGCCGATCCGGCCACTGTCGCCGAACGTGCCTATCGCAACGTGGCCGGCTACGGGCCCCTCGAGCCCCTCCTGGCCGACGACAACGTCTGGGAGATCATGATCAACGGGCCGAGCTTGATCTTCGTGAAGCGCCATGAAGGCCGGTCCGGCTACCACGACGAGGTGTTCCACGACGACGAGCACGTTCTCCGGACGCTGACCAAGATCCTCGACGACGCGGCAGGGTCTCACCGCAAGCTTGACGCCGCCGAGGGCCTCCAGGACGCTCAGCTCGACACGGGCGCCCGCCTGCACATCGTGCACGGTGACGTCGGCCGCGACGGCCATGTTCTGGTCAACATCCGCAAGTTCACCGGAGTTTCGATACGCAGCCTGGAGGAGCTGGTGGAGCGGGGAATGTTCGGCCCCGACGTGGCCGACTTCCTGCGGGCCTGCGTGCGGGCGAGGTTGTCCATCGTCATCGCCGGCGCCCCGGGTTCGGGCAAGACCACCCTGTTGTCGTGCTGTGCGGCCGAGCTGGACCCGTCCCTGCGGGTCGTGATCGCCGAGGAGGTTTTTGAAGCGGACGTGCCGCTGCCCAACGTCGCGCACATGCAGACCCGCCCGCCCCGAGCGGATCGTAAGGAGGTGGACCTGCGCCGGCTGGTGGCCGGGTTCCTGCGCATGGCCCCCGACATCGCCATCGTCGGCGAGGTGCGGGACAAGGAGGCGCTGCCCCTCCTGCTCACGTTGTCGTCCGGCGTCAAGGGCCTCACCACCATTCACGCCGGTTCCGCCCGCCAGGCCCTGACCCGGCTGCGCTTCATCTGCCAACTGGCCGACACGGGTAGTGAGCTGCCCATGTCGGCGCTGAACTCGTT
The DNA here is from genome assembly GCA_035525365.1 of Acidimicrobiales bacterium. Classification (GTDB taxonomy): domain Bacteria; phylum Actinomycetota; class Acidimicrobiia; order Acidimicrobiales. The sequence goes on from DATLEK010000088.1 coordinate 2,691, forward strand.
GGTGAGCGAGGCCATCGACATCGTCGTGCACTGCGGCCGCATCGGCGACCAGGTCCGGGTGAACGAGGTCGTGGCCGTGGAGGACCTCCAGACCGGCCCCGACTCCACTGCGTTCACCATCACCGAGATCTTCCGCCGTGAACGTCCCGACACTCCTCTCACCTGGACCGGCAACCTCCCCTCCCGCGCCGCTCGGGCCCTTGAGATGGCCGGCTACGACGTACGGCGGCTGCTCGACGCCAAGGCGGCGCCCTTCGGCATCGAACATGAGCTTCGGCGCGGGGCCGGCACCCGGGCTGAGGGCGGCGCCGACTCGCCCCGTCCCGTCCCCCGCCGGCGAGCCACCACCACCACCACCCGCGCCCGGCGCGGAACCACCGCCTGAATGGCGCTCCTGGTCGCCCTCCTCTCCGCCTATGGCGTGTTCCTGGCCTACACGGCCGCCTTCGGATGGCAGGGCATCGGTCTCGGGCCTTCAGTGGCGGGGCAGGCACGCAGTCGCCGGATGGGTCGCCAGTGGCTGGCCCAGGCCGGGCTGGAGGAGGTCGACGCCCGTGAGTTCGCCGGCGTGATGGGCGTGCTGTTCGTGATCGGCGCCGCCCTCGCCTTCGCCCTCTTCGGGGGACTGCTCCCAGCCCTAGTCGCCGGCGCCTTCGCCGCCACCTTTCCCGTTGCTTCCTATCGCGGCCGCCGGGAGCGCCGGCGCGTCGAGGCACGCGACGCATGGCCCCGCCTCATCGAGGAGATCCGCCTCCAGACCGGATCCCTCGGGCGCTCCATTCCTCAGGCCCTGTTCGAAGTGGGCCGGCGGGCCCCCGAGGAGCTGCGCCCGGCCTTCGCCACCGCCGAGCGGGAATGGCTGTTGTCCACCGACTTCCCCCGCACCGTGTCCACCCTGAAGGAGCGCCTGGCCGACCCCACCGCGGACACCACGCTGGAAACGCTCCTGGTCGCCCACGAGGTGGGTGGTTCGGACATCGACCGGCGCCTGGCCGCGCTGGTGGAGGACCGGGTGCACGACCTCCAGGGCCGAAAAGACGCCCAGGCCAAACAGGCCGGCGTTCGATTTGCACGCCGATTCGTCCTGATTGTTCCGTTGGGTATGGCAATGGCCGGCCTGTCCATCGGGACGGGTCGCGCCGCCTACCAGACGGCCATGGGCCAGCTGGCGGTGGCCGGCGGCCTGGCCGTCGTCGCCGTCTGCTGGGTCTGGGCCGGTCACCTGATGAAGCTCCCCGAAGAAGAGCGGGTCTTTGGAGGTACGGGGTGAGGTTGTTCGTGCTTTCGGGGCTGGCCATGTGGGTGGGGATGACGTTGTTGCTCTCCCAGCTCCGGTGGTTCTCGCGGCCACCCATGGTCGCCCGGCTCCGGCCCTACTCCCCGGGCGGCCTGGCCACGCCCCAGCGCAGTGGTGTGCTCTCGGTGGAGTCCTTCCGAGAGGTGGTGGGGCCGCTGTCGCGGCGTTTCGGTGAGCGTCTGGCCCGCTTGTTCGGCGTCAGCGAGGAGCTGGCCGTCCGCCTCGAGCGGGTCCATTCCTCTCTCGACGTGACCACCTTCCGCCTCCGCCAGGTCGGCTGGAGCGTGGCCGGGATCGGTGGCGCCGCCCTCGTCTCCGCCGCGCTACGCCCACCCCCTGCACTCGTGCTGCTCCTGCTGGCCGGCAGCCCGGTCCTGGCCTTCCTCGTGCTCGAGCAGCGGCTGGCCACGCTGTCGCAGCGCCGGCAGCGCCGGCTCTTTCTCGAGCTGCCGGTGGTGAGCGAGCAGCTGGCCATGCTCCTGTCCGCCGGCTTCTCCCTGGGCTCGGCCCTCAACCGGCTGGCCGAGCGCGGCCACGGCGTGTGCGCCCAGGATCTCCAGCGGGTGACCAGCCGGATCAGGCAGGGCCTGTCGGAGGTAGACGCTCTTCGGGAGTGGGCGGCAGTGGCGAGGGTCGAGTCCCTCGACCGCCTCGTTCCCGTTCTGGCCCTCAACCGCGAGGCCAGCGACCTCGGCCGCCTGATCAGCGACGAGGCCCAGGGCATCCGCAACGACGTTCAGCGCCAGCTGGTCGAGACAATGGAGCGCCGAGGCCAGTCCGTCTGGATCCCGGTGACCGTGGCGACGCTGGTGCCCGGCGTGATCTTCCTGTCAATCCCGTTCATCGAGGCCCTGAGCCTGTTCTCCGGGTCCTAGAGAGGAGATGTCCAAATGAACGAACTGATGCTTCATGCCTACGTCTGGCAGCACACACTGCGAGTCGCCGTGCACGACCGGGTCGTGAAGAACGAGGCCGGTGAAGGAGTTATCTCGGCGGCTATCGCCATCCTGGTCATGGCCTTCCTCGGAGTCCTCATGTGGACCTTGTTCAAGGACACCCTGACCAAGGCCAACACCAACGTCAACGACCAGATCGACAAGATCAAGTAGTTCCGGCGTCCCCGTGGCCGGTGCTCGTCATCCGGAGGAGTCGGGTGCCGGCGTGATCTCGAGCATGGTCGGCGTCCTCGTGTTCCTCCTGCTCCTGCTCTTCGCCGTCCAGGTGCTCTACGGCCTTTACGCCACGTCGGTGGTGACGGCCGTCACCTACGACGCGGCCAAGTCGGTGGCCGGCTCGGACGGCGGTGACGAGGCCATGGCCGAGGCGCAGCGGCGGGCCACCGGCCAGCTCGGGCGCTACGGCGACGAGGTCAGCTTCGACTGGGCCCTATCGGATGACGACGCCGTCCGCCTCACCGTCCGGGCCCGGCGGCCGTCGTTCTTCCCCCGGGAGCTGGTGGGAGACAGCTTCCTCGGCCAGATCGTGCGCACGGTGCGGGTCCGCGTCGAGAAGGTCCGATGAGGCGGCGGTTCCGTCAAGACCGATGGCCTGCTCGGTTCCGCATGGACGAGCAAGGCCAGGTCGGTGGCATCGAGGGCGTCATCTTCGGCGTCCTGGTGTTCGTGCTGGGCACCCTGCTCGTCGCCAACGCATGGGGGGTGATCGACGCCAAGCTGGCCGCGTCGTCGGCCGCCCGGGAAGCGGCTCGCACCTACGCCGAGACGGCGGTCGCCGACAGCGACGAGGCGTGGGCGACGGCACGCCAGGCGGCCAGGGACGCCATCGAAGGTCACGGCCGCGACTGGGCCCGGGCGTCGGTGGAGCCGCGGGCACTCGGCCGCATCGAACGGTGCCGGCGGTTCACCGTGGAGGTCCGCTACGACGTGCCCCTTGTGGCCGTTCCGCTGCTCGGCCAGCACGGCAGGGGCATCGAGGTGACGGCCCGTCACTCGGAGATCATCGACCCGTACCGCAGCGGCCTACCTGGAACAGCGGACTGCGATGACTGAGCAGCGGCCTGACCGGCAACGTGGCTCTGTTCTCCTTCTCGTGCCCGCCGGTGTGCTCGTGCTCGTGATCCTCGGCGCCATCGCAGTGGATTTCGCCGTCGCCTTTCTCGGGCAGCGTGAGCTGTCGGGCCTGGCCTCGGCTGTCGCCAACGACACCGCCACCGCCGCCCTCTCCGACGAGCGCTTCTACCGCGGAGCGGGAGGCGCCGGCGGCGAAGTCGGAGCCGGCAATATCGAGATAGACCCTGCAGCCGCCCAGCGCCTGGCCCAAAAGGCCGTCGAGCGCCGAGCGCCTCGGGGGCTGCGCAACATCGTGGTGGATACCCGGGCCGAGGGATCCCGGGTCTGCGTCCGGCTTCGGGGCGACGTGGACTACGTGTTCGCCAAGGCCATTCCCGGCGCCGCCGACGGGACAACGGTGGAGGGCAGCGCCGTGGCAACTGCTGTCGAAGGAGATCCGGGCACCTCCGCGGAAGAGGCGCCCGCCTGCTGAACGAGGCTGGCTGAGTCAGTTGCAGATCTTTGCTGTTTCGTGCTATCTCATGGTTTTATGATGTTCACCAAGCGAGGCTACCGGGTCCCCGAGGAGGCGGCGGCCCTGAGGGCTGGCCGCCACCCCGGTGTGGTGGAGCTGGTGGATGCGACCGAAGATGTCCTGCGGACCCACATGGTGGACGCCCGCCCGGTAGGCGAGCTGGTCCCGTTGGCGGCCGCCGAGGTCGCCGGCCTGGCCGCCGCCGTCGCCACCACGCTCGCCGACCTGCACGATCTGGGTGTCGTACACGGCGGGATCGACCCCAGCCACGTGCTGCTGACGGCCGCCGGTCGGCCGGTGCTGTGCAGCCTCGGTCGGGGTGGGGAGCCAACTGACGACGTGGCCGCTCTCGGGCTTCTCATGGCGTCGCTCCTGAGCCAGGCTCCCCCGGAACATCGTGGGCGCGGGCTCGGCCGCGCCCGCCCCGGCCGCCGCCAACTCGGCCCGATGCTGGCGCCTCCGGCCGGTCCCAGCCTCCTGGCCCTCGCCACCGAGGCCATGGCTCCTGATCCGGCCACACGTCCCACCGCCCGTGCTCTGGCCGACACCATCAGCCGGCACATCCCTGCCGCTCGCCTTCCATGCGCGGCGGCGGCGATCGGCCCCGTCCCCAGCATTTCTGCCGGCAAAACGTCCGAGGTCCCGCTACGTGGTGGCCGAGCCGCACTCACGGCGGTCGGGGGCGGCGTGCTCGGACTGGTCGCCGTAGCGGCGGTGCTGGCCGGCGTCACTGTTGCCGGCGGTCTGGTGCTCTCCCGTAACAAGGGCCCGGGACACCCCGATTCATCGCAGGCCAGAAGCGTCACGACCACCGGGCAAGCTGCGCCTGGCGCCCCTGAGATGCGGGCGACCACGTCCACGGCGGCCATGGAGAACACGCGGCCGGAGCCACGCCGACCGGCAGAGTCCACGTCGTCCACTGCGACCACGCCGGCCACCACCGCCCCTGCCGCCACCCAGGTCTGGCCATTGGAGCCGTTGGAGCTGAATGACGGCGTGCTCACCTTCCGGGGATCCCGCTACGCCGTGGGCCGCCCGGGGGACGCCGTTGTCGCAGGGGACTGGGCCTGCACCGGTGAACCGTCGCTGGCCCTGCTCCGGCGTGACACCGGCCACGTCTTCGCCTTCGATGGATGGCCTTCCGGCGACGGCGTGATCACGGCCCGCCCGCTGGCCCGGGTGGAGGGCGCCACCGATCTGAGGGTCACCGACGGCGAAGGTGCCGGCTGCCACGCCCTGGAGGTGGAGCGGCAAGCCGCCCCGCCGGTGCGGTTACGGGTGGGGGTGAGGGCGACGTCATGACCGCCGGCCGCCCGGATCTCCGTGCCGGTGCCACCCTGCTCGCATGGCTCGCCTTCCTGATCGCCACGATCCTCGGGCTACACGCGCTGGGCGGGGCCCTGGCTCCTCCCCCACTGACCGATCCAGGCGAGCTGACCGGCTGGGCCGAGGCGCGGGAACCGGCTGAAGCGGCCTTCGCCCTCCTGCGCCTGGTCGCCCTCGGAACCGCCTGGTACCTGCTGCTGGCGACGATGGCCAGCGCCTTGGCCCGGCTGTCCCGGGTCCCCGCGGCGGTCCGAGCAGCGGACATGCTCGCCGTGCCCGCTGTGCGGCGCCTCGTAAGTGCCGCCGCCGGTGTCTCCGTCGCCGCCGCCACCCTCACGACCGGCGCCGCCATGGCATCCGCCGGGACAGACCGCCTGCGGTACCCGGCCATGGAAGCCCTGGCGGTCCTGACGGGAACGGGGACCGACCCAGCCGATCTGCCAACCGGGACCGGTACCCCCAGTAACGCCGGCGCCGGCGAGCCGACCGATCATCGTCTGGACGAGGAGATATTGGAGCCCCCCACCCTGCGCCGCCTGCCCGACCACCAACCCGAGCCGCCACCGCAGGATCCCCAGCCGGTCCAGTGGCAGGTTCAGCCCGGCCAGCACTTCTGGGCAGTTGCCGAGAAGGTGCTGGCGTCGGCCTGGCAGCGCGCCCCGTCGGATGCCGAGATCGACCCGTACTGGAGGCATCTCGTGGAGACCAACCGCTCGATCCTGCGGGACCCCACCAATCCCGACCTCCTCTACCCAGGCCAGGTGCTCACCGTGCCCCCACCGCCACCGCCGGGCTCCGCTGAGCACCCAACCGGGTAGTCGACGCTCCCGCCACCAGGTTCAGCTCGACCTTCCCGTTGCCTGGCCGACAACGGCATCGACCGCGCCGGCGCTGCCGCCCTGAGAACAGGTGCCGATGCCCACTGACTCCAGACCCTTGTTTGCCTTGGCGAAGGGATCCTGTGGAGCGGAGAAGAGGGCCTTGGCCGCCTCACCGCTGGCTGCGCCCTTCCGCAGAGCGACAATGGCCTCCTCGGCCTCCCCCAGAGCGTCCTCGAACCTGTCCTGCAACTCCTTGGGCGGCTCGAGCATTCTCAGCCCTGTCACGGTTCCCTCCACGATGGGCACGACCCTTTTCAAAACCGCCTGCATCTGCTTCGGGGTGGGCTCACCGCCTCCGCCCAGCTCCTCCTCGAACACCTTGCGCAGCTTCTTGTCCGAGTCGGCGCACACCACATTCCCGTTCGCCGCCAGTTCCGTAGCAGTGAGCCGCTCCGTGCTGCCACACGCCCCCACGCTCACTGCCACCACGGCGACCACCACTACAGAAATTAGGCCTCGCGCTATGTCTCCCACGGGATCACCCCTCCACCTCTGCCCCGAAGCCGCAGCATAACGACGGCCCAACGAGGGCGCTCACCCCCCCTAGACGGGCTGGCGAAGACCGAGGTTGTCGAGGCGGTTGCGCATGCCGTCGGCGGTGGTGTCGAACAGGCAACCGATCGCCCGCATGTCGTCGGAGCGGATGGTGAGAACCCGGCCGTTGAAGTCCTGGCGCTGGACCTGGATCATGCCGAGGTAGCGGCGCAGCAGCTCACGCTCAGGGGTGGCCACGTCCTCCAACCTGGCGAGGTCGATGGTGACCCGACCGGTGGCCTCGTCGAGGGCCAGCTCACGGCGGGCCGCCACACTCTCGTCGACCAGCCCGTCGGATCCCGTGCCCATGGCCGCCGCCATGGCGCCGGTCAGATCTCGGGGCAGCAGCTGATCCACGGGGACGTTGTAGATCTGGGCCAACCGCTGAAGACGGGGCACCGAGATGGTGCGCTCGCCCCGCTCGTAGGCGCCGAGAACCGACGCTTTGAACTCGTTGCTCGACAAGGCCTCAACGGCCTGAAGCGAGAGGTGCTTCTGCTTGCGAACGAGCCGAAGCCGCTCACCGACCCGCCCGGCGTAATTGAGTTCTTCCTCGTCGTCCATATGTCTCCTTTGGTCCCGTTTGAATTTGTCCGTTGTGAAAAGACCCTTCCCCGGCGGGGCCTTACCCCCTCTTCAACCCCCCCTTTAGGTTCCCACGTTACGTAACAAAAAAACCACGCGAGGTGATCGTACCGCCTTTTCCCCGCTCAGTGTTGGATGGTCCCCGAACGAAGCGCGCACAAGAGCACCGCAGCGGCCAATGCCGCCGTGTCGCCCCGCAAAATGCTGGGCCCGAGGCCTACAAGGGGCAGGCCGAGGCCCAACTCCGAACCAGACCAACCTCCCTCGGGGCCGATCAGGACAGCCGGCCGCTGCACACTGGGGGCGGACCCACCGGGTTCGGCCAGGCATGGGCCGGCGCCGCCGCGGTCTCGCAGCGTGGCAATCACGTCAACCAGCACCTGCACCTCCTCCACGACCGGCAGGCGGGCCCGCCGGCTCTGCATGGCTGCCTCCCGCGCCACGTGACGCCACTTTTCGCTCTGGCGCAGCGCCCGCTCGCTCCCCGGCTCCCATCGCACCACGCTGCGCTCGGCCACGAAGGGCACCAGGCGGTCTACGCCGATCTCGGTGAGCTTCTGGACCACCCAGTCGGTGCGATCACCCTTCAACACCGCGAAACCCACGAGCACGGCCGGTTCCGGCGCCGGCTCGGTCATCAGCGGCCCGGTGGCGTCGAGGCGGCCGGCCAGCGCCCATTGGCAGGACCGCCACCGGCCGGCGCCATCGGACGCGATGACAGCCTCACCCGGCCTCAGGCGCAGCACCCGTTCGAGATGGTGGCGATCGCCCTCCTCGATGGTCATCTGGGGCGCATCCAGCTGCGCCGCGTCGACCAAGACGAGGACCGCCGCTTGCCGGCGCTCGGGCTCCACGAGCTGCCCGTTGCCTATTTGAAGGCGCTGCGGATCTTGGAGAAGAGCCCGTTGCCGGCGGGCGACACCGCCTCGCCCCGCTCGGCGGCCAGATCCCGCAGGAGACGCTCCTGTTCCACGGTGAGGCGGGTGGGAGTGTCGACGACGATCTGCACAAGGAGATCACCGCGACCGCGGCCGCCGACATGCGGAACTCCCCTACCCCGGAGCCGGAAGACACGCCCGGTGTTGGTGCCGGGATCGAGCACCAGGGTCTCCTCCACGCCGTCGATGGTCTCCAGCTCCAGCTCTGCTCCGAGAGCGGCCTGGGTGACGGGCACGTGAAGCTCCTGGATGAGGTCGAAGTTCTGGCGGGAGAAGCCCGGGTGCTCCTTCACCGCGATGTGCACGTAGAGATCTCCTGCTGCCGCCTTTCGCGGGCCCACCGCCCCCTGACCCTGCACCCGGAGGGTGGAGCCGTTGTCGACGCCGGCGGGCACCTCGACCATCAGGGTGCGCTCGTCGAGGACCCGTCCCTCGGCCCGGCACTCCGCGCAGGGGGAGGAGATGTGCTCGCCCTGGCCATGGCAGCGGGGGCACGGCCGTGCGGTGACCATCTGGCCGAGGATCGACTGGCGCACCACCCGCACCTCGCCGGCGCCCGCACACTGGAGGCAGGTGGTGGGCGTGGTGCCGGGGCTCGCTCCGCTCCCGTCGCAGGTCTCGCACAGCACCGCTGTGCGGACCGAGACCTCCTTGCTGGCTCCGAAGACAGCCTCCTCGAACTCGAGCATGAGGCTGACCTCCGCATCTGAGCCCCTCGCCGGGCCGCGCCGGCCTCCACCACCACCGCCGCCTGCCGCGCCCCCGAAGAAGGCGTCGAAGAGGTCTCCCAGGCCGCCGCCGAAGAAGGCGCCGGCATCGGCACCGGCATTGCCGGTTCCCCGCAGACCATCGGGACCGAAGGCGTCGTAGCGGCGCCGGCGCTCCGGGTCGTGGAGGATCTCGTAGGCCGCTGTGACGTCCTTGAACCGCTCCTCCGCACTTTTGTCGGGGTTGGTGTCGGGATGAAGCTCGCGGGCGAGCTTTCGGTAGGCCCGCTTGATGTCGTCGTCGTCGGCGGTGCGGGGCACGCCCAGCACCTCGTAGGGATCTCGGGCAGCCACCTCAGCCATCACCACCGGTGAGATGGTGACCGAGGCGCTGGCTCACCATGGCCACCGCAGCCAGCGCCTGTGAGTAGTTCATGCGGGTTGGGCCGAGCACGCCGATACTGCCAACGGCGCGACCCTCGACCTCGTAGGGCGAAACGACCACCGCGCACTGGGCGAGCGGCGCCACGCCGTGCTCCGCACCGATGGCCACCGACAAGCCACTGGCGAGGACGTCGCGCAGAAGGGTCACCACGACATACTGCTGCTCGAGGGTCGTGAGCACCTGGCGCACCGCCTCGACCGCATCGAAGGCGCCGGCCATGCGAGCCACCCCACCGACGAAGACGTGGTCGGGTTCGTCGGCATCCACCGTGGCCAGTGCGCGCAGAGCGGCGAACACCACAGCGTCGGCCGCCTCGCCCGTCGGCGGTGGCTCCCCCTCACCGGCCAGGTCAGCGAGGGTACGCCCGGCGGCGAGAGCGGCCACCCGCGCCGAGGCCAGAGAAAGCTGGGCCTCGCCGACCACCTCGGCCAGTTCCAGCGTGCGTTTCTCCACGGATCCATTGGAAAGCACGGCCACCACCAGAGCCAGGCGGGGGGCCAGGCCGACCACCTGGGCGGTACGAACGTTGGCGGTCTCGTGCACCGGACCGATGACGACGGCGGCGTAATCGGTGACCGAGGCCAGCAGCTGCGAGGTGTGCTGGAGCTTGCGCTCCAGTTCACCATGGGCCGTGCTGAAGAAGTCCTGCACGGCCTGGCGCTGGCTGGGCCCGAGGACGCCAGGGCCGGTGAGCTGATCGACGAAGAAGCGGTAGCCCTTGTCGGTGGGGATACGTCCTGCGCTGGTATGGGGCTGGATGAGGTAACCCTCGCGCTCGAGCACCGCCATCTCGTTGCGGACCGTGGCCGACGAGACCGCCACCCCGGCGCTTCGCATGACGTGGCTCGACCCGACGGGCTGAGCCGTCTCGATGTACTCCTCCACCACGGCCTTGAGGATGGCCGCCTTTCGCTCGTCCAGCATCATTGGCACTCGATTCTACCGAGCGCTAGTCGCGGCGGAACGAAAGGCGAGCCCGTACCGACTTCCACTCCGGGCGTTCGCCGATGGATTCCATCCGCTGGGCCAGGGCGGTGAGGCGCCCATCGGCCCGCTGGGTGGCGACCTCCACGGCATGAGCCAGCTCGGGCTGATCGGCGACCAGGGCGGCGCGGAAGCCGGCGAGGCGAGCCATCTCGTTGCGCAGCTCTGCCGCCGAGGCCTGGACCTCGACGAGCGATTCCCGGAGCCCGGCGGCCACCTCGTCGACGCGGTTCATCATGGCCCCTTGTCCCGGACGCACGATCTCGCGGACGGCCTCGTCGATGAAGCCGGGAAGGACCAGGCGCAACTCCTCGCCGACATCCCGGGCCGTGGTGTCGCCCGGTGCGAGCGGCTGACGCGGGGCGGAAACCGGGGCGGCGGCGATGGCATCAGCCACGGCCGCAGACACACGATCGGGCAGAGACTCGGCCAGTTCCACCAGATGGGCGGTGGCGTCGTCGGCCTCGTGGGTCATGGCGACGGCCTGCTGCTGGCGACCCACCAGGTCCATCACCTGAGCCAGGTCGCTGCGGACTCCTTCGAAGGCAGACTGGAGCCATTCGAGAACCTCACCACGCCCATCCTCTCCACGCCCATGCTCGCCGTGGTCGGCCACCGCCGCAGGCTCGGTCGGGGCCGGCGGGCTGGCACCGGCGCCGTTGAGGTCGACCGGCGGGACGACGGTAGGGCGAAGGATGACGATAGGGCCGGCAATGGTGAACTCCCGCGGGCCTCGGTCCCATACGGCACCACAAGCCGAGAACCTGCCCGCGCACACGACGCCGCAGACGGTGCAGGCGCAGGAGGAGTCTCCTGCGGTCATCGGGTGACCGCACCCCTCGCCGATCTGCGACCCGAACTCGTGACACCAGCCCACATGGGCATTCTACGGGCCGGGCCGCAGCATGCCGAAACCTCCGCCTGCCGGCGGTCAGGTCATTTCTTGGCCGCAGAGGCCTTCTTGGCCGGCGCCTTCCTGGCCGGAAGAGCCTTGGTGCCATCGGCCTTCACGGAGCTCACGGCCTTGGCCGCTTTCGCCTGCGGCTTCACGGGCGTGTCGTGGTCGTGGTCGTGGGCCTCGCCATTGTGCTCCTGCTCGAAGTTCTCGTGCGGGTAATGGGCATGGCTCAGCTGAGCATGGTCGTGTTCATGATCGTGCTCGGAGCTGAGGTGGTCGAAGCCACCCGCCATCCTGTTGTGGTTGTGTGTCACGTGGTAGTGGGTGTGGGAATGGACAATGCCCTTGTGGGTGTGCTGCTCCCACTGCTGCTGATGCTCGTGGCCTTCGGCCATGTGGCCTCCTTGGTCGATCACGCCAGAGGAATCATCCGCGGGCGCTGAACAGATTTCTACCCAACACGGCGCCGGGTGATGCAAGAGTGCCCGGCGAAGCCTCTATGGGACCGGAGGGCGGACGAAGTGCTTGCTGAGAGTCTCCTCCTGCTGCTGGTAGGAGGAGCCGATGCCGTGCCCGTAGAGGGTCGCCGGCGCCTCCATCATGTGCTCGAAGGTCAGCTTGCAGACCCTCTGGCCGTGCTCGATCATGAACGGCACGTCGTGGGCCCGTACCTCCAGAGCCGCCCGCGACCCGAAGAAGCGGCCGTCGGGGTCGTACCCGAAGCCAGGGTCGAAGAAGCCGGCGTAGTGGGTGCGCAGCTCGCCGCTGGTGGGGTCGTAGGCCGTCATCTCCGACGCCAGCGTGGGCGGGATCGACACCGCCTCGTCAGACATCAGCAGGTAGAAGCGCTGTGGCGTCAACACCACCCTCTCGCCCCCCGTTTCGCGCTTGACCGGCTCCCAGTAGGGCTCGGGATCCACCGCCTGGGTGCGGGTGAGGTCGAGCAGCGGAGCGTTGTCCCGTGCGCGGTAGCCGACGCCGCCAGCATCGTCCCCGCGGAGGTCGAGGCCGAGGAACATGCCGTCGGCCACGGCGAGATCGGCCGCCGGGACAGGTTCGCCGTTCCTCAGGAGGAGGGGCTGCTCGGCGTGAAAGGCCCGTAGCTCGTCGTCGTCGAGTTGGGTCCGCCCTACCGACAAACGGAGCTGGTTGAGAGAAAGGTCCTCCCGAACGCGGATGGCGAACGACAACGGGACCACCTCCAGGTACAGCGGCCCGTCGTAGCCATCGGCGATCTCGTCGAAGCGGTAGCTCTCGTCGGTGATGACCCGGGTGAACACGTCGACCCGACCGGTGGAGCTCTTCGGATTGGCCTTTCCACGCACACCCGTGGGCAGAGCCAGGCGTTCCTTGAGGGGTATCAGGTAGGGCCGGTTGGTCTCGAGTACGGCGCCGTCCCGATGAAGGTCGATCTCATCGATGATGTAGTCCTTTACCTTGGCGTCCACCGTCTGGCGATCAGGCAGAAAACTGCACCGGATGCGGTAGGCCACCTCGCCGAAGCGGAGGTCGAGGCTGGCCGGTTGCACGTTGCCCGCCGGGATCGTGAACCCGCCGGCAGAGATGACGCCGGCGGCAATGGCCTCGTGCAGGTACTGGCTGGGAAGGACACCCCGGCGGCCGGCGGGCAGAACGAGGGGCACGGCCCATCGTACGGGGAGGTTGCGTCAGGCGGACAGGTCGCTTGATCCTCAGGAGGATCGGCGGAGAAGCCAGTGGGTGACGTGGTCGCTGCGCAACTCCACCTTCTGGGCCCGGCGCCGCTCCGGCTCGCCCTTCCCCGCCCGCCACCCATCGGGCACCTGCAGCGACGTGGTGACGGCGTCATCGGCGAGAAAGGCCTGGCGGTGCACGGTGAGCCGGTACCCGTTTGGGACACCGATGCGGCCCTCGAGGTCCAGCACGACCACCACCGATCCACCCGGGGGGATGGTGACGTAGGTCGAGTACACATGGCGGTTCCGCTCCAGCTCCGACTCCATGAGGCGTTGAGCGCCATCGACCCTGGCGCCGGCGAGGAACAGCGGCGAGTACACCGAAAGGTAGAGCTTGTTGGCACCAGTCGGCAGGGGCGGCTCGGTGGCGCTGCCGATCACGTAGGAGGGCAGGCCGGACGACGGCGCCTCGTTACGCAGGGTGATGCGCAACTTCGATCGCAACCGGCCCGATGAGGGATCCAGTTCCGCCCGATAGTCCATGGCTCGACGCAGGAACCAGTCGATCTTGTTGCCGCTGGCGTTCTGGGTCACCACTCCGAGGAAGTCGCCCCGCACCGGTGCCATGGCGCCCGAGGCCCCCATCTCGAGGAAGGCCCGCTCTTCGGCGGCGTGGGTGCTGGCGAGCATCAGGTGCTTCTGGGCGAGCATGGGACCAAGGGCGTCGGCGAGTTGCCCGACGTTGCTCGTGGTCGTAGTGAGCCTCTGCCACACGGCGGCGGTGACCCGACCGAGGAAATCCACCCTGGCGTCGCCCTCCAACTTCACGTACTGCTCGAACAGCAGGATCGACGCGGCGTTGTCGGCGGTGATCGGCACCGGCCATCCGGGCACCTCCACCGGGCCGATGACCTTCAACAGAGCGGCGAGCCCTATGGGGTCGATAGCGATGACGCCGTCGACATCCCTCCCTCCGGACTGGGGATAGAGGCCGGCGATGGTACGGGCCACGGTTGGAAAATCGGGAGACATGGTGATGTTCTGCCAGAGCAGGTTGACGTCGAAGCGGCTGTAGCGGGCCGTGTAGTCGGGAGGAGCGATCAGCTTCCGCGACGCGGGGTCGCCGCCGGTGTTGAGGTCGGCCGTGCGCCCGACCTTGTCGAGGGTCAGGCGACCGCCGTCGGCGCCGATCTCGCCGAAGTTGCCGATGAACCCCCCACTGCCCCGGAGCTCCGATGGCGTCTGTACGGCGAGAAAGTAGCGACGGGGCCCACCGGCCCCGAGAAGCCCGGGCGCTATCTCGAGCGCCCTCATGGCGCTGCGCACGGCGGAACGACCTCGCGCGACCTTGGTGGAAAGGGTGTCGAGGCGGCTCGCCAGCGGATCGACCAGCCAGGGGGACCGGACCTCGGCCAAGCGGGCGTCGGCGACGGCAAGGGACGAAAAGGCGGCACGGGTGGGCAGCCGAAGGGCTTCGAGGCGGTCAAGAGGGACGGCGCCGTTGACCAGCTGCAAGTCGCTGGTGTCCGCCGCCTCCGCCGTGCGGGCGCCGGCGCGGCTCAGCTCGGCACCGGAGGCGGCCATGGTCCGCAGGGCCCTGCTCTGACGCGCCACCACAGGCACGGCCATTGCCGGGCGCGCCCACCACGAATCGAGCTGTCGCCGCGCCTTGGCGAAGGCCCGGCTGGCGTCGTTCAGCATCCGCGCCGCGTCTGGCCCCTTTCCCTTCCGGGCGGCATCCAGGCCACTCGACGCCGCACGGATCCCGTCCTCCACCGCCGGACGGGCGAGAGCCGCGGCCAGCACGCCGAGAAGGCCGGCGATCCCGAGCAGGGCGATGCCGGCGGATGCGGCTTTGAGGATTGACCGGCGCCGGCGCCTGGAGACCCCGACGACACCTGCTCCGAGCAGGATCGCGAACACCGCGGCGGCGGCGTAGGCGGTGACACGGGGCTCAGTGGAGCCCTCCAGGCGCAGGGCGGCCTGGGCGACCACCGCGGCGACCACGGCGTTGACCAACGCGGTGTCGACCTTGGCCGCCGCCCCGCCCAGCGCCGTACCGAAAGCGACTGCGGCCAGCTCCGCCGAAGGCCCCGCCGTTCCTGCCGCGGCAAGGGCGGCTGCGGCGGCCAGTGCGGGTGCCCATGGACGGCTTTGTGGCGCCACCAGCACCACGGCTGCGCAGAGCGACGCACGAATGAGGGCGTCCAGAGCCTCGATGCCCGTGGCTGCGGGTGCGGATAAAACCCCAGCCACGGCGGCGGCGGCGGCCAGGACCGGGACGAGCGGGCGGGCACGGCGGAATACGGTTGGAGCCACCAGGGCCAAGGCACCCATGGCCGCGAACGCGCCGGCGGCCAGGACCAGGAGGTGCACGTGGTGACGCTAACCCCGGGCTGTCGCGAACGAGGCCCGGTCCCTGCGGACCGGGCCTCGTGGTATTCAGACTGCTCTGAGTGCGCTTTGTGCGCTACGCGCTACGCGCTTTCGGTGCTCCGACGGCGCCGGGCGGTGATGGCAGTCGCCGCCCCAATGAGCACGAGGCCGATGCCGGCGGCAGCAAGAGGAGCGGTGGAGGAGCTACCGGTACGGGGCAGGTCGCCGCGGTCACGGGACCTTTCGTTCCCAGCCCCGCCGGTTTGGCCACCGGTGTCCTGACCACCGCCAACCGACGCCGCGCAGATACCCGCGCCTTCACCACTGACGTTTATCCCAGCGGAGGACTCGAGGCCCCCGGTGGTGCGCACGGTGTGGGCGCCCGGCTCGGCGTCGCAGGGAACGGTGAAGCTCCCCCGGAAGAACCCCGTGGCGTCAGCGGTCACGCTGCCGAGGGGTTTCGGATGGGAGAACAAGGTCAAGTTCACCGTCGAGCGAGGCGAGGCACAACCCTGGCCGACGAACTGGCCGCCGGGGGGGACGTTGTTGCGATCCACCTCCAGGCGCCGGTTGCTCGGCGGGTACTGCGGCCCGCCGGGTGCGCAGGGACTGGCATTAGGGTTCGAGCCCGCGTCCGGCGACTGCGCCTCGGCGACACCGGCGAACCCGATGGCGGCCAGCGGGAGCATCAGCCCGGTCAAAATACCGATGATGCGAATTCTCATATGGATATATCTCCCGCTCTTGAGGACGTGCGCCACCAGCCGCCGCGAAGTACGCGAGCCAGAAAGGTCCGTACCACTGTACCCCGTTCCGACCAGTTGAAGCACGTATCGTCATAATGGCGAACTTTTCAGGAACGCCTCAGTCGTCGAGGCGGAGGGCGCTCACGAAGGCCTCCTGGGGGACGTCGACACGGCCGATGCTCTTCATGCGCTTCTTGCCCTCCTTCTGCTTCTGGAGAAGCTTGTTCTTGCGGGTGATGTCGCCGCCGTAGCACTTGGCGATGACGTCCTTGCGCTGGGCTTTCACCGTCTGGCGGGCCACGATGCGCCCGTCGATGGAGGCCTGGATGGGCACGTCGAATTGCTGGCGGGGGATCAGCTCCTTGAGCTTCTCGGTGAGGCGCCGGCCGTGGTCCTCGGCCTTGGAGCGGTGGATGATGGCCGAGAAGGCGTCGACGGGCTGGCCGTTGAGCAGGATGTCGAGCTTGACCAGCTTGGCCGGCTCGTAGCCGGCGGGTTCGTAGTCCATCGATGCATAGCCCTTGGTCCGCGACTTGAGCTGATCGAAGAAGTCGACCACCACCTCGGCCAGCGGCACCCGGTAGACCAGCTCCAGGCGCTCCGGCGAGAGCCACTCCATCTTCACCATGTCGCCCCGGCGCGTCTGGCACAGGTCCATCACCGTCCCGGTGAACTCCCCCGGCAACAGGACGGTGGCGGTGAGCATGGGCTCCTCGATGGACTGCCACTTGCTGGCGTTGGGCATCTCGGCCGGATTGTCGATCTCCACGCTGGCGCCGTCGTTCATCTGGACCATGTAGGCCACGCTGGGGGCGGTGGCGATGAGGGCGAGGTTGAACTCGCGCTCCAGGCGCTCGCGCACGATGTCCATATGGAGCAGGCCGAGGAAGCCGCAGCGGAAGCCGAACCCGAGGGCGCCCGATGTCTCGGGCTCGTAGGTGAAGCTGGCGTCGTTGAGACGCAGCTTCTCCAGTGCGTCACGAAGGGTGTTGAAGTCGTCGCCCTCCACGGGATAGAGGCCGCAGAAGACCATGGGCTTGGGCTGGCGGTAGCCGGCCAGGGGCTCGGGGGCCTCGAGGTTCCTGGCCGCGGCGGTGACGGTCTCACCGGAGCGGGCCTCACCCACGTCCTTGATGCCGGCGATGAGGTAGCCGACCTCTCCGGGACCGAGGGTGTCGACCGGGGTGTTGGCCGGGCTGCGCACGCCGATCTCCTCCACCTCGTGGGTGGTGCCCGCCTGCATGAACCGGACCCGCTGGCCGGTGGCGAGGGTTCCGTGGACGACCCGCACCGCGCTCACCACGCCCCGGTACTGGTCGTAGTAGGAGTCGAAGATGAGGGCCTGGAGGGGCTTCTCCCGATCACCCTGGGGCGGGGGAATCTGCTGGATCACCGCATCGAGCAGCTCGGGGACGCCGGCACCGGTCTTGGCGCTGATGCGCAGGATGCTGTCGGCGGGGATGCCGAGCACCTTCTCGATCTCGGCGGCGTAGCGGTCGGGGTCGGCGGCGGGAAGGTCGATCTTGTTCAGGGCGGCGACGATGGCCAGGTCGTTCTCGATGGCCAGGTAGCAGTTGGCCAACGTCTGGGCCTCGATGCCCTGGGCCGCGTCCACCAGGAGGACAACTCCCTCGCAGGCCGCGAGGGAGCGGCTGACCTCGTAGCCGAAGTCCACATGGCCGGGCGTGTCGATGAGCTGGATCAGGTGGTCCCGCCAGCCGACCCGCACGTTCTGGGCCTTGATGGTGATGCCCCGCTCCCGCTCGATGTCCATCGAGTCGAGGTACTGAGCCCGCATGTCCCGGGGATCCACCGCATGGGTGAGTTCCAGAATGCGGTCGGAAAGGGTGGACTTGCCGTGGTCCACATGGGCTACGACCGAGATGGCGCGGAGGTGGTCGAGGGGGATCACGGTGTCTTCATCGTACGGGCGGCGATGGGGCGGCTACGATGGGTGGCCGTGGCGAACATCAAGAGCCAGATCAAGCGCAACCGTCAGAACGAGCGTCTCCGGATTCGGAACAAGTCCGTCAAGTCCGAGGTGAAGACCCGCGTCAAGATGGCGGTCGCCAATCCTGGCCCGGACACTCTGCGCGAAGCGGTCAAGAAGCTCGACATGGCCGCGGCGAAGGGCATCATCCACAAGAACCAGGCGGCCAACCGCAAGTCCCGCCTGATGAAGCGCCTGGCGCGGGAGTCCGCTACCTCCTCCTAGTTCCGGCGCCCGAGGTGGCGCCGGTCCCCGCCGTGAGGCGGCTGAGGCGGGCGACGAGTACCTCCAGCACCAGTTTGTCCGGCCAACCCTTGGCTCCCCGCAGGTCCACGTCGGCCTCGGCCAGCCACTCCATGGCCTGGGCGATCTTGGCCGACCCCAGCCGGCGGGCCTGCACCATGGCCTTCTTGGCCGGATAGGGCCCGGTGCCGAGGAGAGCGGCGGCTTCGTTCTCGTCGCGCATATTGGCGCCGTCGAGGCGGAGCATGGCGCCGTAGTGGCGATGCAGAGTGGCCAGCACCACCAGGGCGTGGCGCTCGCCGGCGCCGAGGAGGCGGTGGAGTTGCGCCAGTGCGTCAGCGGTCCCCTCCCTCCCCCGGTCGATGGCGTCGGTGAGATCCCAGGGGGCGACGCCGCCGGCCTCGCCGAGAAAGGGGGCCAGTTCCTCGGTCCCGATGCTGGCCCCTTCGCCGTAGGAGACGGCCAGGGCGTCGAGCAGGGTGGTGAGCCGGCCGACGTCCTCGCCCAGGTGGGCACCGAGCTGCTCGGCCGCCCGCCGGTCGAGCCGCACGGGAGCGTCCTTGAGGCGATCGGCCATCCATTGGGTGCGGGCCCGGCCGCGGCCGGCGCTGGTGTCCACGACGGTGCCGACCTTCTTCACGGCGTTCACCAGCTTCTGGCTCACCTGGCCCCCGCCGGCGGTGAGGACGAGAGCGGTGGTCGGGAGAGGGTCGGCCAGCCACTCGAGGAGGGGCGCCAGCTCGTCGGTGCGGAAACGGCCGACCTCGCGGGCCACGACCACCCGGCGCTCGGCCAGGAACGGCGGTGTCTGGCAGGCCTCGGCGATGGCGCCGGCGTCGACTTCCTCACCGGAATGCTCCTCCACCGCCGTCGGGTCGCCGCCGCTCAACTCCTGTACCAAGGCCCTTACCGCGTCGGCCACGAGGGTGGCGTCGTCGCCCTTGACCAACCAGGCGTTCACTTCCGTTCCCCCTCCAGGACGGCGGCGAGGGTGTCGACCACCCGGCGGGTGCCCTTCACGTCGTGGGCCCTCACGATGCGCACACCCTTGGCGATGCCCAGGGCGGCGGCGGCCAGACTGGCTTCCCGTCGCTGGTCGATCTCGAGGTCGAGAACCCGGCCCAGGAACGTCTTGTTGGAGGCCGAGAGCAGCAGTGGGTAGCCGAGGTCCGACAGGCCGTCCGACGCCCGCAGGAGGGTGAGCGACTGCTCGGCCGTCTTGCCGAGGTCCAGGCCGGCGTCCACCACAATCCGGTCGGGCGCGATGCCGGCGGCTTCGGCCCGCTCCGCCGCGTCTCGAAGGAAGGCGGAGACATCCTCGACGAGGTCGGCGTAGGTGGGGGTGGGATCGGGCACGCGGGGCAGGAGGCGGATGTGGGTCGCCACGACGGTGGCGTCGGCTTTGGCAGCGGTGGCCAGATAATCGGGGTCGGCAAAGCCGCTGATGTCGTTGCCGACGACGGCGCCGGCCTCGTAGGCGGCCTGGGCCACGGTGGCGCTCCAGGTGTCCACCGACAGGGGGACGTCGAACCTGGCGTGCAGAGCCTCTATGGCCGGTACGACTCGTTCAATCTCCTCGTCGGCCGTGACCTGAGGACCCGGCCCGGCTTTTACCCCTCCCACGTCGAGGAGGTCGGCTCCATCCCCCACCAACTGGGCGGCACGGATGAGGAAGTCGTCCATGGCGAAGTGGGCGCCGTGGTCGTAGAACGAGTCCGGAGTGCGGTTGAGAATGCCCATGACCAGGGCCCGGTGGGTGATGTCGTAGGTGGCAGGCCCGAGGCGCAGGCAGAGGGGCACGGGCCGACGTTAGGTCCGTCATCTCCCTCGAGGGAGCCGGCGTACACGGACCTCGAGGCGAGGTTCTACAGCGAGAACTTCGATCCGGAGCCCACCCACGTGTAGAGCATCGCCGGGCGCCGCGGTGGCCGCGGTGAGAACGTGGCGGGCGGGGTGGCGTTCGAGCACCGGCTCCAGGGCCGCCTGCTCCCGCTTGTTTGGGCTGGAGAGAATGACGACGCTCAAGCTGCGGATCCGGGCGTTGCGGAGGTCTGTGAGCAGCGGACCGGGGCGGACCTTCGTGACCAGTAGGACCGCGGCGCCGCGGGTGCCGGCGCCGGACCAGAGGCGCGCTCCCCTACCGACTGGTCGGCCGTCGGTGGCGACGGGGGACGCGCCGGGGCCGGCGGGCCAGAGGACAACCGCGAGGGCCATGGCCGCAATGGCAATGCGTAGGCGCGCCAGTGACGCTGGACCCGCGCTGCGGGCTAGGGCGTAGAGGGCGGTCAGGACCACCAGAGCGATGACGTGGGGTACGCCGAGTTGGCCCAGTGGAAGGTCGGCCGCCCAGCGGGCCACGCCGGCGATCCAGCCGACGAGCAGGCGGGTGGGGAGGTGGACGAGGGAGGCGAAAGGCTCGCCCACCAGTCCGGCCGGCAGGCCACCGGCCAGGCCCCAGACCATCACCGGGCCGGCGGCGGGAACGGCCAGGAGGTTGGCGGGTAGCGAGGCCACGGGCAGACCGCCGAACACGGGGAGCAGCACGGGCGTCACCCCTATCTGGGCGGCCATGGTGACGGCCAGGGGGAGCGGCACCCGTTTGGCTGCGAGTGGGCCGGCGAAGAGGGCGATGCCGGCGCAGGCGCCGCAGGACAACAGGAAGCCGGCGGAGCCGACGAGCAGTGGGTCGACAAGAAGAAGAGCTGTCGTCGCCAGTGCCAGGACGCGCAGGGTCGAGGCGGGGCGCCCGAGGGTGGCCGCGACCATGGCCACCGCGGCCATGGCCTCGGCCCTCAGGACCGAGGGCTCCCAGCGGGTGAGGACACCGAAGCCCACCAGCAGGCACAGACCGGCCAGAAGGCGGCCACGCAGACCCAACCAACGCAGGAGAGGTGCGGCCAGGGCGAGGACAAAAGCGACGTTCTGGCCGGAAACGGCGAGCAGATGGGTGAGCCCCGCAGCGCGGAAGTCGTCAACTGTGCCGGGGCTCTGGTCACGATCGTCGCCCAGGACGAAGCCGGTGAACAGAGCGCGGTGATCCTCGGAGAGCGAGGACGCGCCTCGCAGCAACGTGCGCCGCAGGTCGTTGGCCAGCCGGGCCAGCCTCCCGCCGGGCGACCATTCCCCCACCTCGGACAGGTTGAGGCGGGCCGCGATGTGCCGGCGGGCCAGATGAGCCTGGCGCCGGCCGGTGACGGGTGAGAGCCGGCCCACCACAGTCACCCGCTCCCCGGCCAGCCGCGGCCTCAACTCGCCGGCCGGGCGCTGGCGGGCCCACGCCTCGACACGTCTGCCGCCGTCGACGCCGTCCAGCAACCGCAGCTCGACCTTGACGGCTCCGTCGATCTCGACCGGGTCGGTGACGAGAGTCGCCCGCGATTCCACCCGCCGACCCGGCTCCGGCGGATGGAGCCCCGACCACGAGCGCTCCGACAGCGAGGAGGCGAGAAGTGCGGCGCCGATGCACAGCAGGGCCGGGTGGCGGCGGACAAGAGCGGCCACGCCAATGACGGCGCCGAGCCACACCGGCAGTGCGTGCGGCGTGGCCGCACCGAGCGCCGCGGATAGGGCCAGAACGACGGCCCACCGCTCGCTCAACGGAGGAACCCGCCCATGGAAGCCAGGACAGCCGGCGGCCGCTCACGGGCGGCACTCGGTCCACGACCGGTGCCGCTCACACCCGGACCTTGGAGCGGATCGCCGCCAGCTTCGCCTCGCCTATGCCCCGCACCTCCATGAGCTCGTCGACACTCCGGAAACGGCCGCGCGTCTTGCGGTAGTCGAGGATGGCCTGGGCGGTGGCCGGTCCTATGCCGGGAAGTCCGTCGAGTTGCTCGAGCGTGGCCGTGTTGAGGTTGACAGGACCGCTCGACGCTCCCCCCACTCCAGAGGCGCCGGCGCCGGATGGTCCGGCCACCGGCGGCGGCGCCTCACCCCTCCGCGGCACGTAGACCCTCTCGCCGTCGGCCACCTTGGCGGCCAGGTTCACCTGGTCCAGGTCGGCATCCGCGGCCGGTCCGCCGGCGGCGTCGAGCAGGTCCGACACCCTCCCGCCGGCCCGCACCCGGTAGACGCCGGGTCGGGCCACGGCGCCGGCGGCGTGCACGTAGGCGCCGGCGGAGCCACGGCCATCGGCTGAGCTTCCGTCGCCGGTGCCGCCATCGGGGCCTGTACTCCCGGTCTCCCCTGATGCATCGCTGCCGCCGGCGGTGCTGGGTACGGCGCGTGGAAGGACCAACGGATCCGGCGTCGCCGGCGGTCCCCGGAACGCGACGAAGGCCACCACCACGGCAACGGCCACACCCGCGAGAGCCGCGGCAGTGGCCGCGACCCGCGCCGGAAAGGCGGGGAATACCGGTCGCGGCAGTAGAGCGAGCGCCTCCCGCAGCGACCTCGGTGGCGCCGGCGCAGACGGTAAACGGGATGGCGACAGTTCAGCCGCGCCGGCATCGGGTGCCGAACCTGGCGAACTGGTGGGTCGGGATTGGTCCGGCGTGGAGCGCGACGTCGAGGACGACGACGGGATTTCGGGCACGAGGTACCCCCGGTTGACGAGAAGCGGGCCGGGGGAAGCGCCGGTGGCGACCCTATCCCGGCGGCGGCCCGCTTTCCAGTGGCGGCACCCCGGCTGCCGCTGTTCCGGTCATTCCGGTGGAGGCGCGGAGGCCTGCCCGGTCGCTTCAGTGGCCGTCGCCTCGTGCTCGGCCTCCACCTCGAGGGGGATCCGGCGGTAGGCCTCCTGGTGGCCGTACCCGTTCCATCGCCCGCGGAAGTAGGCACCCAGGTACTCCCTGATAAATCGGATCACGCCCAGCTCACGCCACTGGCGCACGTGCACCAGCTCGTGGCGCATCAGCCGTTCGTCGTCCACCGAGGCACGGCGGACGATCACCAACCGGCCCAAGGTGATGGCCGCCGACCCGGGCGGAATGGGACCACCCACCCATACCCACGCTCCCTCGTGTCGCCGGAAGCGAGGCGGGCGGGCCGAGCACCGCCGCCTGCTCAGAACAACCGCGCCGTCATCAGCTTGCGGTACTGGGTCGCCCGCGGATCCTCCGCTCCCAGGACCTCGAGCAGGTCGAGGTAGCGCTGACGGGCGGCGGTGTCGGCCTTCACCAACGGCAACAGCAGTTCCAACTCCTCGATGAAGGAATGCCCGGGCTCGGGCTCGGGCTCGGGCTCGAGCTCGAGGGCCTGACGGAGCGAGACCTCGTCCCCCTTCGCCGCCAGCAGGTCGGCCTCGGTGGGCGGCGGCGCCACCCGTTCGACGAACTGGCGCACCTGGGCCTCGGGCAGAGCACCCACGAACTGGTCCACCACCTGACCGTCGCGGATGGCGAACACGGCGGGAATGGACTGGACGCGGAAGCTGGCCGCCAGCCCCCGGTTGGCCTCGATGTCCACCTTGGCCAGCGCCACCCGGCCCTCGGCCTCGGCGACGACCTTCTCGAGGATCGGCCCCAGCGTCTTGCACGGCCCGCACCATTCCGCCCACAGGTCCACGATCACCGGGACCTGCCTGGAGCGTTCGATCACGTCCTGGTCGAAGGTGGCGTCGGTCACATCAACCATCGCTGCGAGTCTACGGTTGCCTCATGGACAGCACCGACCTCGAGCGGCTGGGGGCGTGGTTTGCCGTCAATGTCGCCGGCGCGGTGCCGCCACTGTCGGTGGAGCCGCTGACGGGGCCCCGCTCGAACCTCAACTACCGCGTCACCGACAGCACCGGAGCGAAATGGGTGCTGCGCCGGCCACCCCAGGGCGCGGTGCCGGGCAGCGGCGCCCACGACGTGGAGCGCGAGCACCGCATCCTCGTGGCACTGGCCGGCGGCGCCGTGCCGGTGCCGGCGCCCATGGGGTTCTGTGACGACACCTCGGTGATAGGAGCGCCGTTCTTCGTCACCGACCACGTCGACGGTCACGTGCTGCGCGAGCCCACCGACGCCACCTCGGCCCTCGACGAAGCCGCCCGGCGCCGGGCCGGCGAGTCGTTCACCGACGCGCTGGTGGCGCTCCACGCCGTCAACACGGAGAGGGCCGGCCTCGCCGATCTGGGCACGGGCCCTGGCGGCGGCGACATCGCTTCCCAGCTGCGGCGCTGGTACGGGGAGGCCCGCGCCGCCCAGGAGCTGACCGGGCGGGGCGTGCTGCTGATCGAGGACGTGTACCGCCACCTGTGCGCCAACCTTCCCCCCGAAGCGGCCACGGCGCCCCTCTCGCTGGTGCACGGCGACTACCGCCTCGACAACGTGATCGTGGACGACCACGGCAACGTGGTGGCCGTTCTCGACTGGGAGGCGGCCAGCCTCGGAGACCCGTTGGTGGAACTTGGCCTGCTCCTCGCCTACTGGACCAATTCCGGCGAACAGAACATCGCCCTGGGTGGAGCGGCGCCGAGCGCCGCTCCTGGGTTCCTCACCAGGTCCGAGATCGCCGTCCGCTATGCCGAAACCTCGGGCCGCGACCTGGGCCATCTCGCCTTCTACCTCGCCTTCGCCTACTGGAAGCTGGCCTGCATCCTCGAGGGCGTCTACGCCCGCCAGCTCGCACAGGCGGCCCGAGCCGACAGGGATGACCGGGCCGTTCTCGCGCCTTATGCCGACCAGGTCGTCCGCCTGGCGGAAGCCGCATGGGAAGCAGCGGCCTGAGATGTCGGCCTGAGATGTCGCTGTTCCAGAGGATCCGCGAGCTCGACCAGCCGCTGGAAGCGCCGGTGCTGATACTCGGCATGGACGGCTGGATCGACGCCGGCCTCGGCGCGGGAACGGCCATCGCCCACCTCCTCGACAGTGTGCCCACCGAGGTGCTGGGGACCTTCGACCGCGAGGAGCTGATCGACTACCGCGCCAGGCGTCCGATGGTGCCCATCGAGAACGGTGTGGCCGGTGACCTGAGCTGGCCGGAGATCCGCCTACAGGTGGGCAAGGACCCTGGCGGGAAGGACCTGCTCGTTCTGGTCGGCCCGGAGCCGGACATGCGCTGGAGCACCTTTGTGCGTGACGTGGTGGAGCTGAGTGCCGAGCTCGGCGTCCGGCTGGTGGCCTCGGTGGGGGCGTTCCCTCTCTCGGTCCCCCATACGCGGCCGGTACGCCTGGCCGCCACCGGCAACTCCCGCGACCTGATCGACCAGGTGGGCGTGGTCCCCGGCACCATGGAGGTGCCCGCCGGCATCCACGCCGCCCTCCAGGAGGGCTTCGGAAAAGCCGGCATCCCCGCGGTCGGGATCTGGGCCAGGGTGCCCATGTATGCGGCGGGGATGCCCTACCCGGCGGCCAGCGCCGCCCTGCTGGACGGACTGGCCAGGGTGGCAGGGCTGGAGCTGGACGCCACCCAGCTGCACGAGGCGGCGGCTCTGGCGGCAACCCGGATCGACGAGCTGATCGCCTCCAGCACCGAGCACACCGAGATGGTGCGCCAGCTCGAGGCCGCCGTCGACGCCGAGGAATCCGTGCCCCCGCTGGATTTCTCCGATCTCCCGTCCGGCGACGAGATCGGCGCCGAGCTGGAGCGATTCCTGCGGGGCGAGAACCCCGGCTAGGCCCCGCTGGTCCCAGCCAGGCCGGCGTCTCAGTGAGCCTGGAGGACGGCGTCGTCGCGCATGTCGGCGAACAGCGCCGGCGCGCCGGGGCCCACGAAGACCACCTCACGGGCGCCGGCCCGGCCCAGCCGCGAGGGCATGGTGACGTTGCGCATCTTCGCCGGGTCGATAATCAGTCCGAGGCGGCCGAGGCGGTACAGCTCCGGTAGCGCCACGTTGTTGAACCGCACGTGGCGGGCGAGCACGGCGAGGTAGCGGAGGGTGCCGGCGGGGCCGGGGTTCTCGGCTCGCACCTTGGTGAGTGCCGACAGGATGAGCAGCGTCTGGTGCTCGCTCCGCCTCAGGTCACCGTCGGGAATGTGACGGTTCCGGGAGAAGGCAAGCGCCTGGGAACCGTTCAGGTGCACCCGCCCCTTGGGGAAGTCGGCGCCGGAGTTCTTGTCCTTCATGGCGATCGGGATGTCGACGTCGAGGCCGCCTAGGTCGTTCACCATCCCCTCGAGACCGGGGAAGTTGGTGGTGAGGATGAACGACGGATGGATGCCGGTGAGCCGCTCGACGGTCTCGGCCTGGAGGTGGGTGCCGCCGTAGAAGAAGGCGTCGTTGATGCGGCTCTGGCCCCGGCCCGGTATCTCCACGAAGCTGTCCCTGGGGAAGTTGAGGATGGTGCCGGCGCCGGTGCCCGGGTTGACGCCGACGAGGTGGATGGCGTCGGCCCGGTCGCCTTCGAGACCTGGCCTGCCGTCGACGCCCAGCACCAGGAAGAAAACTGGCTGACCGGGCACCGGAACGAAATGGGCCTCGTCGACCTTGTGGATCTCGACGGCGGCCAGACCGTTGCGGGTACCGCTGACCGTCAGCAGAGCGAGCGTTGAGCAGGTGATCAGAACGGCCACAGCCAGGCAGAGAACCCGCCTCACTTGCTGTCCCTTGCCGTGCGCATGTCGAAGGCGTCGATGCGCCACGCGTTGTTGTCGAACACCAGCGTCAGCTCGCCGGTGCGGGCAACGGTGAGGGTGGTGTCCTTGCCCTTGACGGTCACCGCGAGGTCGACCTGCGCGGTGACCACGGCCGGTGCGCCGGCCCCGTCGATCAGGGCTGAGAGCTTCAGGTCGGCCCGGTCCTGGGTGACCTTGCCTGAAACGGGTTGGCCCTCTTCCAGAAGGGCGACCCGGTCGGGATGGCCGGCGGCCACGCGGGCGCCGGCGGCGCCGGTGAAGATGCCCTCCAGGCCCGCCGGCGGCTGGCCCGTCCTCAGGGGGGCCACCACACCATTGGCAAGGTAGGTGTCCAGGCTGGCCTTAACCGCCGCCTTCAGATCTTCGGGGAACGGCGGGGCCTGTGGCGCCGCCGATTGGACGTCGGCGGCGCTGATCGAAAAGGCGAAGGCCGGCCCAGGGGCCGGCGCCGGATTGGCCGCGTTGCCCGGTGTGTCCTTCTTGTCGGCCTTGTCGCCGTCGTCCCCGCTCGAGCAGCCGGCAGTGCCGAGAGCGGTGAGCACGACAGCCACCAGCAGGGCCGGCCACCGCCGTTCAGGGACGATCAAGACCTTCACGTTACGACGTTGACCATTCTCGGAGGACGGGCGATCACCCGCTTCGGCTCGGCACCGGCGAGGGCTTCCCGCACGGCCGGCGAACCCAGGGCGGCCGATTCGGCCGCAGCCTCGTCCATCTCCGGGTCGACCTCGAGACGATCCTTCACCTTGCCGTTCACCTGCACCACCATCGTGACGCTGTCGGCCCGGGCCAGCGCGGGATCGGCCACCGGCCAGCTCTGGGCGTGAACATGGCTACCGGCGCCGTGACGGCGCTCCCACAGCTCGGCGCTGATGTGGGGGGCCATGGGCGCCAGCAGGAGGAGCAGCGTGTCGACGGAGAACTCGGTGGTGCCGTCGCGCTGGAGGAGGTTGGCGAACTCCATGAGCGCAGCCACCGCAGTGTTGTAGGACCAGCGCTCGTACTCGTCGGTGACCCTGGCGATGAGCCGGTGGGCGGCACGGTCCACGTTCGGTGCGACGTCCGGCGTCGCCGGCGGCGCCGCCTCACCGAGGCAGAGACGCCACACCCGCTTGAGGAACCGCGAGGTCCCCTCGATGCCGACCGTCTCCCAGTCCACGTCGTCGGCCGGCGGCCCGGCGAAGAGGTGGGCCAGGCGGAGGGCGTCGGCCCCGTAGGCGGCCACGATGTCCTCGGGAGCCACCAGG
This sequence comes from Acidimicrobiales bacterium, assembly GCA_035525365.1. Taxonomy (GTDB): domain Bacteria; phylum Actinomycetota; class Acidimicrobiia; order Acidimicrobiales. The sequence goes on from DATLEK010000088.1 coordinate 30,586, forward strand.
TTCCCCTTGGACTTCGACATCCTGGTCCCGCCGAGGCGGACCATCCCCTGGGTGAAGAGCCGGCGGAACGGCTCCCGCAAACTCTTCGGCGCGAGGCCCAGGTCGGCCAGGGCCTTGGTGTAGAAGCGGGCGTAGAGCAGGTGGAGGATGGCGTGCTCGATGCCGCCGATGTACTGGTCCACCGGCATCCAGCGCTCGGCGGCAATCGGGTCGAAGACCTTGTCCTCGGACCAGGGATCGCAGAAGCGCAGGAAGTACCAGGAGGAGTCGACGAAGGTGTCCATGGTGTCGGTCTCCCGCTCGGCGGGGCCGCCGCAGGTGGGGCACGTGGTGTGGAGGAAGCCGGAGTGCGCCTTCAGGGGCGACTCGCCGGTTGGCCGGAACTCGACGTCGTCGGGCGCCAACACCGGCAGCTGGTCCTCGGGGACCGCGACGATGCCATCGGTGGGGCAGTACACGACGGGAATGGGACAGCCCCAGTAGCGCTGGCGGGACACGAGCCAGTCGCGGAGGCGGTAGTTGACCTTGCGCTCCCCCAGCCCCTGCTCCTCCAGCCACTCGATGGCCTTGGCCTTGGCGGTGGCCACGTCGGTGACGCCGTCGAGCCAGTCGCTGTTGATCTTCGGGCCGTCACCGGTATAGGCCTCGCCCTCCCAGTCCTCGGGCGGTTGAACGGTGCGCACGACCGGGAGGCGGTGGGCGGCGGCGAAATCCCAGTCGCGTTGGTCCTCTGCCGGCACGGCCATGATGGCTCCGGTGCCGTAGCCCATGAGCACGTAGTCGGCCAGGAAAACGGGCACCGGCTGACCGTTGAACGGGTTGACGACCGACGAGCCGGTGAAGACTCCACGATCGGAGGCGACGGCCGCTCCGGTGTCGCTGGGGTCCTCGCTGGAGAGGCGTTCGATCTCGGACTTGGTGGCCACCCGGGCGATGAACTCATCCACGGCCGTCTGCTGCTCGGGCGTGGTTAGGGCAGGCACCATGAGGTGCTCCGGTGCCAGCACGGCGTAAGTCATGCCGAAGCTGGTGTCGGGGCGGGTGGTGTAGACCCGCACCGCCAGCCGGTCGGGATGATCGGCCACCACAAGGTCGAACTCTGCGCCCTCCGAGCGGCCGATCCAGTTGCGCTGCATGGTCTTCACCCGCTCGGGCCAGTCGAGGCCCTCCAGCTCCTCGAGCAGCTCCTCGGCATAGTTGGTGATGGCGAAGAACCACTGCTCCAGGTCCCGCTTCGAGACGGCATCGCCGGAGCGCTCGCAGGTGCCGTCGGCCAGGACCTGCTCGTTGGCCAGCACCGTCTGGCAGCCTGGGCACCAGTTGACCGGCGCGTTGCGCCGGTAGGCCAGGCCGGCGGCGAGGAAGCGCTGGAAGATCACCTGGTTCCAGCGGATGTAGTCGGGATCGTGGCTGCGGATCTCCCTGCGCCAGTCGTACACAGCTCCGATGCGCTCTATGGAAGCCTTCAGCTCGTCGATGCGTGAGTCGGTGAACGGGCGCGGGTGCAGGCCGGTCTTGATGGCGGCGTTCTCGGCCGGCAGCCCGAAACTGTCGAAGCCCATGGGCGAGAGGACGGCGTGGCCCTGCATGGTGCGGTGGCGGGTGATGAGGTCGCCGAAGGTGTAGTTGCGGACATGTCCCATGTGTGCCCGGCCGCTCGGGTACGGGTACATGCACAGCACGTAGAAAGGCGGGCGGGGGTCGTCGTTGTCGACGTTGTAGGTGCCCTCGTCCCGCCAGCGCCTCTGCCACTCGGCCTCGAGAGGCCCCGGGTCGTAGCGCTCGGTGGCGCCGGCGGCAGCCTCGGCGGGCTCAGCGGTCATCATGGCGAATCTAGCGGCGCCCACCGCCCTCCCCGTGAGCTGATCCCGTATAGGCTCGGCTCGTGCTGGGGGCGTAGCTCAGCTGGTAGAGCGCTTGACTGGCAGTCAAGAGGTTCGAGGGTTCGAGTCCCTTCGCCTCCACCCAACAGTAGCGGAAAAGCCCTGGTCAGAGAGCTTCTGGCTAGGGCTTTTCCGCGCCGTTCCTCCTGACGGACCTCAGTCGGTACTTCCGAGCACTGTGCGAGCGGGCAGGGCTGGGGAGCGACTGGACCACCTACGAGCTGCGGCACTCCTTTGTGTCGCTCGTTTCCGACCTTGGAGTCTCACGCGGGTTTGCGTACCAACTCGTCGCCCGAGGAGATCTGCGTAGCGTGCGTTTGGGGCGGCGCATTGTCATTCCGCGGGCGGCAGTGCTTCGCCTCTTGGACCCGGATGTGATGTCGGCGCGATAGATCGGCTTCGTCCGCCCGTCGCCGGCGTGGTCCCGTCGGTCGCGGCCTTTAGGAACGCGATGGCCGGCGCGAGTTGTAGCCTTCGCTGACAACGTGAGGGTGGCAGGCATGAAGCGGGTCCGAGAAAAACAGGAGGGGCCGGTTCCGGTTGGAGGAGACGCCAAGCTCTCACCCGCGTTGCTGGACGCGCAAACAACTGTGCAACGGGACTTCGAGGCCTTCGGATTGAGCGGTTACGAGGCGCGAGTCTTGGTCTCGCTGCTGCGAGCG
>DATLEK010000001.1:0-25834 GCA_035525365.1 Acidimicrobiales bacterium
CACGGCGACGAACGAGCCGACAAGGCGGCGCAGGAGGGCGACCCGCCACCTACCGCCGCGCCGCTCGAGAACGTCGGCGAGGTTCCCGCCGCTCGCACCGGCGCCCGAGGACGGCTTGACCACGACCGGCGTGCGCCACAGGGTGCCCACCACTACGGCGGCCACCGCCGGGGCGGATGCCATGTGGGCGTGCACGACATCGTGGCGGCCCGCACCGAGGGCGGCGGCGGCGGCCTGTGCCACGTAGCGGGCGCCGGAACCGCGGCCGGTTGGCAGGGGGAAGCGGTGCACGACCACACCGTCCTCGGTCGATCGGCTTCGGTGGGCGATGGAGGCGCCGGTGACCACGGTGACGTCGTGGCCAGTGGCGACCAGAGCCTGGGCGAGGACGCGCGCCGCGGCCTCGGTCCCGCCGATGTCGGGCGGGTAGTGAAGGCACGTCATGAGGATTCGCATGCCTCGGCAACCGCAGCCAGCGTCATCGGGTGGATCCCGTCGTCGATCGCCCAGGACAAGAAGTCGCGCAGGCGGCGAGCCACCACACGGGCGTCGTCGGGGGTACGCGAGTGCGGGCTTGTCCCAGGGGTGAGCTCGGTGTTGTGGAGCATGACCACGAAGGTCCTCGGCGGCGGATGGCGCCGACGCATATCGGCCACGACCAACCGCATCAGGCGCGCCGGCGAGAGCGATGGCCGCAGCCAGATCGGCCGGCGCCGTGCCCACCACGGCGTCACGATGCTGACCGGAAGCTCCCAGAGAGCCAACTCGCCCGGTCGGGCGATGTCCGCCGAGCCCGGCCGGTAGGGCTGTTCGGGCGCGCCGCGGTAGTCGACCGACCGGCCCCCGTCGCACCAATGGACATGGGGCGAGACACTGGAGTCGGCGGTGTAGCCGAGCTCAGCGAGCAGGCTGGCCGTGCGCCCCGCCGCGCTCCACCGCCCGGCCCGGAACGACGTGGGCGCCCGACCGAATCCCTCGGTGAAAAGATTCCCGAGGGCTTCCATCTTGGCCCGCTCGATCTCGTCGGAGTACTCGTTCTGGTTATCGACGGTCTTGGCCCCGGCCGGGTCGATGTGGCGAGGGTCGGGCGCGAGGAAGTCCCCGTGGAGGTGGCTGCCCAGCTCCACGCCGCGAAGGTCCCGGAGCAGCGCCACACTTGCCTGGTCTTTCATCACCACGTTGGAGATCAGGAGGGTGGCGCAGGCTCCCAGTTCGTCGAGCATCGGGCCGAGGACCTCGCCCAGCCCGTGCTCCACGCCTCGGAAGGTGAGCGGCGATGAGTAGCGCCAGGTGGGGCCGCCGTCGGCGTCACACTCGATGTCCAGGGTGATCACGAGCCTGTCCGGCGCGTCGCGGTCGCTCAGCACAGGTCAGACAGCGAGACGCCAGTCGGCGCCACCAGGGGCGGGGGTGACTCGATGAACGTGCGGAACCACATCTCGAGAGCCACCAGGGCGAAGATGCGGGTGCCGTGGCGGCTGCGTCCATTGGCGTGAGAGCCAAGGAGGTCGTCGATGACTTCGCCTCGCAGAACATTGCGTACCGCCGCCCCCGGGGGAGCGAGCATGGCGGTGGCGAGGGGGTGCAGTGTCGTGCGGAACCATCGGTCCAGAGGGATCCCGAAGCCGCGCTTGGGGCCGTCGAGGACGGCGTCGGGGACGATTCCGCGGAAAGCGTCGCGAAGCGCCAGCTTGGCACCGCCAGGACCGACCTTGCGGGCCGTCGGCAGCGAGGCGGCAAGCTCGACCAGCTCGTGGTCGAGCAGCGGGCTGCGGGCCTCCAGTGAGGCGGCCATGGTCGCCACGTCGACCTTGGCCAGCAGGGCCCCCGGCAGGTAAGTGGCGTAGTCGGCCGCCTGCCCTCGCCACACCGGGTCGACACCGTCGTCGCCGAGCGCCCCGTGGAGAAGGCGTCGGGTCGGCTGGCCCTTGATAGCGGCGCGCATGGCCGGGGTGTACGCCCGCAGCAGGAACGGCTCGGGGAAAATCTCCACGCCCGCTTCGTAGGCCTCGGGTGACCACCCGGAGCGGGCAAGGGCCATGAGCCGGGCCAAGGCGAGAGGGTTCGCCGGGTTGAGGGAGGGTGGGATGGCGCGGGCACCCATCCGCAGGACGGCGGCTACGCCCGCTTTGGCGTCACGCCCGAGCCGCTGCACCCGTGGGTAGCCGGCGAAGGCCTCGTCACCCCCATCGCCATTGAGTGCCACCGTGACATGGCGGCGCGTCTCCTGGGCCAGCAAGAGCGTGGGCAGCGATGAGTTGTCGGCGAAGGGCTGGTCGTGGTGCCAGGTGACCAGCGGCAACAGGCCGGCGACATCGGGCTCGACCACGATCTCGGTGTGGTCGGTGCCAAGAGCGCGAGCCGTCGTACTTGCCAACGCCCGCTCATCGCGCTCGCCCTCGTGGAACCCGATGGTGAATGTGCGCACCGGCCCGCTGGCCTGCTCCGCCATGGCGGCCACGACGCAGGCCGAATCTGTCCCACCGGAGAGGAATGCTCCCACGGGGACATCGGCGACCATGCGGAGGCCGACCGCCTCCCGCGCCATCGCCCCGACCAGAGCGGCCGCCTCCCGCCGGTCGACATTGAGAGCGGGTGGGCGGGCCAGGCGCCACCACTGCTTGAGGACCTCGCCGTCGTCGTCCAGGCAAAGCTGGTGGCCGGGAGGCAGCGCCCGCACCCCCACGAACGCCGTCCATGGTGCGGGGACGTACTGGAGGCACAGGAAATGGTGGATGGCCTCGAAGTCCGGTTCGCGGGGCACCGACCGGTCGGCGAAGAACGCCTTGATCTCCGAAGCGAACCGGAACGACGAGCCGTGGTGGAGGTAGTAGAGCGGCTTCTTGCCCAGCCGGTCTCTGGCGATGAGCAGGCGCCGGCGCGGCTCGTCCCACACGGCGATGGCGAACATGCCACGCAGGCGGTGGAGGACGGCGTCGCCGTACTCCTCGTACAGATGGGGGAGCACGTCGGTGTCGGATCCGGAAGCGACCCGGTGACCCTTGGCCTCCACCTCCGCCCGGAGGGCAGCGAAGTTGTAGATCTCGCCGTTGAGGATAACGGCGACTCGCCCATCCTCGCTGTAGGCAGGCTGGTGGCCGTGGAGCACGTCCTGCACGGCGAGCCGGCGCACGCTGAGCGCGCAGACCGGCCCGGCATACAGCCCCCCCTCGTCGGGCCCCCGGTGGCGGAGAACCTCGGCCATGGCCACGGCCATGTCCGGGTCCACACCGCGGCCAAACTCCACAATGCCAGCGATGCCGCACATGTCGACAAGCGTAGAGTGCTTCCGTAATGACGGTCCTGGTGACGGGCGGAGCGGGCTTCATAGGGTCGCACACGGTGGACGCGCTCCTGGCCGCCGGTCACGACGTGCGGGTGCTGGACGACTTGTCCTCCGGCTATGCCGAGCACCTGAACCCGGCAGCCGAGGCCTTGATCGGCGGCATCACCGACGAGGATCTGGTGCGGCGGGCCGTGGAGGGCTGCGAGCTGGTCTTTCACTTCGCCGCCCATCGGGCCGTGTTGCGGTCGGTGGAGCAGCCGCTGGAAACCGACACCGCCAACACCCATGGCACGCTGGTGGTGCTGAAGGCGGCGGCCGACGCGGGCGTGAGTCGGGTGGTCTCGGCCTCGTCCAGCAGCGTGTACGGCGGGGCTGCGGTGTTGCCGACGCCCGAGACGGCGCCCTGCCTCCCCCGCTCGCCCTACGCGGTCACCAAGCTGGCCGGCGAGCACTACTGCCGGGTCTTCGCCGAGGTCTACGGGTTGGAGACCGTGGCCCTCCGCTACTTCAACGTCTACGGCCCTCGCCAGCGGCCAGATTCTGCGTACGCGGCGGTGGTGCCGCTGTTCATCGAGGCCCTGCGCAAGGGTGAGCCGGCCATCGTCCACGGCGACGGTTTGCAGTCGCGCGCCTTCACCTACGTGGACGACGTGGTGCAGGCCAACCTGGCGGCGGCCGCTGCCCCGGCTGCCGTGTGCAACGGACGCGCCTACAACATCGCCGGCGATTCGACCCATTCGGTCCTCGACCTGCTGGAGAACCTCGCCGAGATCTTCGGTGTGGAGCCGGCCTGCACCCACACCGACTCTCGCGCTGGCGACGTGCGCCGCTCGGAGGCCGACGTGACCGCTGCCCACCGCGACCTGGCCTGGCGGGCGTCCACGCCTTTCGAGGCAGGCCTGCGGAGCACGTTGGAGTAGTTCATCTCCGGCTGAGGCCTCCCGCTCGCTCAACTTGAAGAGATTTCCATTTCTTCAGCAAATCTTCAGGTAAGTGTGAGAGAACACTTACCGTGAGCGCGACAGCCGTCCCACCGTTGCGTGGGATCGTCTGTGGTGACAACGCCGCTGTGCCTCGCCTGCTCTACCTGAGCGGCTTCTCCGTTCTGGCCGAGCTGAAGTTCGCGGCCCAGGCTGTCGCCCTGGTGGAGCGGGAGCGCCCCGACGTGGTGGTCGTCGACGTCGCCGCCTGCGGGACCCTCGGCCTCGGCGTCATCTCGCTTTTCACGGAAGCCTCCCCGCAGTCGGCCGTGATCGTGCTGTCTCCCTTCGAGAACCTACGGGCCGCTGCGCTCGCCGCGGGTGCGTCGGAGATGGTCGACAACAACGACCTACGTCCTCTCCTGGCGTGCTTCGAGCGCATCCGTCGCGCCGCCCACGGCGGCATCGCCTGCCCCTGTTGTGCTGGTGGGACCACGGCGATCGCCTTCGACCCCCCGGGGTCACGGATCACGGTATCGGGCCCCGACGGAGGTTCCGCTGCCGCCCTGGGGCTATGAGCAGAGGTGGGGCGACGGGCGACCCGGACAAGGTCGGCGGCCCGATCTGCTCGCTGGAGGCATCGGGGGATGCGGCCGAGGAGGCGTCACGTCCAATTCCCCGTTTCTTCACTGATGCCGCACAGCAGCTCCGCGCCCCGATAACAAGCGCGCAGGCATCCGTGGAGGCCCTGCTAAGGGGGGCTGACCCCGCCGAACAGGACCGGCTGTTCGGCTTGCTCGTGCAGGACACGGCCCGGGCGAGCAATCTGCTCGGCTCGTTGCTCCGGGTCATCGACCTGGACACTGGCCTGGCCGTGTCACCCCAGCCGTGCGACCTGGTGGCCCTGGCCAGGGAGGAAGTGGACCGGTCCTGGGGCCAGTCACCGCAGCTCGACATCGCGCTGCGTTCCGGTCTGCCTGCAGATCTTCGTCCCGAGCTCGACCCAGAGGTGGTGCGGGAGGCCCTGGGCAACCTCCTCGACAACGCCCGCCGCCGGGCTGCCGAGCGGGTACTGGTAGCCATCGGTTACAGCGATGGTGTCGTCGAGTTGCGAGTGACGGGCAACGGGCCTCGGCCTCCCGAGGGCGCGGGTGACGAAGACTTCGAGGGCGCGGTCAGCGCCGACCCGGAGGGCGGCTCCGGGCTCGGTCTGGCCATCGCCAGCAGATTGGCCCGCGCCCACGGCGGACATCTGCGTTGGGAAGCCGGCTCCTTCGTGCTCCGCCTCCCGGCGGGTGGCGCCGGCGCCCCCGTTCCCACGCAACCGCATGAGGGCTAGGCCCCGTTCGGGGGCTTCCCGCCCGGCTCGGTGGGAAGGCGTAGCACGAAGTGAGGCGGCTCGTAGGCGACGTCGCCACCCATGGCCTGCGCCAGCGCCCTGGCGATGGACAGCCCGAGGCCCGATGTCCCCGGATCGCCTGAGCTGACGAAGCGGTCGAAGATCCGTTCCTCCATCCCGGCGGCAACGCCCTCGCCGTCGTCCCCAACGCTCACGTGCACCCCATCATCAACCCACCGCAGCAGCACGTCGATGCGGGAGACGGCGAAGCGCCGGGCGTTGTCCAGCAGGTTGCCGAGGATCTCGGCGAGCGCGTGCGGGTCGAGGTATGGCTCGGTGGTTGGTCGGCCCTCGACGCGGAAAGCGAAGTCCAGATGCGGCGAGAGGCCCCAAGCCCGGTCGACCTCGTCGGCGGCCACGCTGGCCACGTCACAGGGAACCAGCTCGAGGCCCTCGCCCTCGTCGAGGCGGGCGACTCGCAAGAGCGACGCCACCAACCTGCCGGCACGTGCCGTCTCCCGGATGACATCCCCGAGCAGGCGGTCCTGATCGGCAGGCTCAGCCCCCATGACCAGGTTCTCTGCCGCCACGCGGATGCCGGTGAGAGGGGTACGTAGCTGGTGGGCGGCGTCGGCGAGGAACCTCCGGCTACGGGCCTCGGCGGCTCGTGCGTCGGCCAGAGCCGCTTCGAGGTTCTCCAGGGCGCTGTCGAGAGCCGTCGCCATCCATCGCCGCTCTGCTTCCAGCTGCTGGTCCAACGCGGTCTTCGTCAGCTCGTCGACCGGTGCGCTCTCATCCGCCTCACGCTCGGAGGACATAGCCGATGCCGCGCACGGTGTGCACGACCCGCGGGCAGACAGCTTCGAGCTTGCGCCGCAACGAACTCATGTGCACCTCGACAAGGTTGAGATTGTAGGCGTCGAAGCCCCACACGTTGCCCAGAAGCTGCTCCTTGGACATCACCTGCCCGGAATGACGGGCGAGCACAGTCAGAAGGTCGTACTCGGTGCGGGTGAGCTCCAGCTTCACCCCGTTCCACATGGCCACGTGTGCCGTCTCGTCCACCATCAGATCGCCCACGCGCAGCGATCCGGAGGCCTGGTGCCCGGCCCGGCGGAGGAGAGCCTTCACCCGGGCCAGCAACTCCTCCAGCTCGAACGGCTTGGTCACGTAGTCGTCAGCCCCAGCCTCGAAACCCCGTAACCGCTCCCGAGGGCTGTCGGCTGCGGTCAAGAACAGAATAGGTATTCTGCTCGAGCGTCGGAGGATCTCCGCCATCTCGTACCCGCCAGGCCCCACGGGGAGACGCACGTCCAGCAGAGCCAGGTCGGGCCGAGTGCGATCGGCCAGCTCCTGGATTCCCCTGCCGTCGCTCTCGGCTGTCACCTCGTAGCCATCACGCCGCAGGGCGAGAACGAGAGAGCGCTGGATGGTTGCGTCGTCCTCGACGAGGAGAATCCGCGCCTTGTTCCGATCCACCATTCACCCATTATGCCCACACCAGCCGCAACTCGTCCCGCCCGTAGGTGTAACCGCACCCCTAGTGACTACCGTCTGTGAGAGCTGTTCTGGCCGGACGGGACGCATGAGATTTCAGCGGCCCTCTCTCTTGCCGTGGTAGGCCTATTCCGCGGGACTGCTCGGCCCCCGTCGAGGGCGTCTGAACAGCCCGGACACGAGCAGGATGACTCCGAAGGCACCCACACCTACGCCGCCGGCGCGCAACGGGTCACGTAACTCCGACTCCTCGGTGAAGGCGGCCACGGCCCGGGCCATGTCCTGTTTGTTGGAGGCTTCGGTGCCGGCGCGGGTGTCGGTCCAGATGGCCAGGGCCCGCTGCTCGGTGGACACCAGGCCGAGGCGGCTGCCGAGATCGGGCAGTCCACGCTCGCTGCCGAAACCGATCCGTGAGTCGAAGGCCCGGTCGCTCAGGCGCAGGCGGGGGCGCCAGCTACGGCCGCTGTCGGTGGACCACTGGAGTGAGACGTGGTTCATGACGTTCTTCGGGTCCGCCCGCCGGTCGAAGTACAGGATGTCGACGCGGCCGTTGGGCGCCACCGCCAGCCGGGGCAGGTACTGCGCCGTGTCGTCGCCGGCAGCAGTGTCGTTGACCCGCCGGCCGGGACCGAAGCCGGCGCCGCCATTCTCAGACGCCCACACCCGCACGTCGGCGTCGCCGTCCCGCCCGTCGGTGAAGGCCACGTAGACCTTGTCGCCCTTCTGGTCCACGGCGAGAGAGGGCGACGGAGGGAACAGCACGATGATGCGCTCGGTGGGAACAACCTTGTCGTCGACCACCGCCTCCCGCCATGTCCTCCCGCCGTCGCCGGAGCGGGCCAGCACCAGCGACCAGGTGCCGGCGTAGGGGTCTCCTCCCCTGCCCTCGTGGGCACCGGAATAGTCGAGGGCGTCGTCGCCGAGGTCGAGATAGAGGGCGTAGAGCCGCCCGCCGGGAGCACTGGCGATGGACGGGGCGATCACCCGCTGACGGGCCGGGTCACTCACCTTCACCGGCTCGGTCCAGGTGGCGCCGCCGTCGTCGGAGGCGACGACCTGAACAGGGTTCCCGGGAGCGGCGATACCGAGGGTGGCGGTCTCCACGACGTTGACGTACGACAGCCACAGCCGCCCCGCCCTGGCCGGATCGGTGGCCACCCGTACCTGGAAGGCCAGCGGCCCGAGGGCCCGCTGGGGCTTCGACAGCACGGACTCGCCGGCGCGAGCGGTGGCGACCCAGGCGGCGTTCGGTGTGTTGCCGAGACCTATCAGCGTGACGAACGAGACGTAGAGCGTGCCGTCGGCGCCGAAGGCGGCATCGGGGGCGAAGCAACGCGGAGGCAACTCCTCGCCCTCGGGGAAGGGGATCTCCACGGGTTGCCAGGTGGCGCCGGCATCGAAGGAGGCATGCATGTCACAGGAGAACCGGGGCGTGTCGATACGGTTCACCACCGCCAGCTGGTTGGCGTCGGTCGGGCTGCGGACGACTGTCGGGGAGTTGTTGGCGTCGATGATGCGAAGGTCGGTGGCCTGGGCGGAGATGGGAACGTTGCGGCCCACTACCCGCGCCGAGGCCTCATCGAGCGAGCTGGCCACGAGGGCCGACCCCGCCCCCAGGGCGACCAGGGCGAGGCCCAGGAAGACGCGGATCCCGCCACCTCGCCGGCGCCGTCCGCCTTGTGAGGCTCCCCCGCCCGGCTGGGGCTCCCGGCTCTCCGGCTCCGCGCTGTTCATCCGATCGCCTCCGCCTCGTCGGGTTCCCGCCGCCGGGAGCGACCGCCGGCGAGGGAGGCGGCCAGCACCAGCACACCCAGGCCCGCCACCACGATGCCGCCCAGCTTGAGCGGTGTCTTCAGAGGATCCGGATCGGAGAAGGAAACGAGCGCCTTGGCCAGGTCCTGCTTGCCGATCTCCCGCTCCTCGGAACGGGTGTCGGCCCAGACCGCCAGAGCGCCCTTGTCGGTGGCCAGCAGGCCGAGGCGGCTCCCCAGGTCGGGCATGTCCCGGTTGGCCCCGAAGCCGATGGTGGAGTCGAAGCTACGGTCCGACAGGCGCAGGCGGGGGCCGAAGCTGGCGCCCTTGTCGAACGACGACTGAAGCGACACCTCGTTGCGCACGTTCTTCGGGTCGGCCCGCCGGTCGTAGTACACCACGTCGAGCCGCCCGCCAGGCCCCACGCTCAGCTCGGGCAGGTACTGCGAGGTGCCGTCCTTGTCAAGGGTGTCGTTGACCCGGCGAGGCCCGCCCCAGCTTCGGCCGCTGTCCTTGGAGGCCCACACGGAGACATCGGCGTCACCGGTGCGGGCGTCGTGGAACCCCACGTACACCGCGTCACCCTCGCCCGCGGACACCGACGGCGTGGCCGGGAACAGCATGAGGAACCGCTGCGCCGGCGCGATCCGCGAGTCCACGACCGTCTCCGTCCAGGTGTCCCCGGAGTCGACGGACCGGGCCACCACCAGCGCCCACTTGCCGGCGTAGGGTTCGCCGCCCTTGCCCTCGTGCCCACCGTGGTAGTCGAGACGGTCGTCGCCCACGTCGAGGTACGAGAGGTAGAGCTGGCCGTCGTCGCCCACCGCCATGGCCGGCGCCACCACCCGCTGGCGGGCCGGAGGGCTCACCGTCACCGGCGGAGTCCATGTCGCACCCCCGTCGTCGGATCTCGAAGTGACTATGGGCCTTCCCGCCGTGGCCAGGCCCCAGGCCACGCTGTCGGCCGCCTGCAGCCACGTCAGGTGCAGGCGCCCGGGCTTGGCCGGATCGGCGATCAACCTCATCTGGAAGGCCAGGTTCCCCTGGACCTTGGCCGCCGGGGAGAGGGTGCGACCGCCATCAGTGGACTTGGACATCCACACCGCTTCGGGGACGGTGCCGAGGCCTTCGACGTTGGCGAAGGAGGTGTAGGCGATGTAGAGGGTGCCGGCGGCGTCGAACACGGCGTCAGGCCCGAAGCAGGCCACCACGTCCGATTCCGGCAAGGTCAGCCCGGTCTCGGCCCAGCTGGCGCCGCCGTCCGACGAGGTGTGCAGGGCACATGAGAAACGGGGAGTGTCCACCCGGCTGGCCACCACCAGGTTGGCCGGGTTCCTCGGGTTGGCCACGAGGGCGGGCGAGTTCTGGGCGCTGATGGCGAGGCTGTCGACGGCGCCGGCGTTCAGGGGGGCGTTGCCACCCACCACCCGCGCCGTGCGGCCGTCGAGCCCCGACGCAACCGAGGCGGCGCCGACGCCGGCGCCGACCATCATGAGGCTGAAGAGGAGCGCCGGCCACCGCCGGCGCCGCCGGACGGGATCGGCCGGCGCCGCCTCAGTCGCCTCCGGCACCCGACGGACCGGCTTCTCCGACCGTCTTCCTCCGCCGGGCGACGGGAACGGCGCCCCCGTTGCCGGCCGCCGCACCGTTGGCTCCGTTGGCCGTTGCCCCCTTGGCCGCCGCCGCCTTGCGAGCTCCGGCAACCGGCCGGCTCCGTGCCGCTCCCGTGGCGGCCACCCGGCGCCCGTTGGCCGCCGGCTTCCGCCCGTTGGTCGCCGGCTTGCGACCGGAGGCGGCGGACCTGCGCCCGTTCCCGCCTCCGGGCGGCGGCCCGGCCAGCTCCTCGAGTTCCTCCGCCGTCAGGGTCTCCCGGTCGAGCAGGGCTTCCACGATGCGGTCGAGAGCGGCCCGCTCGCCGCTCAGGACGGCCACCGCCTGCTCGTGGGCCTCCTCGGACAGGCGGCGGATCTCGGCGTCGATGGCCTTGCCCGCTTCGGGAGACGGCGGACGGGGCCGGCCGTTGGAGTCGAAGTCGGTGAAGACCATCGGCCCCAGGTCGCTCATGCCGAACTCGCACACCATCTTGCGGGCGATGTCGGTGGCCCGGTGCAGGTCGCTGGAAGCGCCCGACCCGGTCTCGCCGAACACCAGCTTCTCGCAGGCCCACCCGCCCAGCGACACCGCCATCTGGGCGATCAGCATCGAGCGGGAGTGCACGAGTCGGTCGTGGGTGTCGGTGGTGCTGCAATGGCCGAGGCTCCCGCCGCGGGGGACGATGGTGAGCTTGTACGGAGGCCTGGCCCCCGGCGCCCGCATGGCCACGAGGGCATGGCCGGCCTCGTGGTAGGCCACCGAGCGGCGTTCCTCGTCGGTCATGATGTTGCCCTTGGACGCCACGCCCAGGTAGGCCCGGTCGATCCCCTCGTCGACCACCTGCATGTCGATGACGTCGAGCCCCTTGCGGCTGGCCAGCAGGGCGGCTTCGTTGAGGATGTTCTCCAGGTCCGCCCCGGAGAAGCCCTGGGTCTGGCCGGCCACCTTGTCGAGATCGACGTCGGGACCGAGGGGCTTCTTGCGGGCGTGAACGCCGAGTATGTCGCGGCGCCCCTTGCGGTCCGGCATCATGATCTGGACCTTGCGGTCGAATCGCCCGGCGCGTACCAGAGCGGGGTCCAACATGTCCGGCCGGTTGGTGGCGGCGATGACGACCACCTGGGCGTTGGCGTCGAAGCCGTCCATCTCGACGAGAAGCTGGTTGAGCGTCTGCTCCCGTTCCTGGTGACCGCCTTCGACCATGCCCGAACCCCTTCGGCCACCAACGGCGTCGATCTCGTCGATGAACACGATGGCCGGTGCCATCGATCGGGCCTCGGCGAAGAGGTCCCGGACGCGCGCCGCGCCCTCACCGACGAACACCTCCACGAACTCGCTTCCGGAGGCCGAGATGAAGGCGGCATGGGCTTCGCCGGCCACGGCCCGGGCCAGGAGGGTCTTGCCGCACCCGGGGGGGCCGGACAGCAGGACGCCCTTGGGCACAGAAGCACCCATCCGGGTGAAGCGTTCGGGGTTGATGAGGTAGTCCTTGACCTCGGACAGCTCCTCCAGGGCCTCGTCCACTCCGGCCACGTCGGCGAAGGTCACCCTCTCGTCGGCGGAGTAGCGCTTGCCCACGCTCTTGGCCCGCATGGACAGGCGCCGCCAGCGGTCGGGAGCGGCCACGATGCGCTTGAGGGCCTCCTGCAGGTCCTCCTGCTCGATGAAGGCCTTGTCGGCCCGCACTGCGAACATTGCCGACTCGTTCATGATGTTGGCCAGGTCGGCGCCGTTGAGGCCGTAGGCCTTGGCCGCGATGGCCTTCAGATCGACCGCAGGTGACAGCACCTTGTCCTTGGCGTGCACCTCGAGGATGGCCAGGCGGGCCGACTCGTCGGGCAGCTCCAGCCCGACGTGGCGGTCGAAGCGCCCAGGGCGGAGGAGCGCGGGATCGAGGCTGTCGGCCCTGTTGGTGGCGGCCAGCACGATGAGGCCGGTGGAGGACGAGAAGCCGTCCATCTCGGCCAGGATCTGGTTGAGCGCCTGCTCCTGCTCGCCCGAGGACCCGGCACGCGCCGCGCTGGTGCCGACGCGCGAGTGGCCGAGGGTGTCGATCTCGTCGATGAAGATGATGGCCGGCGCCATGGAACGGGCCTCGGCGAACAGATCCCGGACGCGGGACGCGCCCTGACCCACGTAGATCTCGACGAACTCGCTGGCGCCCACCGAGAAGAAGGCGGCATTGGCCTCGCCGGCGAGGGCCCGGGCCAGCAGGGTCTTTCCGCAGCCGGGAGGCCCGAAGAGGAGAACGCCCTTGGGCACGGCCGCACCCAGAGACGTGAAGCGCTCGGGATTGGCCAGGAACTCCTTGACCTCCCTCAGCTCGGCCACGGCCGCCTCCTGGCCGGCGACATCGGCGAAGGTGACGCGGTCCTTGTCGGTGAAGCGCTTGCCGATGCTCCGCCCGCCTCGCAGGGCCAGCTTCTTGCGGTCCTCCGGTGCCTCGAGGTTGCGCTGGAGGGCATCCTCCAGCTCCTTCTGGGAGATCACCGACTTCTTGGCTCGGGCCGCCAGGAGAGCGCCTTCGTTCATGACGTTGGCGAGGTCGGCGCCGGAGAGGCCGATGGCCTTGTTGGCGATGGCACCCAGGTCGACGTCGTCGCCCAGCACCTTGCCCTTGGCGTGGGTGGAGAGCATGTCGAGGCGGGCGGCCTCGTCGGGCAGGGACAGGCCTACCGTGCGGTCGAAGCGGCCGGGCCGGAGAAGGGCCTGATCGAGGACATCGGGCCGGTTGGTGGCCGCGACCACGAGTATGCCCTCAGAGGGTGAGAAGCCGTCCATCTCGGCGAGGATCTGGTTGAGCGCCTGCTCCTGCTCGCTGTTGGTGTTGCCGGAGGCGGCACCTCCGGGCCCGCCTCCCCCACGGGCGCGGCCGATGGAGTCGAGCTCGTCGATGAAGATCAGCGCAGGCGCGTTCTCACGGGCCTCGCGGAACAGGTCACGTACCCGGGAGGCTCCGACACCCACGTAGACCTCCACGAAGTCGGAGCCGGAGATGGAGTAGAAGTTGGCGCCCGACTCCCCGGCGAGGGCACGGGCCAGGAGCGTCTTGCCGCAGCCCGGGGGGCCGTACAGCAGGACGCCCTTGGGGACCGTGGCCCCGAGGGAGATGAACCGCTCCGGGTCGGCCAGGAACTCCTTGATCTCCTTGAGCTCCATGACGGCCGTCTCCTGCCCGGCCACGTCGGCGAAGGTGACGGTGGCCGCGTCGGAACTCATCTTGCGGGCTCCGCTCTTGACCCCGAACAAACCGGTGCCGCGCTTGCGGGAGAGGATGAGATAGCCGAACAGGACCACCAGCATCAGCCCCGGGAGAAGGATGGCAGCCAGGCCGGCCACCTTCTTGCCCACCTGCTGATCGATGTCGGTGGCGATGCGCGACGGGATCAGCACCTCGGTCACCAGATAGCTCTGGAGCCCGGCCGGGAGAGGTGCGTTGTACTCTGCAACCGGCCCGTCGGGCTTCGTGTAGGTGCCGATCACATAGGAGTCCTGATCGAGGATCTTGGCGTTCTTGACCTGCCCCTTCTCGATCAGGTCGATGTAGGTGTCGAATCGGAGCCGGTCACCCGTGACGTGCGGGCGGGTGAGTTCGAGCACGGCGACGTAGGAGCCGATCAAAAGGATGAGGACGATGGTCGTCCAAAGTCCGAGCCGGCTCTTCTTGGCCTTCTTGAACTTGCGACGCGGTTGATTGCTCTTCTTCGATGTGGTTGCCATTCGCCCTCTCGCTTGTCCTTGTGGACAGGTCGAGGGTACCAAGAAAAGAGGTTCTGACATAGCAGCCGTAACTCGGGTCACCGCTCGTGGTGTCCTCGCTCTGACGATGGCCATGGTCGCCGCCGTCTTCTCGCTGCCTGCCACCGGGGCCCGCGCCGCCGGCCAGGCCCAGGTTGACGCCGCCCTCGGCGCCGAGGTGGTGCGGCTTCCCTTCCCTCAGGAGGACGGGTCCCTCACTCCCTACACCTTCGAGCTGGGCTACTCCCTGCTCACCCTGGTGTACGACACACTCCTCTGGCGGGACGAGAAGGGCGTGCCCCAACCGCTCCTCGCCAAGGCGGTGGAGACGAGTCCCGACGGCCTCCGGGTCACCATCCGGCTGGCCGAGGGTGCGTTGTGGCACGACGGGGCGCCGGTCACGTCGGCCGATGTCGCTTTCACCCTGCGCTTCGTGGCCAGCCACCCTCACCCGCGGTTCACCCCTCAGGTGGCGGGCATCGAGAAGGTGGACACGCCCGATCCCGCCACCGTCCTGGTCACCCTGCGCCACCCCTCCCCCGGCTTCGCCGACCAGCCCCTGGCCGACGTTCCCATCCTTCCCCAGCACCTCTGGCAGAAGCTGCCGGCGGGGCGTCTGGCCCCTGAGGGGAACCCTGTCGGCAGCGGGCCGTACCGGCTGGTCGAACACCGACCTGGTGAGCGCTACCGCTTCGAGGCCAACGCCGGGTGGTTTGGCGGTGCACCGCCGGTGAAGGTGATCGAGGTCCCGATAATCACCGACGCCGAGCAGACCTTCAACGCCCTGGAGCGCCGGCTGGTCGACATGATCCCGGTGAGCCTTCCCGAGGGGATCGACGACCGCCTCCGGCGCCTCGGCACACGCGTCGTGCGGGGCACGTCGTACCTCGGGACAGCCCTGCTGCTCAACACCCGCCGGCCGCCCTTCGACCGGCCCGAGGTCCGCCAGGCGGTGGCAGGATCCATCGACCTCGTCCGGATCGCCCGCCTGGTGGAGAACGTGGTGCCGGCGGAGAAGGGGTACCTCCACCCGGAATCGTCATGGGCCCCACCCGAGCCGGTTCAGCGGTTCGACGCGGCCAGAGCCAGAGCCGCCCTGCGCGGGCTCAACCTTCCGCCGATCGTCATCCTCGCGCCCGACAACGACCCCGTGAAGGTCGAGACGGCCCGCCAGGTCGCCCTGGCCCTGGAGCGGTCAGGGGCCAAGGCGCAGTCGAAGCCCATGAAGCGGGACGAACTTGCCCGGGCCGTCGGTGAGAACGGCGACGTACCGACCTTCGAGGCGGCCATCGGTTCCATACCGCCTCTGGCCTCCTACGACCCCGACTTCCTCCGGCCCCTGTTCGGATCGGTGACGGGGCCGGCAGCAGTGCTGAACGTCACGGGTTATCGAAGTGGCACCTTCGACCAGCTTGCTGATCGGATCGCCGGCACCGCCGATCCGGCCGGCCGCAAGGCTGCGGTTTCCGAAGCGCTCCGCCTGCTGGCCGCGGACGCGCCGGCGGTACCGCTGTTCTTCACCGAGGGCTCCTTCGTCTACAGGCCTGCCATCTTCGACGGTTGGGTCTTCGTCGAAGGGACAGGCATCCTCGACAAGAGATCATTCGCCGCTCCCAGCCAGCGGCCCGCTGATCCGGGATCGTCCGGCGGCGGTACCTCCGAGACCCCTGAGAGCTTTCCGTTGTGGCTGGTGGCCGTCGCCCTCTTCGGGGTGGCCTTCGTGCTGGCCGTGATCGCACTGACGTTGAGACGCTGAGGCGGGCCTCCACACAGGAGATACAGCACCGTCTGCCGAATTACGGTACAAAGAGACTGGAAACTCTAGGGACGGGTGTGGGGAGGAGGCGGGATGACGACCAGCAGAGGGACCAGAGTGGAGGCCACCCGCAAGAGTGAGGCAGGGGACGGTGCCGGCTTCGAGGTGGAGGTCCAGGCGCCAGGTACCCAGGCGCCAGCGACCTGGGACACGTGCTCCACCGATGGGTGCGGAGGTGCCCGTGTCGGCGTGGGTCCCGGCTGCCTCGCCCACCTCGACGAGGCAGAGCTGACCGGTCACCTGCAGAAGCTGGGCCTCGGCCATGGTCTCGACGCCCGTGGCACCACCATCGACGACCCGCTCCTCCGCCGTGTGTTCGCCGCCTGCCCAACGGATTCGGTGGGCCGCCGGCGCCTGCGCTCGCCGCGCTTCGACCAGGCCACCTTCATCGGCGACGTGTCCTTCGACGGAGTGTCACTGGAGAGAGACGCCTACTTCGACAAGGCCGTCTTCACCGGCGCCGCCTCCTTCAACGAGACCGTCTTCCGGGGTAGCGCGCGCTTCGCCCAGGCGACGTTCACCTCTGCCGCCCGCTTCGACGGTGCCCGCTTCGACGGCAACGCCTGGTTCGCCGGGGCGACCTTCTCCGCCGCCGCCTCGTTCGACAACGCCCGCTTCTCCGGGATGGCCCGCTTCGTACGAGCGGTCTTCGAGGCCGACGCCCGCTTCTCGGCTGTCACTTTCCGGTCCGACGCCTCCTTCGACAAGGTCGCCTTCGGCTGTCACGGCCATTTTCCCACCGCGGTGTTCGAGGCCGATGCCTCCTTCGAGGACGCCACCTTCGCCAATCCCGGCAACTTCGGCTGGGCCACCTTCAAGGGCAAGCGGGGCATACCCGCAGTAGCCGACGTGGCCGACGTGGCGTGGTCGGGGCCCCCGCTGGCGGCTTGGAAGACCCGGGTGGGCGGCAGCTTCCTGGACAACGCCATCAGCGGGGGCATCGTTGGCGCCGGCGCGCTCTTCGGGTTGATCCTCGATGCCATGCGCTACGGCGGCGGTCCCAAGTTCGGCCTTGTACTCGGGTTGGTCGCCGCGTTGGCCTTCTCCGTGTGGAACCTGATGGAGCAGGGCGAGACGGGCCAGACCTTCGGTAAGCGGCAGGTCGGCGTGAGGCTCATCCGCGTTCGGGACCGCCGGGCGGTGGGGCCCCTCTGGTCGATCCTCCGGCAACTGTTGCACGTGGTGGACATCGCTCCCCTCGGTGCCGGGCTCCTGTGGCCGCTGAGGGACTCGAAGCGTCAGACCTTTGCCGACAAGATCGCCGGCACCGTCGTGGTCATCGGCCGCGAACTGCCCGTCGCCGGCCGGGAAGCGGCCGAGTCCGCGGCAGCAGCCATGTCAGCCGGCTCCGGCTGAGGCAGCATGTAGCTTCCCCGTCGGGGAAGCATCATCCATGTCAATGACCGAAACCTCAGACCACCCCGGAGCACCGCTGCCATCCGCCCCCAAGGCGCCAGCGCGCCGCGGACGGAGGGGGCGGCGCACAGGCCTCGTGCTCGTGCTCGCCCTGTTGCTGGCCGCCGTTTCTTCCGTCTTCCTCGTCGAGGACGAGACGGGCACGAACGGCGGCGGCGGCCCGAAGCTGTCGGGGAACCAGGCGCTGCTCTCGGGCAAGGTGGTGGACGCCCAGACCAAGAAACCACTGCCCGGCGCCCGCCTCCTCATCGACCAGGAGGGTGGTCGCCTGTCCGTGGTGGCCGACGGCAAGGGCACCTTCCAGCAGGTCATAAACGCCTCGCGTCCCATCGGTTTCACCGCCGATGCCCCAGGTCACCAGGGGACGGCCGGCTTCGGCAAGTTGTGCCCGGGCGAGCGCCGGCAGCTCGATCTGGAGCTGCCGCCGGCAGGGAACAGATCCGCCCCGCCCGCACCACTGGTTCTCAAGGGCGACTGTTGATATTGTGATCACGTGCAGAGGGGGTGGGTACCGATGACGGCCAGGCGCGCCAGCCTGCTCATCGGTCTAGCGCCGGTGGTCTTGTCACTGTTCCTCGCCATCGGTCCGGCTGCAGGTCAGCAGCGCAGTGCCGCTCCGCCGCCTCCTCCTCCCGGTCCGGGTATGGCCGCACAGGATCCACCGCCACCGCCACCGCCACCGTCGTTCCCTGAGCCGCCCCCCTCCAGCACCGTTCCACCGGCGACCACTCCACCCACCGTCGCCACCACCGTCGCCACCACCCGGCGGGCTACCGTCACCACGCGCCGGCAGCCGGCAGTGGTTGCCACCACGACCACGGTGACCCTGCCCACAACCACAACCACCTTCGCCACCACCACGTCCAGCTCCACGATCCCACCGGTGGTCCAGGTGCGCGAGGTGACGCGGGATCACATTCCCGTGTGGATGTGGGTCCTTCTCGGCGTGTCCGGCGCGGCCAACCTGGCCATACTCGGCGCCTTCCTGAACAACCGCTACCGCAGCGTTCCCTGACCAGGCGGCTACTGGCGGGCCTGGATCAGGTGGTAGAGGAGCAGTAGCTGGCTCAGGGCGAGCGGCTCGCTGACCACGCCGGGCTCCACCTGGCCGAGCAAGGCCGGGAGCGGCTCGGCCACGCCGAGGCTCTCCCAGATGGCCTCCTTGACCTTCCGGGTGATCCCCGGATCTGCGTAGGCGTGGATGTGAACAGCGTCCACCGGCTTGCCGTCCTCGTCCCGTGAGAGCTTCAGGTGAATGGCCTCGCGGGTGTCGTCGGTGAGGATCGAAGCGAGATCCGGATGGGGGGCGGTGGGCCGCAGCAGCAGCGTGGCGCTCAGCGGGTCGTCGAGCGACTCGCCCCGCTCCTCGATGGGAGCGAACTGCACCACGATGTCGGCATGAGCCCGCTGGGGGCGAATGAACTCGGCTGACTCCGGCTCACGCTTGTCCAGCTCGGCCCGGACCTGCTCCTCGGTGTAGCCCCGCTTGGTGGTGTCCCTCTTGATCTTCCAGCTGTAACGCAGGGGCTCAGGCGGATCGAGGTACACCGTGATGTCGAAGCAGGCCCTTGCCAGCTTCGAGTGGATGGGGATGAGCCCTTCGATGATGACGTAGTCCTCGGGCTCGACCAGCACGGGGCGGCCCAGGGTGCCGTCGTGGTGGTTGTAGATGGGCTGCAGGATGGGCTGGCCCATGGCGATGAGCTGGAGGTGCTGCTCCATGATCTCGACGTAGTTGCAGTCGGGGTGGAGAGGCGTGAAGGGCTTGTCCTTGCGCTCCTGGCGGTCGTACCGGTGGTAGTGGTCGGTGCAGATCGAGGTGCTCTTGTCGTGCCCAAGCGCCTCAACCAGGCCCTTGGTGAGGGTCGTCTTGCCGGCGGCACTGTCGCCGGCGATGGCCAGCATGGCCGGGCGGGGACGCGAGCCTCCGTTGTCACGATGCAGGGCCTTTTGGATGGCCATCTGCTTGTCGGGCATCTAGGCCGTCTCCAGTTCACGTGAGTAGCCGCCGGTGCTGGCCAGACTGTTGCAACGGGAGCGGTGCTGGAGGGCGGACTGGCCGGCCTCGGCATTGGCCGCCTCGCCCTTCCACGCCTTGAGGGCGGGGTCCTGCAGGGCCCGGCCGTAGGAGAAGCTGAGCTGCCAGGGATGCGGGCCCATCCCGTTCATGGCGTTGAGGTGCTCTGTGGCCACCTCGGCGCTCTGGCCTCCGGAGAGGAAGGCGATGCCGGGCACGGCGGTCGGGACGGTCTGGCGCAGGCACCGGACGGTCATCTCGGCCACCTGCTGGACGCCGGCCTGCTCGGAGCACTTCTTGCCGGAGATCACCATGTTGGGCTTGAGGATCATCCCCTCCAGCTGCACCCGCTGCTCGGCCAGGGCGGCGAACACGGCCCGCTGGGCGGCGATGGTGACCTCGAAGCAGCGCTCGATGCTGTTGTCGGCGTCCATGAGGACCTCGGGCTCCACGATTGGGACGAGGCCACCCTCCTGGCACAAAGCGGCGTAGCGGGCCAGGGCGTGGGCGTTGGCGTTGATGCAGTAGGCGCTGGGGATGCCGTCGCCGATGGTGATGACAGCCCGCCACTTGGCGAACCTGGCGCCGAGGGACACGTACTCGGCCACCCGCTCCCTCAGCCCGTCGAGACCCTCGGTGATGATCTCACCAGGGGCGTTGGCCAGGTTCTTGGCGCCGGTGTCCACCTTGATGCCCGGCAGGATCCCCCGCTTAGCCAGCATCTCGGGGAAGGGAGTGCCGTCGGCGTTGGACTGACGGAGGGTTTCGTCGTAGAGGATGACGCCACTGACGTATTCGTTCAGGTTCGCCGTGCTCAGGAGCATGTCGCGGTACGCCCGGCGATTCTCCTCGGTGGACTCGATGCCCAGGGCGGCGAAGCGCTTGCCGATGGTGGCGGTGCTCTCGTCGGCCGCCAGCACCCCCTTGCCAGGGGCCACCATGGCCTGGGCGGTAGCGGCGAGATCGTTGGTGCTCATTGACGTGATCCTCCTCAGACGGGTTCTTCGGAGTGATCCTACGAGTCAGCTCGACTTCGCGCCATTGGGGACCGGGGACCAGTCCCCCTCCGTCCCCAGATGCTCGAGCGGCTCGAACGTGAGCTGGTCGGTTTGGACCCGGTCAAGTCGCTCATCCGAGAGATCGGCGACCTTCTGCTGGTCGACCGGCTCCGCCGGCGCTTCGGCATCGAGGCCACCCGGCCCACGCTGCGACACCGATGCCGACTCGAAGTGGGAGTCGGACTCGAAGTCGGAGCCCGCCAAGGACGGCAAGGCCGAGGGAGCCCGGCAAGCCGAGCAAGCCGAGCAAGCCGAAGGCCGAGGAGCCGGAACCGGGTCCCGCTCCGGGCTAGCGCCGGGGGCTACTCGGCGGCCTCCAGGGCGGCTTTGGGGACGGGGATGGCGTAGCGCTGGCGGGCCCGGCGCAGGCGGACGCCGTCCCAATGGCCGAACTCGTTCTCGGGGATCCACTCGTTGGCCCAGAACCCGTCCGGCCAGCGGCGCTCCAGCTCCTTGCACTGGACCGACTGGAGCAGGCGGGAGGCGCCGGCGCGGTCGGCCCACAGGCCGAGCATGTAGACCTCGCCGGGACGGCCCATGCCGACCACGGCCCGGAGGAAGTCCGGGTCGCGTGAGGCCTGCCGGCGCAACGCCCTGAGCGCCATGACCGCTTCGATCGTGTGCCGCGGCGATGTCCGGATGTGCACTACGGCGCCGCCGGCGCCGCCCACCTCTTCGCGGCGGCGCCGGGCGTAGGGAGTGCTCTCGTAGCTGACCGATCCGTCGGCCGCGGTGGCCGCCTTGAGCTTGGGGAGGTGGTCGAGAGCCTTCTGTAGAGCTTCGGCCTGCGATGCCTCCATGGGTGCCCGCTCATAGGCCGGCTCGGACTGGCTCATGGTGACGCCCTTCCACTGGCCGACCTCGTACGGCCCCGGCCGCCACCGCATCAGCCAGAACGACCGAAGCAGCTTCGAGAAGCTCCACATCACCTCGTCGTGGGCCCCGCTACGCATGAACTCCTGCATGTCGTGGCGACTGCGCCAGATGGTTATGGTCCAGAACTCCGACGGGCCGGCCACGATGCTGGCCCACTGCACCACGTCTCCTCCCACCTTCAGCTGGCGCCGCACCTTCACAGTGGCCAGCATCATCGACGGGAACAGCCACGGCCCCTTGAGGCGGGAGCGGGTGGTGACGGCGAACAGCTGACCACTCTGCTCCGGCACAGCCGACAGTCTTACCGCGCGGCGGCCCAGACGCTGGTCAGGGTGGCGACATTGAGGATGCCGGTACAGCCGGTGGCTGCACGGTCGGCCAGCACCTTGGCGGGCGCTGACGGCTCGCCGAAGCCGTCGAGGAGCAGGTCGGCGGCGGCGAGGTCGTGATCGAGGGTGTAGCCGTTGGCCACGACCACGCAGGCCAGGCCGGCGCCCTTGGCCGACTCCAGGCCCTCGGCGGAATCCTCTACGGCGACAGCGGCATCGTCGGCCAGATGGAGACGTTCAAGGGCCACGGCGAACGCCTCGGGATCGGGCTTGCGGGCCGAAACCTCGTCACCCGTCACGACCGCTTCGAAAGCGAAGCCACCGAGCGATGTCGCCAGCACCTGCTCCACCCAGCCGCGGCTGCCTGTAGTGGCCACGGCCAGGCGAATGGCGGCGTCGCTCAGCTCCCGCAGAAGCCGCACCACACCTGGACGAGGCTGTATCCGCCCGGCAACGATGAGGTCGTTGGTGATCGCCGTCTTGCGGGCGTGCAGCGCCGGCGCCATCTCGGCGCGTTCCTTCTCGCCTACGCCCTGAGCGGCGAGGTAGCCGTCGATGCGCCTCTGGCCACCCGTGGTGCGCAAAAGGCGGCCGTACTCCTCCTCGTCCCACCGGTAGGGCAGGCCGAATGCCTCGAATGCCATGTTGAAAGCGACACGGTGGCCGTGGCGCTCACTGTCCACCAGGGTGCCGTCGATGTCGAATACAACCGCCTCCACGCGCCGGCAGGAACCTTTTCAGGCCCAGGGGTCGCCGGCAGCAGAGTTGCGTAGATCGCTGAAGGCCTGATCGATGTCGGTCCCCCACAGGTCCCACGTCGACAGCCGGAGGCCCAGAAGCTGAATTGCCACCGCCGGTCCCAGCTTGGTCTCCTCGTCCAGCCTGGTCATGCCCGCTCCCGTCATGGCCACCTCCACAACGCGCTTCACGCTCTCCAGGTCCTCAGGCAGATCGAGCCGGAGCAGCACCCCGTCGGCCCCAATGCGAATAGCGCAGGCCACATCGGCCTGCGCCATCAACACGTTCCCCTCGATGTGGAACAAGTCTGAATGATGATCGGCTCTGGCCGCCCCGCTGGCCAAAAAGTCGTCGAGCACGCTGGCGTCGTCGCCGGGGGTGCCCCCAGGCTCCCCGTACGGCGGCAGGATCCCGCCACTCACGGGATCAGCGGGCCAGCCGCTCCGCTCGACCGATGACATCCTCGAGGCCGCCAGCAGCCGCCTCGAGGTTGGCATTGATGCGATCGGCCGCTGGGCCGATGACCAGGCACATGGTCTCAACCGCTCGCACACCGAACGTGACCTTGGCCAGGGTGCGGCTGATGCTGTTGAGGCGCCAGGCCACCTTGTTGAGGAAGTAACCGAGAACGACGACGAAGCCGACGATCTCGAGGACGGTCAAGAACACTCGCAACGTCATCTGCGCTTACCTCCCATTGCGGCCAACAGCTCGGCATGACGCCCGACTTCGGCGCCCAGTTCCTCAGTGCGCACGGCACACTGGTTCAGCATCCAGGTGGTCGAGGTGTTCTGGGCGAGCCGCGTGGCGGTGTCCCAGACATCCTTGACGTTCTCGTCGATGTCGTCGACGAAGCTGATGAGCAGCGAGAGCAGCACGATCACGGCGATGATCACGACCAGGCCCATGCCCAGGGTGATCCACCAGAACGTGATGTGCTCGGATTGCAGCCCCAACATCAATTCCATTACTGCCCACCTCCCAACTCTGCACGAGCCTGTTCGGCGTACCGGGTGGTGCGCCGCAGGCTCTCGTTGATGTTGTCCACCTGCCACAGGGGCAAGGTGTTGACGCGGGCGGCATCGAGGCCGACCACGATCGCTTCAGCCTGTACTGCGATTCTCCGGGCGAGCCCGAGAATGATCGCAGCCAGGACCACAATCGCCGAGATCGTCACCGTTGCGATGATGAACCCGATGTACCAGCCAGTGAGCACGGCCTCTGCCGCAGTCATCATGGGGGACCCCTTTCTCTCAGTGCACCGTTACAATAGACGTTGAACAGCTAGGTGGTCAATGCACTGAGTGGAAGAATTTTGCCGCACCTTCGACAACCAGAGTTTGACACATGCCGCAAGCGCTGTCCCGCAAGCTGAACAGGCAGTAGCCTGACGCCACCGTGAGCGACAGCCCCGACGACAAACCCGCCCCCACTCCCCCTGTAAACGAGCAGGATTCACCCCCGGCGGAGACCGAGATCGACCCGTCGCCCCTCACCCCACCCGACCCGGTGGCCGCCGTGGAGACCGATAGCGATCCTGTGCCCAGCACCCCGACCCAGCCGGTGACGGCGGTCGAGGGGGCCGAGGGTCGGGTACCGGATGATGAACCGGCACGGCAGCCGCCGCAGGACGCTGTCGATCCCGCGGGGCAGGATCAGGAGGCGCCCCCCGCGGCCGTTCAGGAGGTGCCTGTGGCGCCCGTGGCGACCCCGGAGCCGGTCACCCCGGAGCCCGGCACCGCCACCCCGGCAGCGCCCGAAGCGCCACGGCCGGTATTCGATCCTGCGCCGCCCCCGCCCCGGAATGACGCCCCGGCAGAAGCTCCCGAGACAACGGCGGCCACCGCGCCCCGGCCCGAGTCCGTCGTGGATCCCACCGCCGGCGACGAAGCCGTAGCTGAGCCGCTCGACGAAGAGGCCCAGCCTGCCTCATCTCCGAGATCGGCGCTGGCGCGCCGGTGGCCGCTGGTGCTTCTCCCGTTGGTCGTGATAGCCGTTGTAGTGGCCGCCTTCGCCGTGAAGAGCAACACGGACAAGGCGGTGGACAAGGTCAAGACGACAGCCGCCTTCGTCACCTTCACCGACAAGGAGAAGGGCTTCAGCATCAAGTATCCGGGCAAGTGGACGCGCGCCGGCCGCCCCGACAACGAACTACGCCTCCTCGTCAAGGACGAAGGCCTCGACTCCCTGCTCGTGCGCGTGGTCCCGACGCCGGCGCCCTTTCCCGCTGATCTCACCGGCGAGGAGGCGAAGCAGGTCGCCGACGTGGTCCTGAAGCGGGAGACGTTCGCCCCCGAGAGGATCTTGCGGGAGCAACCGGTCAATGTCAATGGTGCGCCCGGTTACTACTACCTGTACACCTTCGACGAGGAGGTCAAGGGCGAAGGACCGCCCCAGAAGGTCCAGGGTGTGCACGCCCATTACATCGTGTTCTCCGGCCGTCGGGTGTTCATCCTGGTGTTCCAGGCCCTTCCTACGGCCAATTTCGACAAGCTGGCCGCCACCTTCGACGCCATGGCCGAGAGCTTCAAGATAACTCCCCTGGCTTCGGACGCTCCCGATCCCACGACCGCCCCGGATCCCGCCGTTCCACCCACCGAGCCGGCGCCGGCGCCGGCTCCCTCAGACACATCGGTGCCCGCCCCTGCTGGTCGATAGCCGGCCTGGGTCACCGGTCCGCAGTGGTCATCGACAGATGACCACGCCGCCACACCTCGAACACAGGTAGTTGGTGTCGTCCAGGCGGGCATAGAAGTCGGGCGGCAGCCGGAGTATGAGGTCGCATCTGCGACAGCCGATCTCGTGGGTGAACATCGCTTTGGCCACGCCGGCCATCACCGAGCGAGTGCCGTTGGACGATGCCTTCGATACGGAGCGGGCATCGGCGTAGTTCAGCCCCTTCTGCACCTCGACCCGCTTGGCCTTCGATACCCGGGCTTGGGCCTTGTGGTCCTGGGCCGCCCGGCTTGCCCGCCGGCGAGCCTCCCGGGCCATGGCCTCGACGATCCTCGGATCGATTCTCTCGCCGAACACCTCGGTGGACTGCATCCTGGCCCGTGCGCTCTTGCGGGCGAGGGTGTAGGCCTCGTTGAGCTCCTGCATCCGCCTCTCCGCCGCCCGCTGCACACCCGGGGGACGCCCTACGACGCGGTCGGGATGGTACAGCTGAGCCAACTTGCGGTAGGCCGCAGTTATCTCAGCCTTGGTGGCCGACCGGTTTATGCCCAGGACTTCGTAGGGGTCCACAGGTCGGCGATGCTACCCGTGGCCGAAGCCGGGCCACTGGCCACGGCCCCGAGAGGCCGTGTGTGGCAACCGCTACCGCTCGCAGCCGGAGCCGTTGACCGCGGACGAGCAGTTGATGGAGTTGGCGTGGCCGTGGATGGTGAGGCCGCCGCCGGCCTGGCGGTGACCACCGACGCCGGAGCCGCCCACCTGGGCCAGCACCGCAGCCAGGTC
>DATLEK010000005.1:0-3814 GCA_035525365.1 Acidimicrobiales bacterium
GTAGGTGCAGCAGTGACGTTCCGCGGCCTGGTGCGCGAGGTGGACGTGGGGGTGATGGAGGGCAAGTTGTGCGTGCTGGTGGCCGAGGAGATGGCCCGGGTGGAAAAGGCGTGTGCCGCCCTGCGGGCCATGGCCGCGGCCCGAGCTGCTGATTATGGAGCTCACCGTGAGCGCGGGTTCAACTCGCCCGAGGACTGGCTGGCCGGCGCATCTGGGTCCACCCGCAGCCAGGCCAAGTCCGATATCCAGACCGGCTCGCGCCTGGAGGACCTTCCCGAGACCAAAGACGCCGCCCTCCAGGGCGACCTGTCTCTCGGCCAGGCCGAGGAGATCGCAAAGACCGAGAAGGAAAAGCCCGGCTCGGAATCCGAGATGATCAAAAAGGCCAAGTCCTCCAACCGCCAGCAGCTGGCCGACGCCGGCCGAAAGCTCCGCCAGGAGGGCGTTGATCGCAAGGAGCTGGCCAAGGACCAGCACGCCAAGCGCTCGGTTCGCACCTGGGTCGACGGCGACGGCATGATCTGTGGCCAGTTCCGCTTCGAGCCGGTGGTGGGGGTGCCGCTTTCGACCCGCCTCCAGGCCGAGGCCGACCGGATCCATCGAGAGGCCCGCCGAGCTGGCTCCACCGAGTCCTGGGAGGCCCATGCCGCCGACGCCCTGGCCGCCATGATGGGCGAGGGGGGCGCCAAGCCCCACCGCACCAAGGCCGACGTGGTGTTCGTGGTGGACCTGGGCACCTTCCGCCACGGTGAGCACCCTGACACGGTGTCCCACATCGTGGGCGGTGGGCCCGTTGATCCCGAGGTGGTGCGGGAGATGGCCAAGGATGCGTTTCTGAAGGTGGTGTTCCACGACGGGGTCAACATCCACACCGTGGCCCACCTCGGCCGCTACATCCCCGCCGAGCTGCGCACGGCCCTGGAGCTGGGTGACCCACCAGGGTTCGACGGCATCACCTGCTCAGGGTGTGGCAGGAAGTTCAACCTCCAGTGGGACCACCTCGATCCAGTCTGTGCCGGCGGGCTGACCAGCTACGCCAATGAGGACCCGAAATGCTGGGAGTGCCACGCCAAGAAGTGCGACGAGGAGCGAGCCGCCGGCCTGTACAAGAAGCCGAAGCCGAAGCCAAAGCCGACGTGCACGGGTGAGGCAACGACGGACGCGGGTGTGCCCGCAGACGGCGAACTGGTCTCGACGGCCTGACCGATGGTGAGCGGGACCGCCGAATGGTCTGGGTGGGACTGCCGCCCCAGATGATCGAGGTGCAGGCGGGGTCGCTGGACGCGAGTACCACGCTGTCTGTCAGCCTCCTCGGACAGACACGGGCGCCGCCACGCCCCGTGGCCCCCGGGTCGTTGTCAGTTACGGTCGCTCGATCCGCAAGGTGGTCCAACGGGAGAGGACCTCGAAGTCGGCATCCGAGTGGAGCACCGGGACATCAGCTCGAATGGCCACTGCGGCTATGAGGCAGTCGATCAGCTTCCTCACCGTTTCGCCGCCCCGTCGACACGTGCGGTAGAGCGCCGCTGCCTCCTCGTAGTCAGTGGGCTCGGTTGGAAGGATCGAGGCGCGGGCCAGCAGCCTGCGGAGGTCGGTCAGGTGGCGCTCGTCGCGAGCCCCGGCGAGCACCTCCATGCGGATCGGGTGACACGTCGATATGTCGTCGTCGAGCACGGCGTCGACGCGAGCGCATACCGGGCTGGCGGTGTCCCTCAGGAACTCGACCCAGGCCGAGGTGTCGACCAGTATCACCCGGAGCGGCTCGTTCGTACTGGGTGGACGGGGTCTACGGCGTCGCCACCCGTACGATTGGGGAGATGCTCGATTATCACCTGCACCTCTGGCCCCACGGGGAGCAGGCGACGGAGCCCACGCTGGAACAGCTGGCGGCGTACTGCGAGAAGGCGACCGCCGTCGGCGTCACCGAGATCGCCCTCACCGAGCACCTCTTCCGGTTCGTCCAGGCCGACTCGGCCTTGGGAGGGTTCTGGGAGGACGACCCGAACCCGGCGCTGCGCCCCGGTATGGAGGCCTACTGGAAGGCGCACGCCACCGCGGATCTCGACGTGTACGTGGAGACGGTGTTGGCGGCCAAGAGTGCTGGCCTGCCGGTGGTGCTCGGCCTCGAGGTGGACCACTACGCCGGGCGCATGGACCAGGTCGCGGCCGTGTTGGACGGGTACCCGTTCGACGTGCTGCTCGGGTCCGTCCACTGGATCGGCTCATGGGGCTTCGACCACTACGAGGACCCGGTGATGGATGCGGAGTGGGACGTGCGGGCCATCGACGACGTGTGGGACGCCTACACCGACTGCCTCGAGGAGCTGGCCGAGTCACGAGTGTGTGACGTGTTGGCCCATCCCGACCTGTGCAAGATCACCGGGCGTATGCCGCTGGTGCCCGACGAGTTCTACGACCGCATGGCCGAGGCCGCCGCCTCCAGCGGAATGGCTGCAGAAGTCTCGTCGGCGGGCTGGCGCAAGCCGGTGGGGGAGGCCTACCCGGCGCCGGCGCTGCTGCAGCGCTTCGGTGCCCGCGGTGTCCCCGTCACCACCGCCTCCGACGCCCACGGCCTGCCCCTCGTGGCCGACCGGATACAGGACCTCCGCGCCCTCCTGAACGACGCCGGCTACGACTCTCTCACCGCCTACCGCTCACGCGTGCCCCATGCCGTTCCGATCGGCGGACTATGAGCACCCACGCGCCCACCCTCACCGATGAGGCTCAGGCGCATCTTCAGCGGCTCATGGCGACGTGGGGGATGCTGGCCGACCTCTGCTTCGCCGACCTGCTGCTGTGCGTGCCCACCGACGCCGCCGGCACGAGCTTCATGGTGTACGGCCAGATGCGGCCCAGCACCAGCCAGACGCTCTACCTGGAGGACCTCGTGGGATGGGAGATCGAGGCCGGCGAGCGGCCGCTGGTCACCCGGGCGTGGTCGCTCGGCGAGATCGTCGAGGGAGAGGTCAAGATCAGCGGTGGCGACCGGGCCCGGGTGCAGTGCATCCCCGTGCGCTGGAAAGGAGAGCTGGTCGCCGTGCTCACCAGGGAGGCGCCCCTGGTCGTGGGCGGACGCCGGCCCGGCGAGCTGGAACGCATCTACGTGGAGACCTTCGAGCGCCTGGCCCGAATGATCATGCGGGGCGAGTTCCCCCACGCCGTGGAGGACGCGCCGACCACTGAATCCCCGCGGGTGGGCGACGGGGTGCTCTCCCTCGACGCCACCGGGCGCGTCGCCTATGCCTCGCCCAACGCCGTCAACGCCCTGCACCGCATGGGCATCTACTCCAACGCCGTGGGCCTGCGCCTGGACGAGTTGGGGGTCGAGGAAACCGCCATCCAGAAGGCTTTCTTCCAGGCCGTCCCCGTGACCGAAGAGATCGAGCGCCACGGCGACGTCATCGTGCTCCTGCGCTGCATACCCCTCCTCGAGGTCGGGGAGGTGACCGGCGCCCTGGTGCTGCTGCGCGACGTGACCGACCTTCGGCGCCGGGACCGCCTGCTGGTGTCCAAGGACGCCACCATCAGAGAGGTCCACCACCGGGTCAAGAACAACCTCCAGACCATCTCCTCGCTCCTGCGCCTGCAGGGCCGCCGCCTTCCCCACGCCGAGGCCCGAACGGCCCTGGAGGAAGCAGGGCGACGAATCCGGTCGATGGCCCTCGTGCACGAGATCCTGTCCCGCGACCCCAGCCAGCAGGTCCCGTTCAACGAGATCCTCGATCCGCTCGTCCGCATGGCCCAGGACGGCGTTCTTCCCGGCGACGCACCGGTGTCGTTCGACATGGAGGGCGACGCCGGCGAGCTACCGGCG
>DATLEK010000026.1:0-14880 GCA_035525365.1 Acidimicrobiales bacterium
CCCCGGGGGCCATCAAGCGCCACGACGCTTCCTCGACCGTTCTGCGCAGCGACGCTTCGGTGAGCGTCAACACCAACGCCAGCACGTCCTGCGCCGGACTGCGCCTGGTGTACAGCCCCACGGCGGCGACGCCCACGGCGGTCTATCTCGTGCAGGCCTCGGGCGGACTCTGGTCCGGCACGGTGGACGGCGACCAGACCAGCTGGGACACGGGCACCCACCAGATCACCATCCGGGACAACACGACGGCCTCGCTCGGAGCCTTGACGATGACCGTATGCGTGCACAACGCCCAGAGCTGTCCATGAAGCAGCTGCGCTCGCCCCGGAACCTGTGGAGCCGACCCCAACCAGAGGGCGGGTTCACCCTGGTCGAGGTGAGCGTCACCGGTCTGATCATGATGATGGTGCTCGGCGCCCTGTTTGGTGTGCTCGAGTCGGGCACCAAGGTCGAGAGCCACACCCAGGCCATGATCAACAGCCAGGAGGACGTGCGCTTCGCCCTGGCCGAGGTGCTCCGCGACCTGCGGGCGGCCGACCCGCTGCTGCCGCTGCCCACCGTCGGCTCCTACGCGTCGAGCTTCGAGGTTCGCCACGGAGAAGTCGCCAGCCCTGTCTCCATCCGCTGGAGCCTCGACCCCACCACCTCCAGCCTGGTACGTCAGACGCTCACCGGCGCCGGTGGCGCCCCCACGGCCACCACCTACCGCCTGGAGCGGGTGCGCAACGGCGACTCCGGCGCTACGGTGACAACATTTCGTTATTACAACTCCGAGGGCACGGAGCTGACGGCGACCAACGCCACTCCCGCCGACTTCGCCAACTGCACGATCCGGGTCAGCGTGACGGTCAAGGCCGACAGCGATCCCGAGCCGGGGCTCCAGCCATTCACCCTCACCTCCGACGCCGAGTTGCGCAACCGCCTTCCCGGAGGCGTCGGGTGCTGAGGCGGCTGCGCCGGGCGGGCACCCGCCCCGGCCCCGACGAGAGCGGAAACCTGGTCATCGCCATGGCCGTACTGCTCATCCTGGCCAACCTGTCGGTGGCCGTTCTGGCCCGCTCCCTAGTGTCTTTGCAGCAGGTGCGCAAGGCCCAGAACTACTCGGCTGCGCTGGCGACCGCTGACGGCGCCCTGGCCGATGCGGTGTTCCAGATCGACCAGGGGACGCCGGCGGTGATCTCAGGAGCAGGCGCTCTCGGCGAAGGCACTTTCTCGTATGTGGCGACGCGGGTCGACACCAATACCTACGACGTGAAGGCCAAGGGTGTCATCTCGGGCTCCGTGCACGGCATCCGGGCCACCGTCGCCCGCAGGATCCGCTTCCCCTACGCCATCTTCGCCAACCAGGGCCTCACCTTTAACGGCAACGGAACGGCCAACATCTATTCGTTCAACGCGCCCAACCCGGGTGTAGGAACGGGCAATGCCCGGGTGGGTTCGAACCGGGCCGTGGTGGTCAACTCCGGCGCCGGCGCCGGCGACTTCCAGGACTATTACTCCCCCGCAGGATCCTGCATCGGCTGCCCCAACCCGGTCACCCAGCAGGGCCCCTTCAACCTCAGCTCGGCGACGGTGCCGGCGGGGACCCTGACCCAGCCCTGTCCCTCGGGGGGAATTTTCACCGGAAGCGTTCCTGGCTCGAGCGGCAAGCCTTACCTGTGCAACGAGGATGTGACCTTCGTCGGGACGGTTACCGTCACCAGCCCCCCGGTGATCGTGTACATCACGGCCAACCACAAGCTCAAAATGACCGGCGCCTCGGGCGGTCAGGGCGCCTTGGTCAACAAGGGCGGTGAGGGAGTAAATCTGCAGATCTACAAGGATGGCACCGGCGACATCGACCTGGGCAACGGCGCCAATGCCGCCGATTTCACCGGCGTGCTCTACGCCCCGGGCTCCGAACTGACGGTGAACGGTGCACTTGCGGTGCGGGGTTCGCTCACCGTGAACGCTCTACGGGTCAATGGAGCTCCCAACTACACCCTGGCCTACGACCTCGGCCTCCAGTCCGTACTCGATCAGAACTGGCGCGTCGGGCGCTGGCGCGAGGTGCCCTCCGGCTCCCTAGGGTTCTGATGCATGGCCACCAAGGAGCGCACCGTCGGTGTGGTCTGCCCTCGGTGCGCCACCACACAACCGGTTCCGGTGGCGGCCGTCGCCCACGAATGCCCTCGCTGCAATTGGGAATGGCGCTTCGCCATCTGCGCAACGTGCGACACCGTGGCGTGCAACCTCGAATACCTGGAGTCCTGGCGCTGCGAGTCCTGTAACACCTTCAACCGATCGTGGTGGAAGACAGCCGACGCCGAGCGTGAGGCGGCGTTGGTGGCCGAGCGCCGACGACTCGACAACGCCACCCATCCGGGACGCCGCTTGGCCGTAGTCGGGCTGATTGTCGCCTTTGTTCTGGGTTCCATCTGGTACGTGATCCCTCGTCAGTCGAGCGAGGAGCGCGAGGCCGCTTCGGCCCGGACGGCCTGCCGGCGTTTCGACCAGCTGCGCCGCGACGAAGCCAGCGGCACCCTCACCCGCGACGACCTGCTGCGCCAAGTCGACGCCGTCGACGCCGACGCCGCTGGGGCCCCGGTGCAGGTGCGCACGGCGGTGAAGAGATTGGCCGCCGCCGCCCGGAGCGGTACCGATCGGCCGGCGTTCCCAGCGGCCATGACGGCGGTCGCCGACGCTTGCCGTTCTACCCCAGAGTCCGGGTAAATGGTTTCTGAGCACCCCGGCTACTGAACTACGGCGAAACGCCTCGTTCGGGCTATTCGCCACATGATCCTAAAGGCGCCCGACTGACGGTCGTAAAGGGCGCAATGGAAAAGCCGGTCTGGCTCAAGCGGGAAGCCATGGCTCGGTGCGGGCGTTGTGCCGGGCGCCAGCCGGTTGCCGTTACCGCCGTCGGCTATCGCTGCCGAATGTGCTCCGCCGACTGGCGCTGGGCCGCGTGCGGGAACTGCGAGTGGCTCCAGGTCGTTCGGGAAGAGTTACCGGCGGTGGAGTGCGTGCAATGTCACACCGTGCACGTCTCGTGGTGGAACACCGCTGACTCAGAATCGATCGCTGCCACCGTCGCGGCGCGGCGGCGGGATGCCGACGCACGGCGCCGGCGGATGCTTCAGGCGTGGGCCGCGGTCATCGGCCTGCTGTTGGGTCTGGCCCTCCTCGCCATCGCTCTCTGGTCCCAGGTCGTAACCGCCTGACCGATGGGCGTCGGCGCGCCCGTCAAGGACGGCTCAGCCGGCGGAACGGGACATTCCGACGATGGGCTGGGCGAGACGCAGGGCACCGGTGGAGCCGAAGAACCCGGCGTCACCGAAGGCGAAGATGCCACCGTCGGAAGCCACCAGCCAGTAGCCGTTGCCGCTGGGCGTGGACTCCATTCCCACGATGGGCCGGGCCAGCCGCAGAGCTCCGGCGGATCCGAAGAAGGACGCGCCGCCGAAGGCGAAGATGCCGCCGTCGGAGGCCACCAGCCAGTAGCCGTTGCCTGAGGGCGTGGAGGCCATGCCGACGATGGGCCGGTTGAGGGTGATGGCGCCGGTGGAGCCGCGAAAGGCTGCGTCGCCGAAGGCGAAGATGCCGCCGTCGGAGGCCACCAGCCAGTAGCCGTTGCCGGAGGGGGTGGAGGCCATGCCCACCACCGGCTGGTTGAGCTTCAGGGCGCCGGTGGACCCGAGGAAGGATGCGGCTCCGAAGGCGAAGATCCCGCCATCCCTGGCGACCAGGCGGTAGCCCCGGGCGGAGGCGGGGGGTACCGGTGGGGCTTCGGCGTCGTCGTTCAGAATGATCCCGGAGCCGACGGACCTGGCCAGGCCCGCACCGGCCGGGTTGGACAGAACGAGGCTGAACGTCTCGTCCGGCTCGAAACGTTGGTCACCGTTGACGGCCACGGCCACGTCCTGGGTCACGACTCCGGTGGGGAAGGTGAGGGTGCCATTGGCCGGCGAGTAGTCGCCATCGGCCGCAGTGGCGGTACCGTCAACGGTGCTGAAGTCCACCCGTACCGGCGTCGGGCTGGCGGGCGCGACAGATACCGTGAATGTGGCCGTAATCGTCCCGCTGTTGCCCTCGGTGACGGTCCGGTCGCCTACCACGAGAGCGGGAGGAACCACCTCCATCACTGTGGCCGACCGGCTCTGGCCGTCAGGATTGGTGACGGTGATGGTCTTCGCACCGGCCGTCGCCCCAAGGGTGTTGAGGTCGAGATTGATGGTGGTCGGGTTGACGTAGGTGGCCGCGTTCACGGTGACACCTCCGCTGACGGTGACGGTGAGGCGGGAGGGGAATCCTGATCCGGGGTCGTAGAAGCCGGAGCCGCCGACCGACGATCCCGTGACGGTGACGCCGATGGAGGGATGTCCCGGAGCCACTGTCGCCGGCGTTGCCGAATTGGGGGTGGCCGGCGGTGGGGCGGTCAGCCTGGCCACCTGGACTCCGTAGGAGTTGGTGGCGTTGACGAACTGCTGCACGGTCCACATGGTCATGTCGTCGTTGGGGTCGAGACTCGTGTACGAGTAATCGCCCCAGCGCCGGCCACTGGGACTTCCCGGATCGCTCGGCGGGTTGTAGCTGGCCGTGAGAGGGCTGGCCGTCAACAGCACCGGCGGCTGGAGAGTGTTCGGCGGATCGGTGGCGAGGCGGCCGGCGGTCACCGCATCGGTGGGGACCGCCGCTCCCCCGGTGCTGGCGCCGAGGGCCATGTGACCCTGACCGGACACCATCACGGTGGGGATCCAGGAGTGCCGGGGCGTGCTCGTCGCCGTCGGATCGGACAGGGTTCCTGCCTGCACGACGGACGGATCGGTTTCCGTGTCCCTGTCGAGGTTGGCGATCTCGTACCAGCGGGAGCCGTTGCGGTCACGGCTCCCGGGCGGCTCGGTGGTGCCTGCGCTGTTGACCGAGATGGAGTGCGAGGTCCAGAGCCGGCCGTTCCGAAGGGTGGCCGACAGAAGCCGGTCGTCGGTGCCGTCGAGATAGCCGTTGGGGCCGGCGGTGTTGCCGGGGTGGGGCACGTCGACCGGCAAGGAAGTTGAAGGGACGCCCTTCACGTACATGTTGGCTGAGATGGTGGGCGTACCGCCGGGATCGCTGATCCGCCGGATCACGAGATTGTCGAACGTGCGGTTGTCGACGCCTATGAAGTAACCCGTCGTGGCCGCCGGGTCGTGGAGGTTGTCGACCCCCTGGGGAGCGGCCGGTCCGGCACCGTCGGGTGTCCCGGTGAGGTTGCGGAAGGCGGTGACCCCACCGACCACCGAGAGGTCCCGTGGAGGGCCGCTGGCCAGCAGCGACGCCTTGCGCACCACAAAGGCGCTGGTGCCTACAAAGGGGCCGGTCTTGCCGTTGAACTGGTTGACACCGATGTAGAGGGCGTGGACGTCGACGCCCAGTGAGGGATAGTCGGCGAAGAAGCCGGTGTCGCCGGCGGGAGCGGCCAGATCCTGGTTGAAGAAGAAAAAGCTGAAGCTGGCCGTGGACACGATCACGGGGCCACTGGAGACGGCGAAGACGACGCGGTTGCTGTTGGGTGCCTTGTCGATGGCGACCACGATCCACCGGCCGGAGAGGCGGTCGAACCGGACCCTGGGGTCGGTGATCGAGAATCCAGGCGTACGGACGGATTGGAAGAAGACGTCCATGGAGTGGTTGAGAGCGTTGTCACGGGCGCCGGTCGCCTTGTTGAAGCTGCGAATGAGGCCGTTGAGGCCGATGACGAACTGCGTGGGGCCGGCCGCTCCCATGGGGTCAGGAGGCACGGTGAGGGTGTCGGCCAGGGTGGCGGCGGTGAAGCTGGACGTGACGGTCTGTGCCGCCGCCGGCGCGAGCGGCTGGGTTCTCCGGTCCGGCTCCGCCTGTTGATCGGCGGTGGCCGCCGGTTCGCCGGGTTCTGTGGTGACGGTCAGCGCCGCGGATGGGGCGCGCGGCTGGGACCTGCGGTTCGGCTCCGGCTGTTGCCCGCTGGCGGCCGCCGTTGTCGTGGGCTCGGAAGTCTGAGCACCGGCCGTGGGTGTCGTCAGCGCCGCGCTCAGCACCAAGACGATGGCCGCCATCGACGGCAAGAGGCTCCGCCGGTTCCTCTCGATCACCGGGCGAGACAGTAGTGCCCCGTCAGGGGCACTAGCGGCATACGCTTGTCCGGTGGCACCGGCACAATGGACCCCGACCAGCTGGCGCGATTTCCCGGCTGAACAGCAGCCTGTGTGGCCCGACGAGGCCGCCCTGGATCAGGTCCTCAAGCAGCTCAGTGCCTTTCCGCCCCTCGTGTTCGCCGGGGAGGCCCGCCAGCTTCGGGGCCAGCTGGCCGAGGTAGCGGCGGGGCGGGCCTTCCTCCTCCAGGCCGGCGATTGCGCCGAGTCGTTCGGCGACTTTTCGGCCGACGCCATCCGGGACAAGCTCAAGGTCATTCTCCAGATGGCGGTGGTCCTCACCTACGGAGCCGGCGTCCCGGTGGTGAAGGTGGGCCGCATCGCCGGCCAGTTCGCCAAGCCCCGCTCCTCGGCCACCGAGCTTGTCGGCGATGAGGAGCTGCCCTCGTTCAGAGGCCACATCATCCACGATCACGCTCCCAACGCCGTCGCACGGGTCGCCGATCCGGAACGCCTGATCGGCGCCTTCCACCAGTCGGCGGCCACGCTGAACCTGCTCCGCGCCTTCACCAAGGGAGGCTTCGCCGACCTCAGTCAGATGCACGTGTGGAACCAGCAGTTCGTGACGGCCAGCCCCGAGGGCCGGCGCTACGACGCCATCACCGGCGAGATCGACAGGGCCATGCGCTTCATGCAGGCCTGTGGCATCGACCTGTCGGCCGAGGCCCAGCTCCACGAAGTCGACTTCTACACGTCCCACGAGGCGCTGCTCCTGGGCTACGAGGAGGCTCTCACCCGCCGCGACTCCCTCACAGACGACTGGTACGACTGCTCGGCGCACATGCTGTGGGTCGGAGACCGGACCCGGAGCATCGGTGGGGCGCACATGGAGTTCCTGTCAGGTGTTCAGAACCCGCTCGGCTGCAAGATCGGGCCTTCCGCCACTCCCCAGGACGTGGTGGCCGCCTGCGATCGCCTCGACCCCGACCGCACTCCGGGCCGTCTCACCCTCATCTGCCGCCTCGGCGTGGGCAAGGTGGCGACGGCTCTTCCGCCTCTGCTCGACGCTGTTCGCGCCGCCGGCCACCCGGTCGTGTGGGCCTGCGACCCGATGCACGGAAACACCTTCTTGAGCCCCTCCGGCCACAAGACCCGCCGCTTCGACGATGTCCTCGGCGAGATTTTCGAGTTCTTCGGCGTCTGCCGTGACGCCGGCGTGTGGCCCGGCGGCGTGCACGTGGAGCTCACCGGCGACGATGTCACCGAATGCCTCGGCGGCGGCGAGGAGGTCCTCGAAGACCACCTCCACCAGCGCTACACCAGCACCTGCGACCCCCGCCTGAACGCCCGCCAGTCGTTGGACCTCGCCTTTCGCGTAGCCGAGCTCCTCCGCACCTGACCCTGCCGGCGCCGACTCCCGGCCGCAGCGCCAGCAGGTCATCCTCCCCCGCCGGCGCCGGCGCCGCCACCGGTCGGTTGCCGGCATCCGTCGACCCGCTCTCCCCGGCATCAACCGTTGCTTTCCTGTTTTCGTCGGCAAAAAGGGCCGAAAAACGACTGTTTTTGCCGACAAAATGTAAAGAGGCATTTGGAGGGGGACTCCATCCCGTCCCGACCCGGAGGCACGTCACGCGAGGCGCCCGACGCGAGATGTCACAGCTGCAGGCAAGAATCCGGGCATGGAGAGGGAACTGAAGTTGGCACAGCTGGCTCGGCGGCAGCATGGATTGATCACCTCGGCACAGGCGACGGCGGCTGGCCTTTCGGGCGCCGCACAGGAGGAGGAGGGTCCGGAATGGACGGTGGATCCGGATCGTGCCCGGGGTGTTCTCGCTGGCAGGTACGGCCGACACCTGGCGCCAGAAAACCTTGGCTGCCGTACTCTCCGCGGGCCAAGGTGCCGTCGCGTCCCATACCACCGCCGCCGCCCTCTTCGGCTTGTCCTGCTGCAAGTTCCAGGGAGTCGAGATCACAGTGCCGATTGGCCGCTCCCACCGCAGCCATCTGGCCACCGTCCACGAGACTGCCTTTCTGAACCGCAGCGACATGACGACGATCGACCGGATTCCGGTCACACGACCAGCTCGTACGCTCGTCGACCTCGCCAGCTCGACCAGTAAGGCAGTGCTGGAGGAGGCGGTCGATGACGCCCTCATTCGCCGGCTCGTGACGCTGGACCGTCTGAGGGCTTGTGCCACCGCACTTGGCGGCAGCGGCCGCAAAGGGACCCTGCTGTTGCAGGAGGTCCTGCGATGTTGGACGACAGGCGGGATGGCCGAAGAGGTGGCGGAGATGCGCATGGTTCGCCGACTGCTTGCTGCCGAGCTACCGAAGCCGGTCCTGCAGTACAGGGTCCATGATGCGATGGATCGGTTCGTCGCTCGGCTCGACGCCGCCTATCCCCAAGAGAAGGTCGGCCTGGAGATGAACGGATTCCGTTGGCATGGATCACCCCGCCGCTTCGCCCTGGACCCGCAGCGCACCCGTCGTCTCGTCGCCTTGGGCTGGCTCATTTTGCCGTGCACGCCGGTCGATCTGGCTGGCGACGGACGCGAGCTGGCCGAGCAGGTTCGGGCGGCCAGAGAACACGGTTCGTCGGCAAAAAAGTGCGGATAACGGCCCTTTTTGCCGACGAAATCAGGGGAGGGCCTGGTGGTGCCTGTCGCCGGCGCCGGCGTGGGATGGGCGGGTGGTGCCTGTCGCCGGCGCCGGCGTGGGCGGCGACATTCGAGAGGGAGATCTGGCCACAGCGGCGGTTCAGCCCAGGGGCGGCGGCGCGTCAGCGACAGGCGTGAGCGATCCAGGCGGTCAGCTACGCCGGCGGGAAGATGTCGGCCGCTACCAGTGATGTGAGCTGCTCGTTGGTCGGGTCCGCCATGGCGACGATGCGGCTGGCCTGGCGGGCGACTACGGCCTCGAAGAGGTTCCGGGCCAGGCGGGCGTTGCCGAAGCCCTTGTCGCGGGGCTGGGTCTCGAGCCAGGTACGCACCGCTTCTGTTGCGCCGGCGTCGCAGCTGTAGCTGGCCTTGGCGCACATCGAACTGAAGATGGCCACGAGCTCGTCGGTCGAGTAGTCGGGAAAGGCGATGCTCTTGGGGAAGCGCGAGCGCAGGCCGGGGTTCGAGTCGATGAAGTCCGCCATCTCGTCGGGGTAGCCAGCGGCGATGACCACCACCTCGTCGCGGTGGTTCTCGATGAGGTTGACGAGAGTGTCGATGGCCTCCTGGCCGAAATCCCGCTCGTCGCCCCGGGCCAGGGCGTAGGCCTCGTCGATGAGGAGCACTCCGCCGAGGGCCGACTCCACCACCTTGCGCACCTGGATGGCGGTTTGGCCGACGAAGCCGGCAACGAGCTGCAAGCGGTCGCTCTCCACCAGGTGCCCCTTCTCCACGACCCCGAGGGTCCGGTAAATGGCGGCGAGGAGGCGGGCGACGGTGGTCTTGCCGGTGCCGGGGTTGCCGGTGAACACCAGGTGGTGGCTGGACTCGGCCACGGGAAGGCCGCGCTCGCGGCGTAGGCGCTGGACCTGCAGGAGGTTGGTGACAAGGCGCACCTCGGCCTTGACCGGAGCCAGTCCGACCAGAGCGTCCAGATCGGCCAGCAGCTCGTCGAGAGGCCGGGCCGGCTCCTCGGGCCGGCCGGCGCTGTTCGTTGCAACGCCGGCGCCGGGCGCGCTCGAACTCGGGGCGCCGACACCCGCCGTGCCGCCGGCGCCACCCGGCATACCGGCGCCCGGCGTTCCGGGGCGGGGAACCTCCCAGCGGTCCATGGCGTCGAGCACCAGGGTGCGAAAGGCGTCGATGGCCTCGAGCTCGCTGCGGGAGGGTCGGGCATCGAGGGCGCTCACCGCGTGGGCGATGGCCAGAGCGCCGTGGTAGTAGGCCCAGGTTTTGGTGGTGCCCTGGCGGTGGTCGTCGCCCAGCAGGACCTGGAGCAGCACCGAGGGTTCCTCCAGCCAGCCTCGCTTGTCCTTCACCAGCTCGGCCCGGCGGATGTCCCCTGGGGTTGCGTGCTGGAGAACGGTGTCGAAGCGAGGGGCGAAGGTCGTGACGAAGGCCAGCAGCTCGTCGTCGGTGTGCACCCCGTCGGCGTCGATGAAGGCGGCGGCCAGGTTGTAGGCCTCCAGCCCGATGTCGCCGGCGGCGGGGTACCCCTTGGTCATCCTGGCCTGGCTGGCGATGCGGGCCAGGACGGGTGACAGGTCGGCCACGAAAGCGTCGACCGCGTCGGCCAGAGGAGTTCCCACCCAATGATTCTGCCCCGTTGGCGGTTCCGACCGTCGGTAACCTGAGGGCCATGAGTGCGCTGGCGGACCTGGGCGAGCGGGCCAAAGCGGCCAGCCGGGAGCTGGCGGCGGCTTCCACTGCAGCCAAGGACGCCGCTCTATTGGCCGGCGCCGACATCCTCGGTCAGCGCAGCGACGCTGTCCTGTCGGCCAACGCCAAGGACGTGGCCCGGGCCGAGGCCGCCGGCACCAGCGCCACCGTCATCGACCGCCTCCGGCTCACGCCGGAGCGGGTGGAGGTCATGGCCGCCGGCCTCCGCCAGGTCGCGGCACTGCCTGATCCGGTGGGCGAGGTCGTCGACGGTTGGGTGCGGCCCAACGGCCTACGCATCCGCCGGGTGCGGGTGCCCCTCGGCGTCGTTGGCATCATCTACGAGAACCGCCCCAACGTCACCAGCGACGCCGCCGGCCTCTGCCTCAAGTCCGGCAACGCCGCCTTCCTCCGGGGATCGTCGGCGGCCGTCTCCTCGAACATCGCCATCGCCGCCGCGCTGCGCGAGGGATTCGCCAAGGCCGGCCTTCCCGAGGATTCTCTCGTGCTGGTGGAGGACACCAGCCGGGAGACGGCCACGGAGTTCATGCGCCTCCGCGGCCTGATCGACTGCCTGATCCCCCGTGGCGGCCCATCCCTCATCGCCGCCATCCTCGAGCACGCCACCGTGCCCTACGTCATCGACGGTGACGGCAACTGCCACGTCTACGTCGATGCCGGAGCCGACCTCGAAATGGCAACTTCTATCGTAATCAACGCTAAGACCCAACGCCCGTCGGTGTGCAACGCGGCGGAGTCGTTGCTGGTGCACTCGTCGGTGGCGGCGGAGTTCCTGCCGCGCGTCGCCGGCGCCCTCGCCGGCGTGGAGCTATTGGGTGACGAAGCCACCCGCGCCATCCTCCCGGAAGTGGCGGCGGCCACTGACGACGACTTCGGCCGCGAGTTCCTCGACCTGCGCATGTCGGTCGCCGTCGTGCCCTCTCTCGACGCCGCGATCGACCACATCCGCCGCTTCGGCTCCGGCCACACCGAGGCCATCGTCACCCGGGACCTCGCAGCCGCGCAGAGGTTCACCCAGGGCGTGGATGCCGCCGCCGTGGTGGTCAACGCCTCCACCCGGTTCACCGACGGCGAGGAGTTCGGCTTCGGTGCCGAGATCGGCATCAGCACCCAGAAGCTGCACGCCCGCGGGCCGATGGGACTGCGTGAGCTCACCACGCTCAAGTACGTGGTCGAGGGCGACGGCCACGTCCGTGGCTGACCCGAAAGAGAACGGCGTCCCGGGCGCCGCACGGTTCGTCTCGGTCCCCGCCGTCCGGGAAGGGCTGGAGGCCGTTCACTACGTGGCCGACGACTCCATTGCCGGCGTCGTGTTCCTCGCCGACCGGCTCTCCAAGCCGGTGCTGGTGGAGGGGCCGGCAGGTACCGGCAAGACACAGCTGGCCAAGTCCGTGGCCGAGATGTCCGGCGCCCGTCTCATCCGTCTCCAGTGCTATGAGGGTCTGGACGAGGCCAAGGCGCTCTACGAGTGGAACTACAAGAAGCAGCTGCTGCGTATCCAGGTGGAGAGCAGCGGCCCGGGGGAAAAGGGTTGGGCGGAGATCGAGGACGACATCTTCAGCGAGGAGTTCCTGCTCACCCGGCCTCTCCTGGAGGCCATCCGGGCCGAGGACCCGGTGGTCCTGCTCATCGACGAGGTGGACCGGGTCGAGCTGGAGACCGAAGCCCTCCTGCTGGAGATCCTTTCTGATTACCAGGTCTCGATCCCTGAGCTGGGCACCGTTTCGGCCAAGCAGGTGCCGCTGGTCTTCCT
Source organism: Acidimicrobiales bacterium (assembly GCA_035525365.1). GTDB lineage: Bacteria > Actinomycetota > Acidimicrobiia > Acidimicrobiales. Next base: position 12,180 of record DATLEK010000026.1, read on the forward strand.
CACCTCCAACAACACCCGCGAGCTGTCCGAGGCGCTGAAGCGTCGCTGCCTCTTCCTGCACCTCGACCACCCGACCCTGGAGCGGGAGCGGCAGATCGTTTGTACCCGGCTGCCGGGCATCGACCAGCACCTGGCTGACCAGGTGGTCCGCATCGTGCACTCGCTGCGCATGCTGGATCTGAAGAAGCACCCGTCAATATCGGAGACGCTCGACTGGGCCCGCACCCTCATGCTGCTCGGTGCCGCATCCGTCGATGCCGAGCTGGCCACCGAAACCCTCCACGTACTGCTCAAGTACCAGTCCGACATCACCAAGGCGGCCAAGGAGCTGGCTGTGCTCGATCCCCCGGCCGGGGCCGCAGGTCCGACCTCCTCGCCGGGATGGGGCCCCCATCCCCATCCGGCGCCGTGACGCGGCGCTCCACGGTGCTGGACGTTCTGGCCGGGTTCGTCCGGGAGCTGCGGGCCGCAGGCTTGCCCGTCAGCCTCACCGAGAACCTCGACGCCCTCGAGGCCGTACGCCACGTGCCGCTGGAGGACCGGGACGTGTTCAGGACCGCGCTGGCCGCCACCATGGTGAAGTCCGCTGGCCACCGTCCCGCCTTCGACACGTTGTTCGACATCTGGTTCTCCGTGGCGCCGGGTCTCGGGGCGGGCGAAGAGGACCTGACGGACGACGAGCTGACTCGCCTTCTGGAGCGGGCATTGCAGGAGGGCGAGGATGCTGACCTCGTTGCCCTCGCTCGTGGCGCAGTTCTCCGATTCTCGGGGATCGAGGCGGGCCGGCCGATGGGCCCTAACTACTACCTGTTGCGAACCCTCCGTGCCCTCGACGTCGAAGGTGCGCTCGAGCGTCTTCTGGCGACACCTCAGGACCAGGGTGACGTTGATATCGGCGCCGGCGAGGTATCGACGGGTTCGTTGACCGCACTACTGAGAAGGGATGAGCTGGCCCGGCACGAGGAGCGGCTGCGTCACGAGGTGGAAGCCGAGATCCGCCGGCTCCTGGTGGCCGAGCGGGGCGCCGCGTCCGTCACCCGAACCGTGCGCCGGCCCCTGCCGGAGGACACCGAGTTCATGCACGCGTCCCGGGACGACCTGGTCGCCCTGGGCAAGGCGCTGCAACCTCTTACCCGGAAGCTGTCGACCCGCCTCGCCCGCAAGCGTCGCCACCGCTGTCGGGGCCCCCTCGACTTCCGCAGCACAGTTCGCCACTCGCTGTCCTATGGCGGGGTGCCGGCCGAGCCCAGGTTCCGCCACCCCCGCCCGGCCAAGCCCGAGATCATGGTGATCGCCGACATCTCCGGTTCGGTGGCGGCCTTTGCCCGCTTCACGCTGCAGTTCGTCTACGCCATGAGCGCGCAGTTCTCGAAGGTGCGTGCCTTCGTCTTCATCGACGGCATCGACGAGGTGACGCAGTACTTCGAGAACGTCGAGGACATCACCGAAGCCGTGCACCGGGTGAACACCGAGGCGGACGTCATCTGGGTCGACGGGCACTCCGACTACGGGCACGCCTTCGAGACCTTCTGGGAGCGGTGGGGCCGCGAGATCACGTCCAAGACCAGCGTGATCCTGCTGGGCGACGCGCGGAACAACTACCACGCGTCCCAGGCCTGGGTCGTGTCCGAGATCCGCAAGCGGGCCCGGCACGTGTACTGGCTCAACCCCGAGCCACGGTCGTACTGGGACACCGGCGACTCGATCCTCAGCGAGTACGCAACGCACACCGACGGTGCCTTCGAGTGCCGCAACCTCAAGCAGCTCGAGCGCTTCGTCGAGCACCTTGCCTGAGACCGGCGACGGTGCTGCCGCGCCGTTGACGCGCGTGCTGCTCATCCGCCACGGTGAGGCACAGTCGGCGGTGGACGGCGTCATCGGCGGTGCCCGCGGTTGCTCCGGGCTGTCGGATCTCGGTCGGCGTCAGGCCGCTGCCTTGCGCGACCGGTTCGCCCGCACCGGCGAGGTCGAGCTGCCGGTCCGGCTGTACGCCAGCACCTTGCCCCGCGCCATCGAGACCGGCCGCATCGTCGGCGAGGCACTCGGCTCGCCCGAGATCGTGACCGACTGCGAGCTGTGCGAGGTGCACACCGGCGACGTGATCGACGGGATGACCTGGGAGCACTACCGGCGCGACTACCCGCGGGAGGGTGAGTACGACCCGTGGGTGCAGTGGGGACCCGACGTCGAGACGTGGGCGGAGTTCAGCTTCCGCACGGGCCGGCGGCTGCGGCGTCTCGTCGTCGACCACCCGGGCGAGACCATCGTGGTGGCCTGCCACGGCGGCGTGATCCGCTCCTCGATGCAGGCCTTCGGCGGCCTCCCCCTCGAGCACTCCCTGCGCCTGGTGCCCACCAACACCTCGGTCACCGAGTGGTCCCACCAGCCGGGCCACCGCACCCCCTGGCACCTCCACCGCTACAACGACGCCGCCCACCTCTCCACCCTCTGACCGCTCCGTCGGAGGCGCACAGGACACGTTTCGCGCGCCCTGGGTCTCCGAACCGTGTGTCCGCTCCCGTTGGAGACTGGCGGGACGCGTCTTGCGCGCCCTGAGTCTCCGATCACGCGGCCTTGCTGAGAGGCGGAAGACCGAGGTCGTGACGGCGTTGGGCCCGGAGCTGTTCGATCTCCTCGACGACGGAGGCCCCGGAGTGCCGGATCTCCTCGTAGGTGAAGCGGATGGTCACCCAGCCGGCGC
>DATLEK010000045.1:0-19747 GCA_035525365.1 Acidimicrobiales bacterium
CTATCCCTTCCGGTTGCGAGTACATCGCGGGCGGAATCCGCCCCGTATGTACTCGCAAGGCAGCTTTGGGGGACATGAGGCGGGAGCGGAGGCGGCGACTCCACAGGTCGGCCAGGCCGCTGAGGAGGATCAGGACGTAAAGCAGCGTCCACATCTCGGTGTAGCGCAGGGACTGGAAGCTGAGGGAGAGCTGAAAGCCGAGCCCGCCGGCGCCGATGAAACCCAGGATCGTGGCTGCCCGGATGCTGCACTCGAAGCGGTAGAAGGCATAGGAGACGAGGTCGGGCAGAGCCTGGGGGACGAGGCTGTAGAGCAACGCCTTCAGCCGGCCGGCGCCGCCGGCGCGCAGGGCGGTGAACGCCGCCGGTGGGGCCTCGTCCAGCAGCTCCGAATAGACCTTGGCCGTCACCGCCCCATAGGGAATGGCGATGGCCAGCACGCCGACCAGCGGGTTCCGTCCGAGCACGTTGACCAGGAACAGAGCCCAGATGGCTTCGTGAAGGGCACGGGGAACGCCGAGGGCACCCCGGGCGGCGAGCCAGCCTCCGCCCACCCCGGCCGTTCCTTGCCGGCGCTTCGGTCTTTTGCCCGAACTCCACCACGTCTGCGACGCGAGGACGCCACCGACCAGCCCGATGGCCACGCTGAGAACGGTGCCGAGGGCGGCGTAGGAGATGGTGGTGAGGGTGGCGTCCCAGGCCAGCCTCAGGAAGTCCCCGCTCAGCTCGGGATGCAGGGCGGCGGTGAAGAAGCGCCGGACCATTCCCCAGCCGCCCGTGTTCGCCAAGTCCCGCCGCCCGACCCCCGCTGACAGGAGGGACGCCACGAAGGCGGCAGCGAGGACGACCAGCCACAGCCGCCGTATCGAGATGCACCGGCGGCCAATCCTCTCGGTCGGTCCGGTACCGGGCCGGCGCCCATGTCCCTGACCGGTGTCCGGGACGTTGGCCAGGCCCTCCCGCTCGAGGACATCGAGGTCGGGGGCACCGGCCGGCGCGGGCGGCGTCACACCTCCGCCTCCTCGAGCCGGTACAACGAGGCGACCATGGCGTCGGTGACCGCCGGGGTCGCCGCGTCGAACACGATCCGCCCACCGCGCATGCCCACGATCCGGTCGCAATGGCTGCGGGCGTAGGCCAGGGCGTGAAGGCTGACCACCAGCGTCATCCCCGACTCGTCGCTGAGACGCCGGAGCAGCTCCATGACCTCGAGGCTGCGCCCCGGGTCGAGGCTTGCGATGGGCTCGTCGGCCAGCAGTATCTCCGGCTCCTGGACCAGGGCCCGGGCCACCGCTACCCGCTGTTGCTCACCGCCCGAGAGACGGTCCGTTCGCTCGTAGAGCTTCTCGGCGATGCCGACCCGACCCAGCGCCGCCTCGGCACCGGAAGCCTCCTGGGGCGAGATGAGCGACCCCACCGCCTTGGCCAGCGACCAGGCCGGGAGCCGGCCGGCGTTGACGTTGTGCACGACCCGTAGCGGTCCAACGAGGTCGAACTGCTGATGGACAGTCCCGACCCGGGCCTGGACCCGGCGCAGCTCCCGAGGCCGGAGCCTGGCCAGGTCCTGTCCCAGCACCTCGACCGTGCCGGTGGTGGGCGACAACGAACCATTGAGGAGGGCCAGCAACGTCGTCTTGCCGGCCCCGCTCGGGCCGGCCAGGGCTACACGCTGACCCTGGCGCAGTTCGAGATCGATCCCCTCCAGGGCCAAACCGGCGCCGAAGCGAACCGATACCCCGCGAAGGGCAACCACTGCGTTCGGTTGTGCCTTCATGCCGACTGCCGGTTCAGAGGATGAGGCCGGCGCTCCGCCCGACCTTCTCGATCTGCTCGTACTGCGAGTTGTCCGTCTCGATGAACTTCTTCGCCCCGAACAGCTCGAGCACGACCTTGGCCGTCGGGTCAGCGGGGTCGAGCGTCTCGAAGGCCTTCTGAATGCGGCCCACCACGTCGGGGCCGTATCGCTTCTTCACCTGCGGGTGAACCACCCAGTGGTAGTCGTGGTAGGCGGGCGTGCGGTAGATGGTGTCGACCTTGCTCAGGTCCACCGTGCCCTTGGCCACCCGGTCCTTCCACACCTGCTCGTTGACCACGCCCGCCTCGTAGGTTCCCGCCGCCACCAGGTCGATGGTCTTGTCGTGGGAGCCGGAGAACCCCGGCGGGCCCTCAAAGTCGGTGGTCCTCACACCGGCCTCGCCCAGGTAGAACTCCGGCATCAGGCGTCCTGATGTCGACGACTCGCTTCCGAAGGTGAAGCGCCGGCCCTTCAGCTGATCGAGGCCATCGGCGTTCATGACCGCCTTGATCCCGGACACCGGATTGGCGATGAAGAGGCTGTGGAAGGCAGCGTCGATGTCCCGTTGGACGATGGCCTCCGCCCCCTTCACCTGAAGGCGGGCCTGGACGCCGGTGAGGCCGCCGAACCACACCAGGTCGAGGTCTCCGACCTTGAAGAGGGTTACGGCAGCGGTGTAATCCGTCACCGGCAGGTACTCCACCGGGATGCCAAGCTCCTCCTCCAGGTAATCGGCCACTGTGCCGTAGAGGCGTTGCAGCTTCTCCGGGTCCTGATCGGGAATGGCACCGATCTTGAGAGGGTCCTTGCTGTCCGCACCCACACTGCTGGTTGAAAAGTCATTGTCGCTGTCCCTGCCGCAGGCCGTGGCCAGAAGGGCCAGCAGGACCAGAGCGAGCAGGGCTGAGGTCAGGCGTCGCCAGCAGGTGGGGCACGGCTGGATGACTGAGCCGCTCCTGAGTGTCCCGGGCACGCCGGGACGGGAAGGAGCATTCACCTGAGTCTCCACCCGGGGAGGTGCCTGACTAGCTGACGGTTAGTGGTCATTGCTGTCCTTTCCATGTATTGGTGGGTCCAGGTTACCGGAGGCCACATAGATCGAGGATGGCCTCGGCCACCTCCTCCGGGTCCACGACGGTGTGGAAGTGGCCGGCCTCCAGCCGCCGTACCCGCCAGCCCTGGGCCTCGGCCCGAGCCGCCGCCCCTTCGTAGGCCTGGCTCAGCCGGAGGTAAGCGCAGGGCGCGTCGGGCCATCCGGCCGGCAGGGGCAGGGGTTCGAGGAAGAAGTCCTTGGTCCGTGGCTTGAACTCGGAGAGCACGGCGGCGCGGGCGCGGCCGTCGGGGATAATCGAATGGAGGGTCTCATCGGTCCACCCCGGATGGCGACCGCCGGCCCGCAGTCTCTGATCGACCTCAGCGCCGAGGTGAAGATCCGCCGTGCGGAGCAGGTCCATCCGGGTGGAGCCGTGCACGGGAAGGTCGGCGTCGACGAACAGGTAGATGCCGACATCGCAATGAGCAGCGTCGGCGATGGCGGGCAGCAGCGGCCCGGCTCCTCCGTGCCCGGCCAGGATCAGGTTCTCCACGCGGGGCACGGCGATGGCCGCGGCCGCCGCGTGCTGGGGCCAGAACGGCGGCACGCCGGCGTCGACCGGCGTGGGAATGAGTACCGGGTTTCCCTTTGCACTCAGCTCACTGGCTACCGGTGCCCAGCAGGAGGGACCCAGGAAAGGGCTGGGAACGAGAGCGAAGCAGGCCACGGGCAGCGCGGCTACTGGTACTCGATCGGCGTGGTCACTCGACGGTGAAGTCGGTCTGCATCCCCAGATCGGCGTGAATCTGGTCGCCCGGCTCGACGGGGCGCTTCGCCATGAGCAGGAACCCGAGCCCATGGCGGACGGGTCTCAAGGACTGAGCTCGCCGTCGACGATCCGCTTGGCCACCACCCGCATGGTCTGGCGCTCGCGCATGGCGGCCTGCTGGATGAAGCGGAAGGCGTCGGACTCGGACATGCCGTGACGGTCCATGAGCATCCCCTTGGCCCTGTCCACCCAGCGGCGGGTCTCGAGCTGTTCCTCGAGGTTCTTGTTCTCCTGTTCCAGCGCCTTCATCTCGGCAAAACGGCCGAGGGCCACCTCGATGGCGGGAATCAGCTCGTTGGTCTGGAACGGCTTGACCAGATAAGCGAGGGCGCCGGCGTCGCGAGCTTCTTCAATCAGGTTGCGCTGGCTGAAGGCGGTGAGAATCAGCACCGCCGCCCTGCGTTCGCTGGTGATCTCGCGCGCCGCGGTGAGCCCGTCCATGCCTGGCATACGGATGTCGAGGATGGCCAGGTCGGGGTGGGTGGACTTGACCAGGTCGACGACTTCGTCGCCCCGACCCGTCTCGCCGACCACCTCGTAGCCCTCTTCCTCGAGGATCTCCTTCAGGTCCAGGCGGATGATGGTCTCGTCCTCGGCGATGACGACTCGTGTACCCACTAGCGAGAGTCCACCACGAGCCGGTCGAGCAGCTCGTCGATGGTCCGCTCGTGGGCGGCTATGGCCGACAGCGTGGCTTGCCGACTGCGGGCCATGGCGTCAGCGTGCCTCTGCGCTTCACGGTGCTCGCGCTGGGCCATGGGCGAATCGGACACCAGGGCCCGCACCCGTGCGTCGTCGGCCTCGCCGGCAAGGGCCGCCAGCTGCTGGTCGAGCACGACCAGCTCCTCACGGGCCTGCTTCAGCCGGCGATTCACCTCCACGAGCCTGCGCTCGACGACAGACCTGGGCATGGCCGCACAGTGTAGGCGGCGGCACAGATCACCCCCGGGGGAACGGCGGTCGCCATCGCTACCTACTCTGGCGGATCCGAAGGCTGCCGCCACCCACTGGGATCGTCGCCGTCCTTGTCGCGGTTGTCTCCGCTTTCCTGGCCTCCTGCGGGCGCGACAACGGGTCGCCCGGGCGCCAAGCGGGTCCGACCACCACCACCGTCGCCGCCTCGGGATGCCAGCCGGTGGTGATCGACCCACTGGATCCCCGCAGCACCCAGCACCTGCTACCGGGTGCGCCCCCACCGAGCTACAGCACGGACCCGCCGACGTCCGGCCCGCACGCCTCCAGCGGAACTGTCACCGGCCTCCAGCCCCTGCCCATCGACGAGCCGGTCCAGGTGGCGGTGCTGGAGGAGGGCGGAATCGTCGTCCAGTACCGCTCCGACCTGCCGGCCGGGCCACGGGAGAGCCTGGCCTCCGTGGCCGAAGAGGTGGTGGTCGTCGCCCCTAACCCATCACTTCCCGAGCCGGTGGTGGTGACGGCCTGGCGCCACCGGCTGGTCTGCCGCTCAGTCGATCTCGCCGTGCTGAAGGCCTTCATTTCCGAGCGCAAAGGCAAAGGCCCCGGCTGAACGCCGGGGCCTCTGCTTCTACGGCTCGTCCACCGGTGGTGCCGGTTGTCAGGTGGTGTGGGCGGCGCCGCCACGGATGGGCTGGTTGAGCTTCAGGGCTCCGGTGCTGCCACTGAACAGCGCGTCCCCGAAGGAGAAGACGCCGCCATCGGAAGCGATGAGCCAGTAGCCGTCGCCGGTGGGCGTGGGCGCCATCCCGACGATGGGCTGGTTCAACTTGATGTCACCGGTGCTGCCCTTGAAGACGGCGTCGCCGAAGGCGAAGATGCCGCCGTCGGAGGCCACCAGCCAGTAGCCGTCGCCGCTCGGCGTGGGAGCCATGCCGTTGATCGGCTTGTTGAGAGTGAGCGCCCCGGTCGACCCGAAGAACTTCGAATCGCCGAAGGCGAAGATCCCTCCGTCGTTGGCCACCAGCCAGTAGCCGTCACTGGCCCGCCGAACCACTCCGCAGCGCTGGCGGGCGCCGGCGTCGCCCGTGTTGAGGGTGGTGGCATCGGGCACCGCGCCACCGGGCACGGGCTTGGTGTCGTAGCGGGCGGCGGGAATGTTGGCGTAGTTGTCGGCCAGCGCGTGCACTATTACCGCGCTGCCATCGCTATCCAGGAGCTGAGCGGCGGTGAAGTTGTCCGTCCGGAAGGTGGCCCGTGCTACCCCGTCCTCGTTGGCGAACAGAAGCGGCATGTCACCGTCGTGGCCGCTGTGGCTCTGGGCGGGAGAGGCTGCCGAGCCGAGGTGGCCGCCGGCAGCGGTGAAGGGGTTGGCCGGGTCGCCCACCGTGCAGTTTCCGGTGGTGTGGACGTGGAAGCCGTGCCAACCGGGGGTCAGGCCCTTGGCCAGCACCTGGACCCGCACGTTCCCTGTCTCCTGGGTGAAGCTCGCGCTGCCCAAGGCCTTGTCGGTGGCGTCCTTGAGGACCGTGGTCACGTCGCCGGGGGGCCCGGCCATTCCCACCACCGGCTTGTTGAGGGTGAGGGCGCCGGTGGAACCGAAGAACTTGGCGTCACCGAAGGCGAAGATGCCGCCATCGGAGGCGGTGAGCCAGTACCCATTGCGGCTGGGGCTGGCGGCCATGCCCACGACGGGCCGGTTCAGCTTGAGCGCGCCGGTGGATCCGTGGAACTTGGCGTCGCCGAAGGCGAACACCCCACCGTCCGACGCTACGAACCAGTAACCGGCGCCGAAGTTCGCCGTGCCGGACTCGACCAGGCCGCAGCGCTGCCGGGCGCCGGCGTCACCGGTGTTGAGTGTCGTGGCATCAGGCACGGCACCGCCGGCGATAGGCGTGGTGTCGTACCGGGCCGCGGGGATGTTGGCGTAGTTGTCGGCCAAAGCGTGGACGATGACGGCGCTGCCGTCGTTGTCGGTGAGCGCAGGGATGGTGAAGTTGTCGGTGCGGAACGTTGCCCGCGCCACGCCGGCGGCGTTGGCGTACAGCAACGGCATGTCACCGTCGTGGTTGCTGTGGCTCTGAGCGGGTGTGGCCGCCGAGCCCAGGTGGCCGCCGGCGGCGGTGAAGGGACTGGCCGGATCGCCGACCGTGCAATTGCCCGTGGTGTGGACGTGGAAGCCGTGCCAACCCTCGCTGAGGCCGGTGGCCAGGACCTCCACGCGCACCCGGTTGCCCTCGGCCGTGAAGGCCACGGCGCCCTTGTCGGCGCCGGCGGCGTCTTTCAACACGGCGCGCACGCGGGCCGGCGCCGGTACCTCCAGGCTGCCTGCCGGCATCTGCGGGAACGAGCCCGCTCCCACCATCGCTGCCGCCGTAGCTGCCACCGCCAGCGTTCGCCCCAACTGAGATCTCCGTGCCATTTTTCTCTCCTGTGCCCAGTGAGTGACTTTTCCGAGCACCGTAGGACCGGAACCCGCGGCTGTCAATTGGTCCGTTTCGCTCCTTGTCGTGCCGGTCGTGCCTGGCGGTTCATGTCGCGGCCGACGGATACCGTGGGTCATGGTCGTCGAGGGGATCCCGCTATGGCTGGTTGACACCAACGCGTGGATCGTGGCGCCAGCCGGTCCGGGTGGTGAGTGCGTGCTCGTCGATGCGCCACCCGACCCGGCCGCCATTCTCGAGCGTCTCGCCCACCACCACCTCCGGGTGGTCGCCATCCTGGCCACCCATGGGCATGTCGACCACGTGGGAGGCATCCCCACGTTGGTGCGCGACCCGGGCCGGCAAGGCGCCGGCGAGCCTCTCCCGGTGCACCTGCACGACGGCGACCGCCACATGATCCTCCACCCCGTCCAGACCGGCGGGCCGCTGGGTCAGGCCCTTGAGGAGTCAGGGCTCGACGTGCGGCCGCCCGAGCTGATCCATGGGCTGGACGACGGGCAGCGGGTGTCGGGGGCGGGAATGACCTTCACCGCGCTGCACACGCCTGGGCACACCAAGGGGTCCACCTGCTTCCTCCTAAAGGTGGACGGTGAGGAGCCCATCCTCTTCAGCGGCGACCACCTGTTCCGTGGCGGCATCGGGCGTACCGACCTTCCCGGCGGCGACGCCGACGAGCTGATGGCGTCGATGGCCGAGAAGATCCTACCGTTGCCCGATCACGTGCGGGTCAATCCCGGGCACGGCCCCGTCACCACCATCGGGCGGGAGCGCCTACGCAACCCCTTCCTGGCGAGGTTCCGAAAGCCGATCAACCCTTGAATTGAGACGGCTCGGCGGCTGACAGCTCCAGCCCCAGGCGGGCGGCCATGAAGGCTCCTGTGTCCACCCCCAGCTCCACTGTCCTGGTCACCGAGCGCGAGCCGTGCCCCACCTTCTGCTCCCGGCGGTACAGGACCGGCCTCTCCTCGAGAGGTGCTGAGGTAGCCCATTGGAGAGCGGCGCACAGCTTTCGGGCGTGGAGAGGGTCCACCCGGGTGTCGGAGTCGAACACCGTGAACAGCACCGAGGGATAGCGCGTTCCTTGCACCACCCGGTGGTACGGCGAGTAGGCCAGCAGCCAGTCGAGCTCCTCGGGCTTGTCGACCGTGCCGTACTCGTCGTTCCAGGTGGCGCCCAGACCGAACTGCTCGTAACGCACCATGTCGAGCAACGGCGCGCTGCACACCACGGCGGCGAACAGCTCGGGGCGTTGGGTGAGTGCTGCTCCGACGAGTAGCCCACCGTTGCTGCCCCCGGAGATCCCCAGATGATCGGCTGAAGTGACGCCGCTGGACACCAGGAACTCCGCGCCGGCGGCGAAGTCGTCGAAGACGTTCTGCTTCGTGTCGCGCATCCCCGCTCGGTGCCAGGCCTCCCCCTCCTCGCTGCCGCCGCGTAGGTTGGCGATGGCGTAGGCGCCCCCCTGCTCGACCCACGCGAGGATGCCGGCGCTGTAGCTGGGGGTGAGGGAGATGCCGAAGCCGCCGTACCCGTAGAGAACAGTGGGGGTCCGCCCCGGCGGCGCAGTCGTGGCGCCGGCGGCGGCGCCGGTCACCACGAACATGCGGACCTCGGTTCCGTCCTTGGAGGGGTAGACCACCTGGCGGGCGGTGACACCGGCGATGGCGACCCGGCCCGGGGCGTCCTCCCACAGTTCCACGATGCCCGATGACACCTCGGCCCGATGGACCTGAGGCGGAGTTACGAAATCGGTGTAGCCGAGCCAGACCTCGTCCCCGCCGTCTGGCCGGCTGGTCAAGCCGGCCACCGTCCCCAAGCCAGGCAGGGGCACCTCGGCGCGCCAGGCGCCGGTGGTGCGGTCGTGCACGTTCACATGGCCGACGGCGTGGCCGGTGGTGGCGACGACGATGGCATCGTCGGTCAGAGCGAAGATCTCGATCACCGCTTCCGACTCGGCGACGAGGTCGTGCCATTCCCGGGGCTGTTCAGGATCGGCGGTCGCTATCCGCCCACGTGGCGCCTCCCGGTTGGTGAGCAGGAAGAGCACGCCGTCGCGGACGCCGGCGTCGGTCATGGCATCCACCCCCTCCTGTACCGGCGTAAGGGTTCGGTCGCCGGCGAGATCGGCGAGGTACACGTCGTTGCGGGGTGCGGTTCCCTGCGAGGCCCCGATCACCAACCAACGGCCATCCCTGGAGACGGTGACGGAGTAATACTCCGTCTTCTCCCGACCTTCGCCGAAGACAATTTGGTCGTCGGTCTCGGGGTCGGTCCCGACCCGGTGGCGGTAGACGAGTCGGTGGTACCGCTCCTCCCCCTCGGGCACCTCCGATGGTGGCAGGCGGCGCACGTAGTACAGCTCCTCGCCTCCTGGCAACCAGGCGATGTCGCTGTAGCGCGTCCGGTCGATGGGCCCTTCGATGTTCTCCGTGGTGGCAACGTCCATCACGAAGAAGGAGGACTCCTCGTCGCCTCCCTCGGACAGGAGGTAGGCAAGGCGATCTCCCTCGTGTGAGACGGTCCACCCGTCGAGGGTGACGCTGTCGTCGTCGGAGAGGCTGCTCGGATCGATGAGCACCCGCTCGCTCGAGTCCGCCTCCCGCACCATCAGAACCGAGTGCTCCTGGTCGGGGCGGCGACGGGTGAAGAAGGCCCGCTCTCCACGCATCGCCGGCACGCCGACGGTGCCGGCGGCGAGAAGCTCGTTCAGGCGGCTCCGGAGGTGTTCTCTGCCGGGCAGAGAGTCGAGATGGGCCCGCGCCAACCTGTCCTGGGCTTCGGCCCACTCCACGCTCTGAGGCGACTGCGGATCCTCCAGCCACCGGTACGGATCAGGGATCTTCCGCCCGTGCAGCTCGTCCACCAGATCCAACCGCTGCGCCGGGGGATAGGGCATCGAGGGACACTACCGGCCGTCGCCTCCCGTGCCTCTAGGTGGCTTCTGGCGGCCCACCGGGATGGTGGCTGTGGACGCCTCCGGGTGGTCGGGATCGAGGTCGAGGTCGAGGGCGTCGGGATCGGGCGGATCGCCGCCGGCCTGGGCCACGATCACCACCTCGTCGTCCTTGGGCTTGTAGAAGATCTCGTGCAGGGCGATCATGGCGCCGCCCATCCCCCGGGCGGCCGGCGACGACCGCACCCGATCCCGCACTGTGGGGCGTTCGCCGGCCCGATCACCTTCGTCGCCCGGCACCGCGGCCTGGCCATCCGTGGCCTCCAGCCACTCCAACCACTGCTCATCGGTCCAATCCTGCGGATCCGCCGGCGGTTGATCCATCCGATCAGGATACGACTTCGGAGATCATGAAGTTTGCGAAATCGCTTGACGGTCGAACGTTTATTCGTGTAAATTTTCTGGTGACGCCTCGAGGTGCCGACACCACGGTGCCGAGAACGCGATCGGTCACCGTCGTGCCCGATCCGGCGAGCGAGATCCACTCCGCGAGCGCCGGAACCACGAGGTGATGGTCAAAACCGCCGCAACCTCAAGGACGACGGCAAGGCTTCGAAGAACCGCTCGCACCGCCGGGACCGGCCGACCCGTCGTGGAGTCCACTCTCTGGTCGGGCTCTCGCGAACCGGGTCAATCCCACCCAGCTATTCCGCAGGTCACACTGGCGGTCCTCTATGTGACGCTCCGAGGCTGGCCAACGCCGATCCACCGTTCAAGCACTCTGGCCAGCTCTTCGCGTCGGACGGGCTTTGACACGTAGTCGTCCATACCGGCGCTGAGGCACCTTGCTTCATCCTCGCGGGTCGCTCCCGCGGTCATGGCAATGATGGGGGTGCTGCTGCGGTCACTTGGCAACCGGCGGATCTGACAGGTGGCCTCGTATCCGTCCATCTCCGGCATCTGGCAGTCCATGAGGATGGCGTGATAGGGGATCAGCGTCAGCGCCTCGACCGCTTCCAGGCCATTAGCCGCCACATCCACTAGATAGCCCATCGTCTCGAGAGTGCGAGCTGCCACCTTCTGGTTGACGACGTTGTCCTCGACCACGAGCACGTTTGCCTTTGCCGTAGCAGGATCTCGCTCCTCCGCCGGGCCCACGGCGGAGGAGCGCGGCTCCCCCACCCCACCCGGGCCCATGACCTTGGCGAGACAGTCGAACAGCGCCGCCCGGCGCACGGGCTTGGTGAGGAACATCTCGATGCCCGTCTTTCGGGCCTGCTCGGCATCGCCCCGCTGCGCCGCCGACGTCAGCAAGACCAGCTTGGTCGTGGACAGGTCCTGATCGTCCCGAATCGCCTGTGCCAGCTCCAGGCCGTCCATGTCTGGCATCTGGTAGTCGACAATGGCGACGTCGAAGCGGCCACCTGAGTGTGCTGCTGCCCGCATGGCAGTCAAGGCGCTGGGTCCATCCTCCACGCAGGTGGGCCGCATCCGCCACATGCGCAGGGTCTCGTCCAGGATCAGCCGATTGGTGGCGTTGTCGTCGACCACCAGGACCCGAAGCCCAGCCAACTCCGCCACCGACGCAGGCGGGCCCGGCATAGCGGCTTCAGCACGGCGCAGGCCGACGGTGAACCAGAAGCTGGTTCCACGCCCTGGTCTTGGTGCCACGCCGATAGTGCCGCCGAGCAACTCGGCCAACCGCTTGGAGATGGCCAGACCCAGACCCGTCCCGCCGTAGCGACGAGTCGTGGAGGCGTCGGCTTGGGAGAAGCTCTCGAAGAGGTTTTCGCAGGCCTCAGGTGTGATCCCTATTCCAGTATCGGAGACCTCGATGCGCAGCTCAACCGTGTCGCCCGCCTCGCTGACCACGGCGACGCTGACGATGACCTCGCCGTCGTCGGTGAACTTCACGGCGTTGGCCAACAGGTTGATGATGATCTGACGCAACCTCCCGGGGTCGCCGCGCACCTCGACGGGCACCGCCGGGTCGATGATGGCCGCCACCTCGAGATCCTTGGCGTGAGCGGAGGCGGCGACAAGATCGAGGGACTCCTCGACCGCGGTACGCAGGTCGAAGTCGATCTCCTCCAGGTCGATTTGGCCTGCCTCGATCTTGGAGAAGTCGAGAATGTCGTTGATCACCCCGAGCAGGGCCTCCCCTGATGCCCTGGCGGTGCCGGCGTACTCCCGCTGCACGGCGTCCAGATCAGTTTCCAGCAGCAAGCTGTTCATGCCGATCACGCCGTTGAGCGGCGTTCGGATCTCGTGGCTCATCGTGGCCAGGAACTCGCTCTTGGCTCGGTTTGCCCGCTCGGCTTCCTCCCTGGCCTGTTCGGCCTCCTCCCTGGCCCGCTCGGCTTCCTCCCTGGCCTGTTCGGCCTCCTCCCTGGCCCGCTCTGCTTCCTCCCTGGCCTGTTCGGCGTCCTCCCTGGCCCGCTCGGCATTGTCATTGGCGCGGCGCAAGGCCTCCTCCATGAGCTCAGCCTGGTGGCGGTCGCTTGCCGCTAGCCCCGGCGATAGGGGATGTTGTCGCGGCTCGGCTGAGCTGGTGACGGTCGAGGTCAGTCGGCCCAGTCGGGCGGCGGGACCAGGATCATCCACACGAGCACGTGCGGGCGAAACTCGTGTTCCGCCGAGGGCCATCCACGCCGTCATCGCCGATCACGTTCGCCAACACCGAAGCGTCGATCACGATCAACGTCGCTGCCGCTCCTCCATGAGATCCGCGACCGCCTGCCCGAGTCCCACTCGACCGCCACGGCGGTGCTCGATGCGGTCAAGGACCTCGTCGAGGCTCGGCTTCTCGGCGAGGCGCTTCAGTTCGCCAGCCAGGTACTGCTGGAGGGACTGTCCGCGCCGCTCGGCGCGCCGCTGCAGGGCTGCATGTACCGGTTCTGGGAGATCACGTACGAGAACATTTGGCATGCTTGCATTATGATAGCGGAAAAATTCCGGCGCAAGTCCCTCACGGCGGCCGCTCCCACTGCAACCTTTTTGCGAACGTGAGATCGTGTCGGAGACAATCGCGTGTGCAGACGCGGCGCGACCGAAGGGAAATCACCGGACAGTTCCCTGTCAGCGGGCTCGCCGACCTCGTCCGCTCGGTGTCTGTCCGGACCTTGGTCGAGCCCTCCGACACAGGCGCCTCACCTGGATGACCGGGTTGCGCTGATGGGCGAACTCGCGGCCGCTCGCGCAGCCTTCGCCGCGCACGACTGGGCCCGGGCGTTCGAGGCCTTCCTTGCCGCCCGACAGGAAGGCCGTCTCGACGCCGACGACCTGAACGCCCTGGCCGAATCGTCGTGGTGGCTCGGACGCATGGACGATTCGCTGGCGGCACGGGAGGAGGCGTACGAGCGGTATCTCGAAATGTCGAACAACCGGCGCGCCGCGATGCGAGCCTTCGACATCGCCTACGCCTACTTCCTGCGGGGCAACGTAACCGTCGGCGGCGGCTGGGTGAACCGTGCCCAGCGCTTGGTGGCCGACGAGCCGGATTGCCCCGAGCAGGGATACCTGCTCTATTTCAGCGTGGAGACCTCTCTCGATGGCGGCGAGGAGACGATGGCGAAGGCGCGCCAGGTTCAGGGTTTCGGCCGCCGGCACGCGGACCGCAACCTCGTCGCCGCCGGGTTGGTGGCCGAGGGCCGCGTCCTGATCAAGCTCGGCCGGGCCGAGGATGGCGTGACCCTGCTGGACGAGGGGATGCTGGAGGCTTCATCGCGGGAGATGGCCCCGAACTGGGCCGGCAACGTTTACTGCCACCTCATGGCGGCCTGCTACGAGCTCGGCGACATTCGCCGCGCGGCGGACTGGACCCAGTCGACGTCGGAGTGGTGCGACCGGATGGCGCCGGCCGTGCTGTTCAAGGGCATCTGCCGCGTCCACCGGGCGCAGGTGATGCAGATCCGCGGTGCCTGGACGCAGGCCCAGGACGAGGCCGAGCGTGTCTGCCAGGACGTGGCCCACATCCATGTCGGCATCGTTGCCGAGGGTCATTACCAGATCGGTGAAATCAGGCGGTTGTCTGGCGATCTCGAGGGTGCGGAGGACGCCTACAGCCATGGGCACCAGCTGGGCCGCGACCCTCAGCCGGGGCTGGCACTCCTCCGCCTGGCTCAGGGGCGCCCCGAGGCAGCGGCGGCTCTGATCCACTCTGCCCTGGCCGGTGTCGCCGACCCGCTGGGACGGGCGCGTCTGCTCTCCGCCCAGGTCGAGATCGCTATCGGCGCCGGTGACCCGGCGACGGCGTCGGCGGCCGCCGATGAGCTCGACGCGGTGGCGTCTGTCTATCGGAGCTCCGGCCTCGAGGCTGCCGCCAAGCGGTCCCGGGGTTCGGTCCTGCTCGCCATTGGGCGCACGGAAGAGGCCCTGTCGACGTTGCGGTCGGCCTGCTCCGGTTGGACCGAGCTCGAGGCGCCCTACGACTGCGCCAAGGTGCGGGTGCTCCTGGCCCGGGCCTACCGCGAGCTCGGCGACATCGAATCCTCCGATCGGGAGCTCGACGCCGCCGGCTCCGTTTTCGAGCAGCTGGGAGCCAAGCTCGACGCCAAAGCTGCCGGCAGGGAGCGCTGGGCGGATCACCCGACCAGAGGCGGGCCGCCGAGCCGGCGGTCGCGACCCCAGCTTTCCGGAGCCTTCCGGCGGGAGGGCGACGTCTGGCAGCTAACCTACGATGAGACCTCGGTGCGGCTGCGCCACTCGAAGGGTCTGGCCGACCTCGTGGTGATGCTCGCCCGACCCGGCCGTGAAGTGCACGTCGCCGAGCTGGTCGGCGCGGTCGACCTCGGGAAGCGGCCGGCCGCTGATGCCCTCCTGGACGACAAGGCGATCGCGTCCTACCGCACTCGGCTCACCGAGCTGGCCGAGGAGGAGGACGATGCCGACACGGTTGGCGACGCCGAGCGCTCCGCGCGAGCCCGAGCCGAACGCGAGATCCTCATCGATCGCCTGTCGTCGGATCTCGGGCTGGCCGGCCGCTCCCGGACCGCCGACGACTGGGCCGAACGAGCACGCAAGGCGGTGCGGACACGCGTCGCGAGTGCTCTCAAGCGCATCGAGGCCGAACACCCTGTACTCGGGCGCCACCTCCGAGCCTCTGTCAAGACCGGAGCGTATTGCGCCTACGACCCGCCAGAGCCCGTCACCTGGGAGCTGTGACGTTGCCGGCTCGATCGGCCGCGCTGCCCGCGGCTCCCAGCCGAAATCGCGATGCCCCGCGTCGCGTCGCGATGACCCACATCGCGCCCCTTCATCGACAAAGGCCACTCGGCAGTCGGCCGAGAGCCGAGCGAAAGGAGAGCCATGTACGTCATCTCGATCCACGACATCTCCGACCCGAAGGCGTTCTGGAGCGGGCCGCTCGACCTGCCGAACGGCACCGAACTTCCCGTCGTCGCTCCCAGCGCCGACGGCACCCGTGGGGTGTGCTTGTTCAGATCCGACTCCGTCGAGACCGTGCGCAGGCTCGTCGACGGCGCAACGGGACCGATCAGCAGCAACGAGTTCTTCGCGATCAACGAGGCCAACGCCCAAGGGCTGCCGAGCTAGGAAGGAGGAGACCAATGGGTCAGATGTATCTCCAGCGCTTCGTCTACGCCGAGGGGGTCAGGAAGGCTGAACTCGACCAAGCATGGTCGGAGGCGTTCGAGGCGTTCGCTCGGTCGGGCAACTGGGGTGACGTCCAGGCTGGCGTGAAGCACCACCATTCCTACGGCACCGGATGGGGCGGCTACGCGCTCCTCGAGGTGGACGACCCCGAGGCCTTCGGGCGCTACCAGATGTTCCACAACCAGACCTACGGCCACGTGGTCCACGTCACCTTCGAACCTCTCTGGGACATGGACCGAGCGTTCGAGCCGACCATCCGGGGGTTGCAGTGAATACGACGACGAACGCTAGCCAAACCTGGAGCGCCTCGTTCGCGTCGGCGACGGTGGACGCGATGACCGCGTACGACGCCGTCGTGCCCTTCATGTTCACCCCGTGGGGCGAGGCCCTCCTCGATGAGGTGGGCGTCGACCGCGGCGACGCAGTGCTGGATGTCGCCACCGGCCCCGGTACCGTGGCACGCGTGGCGGCGACGCGGGCGGGGCCGTCGGGCACTGTCACGGCCTGCGACTGAGCCCCGCGATGCTGGCAGTGGCGACGGCGAAGCCCGACCTCGCCGCCGCGGCGCCGATCACCTACGTCGAGTGTCCGGCTGACCGAATTGCGGCCGCATCCAATGCGCTCCTGACGACCAGCTCCGCAGCGCACTGTCACATGGACAGCCGGACGACTTGGCGTCTATCCGGTCGTCAAGCGGCGGTGACGGACTGCCTGGCCTGTATGAGGTGATACAGCAGAATCAGCTGGGTGAGGGCCAGCGGCTCGTCGCGGGTGTCGGAGGTGATCATGCCGAGCGCATCCGGCACCGGCGAGTGAAGCCCGAGTTCGTCCCAGATGGCCTGCTCAATTCTCTTGGTGACTTCCCGGTCAGCGTAGGAATGGATGTGGACGGCGTCGACCGGCTTGCGGTCGTCGTCCCGGCTGAGCTTGGAATGCATGGCCTCACGGGTATCCTCGCCGAGGATCGCCGACAGGTCCGGGTGGCTGATCGTCGGTCGGAGGAGGAGGGTGGCGCTGAGTGGGTCCTCGGGCGACTCGCCCCGCTCCTCGATGGGGGCGAACTGCACGACGATGTCGGCGTGGGCACGCTGCGGGCGGATGAACTCGGCGGACTCGGGCTCTCGTTTCTCGAGCTCCTCGCGGACCTGCTCCTCGGTGTAGCCCCGCTTCTCGGTGTCGCGGCGCAGCTTCCAGGCGAAGCGGATCTCTTCCGGCGGGTCGAGGAACACGGTGATGTCGAAGCAGGCCCTGGACACCTCGGTGTGGAGGGGGTGCAGCCCCTCGACGATCACGAAGTCGCGCGGCTCGACGTACTCGGGGCGCCCGAGTTCGCCGGTGTCATGATCGTAGACCGGCTTCAGGATGGGCTGGCCGAGGGCGAGAAGCTCGAGGTGCTGCTGCATGATGTCGAGGTAGTTGCAGTCCGGGTGCAGGGGCGTGAACGGCTTGTCCTTGCGTTCCTCGCGGTCGTAACAGTGGTAGTCATCGGTCCCGACGGAGGTGATGCGCTCACGGCCCAGAGCCTCGACCAGCCCGGAGGTGATGGTCGTCTTTCCTGTGCCGCTGTCTCCCGCTATCGCCAGGAGAACGGGGCGGACGCCCTCCCCGCCTTCTCGCTGGATCTTCGCCTGCTTGTCGGTCATGGCCTACCTCCGGTCGCTGGTGTCGGGTGGGATCTTCTCAGAGCCCATGTGCCCTTGCCCCGGGCAGATGGTCGCTCCCGGGCAGACCAGCGAGTTCAGCACCCGGCCGGTGCCTTCCGCCCGCTCAAACACGAACTTGCCGGGCGGAACGATCGGGCCGACGCGTAGATCGGTCAACTCTGGTTGTAGAGGTTGAAGAACGGGTCTGCCGGCACCAGGCCCATGGGTGAGTCGTAGTAGGCGTCGAGCGTGCCGACGTTAGGCCAGTAGGCATGGTCGCGCTTGGTCTCGCCGGGCACCCGGTGGTCATGAAGTCGTAGGCGCGGGCCTCAGGCTGTTGCTCTTGTGCTGGGTGAGGACCCCGATCCTCGCCGGTGTACAGCGGGTGTGGGGGGAACACGAGTTCCAGGGCCGGGTCAGCGGCACAGCGCTGCGGATTGACGGCTGCTGGCAGTTGGTCCAGACACACATGTCCATGCCACGGGCCAACTAGCCGAATCCCTCTTGAGTAAACAGCGCGAACGCTCACCCGCAGCTCAGGCCCTTTGCCCTAGCAGAGAGAGCGCACGCCTGTGACGGCGGGCGCGGCGGCGTCCTCGTCGTTCAGTCATGTTGTCCGGCCGGCGCCGGGCACTGGAGCGTCCGCGGATGCCGGCCTTTTCAGTGCAGCGCAGCGACCGGTCCGCGGATTCGCCCAGCCCAATTTGGCCTTGTCGGGTGGCTCTCCATCTGTCATGATACGAGCAGTCTGCGGCGCGCCGGCGTCGCTCCAGGGGAGGGATCATGACGACGTTCTCGCCACTCGCGCCGACAATCCGCGTACCGCCTAGGCGGATCGCGGCCGACACCTGGACCATCCACTCGGTTCAGCAGGCACTCGGCCAGCCCTTGTTCGTCCACTTGAACTCGATGGTGATCCGGGGCTCAGAGCCGATGATCGTCGATACGGGCACGGTGGCGAATCGTGGGCAGTGGCTCGAAGACGTGTTCTCGCTTGTGGACCCGGAGGACGTGCGCTGGATCTTCTTGTCCCACGACGACGTTGATCACACCGGCAACCTCGACGAAACGCTCAGCGCCTGCGCCAACGCAAGGCTGGTGTGCAACTGGGCGATGGTGGAGCGTCACACGAACTGCTTCGAATTTCCGCACCACCGGTGCCGATGGGTCATGGACGGCGAGGATCTTGACATAGGAGACCGCACTTTGCAGGCGCTGCGGCCCCCCGTCTATGACTCGCCCACCACCCGCGGGCTGTTCGATCCCACGACAGGTGTCTATTGGTCGGCCGATTCGTTCGCGACACCGTTGCCTGCGCCGGAGACGCCGGTCGCCGATCTCGACGGCGAGTTCTGGAGCTTCGGTCTCATGCTGTTCGCGCTGGGCGCGGTGAGCCCGTGGCTGTCGCTGGTCGACGAGACGAAGTACGGCCGGTACGTCGACCGTGTGCAAAGCCTCAACATCAAGACCATCGCCGGTTGCCATACTCCCGTGATCGAGGGGCCATTCATCGAGCGGGCGTTCTCCCGTATCCGGGAGTTGCCCTCACTCGACCCGCCTCAATTGCCTGGCCAGTCCGTGCTTGACCAGGTCATCGCTGCGACAGCGCAGCCGCAGACCGCGCAGCCACTGGCTTGAACTCGGCCCGCAGGGTTACCGATCGGCTGCTCCGCTCGGTGCCTCGACTGTGGGCGCGACCGCAGGCCGCAACTCGCGCCCTGGTCGTGGGACGCTGCGCGCTCGTCACCGGCAGCGTGGTCGAACAGCCTCGATGACGATGGTGGCGTCAAGGTCCACACCGATGAACCCGAGGGGGCCGTAGTCACAGCCATGCTCCTTCTCACCGATCGGCGTTGGCGCAACGCCACCGGACGGCTCGTCGAGCGGATCGAGGAGTCCGGCCTCGTACCCGACGAGCAGCTCGGCATCCTGGCGCAAACCTTCCTCGCCGGCGGCCCGCAGATTTACTGGCAAGTCCCCGGCGACTGGTTCACCGGGCCGTCATTGGGGAGCGACAGGCGGAGAGTGGCGGCACCGTCAGCGCCGGCTACCAGACCTGACAGGGTCGAACCCCTCACACGGGCCGCCATCCTGGTGCCGAGCTCACCCAAAGTTCCAAGCCTCCGGTCCTTGTCGCCGTGCGCGCCGGCCGCTGAGGCTAAAACAGGATCATGCCAATGAAGGTGCTGCTCGTGACACCCCTCGGGATGGGGCACGTCTTCCCGATGGTGCCCCTCGCCCAGGCGCTGGTCGCGCGTGGTCATGCGGTGCTGTGGGCGCTTCCGGACGCCGCCGTGCCACTTGTGGAGCAAGCCGGCATCGACGCTGTGGGCACGTCGCCGCTGCCGCCGGCGCGCCCGTCCGATGTGATGCAGCGGTTCCCGGAGCTGCGTGAGCTGTCGCCAGACGAGCGGCCCAACGTGATGTTCAGCAAGCTGTTCGGCTCCCTGGTCGCGCCACCGATGCTCGCCGGTCTGACCCCGGTCGCGCACGACTGGCAGCCGGATCTCGTCGTCTCGGATGCCGCTGACTTCGCCGGTCCGATCGTTGCCGCCGAGCTGGGCGTGCCGGGGGTCGCCAAGGGCT
>DATLEK010000034.1:0-24354 GCA_035525365.1 Acidimicrobiales bacterium
CTTGGAAGCTTTAGCGCGGCGGAGCGGATGGTCCAGGCCTTCGGCTTCCTCGGCTCCGAGGGATGGGAGCTTGTGGCTCTTTACGACAAGACGTCCAACTGGCTCAGCGGCATGGAAAAGGGGTTTGCCATCTTCAAAAAGGAGGTCGGAGCGGGCGACCTGGAACCCGAGCAGTGGGCGTCCTGGGATCACGCTGACTTCGTCGGACGTCCCTCCGATGAACGCCGCCGCTTGGGTCCTCAGCGAGTAGCCGATGCGTGTAAGGCAGGGAAGCATGACAGGTGCCACAGCCCAGTCTGCTTGTGCGCTTGTCACAGTGCAGGACGTTCCGGCAGCCAGCTTTCCTGAACTCGCGTTTCGCGCCACTCCTGTTCGACACCAACGCTCCGGATTCTCAGCAATGGCGGCCAACAAGTGATGCCAACGAGAATAGCTAGCCGACGGAACCTTCCATTTGCAGCTCGATGAGGCGGCTCCACTCCACGGCGTACTCCATGGGCAGGGTGCGGGTGATGGGCTCGATGAAGCCGTTGACGATCATGCCCATGGCCTGCTCCTCGGAGAGACCCCGGCTCATGAGGTAGAAGAGCTGCTCGTCGCCCACCTTGGAGACGGTGGCCTCGTGGCCGATGCGGGCGTCGCGCTCGCCGATCTCCATGGCCGGATAGGTGTCGGAGCGGCTGTGGTCGTCAAGGAGGAGGGCGTCGCAGCGCACGAAGCTCTTGGCGTTGGTGGCGCCTTCGTCGACGTGCACCAGACCGCGGTACGACGTGCGCCCGCCGTCCTTGCAGATCGACTTGGAGATGATGGTTGAAGTGGTCTCCGGGGCGGCGTGCACCATCTTGGCGCCGGCATCCTGATGCTGCCCGGCGCCGGCGTAGGCCACCGAGAGGACCTCACCCGATGCCTTGGGGCCCATCAAATAGACACTAGGGTACTTCATAGTTAGCTTCGAACCTATGTTCCCATCTATCCATTCGACGTGGGCTTCGGCCTCGGCCCGGGCCCGCTTGGTGACCAGGTTGTAGACGTTGGGCGACCAGTTCTGGATGGTGGTGTAGGTGATCCGGGCGCTGGGCATGGCCACCAGCTCCACGACGGCGGAGTGCAGGGAGTCGCCGCTGTAGACGGGGGCCGAGCAGCCCTCGATGTAGTGAACCTGGGATCCCTCGTCGGCGATGATCAGGGTGCGCTCGAACTGGCCGGCGTACTCGGAGTTGATGCGGAAGTAGGCCTGCAGCGGCATCTCGCAGTTCACGCCCGGCGGGATGTAGATGAAGCTGCCCCCGCTCCAGACCGCAGAGTTCAGGGCGGCGAACTTGTTGTCGCCCGGGGGGATGATCTTGCCGAAGAAGCGGCGCACGATCTCGGGGTGCTCCCGCACCGCGGTGTCCATGTCGGAGAACAGGATCCCCCGGCTCTCCAGGTCCTCCCGGTTCTTGTGGTATACCACTTCCGATTCATATTGTGCAGTTACTCCCGCGAGGTACTTGCGCTCGGCTTCGGGGATGCCGAGCTTCTCGTAGGTGGCCTTCATCTGCTCGGGCAGCTCGTCCCAGTTGTCCACCTGCTCACCCGAGGGCTTCAGGTAGTAGTAGATCTCGTCGAAGTCGATGTCAGGCATGTTGACCGCGAACCAGGCCTTCATCGGCATCCGCTCGAAGTGGCGCAGGGCCTTGAGCCTGAACTGGGTCATCCAGTCCGGCTCGCCCTTCCACCAGGAGATCTCCCTGACCACGTCCTCGTTGACGCCCTTCTTGGGCGTGAAGGCGTAGTCGACCCCCGTGTCCGCCCAGCCGAGCTTGTACTTGCCGAGATCGAGTTCGGTGGTGGCCATGGGATCAGCTCCTTGGGGTGCAGGGGTCGCGACAGGAATTTCCCCTACGGTCATAGTAACAATTCCTGAGACCGTCATCATCCCCCTGTTTCACCGTTGGCAAGCCAAGGGAACACCTCACTCATCAGATACGTTGGGAGCACTGACATGGACACGATCGAGCTGATCATCCAGGAGTGGCGTGAGACCGCCTCCCAGGAGGCGTACTTCAGCGCTTCGCGTGTCCAGTCCCGCGTGTTCGACCTCTACGGGGCGGTCAACGACCAGGGCGCCAAGGGAGTGCTCGAGATGTGGCTTACCCTCACCATCCAGCGGGACCTGTTCTCCAGCGCCGAGATCCTCGAGATGCTCGACGACCTGCAGGTCCGCATCGGCGAGGCCCACCCCGTCTCCGCCAGGTAGGCGGTAACCTCGAACCGTGCGAGCGGTTCTCCTAGAGGTGCCTGAGAGTCTGCTGGAGGACCGGCGGCGCAAGGGTCACGACCTGTTCGACGAGGTCTGGGAGGGTGTGCTCCACATGGTCCCTCAGCCGTCTGGTCATCATCAGCGCCTCGGAACCACCTTGGTGGTTGTGCTCCTCGCCCCGGCTAAGGCCAAAGGCCTGATCGGCTCCTACGAGACAGCGCTTTTCCGGGCCGGCAAGGCTGGCGACCGGGACTACCGGGTGCCCGATCTGATCTTCGCCCGGCCGGAAAACGCCAGTGACCGGGGCGTCGACGGCACGGCCGAGCTGGTGGTGGAGATCCTCTCGCCCGGCGACGAGAGCTACGACAAGCTTGGCTTCTACGCCGATCTCGGCGTGGGCGAGGTGCTCATCGTCGATCCGGCGACGAGGACGGTGGAGCTGTTGGTGCTGACGGACGGAAGGCTGGAGCCCGCCGCCCCCGACGCCACCGGGGCGCTCGTGGTCACCTCCCTGGGCGTCTCCCTCGCCACGGTGGAAGGCCCTCGACTACGGGTCTCCTGGGCCGAGGGCTCGGCCGACCTCTGAGCCGGCTCGCATAGGTCAGACCTGGACGACCGCACCCGCGCCACCGAGCATCTCGGTGGCCATGGCGCGGGCTTCGGCCTCGTCGTCGCCCACGAAGCCGGCTACACGCTGACCTGCGGCCCGTCGTGCCGCCACCTCCGCAGCCACCCTGGCCCCGTCTGAGCCCATGACGACGACGGCTTTCGTGGCAGAGGGCACGGCCATGCCAGGCTACGGCGATGACCGCTGAACGACCCGCTCCTCCCGTCGCGCCCCGGCGGCCGGCAAAGCTCGTCGCCCACGGGGACGAGCGGGTGGATGAGTGGTACTGGCTGCGGGACAAGGACGACCCCGAGGTGATCTCCCACCTGGGGGCAGAGAACGACCACACCCGTGAGGCGCTGGCCCACACGGCGGCCGCCCAGGAGCTGATCTTCGAAGAGATGAGGGGGCGCATCCTCGAGACGGACATGTCCGTCCCGGCCACGAAGGGCAGGTGGTCGTACTACTCCCGCACCGTGGAAAGGCTCCAGTACCCCATCTCCTGCCGTCGGCGGGTGGCGGACGGTCCGGACGGGGAGGAGCAGGTCCTCCTGGACCAGAACGAGCTGGCCGAAGGCCACGACTACTTCGCCGTGGTCAATCACTCCGTGAGCCCCGATGCCAGCCTGCTGGCCTACGCCACCGACTGCGACGGCAGCGAGCGCTACACCCTGCACGTCCGTGACCTCGCCACCGGGCACGATCTGGCCGACGAGGTTCCCGGCACCTACTACGGGCTGGCCTGGGCGGCCGACAACCGCACCGTCTTCTACACCAAGGTCGACGAGGCCACCCGCCCTCACCAGCTGTGGCGCCACGTGGTGGGCACGCCGGCGGCCGACGACGTCCTGGTCTTCCAGGAGGACGACGACCACTTCTTCCTCGGGGTGCACGAGACCCTGAGCGAGCGCTACATCCTGCTCGGGCTGGAGAGCAAGGTGACCAGCGAGGTCCACTACCTGTCCACCGACGACCCGAATGGGAAGTTCCAGGTGGTCCAGCCGAGGGAGCAGGGGGTGGAGTACGAGGTCGACCACCATGCCGGCGCCGGCGGGGAGCGCTTCTTCATCGTCACCAACGCCGGCGGAGCCGAGAACTTCAAGCTGGTGGAGGCGCCGGTGGCGACACCCGGGAGCGACCACTGGACCGAGGTGGTACCGCACCGCCCCGACGTGAGGCTCGACGGCATCGAGGTCTTCGTCGGGCACATGGTGCTGTACGAGAAGACGGGCGGCCTGCGCCGGATCGCCATTCGCCGGGTCTCAGACGGCGACACTTATGTGATCGACCAGCCCGAGCCGGTGTACACGGTGTACCCCGAGACCAACCTGGAGTTCGACACCCGGACCTTCCGCTACGGCTACTCGTCGCTGGTCACCCCCCGGTCGGTGTACGACTACGACCTGGAAGGCCGCAGCAGCCGGCTGCTCAAGCGCCAGCCCGTCCTCGGTGGCTATGAGCCCGAGGAGTACGAGACGCAGCGCCTGTGGGCCATCGCCCCCGACGGCGTGAAGGTGCCGATGTCGGTGGTTCACCGCCGTGGCCTCGTTCTCGACGGCTCCGCCCCGACCCTGCTGTACGGCTACGGCTCCTATGAAAGCTCGGTGGACCCCAGTTTCTCGGCCTTCCGCCTGAGCCTGCTCGAGCGGGGCTTCGTCTTCGCCATCGCCCACGTCCGGGGCGGCGGGGAGATGGGTCGCCACTGGTACGACGACGGGAAGATCCTGCACAAGAAGAACACCTTCAGCGACTTCATCGCCTGTTCCCAGCACCTGGTCGCCGAGGGCTACACGGCCCCTGAGCGGCTGGCCATCCGGGGGGGCAGCGCCGGCGGCCTGTTGATGGGTGCTGTCACGAACATCGCCCCGGAGCTGTTCAAGGCGGTGGTGGCCGTCGTGCCCTTCGTCGACGTCCTCACCACGATCCTCGACGAGTCGCTGCCCCTGACCGTCATGGAATGGGAGGAATGGGGCAATCCCAAGGCCGATCCCGAGATCTACCGCTACATCAAGTCGTACTCGCCGTACGACAACGTGGAAGCCCTCCCCTATCCGGCCATGCTCGTGCTCGGCGGCCTGAACGACCCCCGGGTCAGCTACTGGGAGCCGGCCAAATGGGTGCAGCGGCTCCGGGAACGGTCGACCAGCGCCAACACCGTCCTGCTGAAAACGGAGATGGGCGGTGGCCACATGGGCCCGTCCGGCCGCTACGACGCCTGGCGGGAGGAGGCCCTGATCACCACCTTCGTCCTCGACGCCCTGGGCCTTCCGCTGCCGGGAAGCTCAAGCTAGGGCTAGGTGCGAAGGCCCCAGTAGGGCTGGCGGCCGGGAGGAAGACCGTTGCGGGAGGGGTTCGACTGGTCCCGCTTGGAGACGATCGGTTCCACGATCCCCCAGTCGGCGGCGATGGCGGGATCGTCCCAGGCCACGCCCAGCTCGTCCTCAGGGTTGTAATAGGCG
Organism: Acidimicrobiales bacterium; assembly: GCA_035525365.1. Classification (GTDB taxonomy): domain Bacteria; phylum Actinomycetota; class Acidimicrobiia; order Acidimicrobiales. The sequence goes on from DATLEK010000034.1 coordinate 5,309, forward strand.
TCGACCAGGTAGGTGATGGTCAGATCGGTGAGGGCGGCGAAACCGTGGGCCACACCGGGGGGGATGTACACGCCCTTGTCCCCGTCGGGACCGTCACCGATCTCCATCACGAGGGTGGCGCCGTCGGTGGGCGATCCCTCCCGCAGGTCGTGCAGCACCACCCGGGCCCGGCCCTTGGGCACGTACCAGTAGTCGGCCTGGTGGAGGTGGTAGTGGAGGCCCACCACGGCGCCGGCCTGCTTATCGGAGCGGTTGGCCTGCACCATCTCGCGGCCCGACGGGAACCAGGAGCGGCGGTACGTCTCGGAAAAGCGCCCCCGCTCGTCACCGTGCCCGTCGGGCTCGATGACGATCACGCCGGCAATGGTCTCGGACTCCACGATCTCAGGCATCGTCGGCGACCCTAACCGCCGCGATGAGTCAGAGAAACCCCCGGGACTTCGAAGGCATCGACGGCCTCACGGTCGTCACGGTTCCTCATCCCGATGGTGCACGCTGACCGTCGCCGGTGGAAGACACGGCGGATGGCAACGAGAACAACGAGGTTGTCCCGGCCAGCGGTTGGAGCCGGGACGGCCCATCTCATGTACAGTTCGACGCCTTTGTTGTACAATGTCTCATTATGGCCACGATGCCCATGAGCGAAGCACGAGAGAAGCTGGCCGAGGCCGTTGAAGCCGCCCACACCGAGCCGGTTTTCCTGGAGCGCTACGGGCGGCCGGCGGCAGTTCTCGTCAGCCCCGAACGCTACGAGGAACTGTTGGAGGCGTTCGAGGACGCCGAGGACGTAGCCGCCTTCGATGCCGCACTGGCCGAGGAGGGTGCGAACATCCCCTGGGAGCAGGTGAAGGCCGATCTCGGCTGGACGTGAACCCGTATCGCATCGAAGTTCGTCCGGCGCCGGCACGGGCACTGCGAAAACTGGGCCCTGACATCCAGCGCCGCATCCAAGGAGCGATCACCCTCCTGGCGCACGACCCCCGCCCGCCGGCTGCACGACCCCTGCGAGGGCGGCCGGCGTACCGGGTTCGGGTGGGCGACTACCGCGTCATCTACACCATCGAGGACGACGTGCTCCTGGTGGTCGTGGTGGCGCTGGGACATCGCCGCGACATCTACCAAAGGTGACGGATCCATGCCGGCGCTTCCTCCTCACGTCGTGGGCGAGCTCCTCAACCGCCACGTCTGGGCGGTGGGCTATGACAGCAGGGGCCGACAGATTGCAGGTTTACTTCCTGACAGATTGCAGGTTGAGCCCGCTCCAGATTGCAGGCTCGTGTTAGGTTACGGCCATGGCCGCACTGTGTGGAGGCATGGTCGCCCGACAGGTCATGCCGCTGGCAACGGAGAGGATGCGCGACGACCCGGTCGTCCTCCTGGAAGGGCCCCGTTCGGTCGGTAAGTCGACTCTGTTGCGAGGGCTCGCCAACGCCATCGACGCCACGCTCCTCGATCTGGACGACCCGGCGACGCGAGACGCGGTGGCAGCCGACCCAGGCACTTTCGTCTCGGGGCCGCAGCCGGTTTGCGTGGACGAGTACCAGAAGGCCCCGATCATCCTCGATGCGATCAAGGCCGAGCTGAACCGCGACAGCCGCCCCGGCCGGTTCGTTCTCACGGGATCGACCCGCCACGACTCTCTTCCTGCTGCCGCCCAGGCGCTGACCGGGAGGCTGTCCCGTCTCACCGTGTACCCGCTGTCGCAGGTGGAGCTGGCCGGGACGGATGCAGGTTTGCTCGCGCAGCTGTTCGCCGACCCGGCCGCGGCGGTGGCCGCGACACCGACCTCTACCACTACCCGGGAGGACTACATCGAGCGGGTCGTGGCGGGAGGGTTCCCCATGGCCCTGGCCCGCAGCAGTCCGGCCGCCCGCTGCCGCTGGTTCGACGAGTACGTGGAGCTGACGCTCGAGCGCGATGTACGTGAGCTGAGCCGGATTCGCCAGGGCGACCTTCTCCCCAAGCTGCTGCGACGGCTGGCCGGCCAGACTGCGCAGGTCCTGAACGTCCAACGGGCGGGTCGCGATGCTGGGCTGGATCACACCACTGCCGAGGGCTACACGCGGTTGCTCGAGGCGGTCTTCCTCGTCAACAGGTTGCCCGCCTGGGGAAAGACCCTGAACGCACGAACAGCAGCGACACCGAAGCTGCATGTAGTGGACTCGGGGGTGGCCGCCCGGCTCCTTCGCTTGACGACCGACAAGCTCGGCCGTCTCGACGCCACGGCGCTGACAGAGCTCGGCCATCTGCTGGAAACCTTCGTCGTGGGCGAGCTCCTCAGGCAGGCGTCCTGGATGGACGGGCTCGCCGGACCCGGTCACTGGCGAACTCGTGACGGTGACGAGGTCGACTTCGTGCTCGAACGGGACGACGGGGCCATTCTCGCCTTCGAGGTCAAAGCCGCTGGTCGTGTACCAGCGACCGATCTCAAGCCGCTCCGGTTGCTCAGGGCTGCTGCAGGCGACGCATTCGTGGCTGGCGTCGTCCTCTACACGGGCACTCGCTCCTACAACTTCGAGGAGGACCGCCTGTACGTCATGCCCATCGACCGTCTCTGGAAAAGCTGAGCGGTTGCCGGCCGACACCTGAGCTCGGGCGGGCGTTCGAGTACCCGAAGCTGCGATCACGCATTCCCACTGCCGATGGTCGCGAATTCTCGGAGTTGCTCCGTCACCGTGCCGACCTTCGCGACGACCCGGCGGATCCGCCTCGCTTGAAGTCGGCCGATCCGAAGGATGACTACCTGATCGCGCTGGCGTCGGCCTCGCAGGCCGTCATCGTCTCCGGTGACCGGCACCTGCTCGACCTCGGAGACGACCTACCGGTGTACTCGCCGGCCGCGTTCCTGGCGATCATCGAACCCGCAGGCACGGCGTAGGGCGGGAGCGACACTGACGACACGTCCCTTCGAACGTCATTTGGGTGCGGCTCCCCTGGTCGGTTCAGGCGGAGGCCGCCGATGCGGCAACCACCACGGCCGCCCGCGCCAGGAACGGTCCCGACACGTACCTGGCCGCGGCTCCTTCACCGCGTGGCACCGCTGACCGCGAGGAGCAATAGCGGACGACGAGCCCTCGCATCGCAGCCTTCATCGCACTCGTAGAATGGGCAGGTGGCAACAACCGCCGAAGGTTCACGCTTTCAAGCGGCTCTGACTATGGCCGAAATGGGCGTGTGTCTGATGCGGCAGAGTCTCCGCCGTCGCGATCCGGTCGCCTCGGACGCCGAGATCGACATACGGCTCCGACGCTGGCTGACCAGCCGACCCCTGGATGCCCCTGGTCGCCCCAGGCCGTTCTCCCCACGGTGACCGACTTCGAGTCGGCGGCGCGCACGACGGCTCGTTGCCTCGAAGCGCTCAGCTTGGAGTACGCGCTGGTCGGAGGGTTTGCCGTCTCGGTCCGGTGCGAGCCGAGGTTCACGCGCGATATCGATTTCGTGGTAGCGGTCATAGGCGACAACGGAGCCGAGGCGATTGTGAGGGCGCTCGTGCAGGATGGCTACGAGGTACTCGCCACGGTGGAGCAGGACGTCGCCGATCGACTGGCCGCCGTGCGCCTGGCCCCGCGTACGGGCGACGATATCGTCGATCTGCTCTTCGCCTCCTCCGGTATCGAGCCTGAAATTGCATCGTCGGCCGAACGTATCGAAGTGCTCCCTGCCTTCGTTCTGCCGGTGGCGCGGGTCGGTCATCTGATCGCGCTCAAGTTGCTGGCAAGCGACGACCGGACCCGGCCCCAGGATGCCGTCGATCTGCGGGCCCTCGTCGAGGTGGCGGATGCCGACGACCTCGATCTGGCCCACCGGGCCGTGGTGCTCATCGAGGATCGGGGTTATCAGCGCGGGCGGAACCTGGTGGCGGCCTTCGACGATCTTCTCCGCCCGCCCGTTGCGCCTCGCGTCGTATCCGAGCGATCCCTTGGAGCTGATCCCAGCTACAAGACTTGCAATGGCGGGTAGAGCCGCCCGGCCCGGCTCAAGTTGCCCGAGGTGTCATAGCCGTAAGCCCTGGTCCCGCCGGGGCCGACCTCGCCCACCAGCTGGCCGGCGGGGCCATAGCTGAAGGCGGTGACGCCGTCCGGGGTGGTCTGGGTCAGGCGGTTTCCCACCGCGTCGTAGCGGTAGTCCACGTAGTCGGTGGCCCCCGCGCAGGTGCCGGCGTAGCAGGTGTGGACCAGTCGGTCGGAGGCGTCGTAGTCGTGGGTGCTCACCGCCCCGGTGCGGTCGGTGATGCGGGTGGGATTGTTGGTGGCGTCCAACACGTAGGAGGCCCGGGCCACCGTGGCGGTGGCGGTGCTGTGGACGATGTCGAACAGCCTGCCGGCGGTGTCCCATGAGGCGGTGGTGACCACCGAATTGGGCCTGGTGGTGGTGGTGAGGCGCCCCGAGGGGTCATGGGCGTAGGTGGCGATGTCGACACCGCCCGAGCTGACCCGGCCCAGATGGGCGTCGTCGTCGTAGCCATAGGAGAAGGCGGTGGCATCGGGGTAGGTGAGCGAGGTCAACTGCGAGGCCCGGTCCCAGCCGTAGGAGAAGGTGTCGCCGCCCCGGGTTGCCGAGGTCATCCGCCCGAGGGAGTCGGCCACAAAGCTGGTGGTGGCGCCGGCGTCGACCATCTTGGTCCTGAACCCGTCGGGGGCATAGGAATAGGCCACGTCGGGGGCGTCGGGGTAGTCGATGGCCGTCACCCGCCCGGCGGGGTCGTGGCCAAAGGCGGTGACCTGGCCGTCGGGATGGGTGGTGGAGCGGCGGTTGCCCAGCGCGTCATAGGTGTGGGACCACACCCCCACGGGGCTGGCGACCAGGCTCAAGCGGTTGGCCCCAGACCAGCTGTAGGTGCTGGTGTGGCCCGAAGCGTCGGTGACGCGGTGGGCGAGAGGGTCGGTGACGGCCGCGAGGACGAGCGGGACGACGATGGCCAGGAGAGCGGCTCGGCGGGACGAGGGCACGGTCATGTTGGTCCAGTCTGGCCGCTGGGCAGCCGGGCAGCATCGAAAGAAGGAACCGGGGTAACTCCCCGCCGCTCTCGGCGCGACTCCCTGCTGAGCACAGCGACGCCGGCTCGCGGCCGCATCCCGCAGCAACAGCAGGGCGGCCTGAGAACGGCCGCGTAACGTCCAGCCTCGAAGCGATCGTGCGCATCGCCGAGGCCCTCGACGTGAGCCTCGAACATCTCGCCATCGACGACATCATCCGCCGGCCGCGCCACGCCCCCGAGAACATCCTCGGCGACCGCCTCGCCAGCGTTGCCGAACTCGACGACACCAGCTCGCCAGCCTCCTCAACATCCTCGACCCCTCGTCGCCAAGAAGCGCTAGTGAGTTGGAGCCGTGCCATCACAGCACGGGCATGTGGCTGTCGGACCGATGTAAATGTTGGGACCTGAGCCCAGAGGTCGATCCCGCCGTCCCGCCGTGCCAGCCGGCGCCATCAAGCGCGTGCGAGCCGTCCGGGAGGGTGTAATCCATGCCGTGCGAGTTCGCGGGCTGTCGGGGAAGCACGCGCGAGATTCGAGGGAGAGTCGTAGCCGTTCGTAACGCCCCTGACAGACGCTCGGTCGTTCCCGAACGATCTGCTCGGGTGCAGTCTCGGGTTCCGATGGCAGAGCGACGCGCGGGACTTGGCCGACGTCGTAGTCGTAGAACGAGGCGACGCGGACGAGGAACAACGCTGCGGCGAACAGGGCAAAGTTGCTCAGCCGGCCTTCGCCTGCTCATGGTTATCGCTGCTCGACGATTGCCTTTGCCCGCGTGTCGCCCGCTGCTGTGTTGGCCAGCCAGCACACATCGCCCAGGTCGGGAGGTCGGCCGAGCGCACGCCAATCACGTTCGACCTTCTCCATCACGACTTCGGGCTCCAGTCCCATTCAAAGAAGCCGCTGTCCGTGACATCGCCGACCTGCATCAGGCCCTCTGCGACGACCGCTCGAATCGTGCGGACCGAGAGGCTGAGGACTTCTCGGTCCGTGTCGGCGCCGCCGACTGACTTGGCTATCCAGGCCACTTCAGCCGCCATCACCCAGTCGTCTGCTCCTCGAATGAGGAGTTCGTCGATCATCTCGCTGGTGGCCATGGATCCACGTGAACCTTGATGGTGCGGCCATCGGGAAGCCGAACGTCGATCGTTGGGCCTCCCGACCTTGAGGCCCCGCGAAGGCCCACAGTCGGCCGATCTCAGGATAACCTAACCTATCGGACCCTGGCGCTTCGCAGAATGAGCAGGAGGACCAGAAGGGCCAGCAGTGCAGGACGTAGGCATCGAACACTACCGCGACGCGCCCCCCCACGGCACCTCTCCCTCAGCAATGAAGAGCAGGTGATACAGCGATGTGGCCGGCTCGTCGCCCCACACCTCGGCCGTGCACTCCAGCTCCTCGCGGCGCATGAGCAGGAAGCCGTGAGCACGTGCGGTGTCGATGAGTTCACTCTCGCGTTCGGTTGCAGCGCTCTCGACGGGGATCCACCGGCCGGAATCGTCTTCTCTCAGCAACAGCGCGAACGGACCACCGGCCCTGTTGATCCATGTGCACTCGGACTCGCGACTGCCATCCGCCGCTTGGCCCTGAGCCGATGCGGAAACCGAAGTCGAGGTCGCGCACGTTCGGTCGACCCGGCACTGGCGTGCCGTGCTGCCACGCGTAGCGAGAGAGACCGTCGACGTGTGCACCGGGCTCCCAGACAGATGTGGGCACGCCTTGCTTGATGCGGTTGGCGAACTGCGGCGTTCCAGCAACGTGGCCGGCCTGGCGCTGAGCGGAGATGCGGAGGCCCGTCGCAGCTGCATCACCCGCCGGTCCTATTGATCGGGGGGCCCCCGAGTTCATCCCCAGCGCCGTATTGAGTGGCGCCAGCGGGTCGCTGCCTTTGACACTGGCAGGCTGGGGGACCTGGGGGGCGATGGCCAGGGGCAGGGAGAAGCGCTGGGGGTTGGCTCCGGCCAGGGCGTAGGCCGGGGCGGCGAGGGACCGGTAGGCGCCGGCGCTGGTGAGGCCATCGGGGGAGCCGAGCCGGGAGGCGTCGCCGAGGCGGGGGCTGTGGTGGGTGGCGGTGGCCGGTGAGTAATCGCCGCCGTGTCCGAAGTGGTAGTCCCCGGTGGGCTCATCGACATAGCCCCCGGCCCACCGCAGCGGATTGGCGGGGGCGCCGGCGGTGGCGGTGGCGGCCCTGGGCGTGCCGTAGGGGGCCCAGGAATAGGCCCGGGCCACGGCGCCTGCGGCATCGGTGGTGGCCAGGATCGAGCCCAGGGCGTCGAGGTGGTAGGAGGAGGTGGCACCCGGGGCCGACACCGAGATGGCCTCCTCGCCCCAGGCGTAGCGGCGAGACACCGTGGCGCCCACCTCTTCGAGGGCCAATATGGCACTCAGGGGGTCGTGGACCAAGGCGGTGCTCGTCGCCCCGTTGGTGGCCGAGATGCGCCGGCCGTCGCCGTCGTAGGAGAAGCTGGTCAACCCCGAGGGGCCCATCAGCGACAGGGCGGCTCCCACCGAGGCCGAAGTCGTCTGGGCCGCCTTGTTCCAGGTGTAGGCGATGGGCCCGGCCCGGCTCAAGTTGCCCGAGGTGTCATAGCCGTAAGCCCTGGTCCCGCCGGGGCCGACCTCGCCCACCAGCTGGCCGGCGGGGCCGTAGCTGAAGGCGGTGACGCCGTCGGAGGTGGTCTGGGTTATCCGGTTTCCCACCGCGTCGTAGCGGTAGTCCACGTAGTCGGTGGCCCCCGCGCAGGTGCCGGCGTAGCAGGTGTGGACCAGTCGGTCGGAGGCGTCGTATTCGTGGGTGGCCACCGCCCCGGTGCCATCGGTGATGCGGGTGGGATTGTTGGTGGCGTCCAACACGTAGGAGGCCCGGGCCACCGTGGCGGTGGCGGTGGAATGGACGATGTCGAACAGCCTGCCGGCGGTGTCCCATGAGGCGGTGGTGACCACGGCGTTGGGCCTGGTGGTGGTGGTGAGGCGCCCCGAGGGGTCATGGGCGTAGGTGGCGATGTCGACACCGCCGGAGCTGACCCGGCCCAGATGGGCGTCGTCGTCGTAGGCATAGGAGAAGGCGGTGGCATCGGGGTAGGTGAGCGAGGTCAACTGCGAGGCCCGGTCCCAGCCGTAGGAGAAGGTGTCGCCGCCCCGGGTGACAGAGGTCATCCGCCCGAGGGAGTCGGCCACAAAGCTGGTGGTGGCGCTGGCGTCGACCATCTTGGTCCTGAACCCGCGCGCGGCGATCGATGTGTCGTAGACGTACGACGCGGCGGTCGTTAACTCGTCGTAGCCGCGTGTCGCGGTCGCAGCCACGCTCGCGAAGTTCTCGACGCTGGTGACATCATGCGCGGCCAGTAGTGGCAGGGCGACCGATGCGAAGGGCACCGCGATCGCGCCAATCCATGAGAGCTTCGATCGGGTCACGGCTGCAGCCTTCATGTCCAATCACGGCTCCAAAACCGCTCGGACCTCGTCTACCTGTAACTCCATTCGACCCCAACTGCCCTCCAGCTCGTAGCCAAGGTCGCTGAAGTTGAATGAGTCGATGTTGCCGTAGTCGACTTCGCCAGAGGCATCCCGAGCGGGCGGCGCTCCCTGCGCTGTCCAGAGCAGTCGTCGGACGCCGAGAAATTCGATGTGACCTCGTCGGAAGCAGTGCTGCTCGCCTGGGGCGGGATCCGCGTAATGAGGGTGTTCCGGAGTCAACACAAGGTCGAGTGCGAAGCTTACGGAGGACGGCCGAGCCTCGATGTCCAGGACATAGCTCTCCTCCAGCAGGAAACCCGAAAGTTGCGGGAGTGAGGTGTATATCACTCATTCTTAGCTAACTTTACTTATACAAAGTGGAGTTAGTATACTTTGGCTGTGGATCGGCCCAAAGATCTGTTCGACAGGGAGCGGGAGTGGTCCGACCTCGTCGACTTCGTTCAGCAGCCTGGCCCAGGCATCCGACTCGCCCTGGTCCGCGGCCGCAGGCGGCAGGGCAAGTCGTTCTTACTGCGTCGCCTGGCCAACGCAACGGGCGGGCTCTACTACCAGGCTCTCGAGCAAGAGCGCTCCCAGGCGCTCGAGGCTTTCGGGGCCGCCGCCGGCGAGCATTTCGCTGTACCCGGCGGCAGAATTGCCTTCACCAGTTGGGAAGCGGCGATTCGCGCGGTTGCGGGCTCACGGAACGACGGCGAGCCCGCGGTAGTGATCATCGACGAACTGCCTTATCTCCTCGCCCACTCGCCGGAGCTCCCGTCGCTGCTACAGAGGGAGATCGACGCATCCCGCGACAGGGGCCCAGCCGTGCGACTGATCGTGTGCGGGTCCGCCTTGTCGGTGATGGCCAATCTTCTCGTGGGCACCCAGTCGCTGCGTGGCCGCGCCAGCCACGACGTGGTGGTGGGCAGCTTCGACTACAGAACCGCATCACGGTTCTGGGAGATCAGCGACCCCAAGGTCGCTTTTCACGTCCACGCGGTGGTCGGCGGAACGCCTGGCTACCGCGACCTCATCGCAGCGAAGCCGCCCAGCCGAATGGCCGACTTCGCTCGATGGCTGGAGCGGGGTGTGCTGAACCCGGCGAGTGCCATGTTCCGCGAGGACGACCACCTCCTGACAGAGGAGCGGTCGCTCTCCGACCGGGCTCTCTATCACGCTGTGGTGGGCGCAGTCTCTGGCGGCAGGACTACGCAGTCGGCTATCGCGGCGGCGGTGGGCCGTGAGAACCGGGCGGTACAGCATCCGCTGAGGGCGCTGGAAGAGGCAGGCTTCGTCGTCCGCCAGGACGACATGTTGAGGAACAGGCGCCCGATCTACCGCCTGGCCGACCCGATCGTGCGCTTCCACCATGCCATCAAGCGACCCGACCTGGCGCGCTTCGAGGACCGCCGGTTCAACGATGCGTGGAGAGACGCCCAGCCGCGGTTCTCCGCGCACGTTCTTGGTCCCCACTTCGAGCAACTCGCCCGGGATTTCACCCTCAGGTTCGCGTCGCCCGACACCTTGGGGGGCCAAGTGGCCGAAGTGGGGCCGGCCGTCGTGAGTGACCCGGGCAAGAAGGCCCAACATGAACTCGACATTGTCGCGAAGGCCCGCAAACGCAGCGGAGCAACGGAGGTGGTGGCCATCGGGGAGGCGAAGCACACCAATCGGGCGCGATCTCTTGCTGATCTGGACAGGCTCGGCCGGATCCGACAACTGCTGGTTGACCGCGGCGTGGCTCGGCCGTCGACCAAGCTTCTGCTCTTCTCGGCGAACGGGTTCGATCGCAACGTGACGGCGGCAAGCGCCGAGCGCGGCGACGTCGAGCTGGTAGACCTCGAGCGGATGTACACGGGTCACTCCGCTGGCGCCCTCTCCTCATGACCGGCCTCAATGAGTGACTCTGAATGACCGAGCCGAACGCCCGAGGGGTCAGACCTGGGGGGCGGCGAAGGTGTCGCAGGCGGCACGATTGGCGCCCCGGTAGCCGGCGAGGAACCAGCGCTGGCGCTGCTCGGCGGAGCCGTGGGTCCACGACTCCGGCGTGACGCGGCCCTGGGCCGTTTCCTGAAGCCGGTCGTCGCCTATGGCAGCGGCCGCGTCGAGGCCGTCGGCGATGTCGGCATCGGTCAGCTCTTCTATGTAGCCGGTGGCCACCGCGCCCTTGGCCCACATGCCGGCCAGGCAGTCGGCCATCAGCTCCACCCTCACCGCGCTGCTCTGGGGGCCGGTGTCGGCGCCGCCGGCCCGGGCCCGCTCCAGGTCCCCGAGCAGTTTCTCCACGTGGTGGCCGTACTCGTGGGCGATCACGTAGGCCTCGGCGAAAGGCCCGCCTTGGGCGCCGAAGCGGGTGCGGAGCTGCTCGTAGAAGCCGAGGTCGATGTAGATCGTCGAATCCACGGGGCAGTAGAACGGCCCGACAGCGGAGGTGGCTGAACCGCAGCCGGTGTTCGTGCCTTCGGCGAAGAAGACGGTCTTGGCCTGCCGGTAGCCGTCGAGCTCGCCCCCCCAGTAGTCCTGAACGCTGTTGACCACGCCGACGATCCGGCAGTCGTCGCGCTGGTTGGCGTCCTCCCCCGTACGGCACTCGGCCGACAGGTCCGACTCCGGCTCTCCCAGGTTCAATTCGGGGACGCTCCCCGATCCGCCGGAGAGAAGCGAGATCACCAGCACGACCAAGCCGATGATTCCTCCGCCTCCCACCGCCATGCCCGGGCCCATGCGGCGCCGATCGGAGACCTGGGAGACGTCCAGCTCTGCACCACGGCGGAACCGCATAGATGAGGTCCATTGCCGCCCCCGCGTTCGTCGAAACCCCTGTGGAGGTGTAGGCCTGCGGTTGAGAGGTAGCGGAAGAGGCCGAACTCATGGCGGCAAGGTCGAGGGCGGCCCCGGCCGCCCTCTGTCTGTCACCGTGACCCCCGCAAAAAGGATGCGCAGCGGTTCTCCACCAAGCGACCGAGCTCCTCGGGAACCTCAATTTCTCGAAGCGCGGCGAGGACGCCCTCGGCGGTAGAAGTAGCCGCTTCAGTGGCCGGCGCCGCTCCGAGAGGCCAGGCGCCGGCCTCGCCAACGATGTCGTCGATGGTGATACCGGCCAGGCGCGCATGTCCGTTCACCTTCATCGCAGCCAGCTTCGGCAGTTTCGGCCACAGCGCCGTCGGCACCGTGTCGTACAACGGAGCAAGGGCCACGACGCCCGGCTGCACATGCAACAGGCTCACGTTCTTGCCGTGAGCGTCGGCGTTGCCGACCACGACGTTGAACGTTGTAGCGGCGACGAGGCGGGCGAGCTCGGTGAGGGGGACATCGGCGAACCGATCGAAAAGGCGGGCGATCTCGACCAGCCGGGGCCCGCCGGCTTGTTCGTACTTGCCCCTGCCGCGGGCGGCCTCGGGGTCTCGACCGAGGGCCTGGCAGCTGTCTTCCTGATGGACCCGGCCGATGCCATCGGTGGAAGCAACGCGGTCGAAACGGGACACGATGAGACAGTCGAGACCGGCAAAGGTCTCGACGGATGCGTCAACGGTCGTCAGGCCAACGGCGCGGGCTAACCGGAGGCACGCCGCCTCCATGGTCACAAGTCCCGGGTAGCGCCGGTCCTCGAGCTTCAGGATGTGGGTGGAGGGCCGCCCACCCACCGGCCGGCCCCACCCGTCGCCCAGGTCGACCAGCAACATCTTGTTCTGCAGCCCCGCGATGGACAGCTCGCTGTCGGCGTACACGGCCAGGGGGCGGTCGGCCAGTCCCGCCACCTCGTCGGCCAAACCCTCACCGTTGTAGGGCTGCACGCCCCCGGGCCGCGGCCCCGGGTCGGAGGCGGCGATGACCGCGGCGCCGGCCACGTCACGCCCGAAGCGGGCCAACAGACCGAACGTGTCGTAGGTGGCCACGTTGGCCTCGGCCGCCAACGCCTGGAGGTGCTGGCCCTCGGGGAGCATGCCCCGGAAGTACAGGCTCGCCTTCTGGGGTCGGGAGCCCAGGGGAAGCGAGCACGACAGCAGCGGCGTGTTGCGGGGCCAGGTGTCGAGCGCTTCTTCGGTGTAGCGGCAGATCACCTCTCCGGGGCGATTCGAGGTGAGTTCGGCCACGCGATGTCCGTAGAGCCACACGCCGAGCGGCTCGCGCCTAGCCATCGCTGTCCTCGAAGGTGATGGTGACCGTGGCCCCCAGCCGGCGCAGCAGGCGAAGAAGGTGGTCGAGGACCGGCGTCGACCGGCCCGCTTCCAGCTTGGCCAGCCAGTTCCGGCTCAACCCGCCCTGGGCCGCGAGCTCCGCCTGGGTCAGGCCGCGCTCGTGACGGATCTCGGCGATCGCCCGGCCCATGTCCTCGCCGGACCGAACACTCCAGTTTCGCTGCGCCATCGCCCCGCTCTCCTCAAGTGTGCCTGATCAGGCACAACTACGGTATCACCAGGACTGTGCCCGATGAGGCACAGTTCGGGCGACGCGGAATGGCCTGCTCCGGCTAAAGCTCGCCGCCGAGATGTCTCAGGCGATCGACCAGGTCGGGCATCGACGAGAAGACGTACTTCTTCCCGACTTTCCTCCTCGTGAGCAGACCGAGCTTTTCGAGGCCAAGAAGGTCCGATCGTGCCGACTCATAGGTAACCCGATGACGCCGGGACTGGGCGGCAATCGTGAATGTCTCCCCGCCGTTTCGCAGGGCGTCTCGAACGACGACCAGTTGGCGATTGTTCAGGTGCGGTGAGCCGTGGAGAAGCCCCTCTATCTTGCGCGTGTCGGCGATCTTTCTTGATAAGTACTCGTGCAGACTCTTTATGGCCCGTTCAATGACCACGAGCTGGTATATGACAAAGTATGTGATGTCATAGCCGTCCGTCTCGGTCAGCAGGTAGGAATTGACGTACTGGGCAGGTGCCTTTAGCAAGATGCTCGACACGGACAAATATTGAGCAAGCCAGTACCGGTTGTGAAGCATTGACCAGTAGAACAAAGCCCGAGCTGTTCGACCGTTTCCATCCACGAAAGGATGGTCGTAGGCGAGCCAGAAATGAATCACTATGGCCCGGACCACCGGGTGGATGAACACCCCACTCGTTTCTTCATTGGCGAAACGGCACATGGCGTCGAGCCGGTCGGCTAGCTCATTCGCCGGCGGCGGCCTGTGCAACAGGGTGTTGTCATGCCAGTACACCGCGACACGTTCGTCCCCAGTGCCCTGCAAGCGTCCTGCATCGGCTGGATCGTCAAGGGTGTTTTCGGTGACGATACGGTGCAGGTCGAGCACGTCCGTGGGGGAAAGTTCTTCGCGCTCGAGTTGTTGGGCGAAGATCATTGCCTGGAAGTTGTTAACGATCATCTGCTCGCTACGGTCACGCGGCTTCCGACCAGTGGCCAGCAGTTCCTTCGCCACTCGGCGAGTCGTACTGGCGCCCTCGAGTTGGCTGGAGGTAATAGCTTCCTCCGCCAAGGAACTCACCAGGTAATGATCGCTTGATCGAAGGTTCATCACGAGGTCGTCTGCGAGAATCTGGCCGCTCGCCTGCTGGTCAATTCGATGAACCATCTCTTGGATCATGTCGATGTTGCAAAAACGAAACGGCGTCCCGTCGGTGGCGCGCAGCGGCAGATCCCGGGCGATTCCCCGCCGGGCGAACATCATGGTGAGCCACCACTCCCGCTGCGTCAACCCCGATGGCGGGGTCCTGTTGCGCATCTCATCCCAGTGCAGGTACCGCCCGCGCTCGTCCACAGGTTTTGTCGAGTGGGTGAAGATCCGATCGAGGTCGCCGGCATTGCGGATCTCACCGAAGACCTCTTCGAACCGTGGTGGCCGCTGCGGGATGTTCATCGCCCAACTCCCAAGTTGCTACCACTACCTCCCATGATTAGTAATTATACCAGGGGCCACGGCCCGTCTGCTACTAGAACTTGTGGTCACTAGTAGTAAGTTGGTAGTTGTGGGGTTCGCAGAAGAAGCGGCCCAATGAGGCGCAGGTCAGCGGGCCTGTGGCGGTCGGGGCAGGTGGCGGCGGGAGGAGACGCCCAACTTGGCCATGGCCCGCTCCACGTGGTGGCCAACGGTGCGGGGCGACAGGAACAGCCGGCTTCCGATCTCGGCGTTGGTGAGACCGCCGGCGGCAAGGTCCGCCACCTCCTGCTCCCTGGGCGACAGGGCGGAGCCGTAGCCCCTGGTGCCTCCCCTCCAGGGACGGGGCACCGCCACCCGGACTCGGCGCAGGACCAGCCGCGCCCCGGCGCCGTCGAAAGCGGCCCCCAGCTCCTCGAAGATCTCCAGGGCGTGGAGGAGGCGGGCGGCGCCGGCGTCCCGGCCGGCATCCGACACCAACAGGCAGGCGCCCCGGCGTGCGGCTGCACGGGCCGCCTCGTAGCGGTGGGGCAGGCCGGCGAAGGCGCCCTCGGCCTCGGCGAAGTGACCGGCCGCCTCCGCGGGAGCACCACTCCCCTCCGCCACCATGCCGCGGCACAGAGCCAGGACCGCGGCGCCACCCGGAGCGTCCCTGCCCACCAGCCCCTCGCCCAGCGCCGCCACCCACGCACCAGCCTCGTCTACCCGCCCGCAGGCGACCAGAGCCTCCACCGCCGCGGGCATGGCGTGGCCCGTCCAGACGGCGATCCCCTTGGCTGCCACCGCCTCGAGGGCGGTGAGGGCGCCGGCACAGGCACCCTCGGCGTCACCACGGTGCAGGCCGATCCGGGCCAGGCCGCCGGCGGCCATGGCGAAGGTCGGCACCGCTCCACATGAACTGGCCCCGGCGACCACGTCGAGCAGGATGCGCTCCGCGTCGTCCACCTCGCCGGTGGCCAGGCGGTGGGCGCCCAGCACCAGCTTCGCCTGCACGGCGGCGGGCGCGTCGTCGGCTGCCGCGGCCAGCTTGGCGGCCCGCCGCGCCAGCGCCTCCCATCGCCCCTCCACCCACGCCACCAGCAGCTCGGTGGTGCGCAGGGCACCGATGAACCTGGGGTAGTCCAGGACCGCAGACGCCGCCAGCCCGTCGGCCACGAACGACGCCGCCCGTCGGTGGTGGCCGAGGTAGAAGGAGCTGGTGGCCAGGTTGGTGCATGCCCGCACCCACTCGTAATGCTCGGCCGGCGGGGCGCCGGCGGATGGTGGGCGGGGTTGGGCGGCCCAGCCGGCAGGATCACCCACGGCGACCAGCACCATGGCCCGGTCGGCGAGCAGCATGGCGGTGGCGTCCTCGGCGGGACCGGCGCCGGAGGCGGCTATGGCGGCGGCCTTGTCGAGCCACGACAGGTGCTCGTCGAGGTGGCCTTCGAGGGACCAGGGGCTGGCCAGGGCATTGGTGACGAACGCGAGCTGGGCCGGATGGCGACGCAGGTCGGCGGTGGCGGCCACCAGCTCGGCGCGGTAGCCCGAGGAGTCGCCCAGCTGGTGGAGCAGGGCACCCAGGTTGTGGCGGGCCTCGCCCCTCTGGGCCCCCGAGAACACGTCGCCGTCGATCAAGGACCGAAGGGTGGCCACCACCTCGGGGCTCACCAGGGCATGCTTGGCCTCGCGCCCGAGCCCGGCGCCCAGGCGGGCGAGAGTGGTCCGGGGCAACCCTGACGCGCTGAGCGCATCGAAGAGGAACCGTGCGGCCGCGGCATGGTCACCCTGAGCCGCGGCCTCCTCTGCGGCCGCCTCGGCGCAGCGGACCCACGCCGCCGTCTTCCCGGCGTGCTTCCAGTGGTGGGCCAGCCGGCCGGACGAGCGCGGCTCCTGCGCCTTCTCGATGGCGCGGGCGGCCACGAGATGGAGGCGCCGGCGGTCGGGCAGGGCCACCGCGTCGTACGCTGCCTGGGCGGCAAGAGCGTGGCGGAAGCCGAAGCGCTCCGGTTCGGTCTCGACGAGCAGGCCGGCCCTCACGGCGTCGGTCACACCGGTGGCGGCTCGAGCCGGTGCCAGCCCGGCCACCGCCGCGAGCAGATGGAAGGGCGCGGGTGCCGCGAGCACGGCGGCGCCGGCCACCACACGGCGGGCGTCGGGGCCGAGGCCGCCCAGGCGCTCGAGGATCGAGTCGCGGATGGCGGCCGGCACCTGGAGGCGGTCGAGGGCGCGGCGGGCCCAACGCCCGTCGAGGCGGACGATGCCGCGGCGGTCCTGGAGAAGGCGCAGCACCTCCTCGACGGCGAACGGAAGCCCTGCGGTGCGTTCGTGGACGTAGGTGGCCAGCTCCTCGGAAACCTCCTCGGCATCGAGGATCGACCCGATCAGCGACCGCACGTCGCCCGGAGGGAGCGGCGCCAGCTCCAGGCGGGCGAGCGACATCTCCGCCGGAAGGCGGGTGGCCAGGCCGATGACGGGCGACGAGGGGGCCAGCTCGTCCCGGCGGTAGGTCAGCACCACCGACAGCTGGGGCGGCGGATCGGTCACCAGGAAGCGCAGGAACTCCGCCGTGGAGTCGTCGGCCCAGTGCAGGTCCTCCAGCACAAACACGGTGGGACCGAGGCAGGCCAGCAACTCACGTAGGGCACGCCAGACGCGATGGCGCTCGAGGTTGACGTCACCCACGCCGTCGGGCGGCGGTGGCAGCAGGTCGTGCAGCTCGGGAAGAAGCGGTCGCAGCACACCGGCGAGCGGGCTCAGGGCGCCCACTGCACGGGCAGCCGATGGCGTGCCAGCCTTACCGGCTGTCGACCGCGAGCCACCGCCGGCGCCGACGGTAATGATCCCGCGCAGGGCCTCGACGACGGGACCGAGGGTGAACGGCTCCCGGAGAGCCTGGCAGTGGCCGATGAGAGATCGCGGTGCCGGATGCAGCCGGCCCAGCTGGAGCAGCGCATCGGACACCAGGCGGGTCTTGCCCACGCCGGCCTCGCCCTCCACGGTCGCCAGCGCCGGAGGCCTGGTCATCGACGCCACCAGATCCGCCAGCTCGTCCGCCCGGCCGATGAGCACCGGTGATGACAGGCGGGCGGCCCCCTCGCCGGCGTCGCCTTCGCCGGCGGGGCCTTCGCCAGCGGGGCGGGGCGGTGCGGGCAGAATCTCCGCTGCCATGGGTGCGACCGTAGCGGCCAACCCCCTCAGCTCCGGGCGCCGGTGGGGAAGCGGGCCAACGGCCCTCAGCTCCGGGCGCCGGTGCGGAGGCGGGACTCGCCTACGAAGAGCAGGCCGCCGGCCACTCCGAGGACCGCCGACCAGATCCCGTCGTTGCCGCCCCCGTCGGCCGCGGCCGTCAGGGCCAGGATGACCAGCAGCACGTTGCGCAGGACGGTGTCGCGGCCGACGGGCTGGGGGGAGGTCTCGCCGAAGCAGCCGCAGGGCACGGCGTCGCCACGGCGGACGCGGATGGCGACGGCCACGGCGAAGACGGTCAACAGGCCGGCGGCCAGGAGGGCCGTCCACGGGAGGCCGACGCCGGCGACCAGCAGCGCCCCGAGCACGACCTCGCCCCAGGGAAGCACGGGCACCAGCCAGGCGGGAGCGCCAAAGGCGGCGGCGGTCGCCGGCCACGCCGGCTGGCAGACCTTGGCCACGCCGGCCACGAGCAGCACCACACCGACAGCGATTCGAGCGCCCATGCAGCCCTCAGGACTCGAACCGGCCGTAGCCGCCCCGGTAGAAGAGCAGCGGTGTGCGTCCCCCGTCGTCGGTGCCGAGGCCCAGACCCACGACGCTGCCGACCACGATCAGGTGGTCGCCCGCCTGGTGAACGGCCTGCACCCGGCAGTCCACCCACGCCAGCACCCCCGACAGCACGGGCGAACCAGTCACCGGCGCCGGCACCCAGCCCACGCTGGCGAAACGGTCGGCGTCGCGGATGGCAAAGGCCCGGGCCGCCTCCTCCTGGTCACTGGCCAGCACGTTGGCGCAGAAAGCGCCGGCCCTTTCCATTCTGGGCCAGGTCACCGACCGCCGGGACGGGCAGACCGAGATGAGCGGCGGGTCGAGCGACACCGAGGTGAAGGACTGGGCGGTGAAGCCGATGGGCTCGCCCCGGTCGACTGCCGTCACCACGGTGACACCCGTGCCGAAGTGACCGAGAACCTGGCGGAAGCGCGCGTCGTCGAACGGCGAGTCGGGCGGGGCGGCGAGCGCGTCGTGGGGCGGGACGGTCCGGTCGGCGACGCCGTCGGCCAAGGGTGATCCGGGCGGGGCGCCGGCTGGGTCGATCTCCATGTCGTCGGGCAGACAGCCATGATGCCCGCTGCCCAACCGTTCCGAGTACATACCGGGCGGATTCCGCCCGTTATGTACTCCTAACGCGTGAGGGTGGGCTACCGGGCGGCGCCGGTGCCGACCAGGCCGCGCTGCTGGAGCATCACCTTGAGGTCGTGCGGGTTGGTGGCCGTCATCATGGCGCCCCGCAGGTCGATGGAGCCCTGCTGGTAGAGGTTGACCAGGCCCTGGTCGAACGTCTGCATCCCGTAGTACTCGCCATCGGCCACGATCTCGTGGATGTCGCCCGTGCGCTGGGGGTCCACGATGCACTGCTGGATGCGCCCGTTGACCACCATGATCTCCAGCGCAGGTACCCGGCCCTGGCCGTCGGCGGTGGGCACGAGCCGCTGGCAGATCGTCCCCTTCAGCGTCCCGGCGAGGGCGACGCGGATCTGGTTCTGCTGGTGGGGGGGGAAGAAGTCGACGATCCGGTTCACCGTCTCGGTGGCGTCGATGGTGTGGAGG
>DATLEK010000041.1:0-19388 GCA_035525365.1 Acidimicrobiales bacterium
CATCGACGAAGTCGCCATAGCGGTCATCCCTGGCGACCCGTCACAGGCCGGTTAGGTAATACGCGACCGGAACAGGAGAACCCCCATTGAGCAGGGGATATGTCGCTCCGCCATGGGATAGCCCGGAAACTCCCGCTAGCGCAGAAGGCGTTCTCCGTCGGCGATCTAGATCACGTTGCCTCCCGTCTCCACGAGCAGGCCGCAGAGCGAGCACAACGGCGAGCAGCCGCCGTGAAGGCGTTGCGTCGCGACGCTTAGATCCAGAACGACCCATCGCGGGAGTTGCGTTCGTTGAGTGCAGTTCCGGCTGACGCGGCGCGCTCTCGAAAGACCTGGGTCTTGCGATCGAGGACTACGCGGCGCGACCAGCGACTGACTACACCGACGTTCACGATGTGGTCAGGGTGTTCGTCGAGCGCCGACAACAGAGCCCCGTCGGGCAAGAGTGGACCAACCTGCCGGTGACCGCAGTACCGGCCTACAACCTTCACTTCGGACGACACCGTGCCCTGACCTGGCACGACGAGGACTCCGATGTGGTGTGGTGTGAACCTGGGCGACGACATGGCAGACGGCATCCCGGGCGAGGAGTCACTCACAGCGGTTCTTGGCGAAGGCTTCGAATGTGCTCCCGCGGTTGACACGGACTATCCCGATGCGCTCGCCAACGACACAGCACGCCTCCTTGATGACCTAACCACGGACCTTTTGGGACCGCCGCCTCCCGGATTCGAGGCGAGTGTCACATATCAAGAGATCACCGAGGGAGTACGGCGCGCTGCGGTTGACTGGCTGCAGCGACGCGTACATGACCGTCTCCGCTGAGTGGCAGGGATTGGGCCAAACTCCCGAAGATTCGCTGCTGCTCGACTATCTACAAACAGAGAAGTATTATTCACTTTGTGGATAAAGCAGCCGTTCCTTTCCTTCTACCGATCTTTAGGTCTCGCCAGCAGGTGGAGCTGCTCGCCCTGCTGCTCGGTGATCCGGGGCTCGAGCTAAGCCTTACGGATCTCGCCCAACGCCTCGGGACGCCGTACCCATCGGTCCACCGAGAGATAGAGCGCACCGAGGCTGCTGGGCTGGTGTCCTCACGGAAGCTCGGCAATACGCGGCTCGTGCGGGCCAACACCGCCAGCCCGTACTTCGAGGGCCTCGCGCAGGTGTTGACGAGGGCCTTCGGCGTTCCTGCCGTTCTCGCCCAGGCCTTGCGCGGGGTTGACGGGATCGCAGCCGCGTTCGTGTACGGATCATGGGCGGCGAGGTACCTCGGCTCGGATGGTCAGCGCCCAGTCGAGGACATCGACCTGCTAGTGCTCGGCCAGCCCGATCGCGATCAGCTCTATGCGGCGCTCGAGGGTGTCGAGCGGCGCCTTGGGCGCCCCGTTCAGGTCACCATTCGCGATGCGGACTGGCTGACAGCCGGCTCGGGCTCGTTCCACGACACGGTGACCAGCCGGCCTATGGTCGCGATCCCGTTGGAGGACGACGAATTCTCAGCCGGTTGAGAGCGCCCGCTCGACAGCGTCCATCGCTCGGTTGGCCAGGTTGAGTCCCCAGCTCGCGTCGGCGGCCGTCTTGTCGACAGGACGAGTGGGATCGAAGTACTCCGATTCGTGGCGTCCTTGACGGAAGCGCTCCGCTCCGGCTGGCGAGAACGCGTCGGTGTCATCCCGCATAGCCGCGTGCGCGATGTCGGTGGCGATCCGATGGCCCCCGGGAGTGGCGGGCACGCGGTAGCCGAGGAACAGCACCACCGCATCCGCCGCGGTGCGGTAGGCGTCGTACGCCGTGGTGAACGCCGCCTCCCAGAGCTGCGCTTCGGTCAGGACCATTGCGGCCGAAAGTCGCTCCTTGCCTCGATCGAAGCATGCCCGAGCGGCGTCGGCGCCAGCGTGCTCGAGTCGGTCGAGCTGCCCTCGCCCCTCGAACAGCGTGATCACGCGGGCTGAGCCCTCGGCGTCCATGAACCCAAAGGTAGATCGAGGGGACCGCATCAGGATCCTCCTCCAGAATTCGGAGCTACAAAGAAGCGGTCCCTTCTCTTGCAGCTCGCCCGTGGGGCCCAAGCCGCTTTGTAGCTCAGCGGCGCGCGCCTCCGCCCCCGGACCGGGGGAGCTGGAGCGGCAGAGGCTGCTTGCCAGCGGCGCCGACTTCTACCGAAACTTCTACGGATCAAAGGTGGCGACCGGGTCATGCTCGTTGACGATGTCGTGACCACCGGCGGTTCGATCAAAGACGCTTACAAGCGTCAGCAGGGCGGCGTACGCCCCGTGGCATGGGTGCCGGGGCACTGGACCAGCTGAGACCGTCATTTTGGGGGGGCTAGCGTGGCCATGAGATGGCCTTTGCTCCTCGCCGTCGCCGCCGCCGAAGGTCGCGGCTGATCGTTGTCGGCCTGCTCCTCTCCCTGGTGGCCCTGCTCGTCAACGCGGGGTACTCCTCCAGCTCCAGGAGCCCGTCGAAGCGGTTGGCCAGGTTGGCATACATAGATCAGGTCCGCCCCCACGTCGACCGCTCGACGTTGCAGGGCGATGACATCACGCTGGTGCGGGCGCAGGCGACGAAACTGGGGCGGAACGGGATTCGGCGCAAGATGGGCCGGGTCCGCCGGGACGCCGCGGTGGAGCTTCGAGCCGTGCGGGGTCTCGACCCGCCACCGGAGCTGTCGGCCAACCACAGCCTCCTGGTCTCGACGATGGTCCTCAGGAGCCGCGGCAGTTCGATGATGAGCGAGGCGCTGGACCTCGCTCTCGGTGAAGGGCCTCCCCAGGGAGCAGTCGACGGCCTGGTGAAAGCCGGTGAGGACCTGTCCGCCGCCGACCAGACCTACCGCACCTTCGTCGAGCTCATCGGGACGGAGGGCGCGACCGCTCGGGTGTTGCCGGAGTCGAGGTGGGTGGCGGAGCCAGCCGATTGGGATCCCTCGGCCATCGCGGCCTTTGTAGGGGCTCTCAGGGCCAGCGCCATCTCCACCCCTGTGCACGATGTGAGCCTCCTCACCTTCGCGACCGACCCCAGACCGGTGGGAAGCGAGACCGGCAGCGCCGTTCTTCCCCTGGTGAAGACGCTGCGTGTGGAGGTGGTCGTGGCCAACATCGGAAACGCCGCAGAGTCACGGGTGCCGGTGGTGGTGACCTTGACCGGTCCGGCCGGGGAAGTCGATACGGCCCGGGAGTTCGTAGATCTGGCGCCCGGTCAGCGCAAAGCTGTCGCCGTCGGTGGGCTGCGCCCGGTGCCGGGGGGGCCTTCGACCCTCACTGTCGCGGTGGGCCCGGTGGAGGGCGAGCGTGGTGCCGCCGACAACGAACGGTCCTCTTCGTTGGTGATGAGAGGCTGATCAGCCGGCTTCGTCGCCTTGGCCGCCACCCGAACCGGAGGTGGTTCCGGGGTGAAGGCGGTGGAACTCGGCCTCTGCCCGGGAGACCACCTCCCGAAGCGGACGCCCGGTGCGGCGAGCGGCGCGAGCGGCGTCGTCGTGTTCGACCTTGACCCGGCCGGCGCTGATCTTGACCCGCACGTGTATCCCATTCACCTCGACCTCGTCCTCGGTGCGGGCCGCCGGCCAACGCTCCAGGGTGGAGCCCCGAATTCCGAGAGAGCCGGTTTCCAATCGGAGAACTTGGGCGACCTGCGCGGCCAGGGCGGGGTCAGCGAGGGCGCCGACGGTGTAGGCGGGCCGGCCTTTCTTCATCACGATGGGGGTGATCCAAGCGTCGTGGGCCCCGGCCGCGAGCAGGGAGGTGATGGCGTGAGCCAGCGTTTCGCCGCTGGCATCGTCGACGTTGGCCTCGAGGAGGATCACCGGCTGACTCGGCTCGGCGCCGGTACCCGCCGTGAGTGCGCCCAGTACAACCTGGGTGAGGTTGGGCAGCGTATCGAGCTCCCTCGTGCCGGCACCGAAGCCGGTTGCCTCGATGGTCATGGCCGGCAGGGGCCCGTAGGTGGAGACCAGGGCGGCGAGAAGAGCGGCGCCGGTGGGCGTGGTCAATTCCACGTTGAGGTCCCGGCCGTAGGTGGGCGCACCTTTGAGCAGGGCCACTACGGCGGGTGCCGGGTTGGGCAGAGCACCGTGGGAGCTGCGGATCATCCCCATGCCGGTGGCCACCGGACTGGAGCGCACCTCGTCGACTTCGAGGATCTCCAGAGCGGCGCAGGTTCCCACGATGTCGACGATGGCGTCGATCCCACCCACCTCGTGGAAATGGACCTGCGAGGGAGGGCGGCGGTGGAGGCGCCCTTCCACGTCGGCCAGGGCGGCAAAAGTGGCCAGTGCCCGCTCGTGGACGCGATCGGGCAGGCGGGCCTCCTGTATCAACCCCTGGATGTTGGCGTGGGTGCGCACGATCCCGTCGTCCTCGGAGCCAACCCGGATCTGGGTACCCGCGATCCCCCCCCGTTGCACCGTGTTCGCATCGAGTGTCCAGCCCGTGAGCGGTAGGCGCTTCAGGAGGCCGACGACCTCATGAAGATCAGCGCCGGCATCCACCAGGCTGCCGAGGGCCATGTCGCCGGCGATGCCGGCGAAGCAGTGGAACCAGGCGACGCTCATCGGCGCGAGAGTCCCGGATTCATCGCAGAAGCCGGGCAACTGCCGAGGCAGCGCCGAAGCCGTTGTCGATTCCCACCACTGTGATTCCCGCGGCACACGAGGAGAGCATCCCGAGGAGGGCGGTGATGCCGTCGAAGGCGGCGCCGTAGCCGGCGCTGGTGGGCACTGCCACCACCGGGCAGGACGTGAGGCCTCCCACCACGGTGGGGAGGGCCCCCTCCATGCCGGCCACCACCACGACCACGTCTGCTGCGGCCAGGTCGTCGACGGTGGCCAGGAGGCGGTGGACGCCGGCCACGCCGCAGTCGGCCAGCACCTCGGGCCGGAAGCCGTAGGCCCGCAGGGTCATCGTGCACTCTTGGGCCACGGGGCCGTCGGC
This sequence comes from Acidimicrobiales bacterium, assembly GCA_035525365.1. Lineage (GTDB taxonomy): Bacteria > Actinomycetota > Acidimicrobiia > Acidimicrobiales. Next base: position 4,932 of record DATLEK010000041.1, read on the forward strand.
GGTGCCGGCGGTGACGATCAGGATGCGGCCGGGGCGCTCCGGTGCCGGACGCCAGGCGACTGTTGTGCCCGACTGGGTGCCACCGGGGTTCCGGGCCAGGGCCGCGGAAGCCTGGGTCGGATCGGCCCGGGTGAGCAACACCGGCCCGCCACCCTCCCCGGCCAGCAGCTCCTCGACGATGGCCGCACATTCCTCGGCCGTCTTGCCCGGGCCGTAGACGGCTTCGGGCCAGCCCTGGCGCAGCACCCGGTGGTGGTCGATGCGGGCGAAGCCGAGGTCGGCGAAGGGCAGGCGGCGCAACCGGGTGACGGCGTCGTCGGGCGCGAGCGTGCCGGAGCGCACGTCGTCCAACAGCTGCCGGAGGGTCGCCTCGTCCATGCCCTAACTATCGTGCACCGTCGTGGCACATGTCGCCTTCCTGGGCCCACCTGGGACCTTCACCGAAGAGGCTCTCCTCACCCAGCCCGATCTGGCTGCGTCCGACCTGGTCGCCATGAAGTCCATGCCCGACGTGCTGAACGCCGTCCAGGTGGGGGAATACGAGCTGGGTTTCGTGGCCCTCGAGAACTCCATCGAGGGCACCGTCAACGCCAGCCTCGACACGCTCATCTTCGACACGGACCTGCGGATCCAGCGCGAGGTCGTGATGGCGGTGCGGCTGAACCTGCTGGCGCCACCGGGAACGGCGCTGGCCGACGTCAAGCGGGTGGTCTCCTTCCCCCACGCCACCGCACAGTGCCGGGGGTGGCTCAACAAGAACGTGCCGCAGGTGGACGTGGTGGCGGCTAACTCCACGGCCGACGCCGTCGAGACTGTGGGGACGGAGCGGCCCCCGGGCACCGCCGCTCTGGGCACCGCTCTGGCCGCAAAGCTCTACGGCCTGGACATCCTCGCCAGCGACGTGGAGGACCATCCCGACAACTCGACCCGCTTCGTCCTCGTCGCCCGCAGCGGCATTCCCGCGCCGACAGGACACGACAAGACCAGCATCGTGTGCTTCCAGCAGGCCGACCGGCCCGGCAGCCTGCACGCCATACTCAGCCCTTTCTCGGCCCGCAACATCAACCTCACCAAGCTGGAGTCGCGGCCGACCAAGCGCGGCCTCGGCAACTACTGCTTCATCATCGACCTGGAGGGCCACATCGAGGACGAGGTGGTGGCCGACTGCCTACGCGATCTGCACTCCATGCTCGACGGCATCAAGTTCCTCGGCTCGTACCCGGCTGCCGGCGAGCACGGTCCGGCCATTCGTCGTGACGTGGAGGCGGGCTGGGCGGCGGCGGCGGGTTGGATCGACGACCTGCGGGGCGAGATACAGCGCTAGAAGCCAGGCCTACGATGGTGACTTCGGAGGGATGGCAGAGCGGCCGAATGCGAAGCTCTTGAAAAGCTTTGGACGAAAGTCCCGTGGGTTCAAATCCCACTCCCTCCGCCATTTTTTGAGTCATCGGGCGCCGGCCGCTCGAGCCCGGCGACCTCGTCTTCTTCGGGAGCGCCACCGACCACGTCACCCACAGGGGGCTCTACCTCGGCGACGGCCAGATGATCAATGCCCCCCGCACCGGCGCCGTCGTTCGGGTCGAGCCCTACCGCCGGGCCAACTACCTCGGCGCCACCCGGCCCGCCCGGCGCGCCACGTCCGATTCTCATTCCCTGATCGAGCAGCCACTCCGGCCGCGGTGAATGTAACTTTGTGGTGTGGCTGGCGATCCCTCCGACCTTCCAACCGATCCCGTCATCGTGGTGACCAACCCCGACGAGGACAGCTCGCCGAACGCGTTCCGCGCCTTCATCGACGAGCTGCTCGCCGGTCCTGAACCCGAACTCGACAGCATCGGCGCCGCCGAAGCGATCCGCGAGCTGCGCGTCGACGCCGACGCGTGAGCGCGGTCGTCATCGACGCCTCCGCCGGCGCCGAGATCGTCGCGGACACCCGCCGGGGTCGGGCCATGACGCGGCTCGTTCCTGCTGACGCCGAGGGCTGGGTGCCCGAACACTTCTACGCCGAGGTGCTCGGCGTGCTCCGCCGCCGGTTCCTCATCGAGAAGGCCGTCACCGAACAGCAGGCCACTGCAGCGGTGGCCCGACTCCGCCGCTGGCCACTCCACCACGCCTCCATCGCGCCGCTCCTCGACGCCGCGTGGGCCTACCGCCACAACATGACCGCCGCTGACGCCCTCTACGTCTCGCTTGCCGAGCACCTCGGCGCCGACTTCCTCACCGAGGACCACAAACTGGTTGACGGACCCACCTTCCCCGCTACGTCAATGTGCTCCGTCTGCCGGCCAGGACCTAACGACCGCCCGGGCGCGGCCGAGCGTCGCCACCAGAACTACAGCTGGCGGAGGTAGTCAACCGGCCTCGCGACCACGTGGCGGAGCCAGGCGCAGCGGCACCGTGCCTCACGTGTCTCGGAGACCAGACTCGCCTGACCGCGCCCCTTCTCCCAAGCCGGCGATGTCGCCACCGCTCAGCGCCGGCAGCACTCCGCGCCCGACGATCCGCATCTTCACGATGTTGTCTCCGACGCGGACCGTCACGGTGTCGCCGATGCTCGGATTGACCACCACACCGCCCATCGAGTAGTGACCGGTCGGCGCCACCTCCATGGGCTCCATCGAGATGTCGACCATCTGGTACTCGATGAACTGCCGGTACATCCGGGGCAGCTTGGAGAGGATGGTCTCCTTCTCGAGGTGGGAGATGTCGAGGAAGACGCCTCCGTGCGGTCCGCCTCGGCCCTCGCTGATCTCGGTGTAGTTGGCCAGCGCCACGCGGTCTCGGGTCGACAGCTCCATGCGATCGGAGTCATAGCGGGCCATGAAGCGCTCGCCTTCGGCGTTGGTGAGCCGCCCTCCTTCACCGCGCACGGCCTCAGTGACGAGGGTGCCTGCTGCTTCCTCGGGGGCCACCATGCCCGTGGGATGGAACTGCACCAGCTCCATGTCCATGAGACGGCAGCCCGCCTCCAGGGCAAGGGCCATGCCTTCGCCGTAGTTCTCGTCTCGTCGAGACGAGCTGCGACGCCAGAGGCGGGTGTGGCCGCCGGCGCAGAGCACCACGGCGTCGGCAACGAAGGCGGCGTTGATCCCTCCTGACGCCAGCACGGTGTGAGCGTCCAGGCGGGGTCGCTTGCCGATCACCAGGACCTCGGCTCCGGCCTCGTGGGCGGCGATGGCGGCACGCAGGCCGGCGGCGCCCGAGCCGATGACGAGCACATTGGAAAGGTTCATCCGCGTCATCGCACCCCGTCCTCCTCTCCTTATGGCCCCTGCTCATTGAGCCACGATGCCGCCGAGCAGGCAAGGGTGGAGGCACTCCGTTCCTGCGGGTGGCAGCCACACCCGGATCAGTGAGTCGTGATCGATCCACATTGAGTCGCCGCCTTGCCATCGCCATCGCCGCCGCCGCGGCCGATGCTTGCCCCGTGACCGCACCCGCCGGCAAGGACTCCTTCGACCTGGTCGTCATCGGGGCTGGTCCGGCAGGAGAGAAGGGCGCCGCCCAGGCCGCGTACCACGGCAAGCGGGTGGCGATCGTCGAGCGTTCCGCGGTGCCGGGCGGAACGGCCGTGGCCACGGGAGGCATTCCCACCAAGGCTCTGCGAGAGACAGCGCTCTACCTCCGTGCGTTGCAGAATAACGAGGCGGACGGCCTGACTGTGGACCTCGACTCCGAGGCCGTGTTCGAGCGGCTCCGCATCCGGGCCGGCTCCATCAGCGCGGTGATGAGTGAAGCCGTCTCGAAGAACCTTGCCAACCACGGTATTGAGCTGATCCACGGTCGGGCGCGCCTTGGGCCGGATCGTCGCGTAATCGTGGAATCTGACGGGCGCCCTCCCCGAGAGCTGGCGGCGGATGTCGTGCTCCTGGCCCCGGGGTCCCGCCCGGTGCGGCCGGACTCCATTGCGTTCGACGGCCACGCCGTGCTGGACTCTGACCCTGATATTGCAGCCAGCGGTCCTGGCGCGTCGCGATCAGCGGTAATGCTGGTGTCCCCACTCGGCACAGCCATGATCCGAAGAGAACAGAAACGTGGACGCGTGTCATCAGCGATTCGGGCAGCAAGTTGTGTTTCCGGCGGCGCCAAGTCGCTCCCGGCCGGGGTCCTGCCTCGTTTGCGCGTCAGGTGAAGTCGGGCAGCGCGCGCAGGCGGGCGAGGGCCTCGATGAAGGCGACGGCGTGCGAGTAGGCGCGAGGCAGCCGGAGGATGAGCTGGCCGGCGTGGCGCACGACCCGTGCGGCCACGTTGAAGAACGAGAGCCGCAGCCGCTTTCCCCGGCAGGTGGAGAACTGCTTGGGCAAGGCCAGCACCCGCACCCAGCGGGCCACGTTGTAAGCGAGGGCGGCGGCGTGCCACCACACCCAGTTGCCGAAGAAGTTCTCCAGCGGCGCGTGGCACAGCCCGAAGTCGGCCTTGAGCTGGCGGATGGCCTCCTCGGGGGCACCACCACGGAGGCGGTGATGGTGCTCGACCTGGACGGCGGTGCCCAACTGGGGCGGGATGTTGGTGATGATGGCGTGGAACCTGAAGCCGTCGAGGTCGTCGAAGGACAACTGGTCGCCCGACACCGTTGGCTGGCGGCGCACGATCATGCGCAGGTCCCGACCGGCGAAGGAGAACGCGCACTCGGCGACTTGTGAGCCCTTGACGTCCTCGGCGCCGAGGGCCGGCGACCACACCGTGGCGGGGTCAGCGGCGAGGGACTCGATGGTCTTCTTGACGTTGGTGTATCCCTTAGCGGTGATGCTGAACGCGGCGTTGTGGCGCTCCGCGGCCTCGACAACGTCGGCCCGGTAGCCGGCCGAGTCGACCCGCACCCACAGCTGGTAGTCGCCCCGCCAGCCCTTGGGGATGGCGGTCACGCATTCGTCGACGAAGCTGCCCAGCGCCCGCCCGGCGTTGGCACTGCCACCCCGTGCCCGAAGGGCCAACACATCTCCGGTCTCGCCGCACACCCCGACCATGGGGCTCATGCCGACCTCATGTTTGTAGGAGAACGCCGAGCCCTCCTTGCCCGGGCCATAGGTCGAGATCCACGTGGCGTCGGGGTCGATGGTCAACAGCCCCGGGCCAGGCGCCGCGCCCATGGCCCACGCCCGGCGCAACATGGCCCGGTTCACCGCGGCAGCGATCTGGGCCCGGCCCAGGTCCGCCCCCGCGCAGAACCGCCACAGCGTGGTGTGCGAGGCCAGGGCGTGCTCACCACGCAGGCGTTGGGTGGCCTCATCGGCCAGCAGCGAGCGGTCCGACAGGAAGTCACCGCCGGCCAGCTGGGTTTCGACCACGGCCCGGTAGCACTCCCCGCCGGTGTAGCCACCCGGGCCGATGGGGCGCAGCACCCGCCGGTCGCACTCGCCCACCAAGCCGAGATGATCGAGCATCTCTCCCCACAACACGATCCCGGCCACGCCGGTGACCGAGTCCTCGCCGGCCTCGACCAGGGGGTGGGCGACCGCCGGCCACGACCGCTTCGCGATGGTGTCGTCGAGTTCGAATGCCAGTGCGGTAGCCTTCACCCGTCAGGTGCTCCTCTGTCTGGAGATGCGGTGTCTTATCCACTTCGCATCCTCCCAGGTGGCGGGGCACTTGTCGCGTCAATCCGCGGGGAAAGTTCTACCCGGCTGCAATATCAGGGTCTGATCAGGTCGCTGACCTTCCAGAACCGGGCGCTGGCCGCGACTCGCGACCTTCTCCTTCCGAAGCTCGTCACCGGGCAGATCGACGTGTCGAACCTGGATTTGGACGCCGCTGTGGAGTCCGTCGCTTGACCCCTCGGCGCTTCACCGAGTCCGAACTGGTGGAGCGGCCGGCGCTGGAGCTGCTGGAGGAACTGGGCTGGACCGTGGTCGATGCGTATGCCGAGACACTCGGGCCGGCGGGGACGCTGGGGCGGGACTCGATCCACGACGTCATCCTCACCCACCGTCTCCGCGACGCCATCCGCCATCTCAACCCGGGCGTGGCCGACGACATCCGGGAGGAGGCGCTGGCCGCCTTCATCAAGGACCGCTCGGTGATGGACCCCACCCGGGCCAACCGGGAGATACACGACCTCCTACGCGACGGCCACCTGGCCACCTGGCGGGACGACTCAGGTGAACCACGGGAGGCGCGGGTCCGCTACATCGACTTCAACGACTCCACCAAGAACGACTGGCTGGCGGCGTCGCAGGTATGGATCGCCGGCGCCCTCCACCGCCGGCGCACCGACACGGTCCTGTTCGTCAACGGCATCCCACTGGTGCTGGCCGAGTTCAAGGAGCCGAACCGGCCGGCGAGAGCGGCCTACGACGAGAACCTGTGCGACTACCGCGACACGATCCCCCAGCTGTTCGTGCCCAACGGCTTCGTCATCCTCTCCAACGGATCGGAGGCCAGGGTCGGCGCCACGTACGCGCCGTGGGACTTCTTCGGCAACTGGAAGCTCCTCGACGCCGACGGCAACCGGGGGGTCATCGAGCTGGAGACCGCCATCCTGGGAACCTGCGCCCATGACCGGCTGCTCGACCTGGTCGAGAACTTCGTCGCCTACATGGAGCGGCCCCGGGGCCTGGTGAAGAGCCTGGCCCGCAACCACCAGGTTCTCGGCGTCAACGCGTCGATCGAGAACCTGCACCGCATCCGCGCCGAGGGTGACACCCGCCTCGGGGTTTTCTGGCACACCCAGGGATCGGGCAAGAGCCTGTCGATGCTGTGGTTCACCCAGAAAGTGCTGCGCCGCCTCCCCGGTGCGTGGACCTTTGTGATGGTGACCGACCGCACCGAGCTGGACGACCAGCTCCACGGCGAGTTCGCCGACGCCGGGGTGATCTCCCGGGAGGCCCGGGTGCACGCCGAGTCGTCGGCCCACCTGCGCGAGCTGCTGGGCGCCGACCACCGCTACGTGTTCACCCTGATCCACAAGTTCCGCATCGACAAGGCCGCCGGCGAGACCGGGATGCCGGTGCTGTCGGACCGCCCCGACATCATCGTGATCACCGACGAGGCCCATCGCAGCCAGTACGACACCCTGGCGCTGAACATGCGCCAGGCCCTGCCCAACGCCGCGTTCATGGGCTTCACCGGCACGCCCCTGATGGCCGGCGAGGAGCTGACCCGACGGGAGTTCGGCGATTACGTCAGTGTCTACGACTTCCGCGACGCCATCGAGGACGGCGCCACCGTCCCGCTCTACTACGAGAACCGCATCCCCGAGCTGCAGTTGGTGAACGAGGCCTTCGCCGAGGAGCTGACCGAGCTTCTGGAGGACGCCGAGCTGGACGAGGACGCCGAGGGCCGCCTCGTTCGCCGCTTCGCCCGGGAGTACGCGCTGATCACCCGGCCGGAGCGGCTGCGCACCGTGGCCGCCGACCTGGTCGCCCACTTCGTCGGCCGGGGCTTCGCCGGCAAGGCCATGTACGTGGGCATCGACAAGGCCGCCGCGGTGCGCATGCACGACTTCGTGAAGGAGGCCTGGGCTGAGCACCTGGTCGAGCTGCGAGCGCAGCACGACGCACTGCCCGAGCTGGAGCGCCCGTGGCTGGCCAGCCGCATCGAACTGATGGAGACCACCGACATGGCGGTGGTGGTGAGCCAGGCCCAGAATGAGATCAGGGACCTCGCCGACAAGGGCCTCGACATCCGTCCCCATCGGGCCCGTATGAACGCCGAGAGCCTGGACGAGGACTTCAAGGACCCCACCCACCCGCTGCGCCTGGTGTTCGTGTGCGCCATGTGGATGACGGGCTTCGACGCGCCGAGCGTGTCGAGCATCTACCTCGACCGGCCCATGCGCAACCACAGCCTCATGCAGACCATCGCCCGGGCCAACCGGGTTTTCCCCGACAAGGACAACGGCCTGATCGTCGACTACATCGGGGTCTTCCGCAACCTGGAGCAGGCGCTGGCCATCTACGGCGCGGCCAACGCCGAGGCCGGCCCGGGCCTCGACTCGCTCATCCAGGACAAGTCCGAGCTGGTGTCTGCCCTCGCCGGCGCCGTTGCCTCGGTGGCCGAGCTGTGCGAGCGCTACGACGTGGACCTCGAGGAGCTGGGCGCGGCCTCGGGCTTTGCCTTCATCGCCCTGCGTGACGCCGCGGTGGAGGCGCTGCTGGCCGACGAAGAGCTGCGAGCCGAGTTCCTCGCCGCTTCCCGCCACGCCCGCAAGCTGTTCAAGGCCGTCCTGCCCTACCCGGCCGCGGCCACCCACCAGTCGACGGTGGCCATCATCCGCGTGCTGGCCGAACGCATCGCCGATGTCTCCCGGCCTCCCCAGGCCGACATCGAAGTCGTGACTGACGCCGTCGACGCCCTGCTCGACCGCTCGGTGGGCGCCGAGGAGTACGTGATCCGGGCCGCGGCCGAGGGCATCGAGCCCGACCCGCTCATCGATTTGTCCAAGGTCGACTTCGACGCGCTGTCGGCGCGCTTTGCCGGCCGCAAGCGGGCCGAGACCGACCGGCTGGCGTCTTTGTTGAAGCAGCGGGCGGTGGGCGCGGCGCGGCGCAACCCGACGCGGTTCGATCTGGTCGAGCGCATCGAGGAGCTGATCGCCGCCTACAACGCCGGCAGTCTCAACATCGACGAGTACCTGCGCCGGCTGATCAGCTTGTCCCAGGACCTGAACGCCGAGGAGCGGCGGGCGGTGGCCGAGGACATGACCGAGGAGGAGCTGGCCGTCTTCGACCTGCTCACCAAGCCCGAGCCGGTGCTCGACGACGCCGAGCGGAAGCAGGTGAAGGCCGTGGCCAAGCGGCTGCTGCTCCACCTGCACGACAAGCTGGTGCTCGACTGGCGACGCAAGGCGGCCACCACCGCCGAGGTGCGCACCACCGTGCGCGACATCCTCGACGCCGACCTGCCGGCCGACCCGTACCCGCCGGCGCTGTTCGACGCCAAGGTCCAGGCCGTGTTCGACCACATCGTCAGCGCCTACGGCGACGACGGCTCCAGCGCGTACTCCCGCGCCGAGGTGGCCGGCGCCGGCGGCGGGGGAGCAGTGGATGAGGCGGTGCTCGTCGTGCCCGACCTCGACACCATCACCGAGCGGGTGGTGGAACGGATCAGGGTCGACGCCGAGCTCGCCGCCAGGGTGGCCGGGCAACTCGGCATCGTCGGAGGCACGGCCTGACGTTCTTGTCACACCCCCGTGCGAGAATGAACGCATGTTCGGAAAGGTCGAGCTGCGAGGGTTGCGGGAGAAGGTGGGCGAGTTCGCCGCCGGCTTCGATCCTGCTTTGGTGAGCCCGGCACAGGCCAATGTCATGGTCGACGACGCCGCGGCCATCGAGAAGATGGCGGCCACGGTCAAGGCCCTTCTCGCCGCCAGGGTGGCAGTGACCGAGGTCGCCACCCGAGAGGGTGACAAGACCCCCGCCCATGCCCTGGCCCGGAAGACGGGCACCACGGTGGGCAAGGCGGCCGATGCCATCCGCACCGGCAAGCGCCTGGCCAAGCAGCCCAAGCTCGATGCCGCTGCCCGGGAAGGAAAGGTCTCTCCCGAGCAGGCCGCGGCGATCTCCGACGCAACTGAAGCCGACCCTGGCGCCGAGGAACGACTGCTGAACCAGGCCGAGCATTCGACCCTGCTCGAGCTGCGCAACGAGTGCGAGCGCACCAAGGCGGCCGCGGACAAAGACGCTGAAGAGCGACGCCGGCGCATTCTCGCGGCCCGCTTCGCCCGCCGGCGCAACTGTCCCGACGGATCGGCCGAGATCCTGTTCCGCTCCACCATCGAGCAGGTGGCCGAGCTCTGGAGCGTGATCTCCGCCTACGCCACCCAGGCCTTCAACCTGGCCCGACTAGAGGGCCGCCACGAGCCGGCCCAGGCCTATGCCGCCGACGGGATGCTGGCCATGGCCCGTGCCGCGGTCCTTGCAACATGGGCACCAACAGGCCGCTCCGATGAGGCCTCGACCGGTACCGCGGCACACAACGGGAACGGCATTGCCGACGAGCCTGCGTCGGCCACCGGCGGTGGAGGCCACGCCGCCGACCCTTTCGGCGGTGACGGGGCGAGCCGCGCTGATGACCTGGGCGGTCTCTTTGGCACCGGCGGCGGAGGCAGCGACTGCGGCTCCGGCAGTCCTGCCGGCGGTGATGGCGGGAGCAGCGCCGGCGACCAGGGCGGTCTCTTCGGCGGTGACCCCGGAGGCGACGACACGGGTCCCGGTGGCGGCGGCGGTGGAAGTGCTGGTAACGCATGGGGTCGCCCCGGCGCCGGCGTCACCAGTGTGCCCGCGCCCGCCGGCCCGGCGCCTGCGCCGCCGCCTGTCCCTGGTCCCCCACCGGTCCGCCGGCGCCCGCCATCTCCCACTCGCATCGTGGTACGCATCGATTGGGACGCGCTGGTGCGCGGGTGGGTGAGTGGCGACGAGACGTGCGAGATCGCCGGACTGGGCCAGGTGGCGGTGTCGGTGGTGCGCTCCATGATCGAGACCGAAGACCCGTTCCTGGCTGCGGTGGTCACCCGTGGCAAGGACGTGGTGAACGTGGCCCACCTGGGCCGAAGACCCAGCGCCCATCAGCTCAGCGCCCTCGACTGGCTGGCTCCCACCTGCCGGCGAGAGGGCTGCGACGCCACCGTGGGTCTCGAGAACGACCACCGCCACGCCTGGGCGGCCACCCGCATCACCCTGCTGGAGTGGATCGACCGCCTCTGTCCCCACGACCACGACTTGAAGACCTACGAAGGGTGGGCCCTGGTCGACGGAACCGGGAAGAGACCGCTCGTCCCTCCAGAGGACCCCCGTCACCCCCGCCACACCAGGGCCGCCCGGCCGCCGCCGGCGAGCCTGCCGCGGGCAGTCGACGATGCGCCGGCTTCAACTGTCGACGGCTCCCTGGCCGCCCTCCGCTGACTCGCCCGCCGTTCGGCGCCAGGTTCCGCCGCTGTAGCCTCCCCGAGGTGGAGGGGATCGCTGTCCTGGCGTCTGGCAGCGGGACGATCCTGGAGGCGATCCTGGAGGAGGGGATTCCGGTTTCTGTGGTGGTCGTCGACCGGCCTTGCCGCGCCGTCGACGTGGCGGATGGCGCCGGCGTCAGTGCCGTGCTCGTCCAGCGCCCGAGCTTCGGCGCCGGCTTCGACCGCTTGGCCTTCACCCACGCCGTGCTCGACGCCCTCGCCCCCTACGCGCCGAGTCTGGTGGCGATGGCCGGCTTCGGCACGGTCCTGGAGAAGCCGCTGTTCGACACCTATCCCGACCGGGTCCTCAACACCCACCCGGCCTTGTTGCCCGCCTTTCCCGGCTGGCACGCGGTGGAGGACGCCCTGGCTGCCGGCGTCAAGGTCACCGGCTGCACCGTGCATCTGGCCACCGTCGACGTCGACGCCGGTCCGATACTCGCCCAGGAAGCCGTTCCCGTCCTGGACGGTGACACGGCGGCGTCGCTCCACGAGCGCATCAAGGACGTGGAGAGACGCCTGTACCCCCAGACCATCCGGGAGCTCATCGGATCATGACCTCGCCTCGCCGTGCCCTCCTCTCGGTTTACGACAAGACCGGCCTGGAGGCGCTGGCCTCAGGTCTGGTGTCGCTGGGCTTCGAACTCGTCTCCAGCGGCGGCACCTCCGCTGCCCTGGCCGAAGCGGGAATCGCCCACACCGCGGTGGAGGCGGTGACCGGCGCTCCCGAGATGCTGGGCGGCCGGGTCAAGACCCTGCACCCCAGGATCCATGGCGGCATCCTGGCCGACCGCACCAAGCCCGAGCACGACGCCGACCTCGCCGCCCAGGGCATCGCGCCCATCGACCTGGTCGTGTGCAACCTCTATCCGTTCGCGGCCAAGCCGTCGATCGAGATGATCGACGTCGGCGGGCCCACCATGGTGCGGGCCGCGGCCAAGAACCACGGATCGGTGGGAGTGGTGGTCGACCCTGCCGACTACGGGCCGGTTCTCGACGAGCTGCGCCGCGATGGAGAGCTGTCCGAGGAGACCCGCCGGCGCCTGGCCAGGGCCGCCTTCGCCCACACCGCCGCCTACGACGCGGCCATTGTCTCGTGGTTCGACGCCGGCGGCGCCGGCGGTGAAACCGAGGTGCTGCCCCCCACCATCCACCTGGCCCTCGAGCGGACCGAGCCGCCCCTCCGCTACGGCGAGAACCCCCACCAGCAGGGTGCCCGCTACCGGCGCACCGGCGAGCCGGGCTGGTGGGACGGCGCCATTCAGCACGGCGGCAAGGCCCTCTCCTACCTCAACCTCTACGACACCGAGGCGGCGTGGCGGCTGGTCCACGACGTGGGTGGCGAGCCGGCCGTGGCCATCATCAAGCACGCCAACCCGTGCGGCCTGGCGGTGGCGGCCGACATCACCACCGCCTACCAACTGGCCCACGAATGCGATCCCCGGTCGGCCTTCGGCGGAATCGTGGCCGCCAACCGGCCCGTCCCTCTCGACCTGGCCGTGGCGCTGGCGCCGATCTTCACCGAGGTCATCATCGCGCCCGCTTACGAGCCCGAGGCGCTGGCTCTCCTGCTGACCAAGAAGAACCTGCGGGTGCTCGAGGCCCATCTGCCGGATGCCCTGCCCCTCGACCTTCGTCAGCTGGGAGTGGCGTTCCTGGCCCAGGAGCCCCGGCACCTCGAATCGGCTCGTGCCGACTGGCGGGTGGTGACCAAGATCCAGCCCACCGACGGGCAGTGGCGCGACGCCGAGCTGGCGTGGCGGGTCGTGGCCCACGTGAAGTCGAACGCCATCGTGCTCGTCGCCGGCGGCCAGGCCGTGGGCATCGGCGCCGGCCAGCAGAATCGGGTGGAGTCGGGCGAGATCGCTGCGTCGAAGGCCGCCGGCCGGGCCAAGGGCGGCGCCTGCGCGAGCGACGCCTTCTATCCCTTCCGAGACGGTGTCGACGCCGCCGTGGGTGCCGGCGTCGGCGTGGTCATCCAGCCCGGCGGCTCCCTGCGGGACGACGAGGTGATCGCCGCCGCCGACGACCACGGCATCGCCATGGTCTTCACCGGCGAGCGCCAGTTCTTCCACTGATGGCGCCGGCGCAGCTTCTGGACGGCGACGCCTTCCTGGCTTCGGTCAAGGCAGATCTCGCCGACCGGATCGAGTCCCTCATCGACCGCGGCATCACACCAGGCCTCGGGACCATCCTGGTGGGCGACGACCCGAACAGCGCCTCCTATGTGGGCCGCAAGCACCGCAACTGTGAGGAGCTGGGCATCGCCTCGTTCCACCAGGCTCTCCCTGCCGGCGCCACCCAGGCCGAGGTGCATGCCGCCATCGACGCCTTCAACGCCGATCCCGCGGTGGACGCCTTCCTGGTCCAGCTCCCCCTGCCGGCGGGGCTGAACGAGGAGGCGGCCCTCCTGCGGGTCGACCCCGACAAGGACGTGGACGGGCTGCACCCGGTGAACCTCGGCCGCCTGGTGATGGGCGTGCCGGCGCCGGTGGCCTGCACTCCCGCCGGGATCCAGGCCCTCCTCGTCCACCACGGTGTGGAGATCGCCGGGCGCCACGTGGTCATCGTCGGCCGCGGCCTCACCATCGGCCGGCCGCTGGCCCTCCTGCTGGCCCTCAAACGACCCGGGGCCAACGCCGCCGTAACCGTCGTCCACACGGGCGTCGCCGACCTCGGCATTTACACCCGGCAGGCGGACATCCTGGTCGCCGCCGCCGGCTTCCCGTCGATCATCATCCCCGACATGGTCAAGCCCGGGGCGGCTGTGGTCAGCGCCGGCATCACCTGGGAGGGCAAGCGCCTGGTGCCCGACGTGGACGAGTCGGTGGCCGAGGTGGCCGGGTGGATCACGCCCCGCCTGGGCGGCGTCGGTCCCACGACGATCGCCATGCTTCTGCGCAACGCCGTCGACTCGGCCGAACGCCACCACGCCTGAGCTGAGAGTCCGGCGCAGAACTACTCGGTTAGTAAAGGACAACAGCTATCCTTTACTAACACGACTGGCAGTGGAGGAAGCGGCCGCGGTTTACTTCGTGGCTCGTGCGAGGCGGATCTCCGGACTGTGCTCACCGCTTGAGGCGAGCCCGAGTTCGGCCGGGCTTGCCCGCCTAGGCTCGTCGCAGATGGCCCGCATCGCCGATCTCCTCGCCGCCGGGCCCACCTACTCGTTCGAGTTCTTCCCGCCCCGCACGCCCGAGGCGGAAAAGGTGCTGGCCCAGGCACTCGAGGAGCTGGAGCCGCTGCGCCCGTCGTTCGTGTCCGTCACCTACGGCGCCGGCGGGTCCACCCGGGAGCGCACCCACGACATCGTGCTGCGCATCAACAGGGAAACGTCGATGACGGCCATGGCCCACCTCACCTGCGCCGGCCACACCAGAGCGGAGCTCACCGACATCGTCACCGGCTATGGGGCCGAGGGTCTGGAGAACATCCTGGCTCTGGCCGGCGACCCGCCGGCCGCTCCGGCCGCGACCACCGCTCCGGCCACGACCGCCGCTGGCGAGGCCGAACAGCCGCCACCGTCCGCCGACTTCCGCTACGCCGCCGAGGTGGTGGAGCTCGTCGGTTCC
>DATLEK010000065.1:0-20750 GCA_035525365.1 Acidimicrobiales bacterium
GGCCCACAGCGTGGCCACGTCGATCCCCAGGTGCCAGACGCTGAGCGCAACAAGGACGCCGGCGAGCATGACGGAGCCGCTGAGCAGCCGGTCACGACGAGGCCGTGCCCGTCCGACCACTATCCCTTCCGGTTGCGAGTACATCGCGGGCGGATTCCGCCCGCTATGTACTCGCAATCGGGGGGGGTGGTGGGGGGACGGGCGCAGCCGCGTCGGGACCGGCTGCTCACTGGGTCCGGCGTCCTCGCCGGCGCCCTTGTCGCGCTCAGCGTCTGGCACCTGGGGATCGACGTGGGCACGCTGTGGGCCGGACGCACCCGCTCGTTGCTGGGAGACGTGGCCTCGTCGACCTTCCCGCCCCGCTTGGGCGGCGCCGCGTTGGGTGAGCTGGCCAGGCTCAGCCTGGAGACGCTGGCCATGGCCGTCATTGCTACCGTCCTGGCCAGCGCCGGAGCCGTCGTGGTCGCCTTCGTGGCCGCCGGCGCCGGCGTCCGGGCCGGCGCCGCATCACCAGCCGCCCGCACCACGTCGCTTGCCGCCCGCGCCGTCCTCCTCGCCTGCCGGGCCATTCCGCCGCCGGTGTGGGCGCTGCTCTTCCTCTTCGTGCTCTTCCCCGGCCCGCTCCCCGGCGCGCTGGCGCTGGCCGTCTACAACTTCGGCATCCTCGGCCGCCTGATGGCCGAGGTGGTCGAGAACCTCGACCCCCGCCCTGTCCGGGCGTTGACGGCCCAGGGCGCCGGCCCGGCCCACGCCTTTCTCTACGGAGCGCTGCCCGTCGCTCTTCCCCGCTTCGCCGCCTACGGCCTGTACCGGTGGGAGGTCACGATCAGGGAGACGGTGGTGGTGGGGCTGGTCGGCGCCGGGGGGCTCGGCCGCCTACTTCAGACCCAGCTGGCCAGCTTCGACTACCGATCTGTGGTGGTCACCCTCGCCGCCCTGGTGCTGCTCACCTTCGTGGTCGACCTGGCCGGCGCCTCACTCCGTCGGGCCCTCCGCTAAGAGCAGCCCCTCTTCGCTCAGGAGGCGACGACGTAGAGCTGACCGGCGAGAGCCGGCCCGAGGGCGATGGTGTCCTCGCCCAGTTCCAGCGTGAGGGTGCCGTCAGGCGCTTTCTCCCGAACGATGGCCGCGGTGCCGGGGACGAAGCCGTGCACGCTCAGGTAGGTGAGCGCCTCGGTGTCGATCTCGACCTGCTCGGTGACCCGCTCCAGGCGTACGTGGTCACCGGGGCCGAACGAGGCCAACGCCACCAGGTCCATTACCGGCCCGTTGCTGCCGGGGATGGGGTTGCCGTGCGGGCAGGTGGCGGGATTGTCGAGCAGCACCACCAGGCGCTCCTCCACCTCGTCGGAGATGACGTGCTCCCAGCGGCACGCCTCCATGTGGGCCTTGTGCCACGGTAGGCCGATCACATCCGTGAGCAGTCTCTCGGCCAGGCGGTGCTTGCGCACGACGCTCTCGGCCCTGGTCCGGCCCTTGGAGGTGAGGCTCACGGCACGGTCCTCGACAGCCACGTAGCCCTCGCCCTTCAGGCGACGGATCATCTCCGACACCGAGGGGGCCGAATGGCCCAGGCGTTCGGCGAGGCGGGCCTGGATGACCAGGGTGCCCTCCTCCTCCAGCTCGTGAATCGCCTCCAGGTACTCCTCTAGGGGAGGGTGGAATCCGTCGGACACGAGTTCAGCGTACCGAGGAACCGGCCTCCTGGTCACGGAGGCGGGCCCGCTTGTCCCGGCTGGCCCGCCTCCCACGCTCGGTCTGGTCGAGGACGACCTTGCGCAGGCGGACCGACGTGGGTGTCACCTCGGCACATTCCTCGTCGGTGAGGAACTCCAGAGCCTGCTCGAGTGACAGCTGGCGATGGGGGGCGAGGCGCTCCAGCACCTCGGCGCTCGACGCCCGGTGGTTGGTGAGCTGCTTCTCCTTGGTTGGGTTGACGTCCATGTCCTCGGTGCGGGCGTTCTCGCCCACGATCATCCCCTCGTAGACCTCCACGCCGGGGCCGACGAACAGCGAGCCACGGTCCTGGAGGCTGGCCAGGGCGTAGCCCGTGGTGGGGGCGCGACGGTCGGCCACCAGCGATCCGCTGGCCCGCGTCCGGATCGTGCCGTGCCACGGCTCGAAGGCCTCGAAAACGTGGTGCAGAAGGCCGGTGCCCCTTGTCTCGGTGAGGAACTCGGTGCGGAACCCGATGAGGCCGCGGGCGGGCACCAGGTACTCCATGCGGACCCAACCGCTGCCGTGGTTGCCCATGTGCTCCATGCGGCCCTTCCGTAGGGCCAGCAGCTGGGTGACGGTCCCGACGAACTCGTCGGGGATGTCGACCGACACCCGCTCCACCGGCTCGTGGACCTTGCCGTCCACGACGCGGGTGATCACCTGGGGCTTGCCCACGGTGAGCTCGAAGCCCTCCCGGCGCATGATCTCCACCAGCACGGCCAGCTGCAACTCGCCGCGGCCCTGGACCTCCCAGGTGTCGGGGCGCTCGGTGGGCAGCACGGCCAGCGACACGTTGCCCACCAGCTCATTGTCCAGGCGGGTCTTGATCTGGCGGGCGGTGAGCTTGGAGCCCTCCTGGCCGGCGAGCGGCGAGGTGTTGACGCCGATGGTCATGCCCAGGCTCGGCTCGTCCACGTGGATGATGGGCAGGGGTCTGGGGTCGTCCGGATCCGACAGCGTTTCACCGATGGTCACCTCGGGCAGGCCGGCCACGGCGATGATGTCGCCGGGCCCCGCCTCGTCGGCCGACACCCGCTCCAGTGCCTCGGCCACGTACAGCTCGGTGATCTTGACCCGCTCGACGGTGCCGTCGGCCCGGCACCACGCCACCGGCTGTCCCTTGGCGATGGTCCCCTGCTGGATGCGGCACAGGGCGAGGCGCCCCACGTAGGGGGAGGCGTCGAGGTTGGTGACCAGGGCCTGAAGTGGATGGTCCTCCTCGTACACCGGCGCCGGCACATGCTCGAGGAGAAGGTCGAGCAGCGGCGCCAGGTCGGGCGCCAGGTCCTTCGGGTCCAGGGATGCCTGGCCGGCCCGGGCGTTGCAGTACACGATGGGAAACTCGATCTGGTGATCGTGGGCTCCGAGGTCCATGAACAGCTGGTACACCTCGTCGAGGACCTCGGCGATGCGGGCGTCGGGGCGGTCGACCTTGTTGACCACCAGCACGACGGGAAGCTTGGCCGCCAGGGCCTTGCGCAGCACGAAGCGGGTCTGGGGCAGCGGCCCCTCGCTGGCGTCGACCAGCAGGAGGACGCCGTCCACCATCGTGAGCCCCCGCTCGACCTCGCCACCGAAGTCGGCGTGGCCGGGCGTGTCGATGATGTTGATCTTCACGTCCTTGTAACGCACCGACGTGTTCTTGGCCAGGATGGTGATGCCCTTCTCCCGCTCCAGGTCCATGGAGTCCATGACCCGCACGTTGACATCCTGGTTGGTGCGAAAGGCGCCGGACTGCCACAGCATGGCGTCGACCAGGGTGGTCTTGCCATGGTCGACGTGGGCGACAATGGCGACGTTACGGATGTCGGCGCGCGTGGGCATCGGGAATGCAACTCCGGAGGTGGGCGGGGGCGCGCCTACGGTGGCGGCACCGCTCCAGTGTAGCCCATTATGGGCTCGAGCCCGCCGTAGGCGGCTCAGCCGGGGCTGTCTGAGCTCTGCGTGGTGGGCCGGCGTTGCTCCGCTCGGCGCACCAGCTCCGCGGCCACGTCACGGAGCTTGACGTTCTCCCGCTGAGAAGCCCGCACGAGTATCTGGAACGCCTCGTCGGCCGTGCGTCCCTGGGCCATGAGGATTCCCTTGGCCTGCTCGATGACGGCACGGGACTTCATGGCCTCATTGAGGTCCTGGCTCAGTTGGTGGGCGTCCCAGTACGCCTGGGCGTTGGCCAGCACGATGCCCGCCTGGCTGGCGAACTGCATGCCGATCACTTCGTCCTCGTCGGAAAATGCCCCCTCCATCCGGGAGTAGAGGTTCAGGGCCCCGACACCCTCGTGATTGGCCACCAACGGGAGCGACAGCGTGCTCTTCACCCCACGCGCCGCAGCGGCCTCACTGAACGCCGGCCAGCTGGTGTCCTTTTCAGTCGAGTCGATGCGGTAGATGGTCTGGTTGCGGAAGGCGTCCAGGCAGGGGCCGACCCCGGTTTCATACTGGGTCGCGTCCAACTCCGGGGACGCTTCATCGGTGAAGACTCCCGTTCGGGGCCTGCCCTCCACGAGCATGGTGATGCCGGCGAAATCGGCTCCGGGCACCGCCTGCTGCGACAGTTCGGCGACACGGGTCAAGGTCTCGGCGAGGGTGCCGTCGCCGACGAAGAAGCGGGACAGAGCGGCGACGCTCTGCGCCAGGTGATCCGGTTGGTTGGGCACGTGATGGCTCCGTCGACTTGGGGAGCCGTTCACGTCCCACAAGGGCTGAAGAACCGGACTGGACTCGTCGACCACGTTACCAGCGATATTGCAGGGCCTCGCCCGATGCCGGTCAGTCAGAGACCCGTAGCATCAAAGAGGAATGGCCAAGATCCTCCTACTGGACGGCAACAGCCTGGCGTACAGGGCCTTCTTCGCCCTTCCCACCGACATGGCCACCGCGTCAGGCCAGGTGACCAATGCCGTCTTCGGCTTCACCTCGATGCTCGTGAACCTCCTCAAGGACCACAAGCCCGACGGCATAGCCGTGGCCTTCGACCGGCCGGAGCCCACCTTCCGCCACGCCATCGTCGACGATTACAAGGCGGGTCGAAGCGAGGCACCGGACATCCTCCGCCAGCAACTGGGCCTCGTCCGCCAGGTGGTCGAGGTCCTCAAGATCCCTCTGCTCGAGGTCCCGGGCTACGAAGCCGACGACATCGTCGCCACCCTCGCCACCCAGGCGCGTGACCGGGGCGACGACGTGATCATCGTCACCGGTGACCGCGACGAGTACCAGCTCGTCGAGGACCCCCACGTCCGGGTGCTCTACAACCGGCGGGGCGTCAGCGACTACGTCCTGTACGACGAGGCCGGCATCCGGGCCCGCACCGGGGTGAGCCCGGTCGACTACCCGCAGTACGCCGCGATGCGGGGGGACCCCTCGGACAACCTGCCCGGAGTTCCCGGCGTGGGGGAGAAGACGGCGGCCAAGCTCATCAACGACTACGGCGACCTCGACGGGGTGTTCGCCAACCTGGGGAAGCTGAGCCCGAAGCTCCGGGAGAACCTTGCCGCCCATGAGGCCCAGGTGCGGAAGAACGCGCAGGCGACACCGCTAATCCGGGACATGCCCATCGAGTGCGACGTGGCCGAGCTGAAGATGGGCGGCTGGGACATCGACGAAGTGCGCACCCTGTTCAACTTCCTCGAGTTCCGCACCCTGTGGGACCGGCTGCTCGAAGCCACCGGGACCGTCACCGAGGCCGGCCGCGGGGTGGGTGAGGGCGGCGCGGCCCAGCCATTCGAGGTGGACGTGCGGCGTGTCGGCTCCGGGGACGAGGCCGTTGCCGTCGTCGACGCGCTGGTCACGTGTGGAGGCGCCGTCTCCGCCGCGGTCGCCTGGACCGGCCCGGAGGCCGCATCCGACCTCGCCGGGCTGGCCCTCACCGCCGGCGACGATGTCTCCTTCTGGCTGGGCGCAAGCCTCTTCGACGACGCCGCCGTGGTCACCGCCCTGAACCGGTTGTTCGCCGCCGATGGGCCTCCTCTGCAGGCCCATCGGGCCAAGGAGCTGATGCGGGGCCTGGACCGCCACGGGATCGAGGTGCGCAACCTCGACCTGGACACCGCCCTGGCCGCCTATCTGGTGGACCCCGCCGAGTCGGCCTATCTGCTCGAGGAGCTGTGTGCCCGCTACGCCCAGCTGGAACTACGTGCCCCCGACGCCCCTCCGCCGGGCCAACTCGACCTGGACGGATCGGCACCGGACATCGCCGCCGAGACAGCCCGGCGCGCCGCTGCCGTCGCCCGGTTGGCGCCGCCGTTGTTTGTGGCCCTCGAGGCGAGAGGGCTGCGCCCGCTCTACGACGACATCGAGCGCCCGCTGGTCCCGGTGCTGGCCCGCATGGAGACGGTCGGCGTGCGGGTCGACGAGGCTTACCTCCGGGACCTCGTCCAGGGGCTCACTGACGAGGTCCACCAGCTCGACCGGGAGGTCCAGGAGCTGGCCGGGCACCCTTTCCTAGTCAACTCCACCAAGCAATTGCGGGCCGTGCTGTTCGACGAGCTCGGCCTCCAGCCACAGAAAAAGACGAAGACCGGTTTTTCGACCGATGCCTCATCGCTGGAGAAGCTGAAGGGTCAGCACCCGATCGTCGACAAGCTCCTGCGCTATCGGGAGGTGGAGAAGCTGCGCTCCACCTACGGGCTGAGCCTGCTGGCCGAGATCTCGGCTGACGGCCGCATCCACGCCACCTTCCAGCAGACGGTGGCCCGCACCGGCCGGCTCTCCTCCGACCGGCCCAACCTGCACAACATCCCCATCCGGACAGAGGAGGGGCGGCGTTTCCGCCGGGCCTTCATTCCCGAGGAGGGATGGCAGCTCCTCGTCGCCGACTACAACCAGATCGAGCTTCGGGTCATCGCCCATCTCGCCGAGGACCCCGGCCTGGTGGAGGCCTTTGCCACCGGCACCGACATCCACAACGTCACCGCCGCGAGGGTCTTCGGCGTCGATGTCACCGACGTCACCCGGGCGCAGCGTTCGAAGGCGAAGATGGTCTCGTACGGACTGGCCTACGGCATGGAGTCCTTCGGCCTGGCCCAGCGGCTGGGCATCCCGGTGGAGGAGGCGTCGCAGATCCTCGGCGCCTACTTCGAGGCGTTCCCGAGCGTGCGGGCCTACATGGAGCGGACCGTGGCCGAGGCCCGCCAGCGCGGCTACACCGAGACCCTGTTCGGCCGCCGGCGAATGATCCCCGAGCTGTCGTCGTCGAACTTTCGTATTCGTCAGGCCGGTGAGCGCCAGGCCATGAACGCCGGCATCCAGGGACTGGCGGCCGACATCTTCAAGGTCTCCCTGGTGCGCCTCGACCGGGCTCTCGAAGGCGAGGGGCTCAGCAGCCGCCTGGTGCTCCAGGTGCACGACGAGGTGATCCTGGAGGTCCCCCCGGAAGAGCACGACAGAGCGGCAGAGGTGACATTGGAGGCCATGCGATTCGCCTGCGAGCTGCGCGTTCCTCTCGAGGTGAACCTCTCGTGGGGAGCGACCTGGGCCGACGCCAAGAGCTGAGTAGTACGCTCGTCGGTGCCCCTGTCCGGAAAGAGAGCTACCTAGCGCATGTCCGACCCGTCCCCCGATTCTCCCGCTGTCCCTGAGGTTCCTGCCGCCACCGAGGTTCCTGCCGAGACTCCGGAAGCGCCCCCTGCTGCTCCGGAAGCTCCTTCCGCTGAAACCGCCGCTCCGGAAGCTCCTTCCGGCGACGCACCTCCCGCCCCCGCCCCGGCCCCGCTCCCGGAGGGCACGCCGGGCACCTTCGACGAGATGGGCACCTACACGCCCAAACAGATCGTGGCCGACGACCTTGGCGGCATGTCCTTCGAGGACGCCATAGCCGGGACCATCGTGGAGTTCGACGACGGCGACATCGTCAAGGGAACCGTGGTGAAGGTCGACCGGGACGAGGTCCTGCTCGACATCGGATTCAAGTCCGAGGGCGTGATCCCGGCACGTGAGCTGTCCATCCGTCACGATGTCGACCCCAGTGAGATCGTTTCGCTGGGTGAGGAGATCGAGGCCCTGGTTCTCCAGAAGGAGGACAAGGAGGGTCGCCTGGTCCTGTCCAAGAAGCGGGCCCAGTACGAGCGGGCATGGGGCACCATCGAGAAGATCAAGGAAGACGAGGGCATGGTCTCCGGCCCCGTCATCGAGGTCGTCAAGGGCGGCCTCATCCTCGATATCGGCCTCCGTGGCTTCCTCCCTGCTTCGCTCGTCGAGCTCCGCCGGGTGCGGGATCTGCTGCCCTATGTCGGGCGCACCCTCGAGGCCAAGATCATCGAGCTGGACAAGAACCGCAACAACGTCGTGCTCTCCCGTCGGGCCTGGTTGGAGGAGACCCAGAAGGAGCAGCGCGAGGAGTTCCTCGACAACCTCAAGCCGGGTGAGACCCGCAAGGGTGTGGTGTCGTCGGTGGTCAACTTCGGCGCCTTCGTCGACCTCGGCGGCATGGACGGCCTCGTGCACGTGTCCGAGCTTTCCTGGAAGCACGTCGACCATCCCGGCTCGGTTGTCGCTGTCGGCGATGAGATCCTCGTGCAGGTGCTCGATGTCGACCTCGACAAGGAGCGCATAAGCCTGTCTCTCAAGGCCACCCAGCAGGACCCGTGGCAGGAGTTCGCCAACGCCCACCGCGTGGGCGAGCTGGTCTACGGGCGGGTCACCAAGCTGGTCCCCTTCGGCGCCTTCGTACAGGTTGGAGAGGGGATCGAGGGCTTGGTCCACATCTCGGAGATGGCCGCCCACCACGTGGACCTGCCCGAGCAGGTCGTCACTCCCGGCGAGGAGCTGTGGGTCAAGATCATCGACATCGACCTCCAGCGCCGGCGCATCAGCCTCTCCATCAAGCAGGCGGCCGAGGGCGGCGAGGTGGCGGCCGAGTACCGCGAGCACTTCGGCGAGCACGCCTACGACGAGTCCGGCAACTACATCGGGCCCATCGTCTTCGAGCCCGAGACCGAAGCCCAGGCGGCGTGGGCCGACTACGCCGCCGAGCTGGGCGACCAGCCCGTGCCCGGCGGCGACGAGGCGGTCCCCGGCGAGCAGTTCGCCGCCGGGCCAGCCTCAGGAGCTGCAATCCCGGACGACCAGGCCGCACTTGCTCACCAGCCGGTTGCCGGAGAGTCGCTCGCCGGCCAGGCGACTCCGGCTGACCAGCCGGTTGCCGGAGAGTCACTGGCCGACCAGCCCAACGGTGGCCAGCATGTCGGCGGGGAGCTGGTCTCCGAGCCAGAGGCGGAGGCCCTGGCCGAGGCCGAGGCCACCAGCGAGGTGATGCCCCCGGCCGCAGTCGCCGCCGATGCCGGTGACGGCGCCGACGTTGAGGCCATTCCCCCGGCCGACTGAGCGGCTCTGTCGGCAGCGATGACCGTCGTGCACTAGTGCTCGTTCTTGGGCTGACGGGGGGGATCGGGTCCGGTAAGTCGACAGTCGCCGCCATGCTGGCGACGCGGGGCGCCGTGGTCGTCGACGCCGACGTCATCGCTCGAGAGGTGGTCGCCCCTGATGGGCCGGCGTACGAAGGGGTGGTCGAGCGCTTTGGCCCTGGGGTGGTCGACGCCCACGGGCGCATCGATCGCCCGGCACTGGCCAAGATCGTGTTCGGCAACCCCTCCGCGCTGGCCGACCTGAACCAGCTCACCCATCCGGTCATCGCCGAAGTGGTCGGGGAGCGGCTGGCCGCAGAGGCCGGCAGCGACCACGTCGTGGTCCTCGACGTACCCCTGCTGGTGGAGACCGACAGCGCCCGGTCCAGGTGCTCGGCGGTGATCGTGGTGGACTGCCCCGAGGACGTAGCTGTGCGCCGGCTGGTGGAGCAGCGGGCCATGGTGGAGGCCGACGTCCGCTCCCGTATAGCGGCACAAGCCACGAGGAACGAACGGATGGCCCTGGCCGACTTCGTCATCGACAACTCCGGCACCACGGACGAGCTGACGGTCGAGGTTGACCGGTGCTGGGACTGGATCGAGGCCCTCGCCAAGACGTTCTAGCAGTGAAAACTCGCACTCTGGTGCGAGTTTTCACTGCGAAAAGGCTGGAGTGTCACCGGTACGATTGACCGGTGCCACCGTTCAAGGTCGTTTCCGACTTCGGCCCCGCCGGCGACCAGCCGGCGGCAATTGCCGCCCTCACCGAAGGGGTGCAGCGGGGCGACCGGTTCCAGACGCTCCTGGGCATCACCGGGTCGGGGAAGTCGGCAACCATCGCCTGGACCATCGAGCAGGTGCAGAAGCCGACGCTGGTCATCGCCCCCAACAAGTCGCTGGCCGCTCAGCTGGCCAACGAGTTCCGGGAGTTCTTCCCCCACAACCGGGTGGAGTACTTCGTCAGCTACTACGACTACTACCAGCCTGAGGCCTACCTCCCCTCCAGCGACACCTACATCGAGAAGGACAGCTCGATCAACGACGAGGTGGACCGCCTCCGCCACTCCACCACGGCGGCCCTTCTGGCCCGCAAGGACGTCATCGTCGTGGCCTCCGTCTCGTGCATCTACGGCCTCGGCTCACCGGAGGAGTACGCCCGCCAGGTGCTGCTGCTGTCTCCCGGAGTCGAGCGGGACCAGCGCTCCATCCTCAAGCAGCTCGTGGAGCTGCAGTACGAGCGCAACGACCACAACCTCGTCCGCGGCAAGTTCCGGGTGCGGGGCGACACCATCGAGGTGCACCCCGCCTACGAGGAGTTCGCCGTCCGCATCGAGCTGTTCGGCGACGAGGTGGAGCGCATCACCCAGGTCGACACCCTCACCGGGGAGTTGCTGGGGGACGTGGAGGAGCTGGCCGTCTTCCCGGCCACCCACTACGTGGCCGGCGACGAGCGCATGCGCCGGGCCATCGGCCAGATCGAGGTGGAGCTGCAGCAGCGCCTGGCCCAGTTCGAGAAGGAGGGCAAGCTCCTGGAGTCCCAGCGCCTGCGCATGCGGACCCAGTACGACCTTGAGATGATGGCCGAGATCGGCGCCTGCAACGGCATCGAGAACTACAGCCGCCACATCGATGGGCGGTCACCTGGCCAGCCGCCGCACACGTTGATGGATTTCTTCGGCAAGGACTGGCTCCTCGTGGTGGACGAGTCGCATGTCACCGTGCCCCAGCTCCACGGCCAGTACGAAGGGGACCGCTCCCGGAAAGAAACCCTGATCGACCACGGCTTCCGCCTGCCTTCGGCGGCCGACAACCGCCCGCTGCGCTTCGACGAGTTCTTCCAGCGGATCAACCAGTGCATCTTCCTGTCGGCCACGCCTTCGAAGTACGAGATCAGCCAGTCATCACAGGTCGTCGAGCAGATCGTGCGGCCCACCGGGCTCGTCGACCCTGATGTCGTCATCAAGCCCACCAAGGGCCAGATCGACGACCTGATTGAGAACATCAATGCCCGGGTGGCGGTAGGCGCCAGGGTTCTGGTCACCACACTCACCAAGAAGATGGCCGAGGACCTCACCGACTACCTCCTGGAGATGGGGCTCAAGGTCCGGTACCTCCACTCCAACATCGACACCATCGAGCGCATCGAGATCCTCCGGGACCTGCGCCTCGGTGAGTTCGACGTGCTGGTCGGCATCAACCTGCTCCGCGAGGGGCTCGACCTTCCGGAGGTCTCGCTGGTTGCGATCCTCGACGCCGACAAGGAGGGGTTCCTGCGCAGCGAGACCTCGCTCATCCAGACCATCGGGCGGGCCGCCCGCAACGTGGACGGCCAGGTGCTCATGTACGCCGACAACGTCACCGACTCGATGCAGCGGGCCATCTCCGAGACCCACCGGCGGCGCGCCCTCCAGCAGGCCTACAACGCCGAGCACGGGATCGATCCCCAGACCATCCGCAAGGCCGTCACCGACATCCTCGCCACCCTCCGTCCAGCCGAGGGGGCACCCAGACCGGGATCCGATCGGCGGTCCCGGCGCCGGGACAGGAGCGACTTCGCCGAGCTGCCCCGAGAGGAGCTGGGCCGGCTGGTTCGCACGCTCGAGGAGGAGATGCACGAGGCCGCCGCCGACCTCCGCTTCGAGTACGCGGCCCGGCTCCGCGACGAGATCAACGACCTCAAGCGCGAGCTGAAGGGCCACGAGTCCCTGACGGGCTGAGGCGGCGTCAGCCCCCCGCCAGCAGCGCTCGCATCCGTGCCAGCCGCGGGTGCATGGCGGGACCCCTGAGCGCAAGGAGCTGACGCTCGACGTAGGCGATGTCGAGGTCCCCTGTGGTTGCGGCGATGCTGCTGAGGTCCACCCAGTCCTTCGCACGTCCGAACGAGAGCTTGAACACCACGAGGTCCTCGGCCGACAGGAAGGGCAGCATCGCGGCGTCGGGCCCGAACGGCCGACGGACCACTCGCGACCTCACCTCGTCGTAGTGCTCGTCCAGGGAGAGGAAGACGTCGACGGCGAAGGGGGACCGACTGTGCCGGAAGCGCAGCCCGGCGGCGGGCATCCAGCTCGTGGACGTCGGCTCCGGCGTCAGTGAGGTCCTCGCGAGGCACTCCGTGACCGGGCCCACCTCGTCGACGGGTGCGAACACGTTGACATCGGCGTCGGCCGTGCCGCGCGGCTCGGCCACGTAGGCCAGAGCCAGCGCGCCCCCGAACGCGTGTGGGAGGCGGTCCTCGTCGAGCGCGGCGTCGACGCAGATGACGAGCTCGACGAGGGTCATGGGGCCCGGACCGCGTCCGACGTGTCCAGCAGCGCCGCGAGGACGCGACCCCGTTCCTCCATCGACGCACCTGGCCTGACGACCGGTGAGGAGTCCGGGGGGTCGCCAGGCACCGGAGGCGGGAGGTCCTCGTCGGGGAACCAGCCGGCCCTGGGCAGCGCGCACCGCAGCGTGCGGTCGTGGCTGACAGCGGCGAGCTGGAACCCACAGGCGACGAGCAGGCGGTTCAGCGTGTCGGCCGACGGCAGACGCCTGTCGTGCTCGATGGCCGAGATGTTCGACTGCGCCACGCCCGAGACCGCGGCCAGCTCCGCCTGGGACATGCCCCTGGCGTGCCTGGCGCTCCGCACGAAGGACCCGTACATGCCGCCATCATATCGAACACGATATGGGCTGGTGAAGCCGATCAGGTGGGAGAGTAGAGCACCCGCACCGAGCGTCCGTTGCAGGGGTCGGCCTCGGTGATCTGGGCGTTGATGTTGCCGCTGGGCCACTCGCCCGGCAGGTAGCGCTTGCCCCGCTGGATGGCCCGCCAGCAGCCGGGCTGGCCGTCGTCGGGCGCCTGCCCGTTGGCGTCCCACCACTCGGCCTGGGTGTCCTTGACGCAGGTGTAGTCGCCGGCCTCGTAGTAGCAGGCGGGCGTCGACGGGTCGTTGGACCGGATGGCGGGGATGGCGTGGAAGCCGTTGTCCACCGATGTCGGGCCCAGCCGCGGGCCGGCGACCTGGATGCCGGTGAAGAGCTGGAAGAGGTTCCGGTAGTAGGTGCAGATGTAGGGCATGTCGATGTCGGGCCGGGTCGTGTTGACCTCGCGGAAGGCCTGGTAGCAGCGCTGCTGGCGCAGGCCGGGCTCGAGCGTCTCGGCCGAGACGGTCACCGCGTGGCGGTCGAAGGCCTGGCTGTGGGTCGAGAGGCGCACCGGCCAGTTCGTGTCGAAGGTGCCGTCGCCCAGCAGGATCCACTCCGGGAAGTAGGCCGACGCCGTGGCCGCCTTGCCGGCGTTGCCCTCGATGCCGCCCGTCCAGAGGATCGTCGTGACGCCCTTCTGCTTGAAGTCGGCCATGGCCTCGACGGCGTAGTCGGGGCGCGTGCCGTTGTCCTGGGCCAGGCAGCACACGGGGAAGGTGTGCTCGGCGACGATCTCGCCGCCGCAGTCCTCCACCTTCTTCTTGACCAGCTCGGCCAGGAAGATGAGGCCGGGCCACGAGTCGTCCTCGGTGTGCCACAGGCCGAGCTTGCGGGGCTTGCCGTTGACGTCGGGGCTCGACATCGAGGTCGGCTCCTTCACCACCTTGGTGCAGACGTAGGTCGAGAATGACTCGGCCTGGCGCTCGAGGTTGGGCTGGTAGCCCCAGACGAGCTTGGGGAACTTCTGGAAGAAGCTCGCCTGCTTGCCGTTGAACGAGCCGAAGTTGAGCACGCCCTTGTTGGCCATGGCCTCGACGTAGTCGATCTCGTTGGTGCCCACGTCGGTCAGCACGGCGAGGGCTTCACCCGCGCGAAGTTGTCGGCTGCGTTGGCCCGGTGCGCCTCGGGGCTCTTGTCGGAGCCGGTGAAATACAGGAAGAAGTGGACCACCCGGCCGTAGGTCTGGAAGCGCTCGTTGAAGTAGCGCTGCCAGCCCCGGAAGCCCTCGACGAGGATGTGCTCGTCGCCCTTCTCGGGGTTCGGGGGCTGGAAGAGGTCGAAGTACTGCTCCTCGGGCCGTGACTCCTGGCCCTTGGACCCACCGGTCTCGGCCACGAAGCCGTCGATGTAGACGAGCAGCCGGATCTCGTCCTGGGTGACGCCCTGGTAGGTCTTGCCGAAGTTGTCGCCGTCGAAGTAGGCGACGCAGGGCGGGGCCACCGGGTCCTCGGTCTGGCGGGGCGGGTTCCCGACGCAGCGCTTGGTGGTGGGGTTCTTCCCCTTGGAGAGGATGGGCGGGATGGTGCCGCCGGGGCCGTCGCCGCCGCCCGAGGCCTTCACGCCCGAGCTCGAGCCGAGCCCGAGGGCCGAGAGGTTGCCCTGCGGGGGAGGGGGGTTCTCGTCGTCGGGCGGGACGGGCGCGTACTCCAGCGTCTGGGTGGGGTTCGTCTGGGGGAGGTTGAGCGCCGACGGGAGGACGGCGAGGACGAGGAGCAGGGCGACGAACATGGCCAGGAGCGGTGGATAGCTCCGGGCCCAGTCCGTCCCGCCCCCAGCGCGGGTTTCGACAGCCATGGTCCCCCCAGGTTAGGCGTGGATCGCGTGTCACGGCGGGCCGGTAACGTACGAATGATGAGTGACACGCTTGTTATTCGTGGGGCGCGTGAGCACAACCTCAAGAACGTCTCGATCGAGCTCCCGCGCGACAAGCTGATCGTCTTCACGGGCCTGTCGGGGTCGGGGAAGTCCTCCCTGGCCTTCGACACGATCTACGCCGAGGGTCAGCGCCGCTACGTCGAGTCGCTGTCGGCCTACGCCCGCCAGTTCCTGGGCCAGATGGACAAGCCCGACGTCGACTTCATCGAGGGCCTGTCGCCGGCCATCTCGATCGACCAGAAGTCGGCCTCGCGCAACCCGCGCTCCACCGTCGGCACCATCACCGAGATCTACGACTACCTGCGGCTGCTCTACGCCCGGGTCGGCCTGCCCCACTGCCCGACGTGCCACACCGTGGTCACCCGCCAGACGCCACAGCAGATCGTCGACCGCATCCTCGAGCTGCCCGACGGCACCCGCTTCCAGGTGCTGGCCCCCGTGGTGCGCGGCCGCAAGGGCGAGTACGACGGCCTGCTGGAGGACCTGGCCCGCGAGGGCTTCGCCCGCGCCCGCATCGACGGCGAGGTGGTCGACCTGGGCGGCAAGGAGGCCGACCGGCCCAAGCTGGCCCGCTACGAGAACCACACCATCGAGGTCGTCATCGACCGCCTCGTGAAGCGGGCCGGCATCGAGCGGCGCCTGACGGACTCCCTGGAGACGGCGCTCCGCCTGGCCGAGGGCGTGGCCGAGGTGCAGCTCATGCCCGGCAAGGGCGACGAGGAGTCCGAGGAGGAGGTCCTCACCTTCAGCCAGCACCTGGCGTGCGCCTCGTGCGGCACGTCCTTCGACGAGCTGGCGCCCCGCAACTTCTCGTTCAACTCGCCCTACGGCGCCTGCCCGGCCTGCGTCGGTCTCGGCACCAAGTACGAGGTCGACCCCGAGCTCATCGTGCCCAACCCCGACCTGTCGGTGGACGAGGGGGCCATCGCGCCCTGGAGCGGCGCCCGGGGCGAGTACTTCGGCCGGATCATGGAGTCGCTGGCCGAGACCTACAAGTTCAAGACCTCGACGCCGTGGAAGAAGCTGCCGAAGAAGGCGCAGGACGTCCTGCTCAACGGCACCGGCGGCAAGTCGCTCCAGGTCTCGTACAAGAACCGCTACGGCCGCACGCGGTCCTACTCCACCACCTACGAGGGCGTCATCCCGTGGGTGTCGCGGCGTCACGTCGACACCGAGTCCGACCACACGCGCGAGCAGATCGAGGGCTACATGCGCGAGGTGCCGTGCCCCACCTGCAACGGCGCCCGGCTCAAGCCCGAGTCGCTGGCCGTCACCGTGTCGGAGCACAACATCCACCAGCTGTGCTCGATGTCGATCCGCAAGTCGAGCGAGGCGCTCAACGCCCTCGAGCTGTCGACCCGCGACCACCTCATCGCCGACCGGCTGCTCAAGGAGATCCGGGCCCGGCTCCAGTTCCTTCTCGACGTGGGGCTCGACTACCTCACGCTCCACCGCAACGCCGGCACCCTCGCCGGTGGCGAGGCCCAGCGCATCCGCCTCGCCAGCCAGATCGGCAGCGGCCTGGTCAACGTGCTCTACGTCCTCGACGAGCCGTCGATCGGCCTCCACCAGCGCGACAACAAGCGCCTCATCGAGACCCTGCTGCACCTCAAGAGCCTCCCCAACACCGTGATCGTCGTCGAGCACGACGAGGAGACCATCCGGGTGGCCGACTACGTCGTCGACATCGGCCCCGGCGCAGGTGAGCACGGCGGTGAGGTCGTCGTCGCCGGCACCGTCAAGGAGCTGCTGGCCAGCAAGCGCTCCCTCACCGGCCAGTACCTCAGCGGCCGGAAGAAGATCCCGGTGCCCGAGATGCGGCGCGAGCCGGGCGACGCGTGGCTCACCGTCCGCGGCGCCAAGGAGAACAACCTCCGCGACATCGACGTCGAGTTCCCGCTCGGGTGCTTCGTGGCCGTCACCGGCGTGTCGGGCTCCGGCAAGTCAACCCTCGTCAACGAGATCCTCTACAAGGCCCTGATGCAGAAGGTGTACCGGTCCCGCATGGTGCCGGGCCGCCACAAGCTCATCGAGGGCACCGACCAGGTCGACAAGGTCGTCAACATCGACCAGTCGCCCATCGGCCGCACGCCCCGGTCCAACCCCGCCACCTACACGGGCGTGTTCGACCACATGCGCAAGCTCTTCAGCCAGACCCAGGAGGCCAAGGTCCGCGGCTACCAGCCCGGGCGCTTCTCATTCAACGTCAAGGGCGGCCGCTGCGAGTCCTGCGCGGGCGACGGCACCATCAAGATCGAGATGCACTTCCTGCCCGACGTGTACGTGCCCTGCGAGGTGTGCAAGGGCGCCCGCTACAACCGCGACACGCTCGACATCGCGTTCAAGGGCAAGAGCATCTCCGAGGTCCTGGACCTGCCGTGCGAGGAGGCCCTGGGCTTCTTCGAGAACCAGCCTGTCATCGCCCGCCACATGCAGACGATCGTGGATGTGGGCCTCGGCTACGTGCGCCTGGGCCAGCCCGCGCCCACGCTGTCCGGCGGCGAGGCCCAGCGGGTGAAGCTGGCCAGCGAGCTGTCCAAGCGCCCGACGGGCCACACCATGTACATCCTCGACGAGCCCACCACGGGCCTGCACTTCGAGGACGTGCGCAAGCTGCTCAACGTGCTGTCGCGCCTTGTCGACCAGGGCAACACCGTGCTCGTGATCGAGCACAACCTCGACGTCATCAAGACCGCCGACTGGATCATCGACCTCGGGCCCGAGGGCGGCGACGGCGGCGGCCTGGTGCTGGTCGAGGGACCGCCCGAGAAGGTGGCCAAGACCTCCGAGAGCCACACAGGCCGGTTCCTGGCACCGCTGCTGGGTCTGTGACCGCGGCGGGCGTCCCCGGCCCCGTGGCGTCGGTCTCGGTCGTCCTGCCCACGCTCAACGAGCAGGGGTTCATCCGGGACTGCCTGGACAGCCTGCTGGCCCAGGACTATCCGCACATCGCCGAGATCCTCGTCGTCGACGGCGGCTCCACCGACGCCACTGTCGAGATCGCGGAGCAGGCCGGCGGGACGGTGCGCGTCGTGCCCAACCCCCGCACGTCCGCGGCCGCGGCCATGAACATCGGCATCGCCGAGGCGCGGGGTGACGTGATCGTCAGGGCTGATGCCCATGCGCTGTACCTGCCCGACTACGTGCGGCGGTGCGTGGAGGTGCTCGGCGACACCGGTGCCGCCAACGTCGGCGGCCCGATGCGCGCTGTCGGGACGAGCTCGTTCGGTCGCGCGGTCGCCGCCGTCACCTCCAGCCCGTTCGGCGTGGGCCCGGGGCGCTTCCACTACTCGGACGTGCGCGAGGAGGTCGACACCGTCTACCTCGGGAGCTGGCGCCGTCAGACGCTGGTCGACATCGGTGGCTACGACGAGACCAGCCTGCAGTGGGGCGCAGAGGACCACGAGCTCAACCACCGGATCACGCAGGCGGGCGGCGTCATCGTCCTGGACCCCTCCATCCGGTCCTGGTACTTCCCGCGCGAGACCCCACGCGCGCTGGCGCGGCAGTACTTCAACTACGGCGTCGGCAAGGTCTCGACCTTCACCAAGCACGGGACCCTGCCGACGTGGCGGCCCCTGGCGCCGGCAGCGCTCGTCCTCGCGGCCGCCGTCGCGTTGGCGTCGCCGCGCCCACTGGGCCGCGTCGCGGTCCCGGCAGCGCACGCCGCGGCGGCGTCGGTCGTGGCCATGCAGCTGTCCCGCGACCAGGGCGTGGCGCCCCACCGGGCGCTGTCGGCGCTGGCCATCTGCCACTGGTCCTACGGCGCCGGCATCTGGGCCGGGCTCCTGCGCCGGTGGTCGGGGCGCGGGTTCGACCGCCTTCCCCGGGCGGGCCGGCGCTGACCCCTCAGTAGCCCCAGAGGTGCTGCAGGGACACGGCACCGGCGTCCGACGTTGTCACCAGCTGTCCGTTGAGGTCGGCGTCGAGGCTGATGAGCTGCACCGCGCCGAACCCTGAGGGCACCAGCGCCTCCAGCCCGTCGAAGAGCTCGTCAATCCAAAGCGTCGTGGCGGTGAACGCCCGCAGGGTCGTCGTGGCCTCGGCCGCGGCGCCGTCCGCGCCGGTGACCCTCACCGTCAGGCGCGCCACCCCGGCGTGGTCGCGCCTGCCGCTGGCGTTGGCCACGATCAGGCCGGTCCGGTAGCCCGACCCGTGACGCAGTCGGGCCAGGACGTTGGTGCGGCCGAGCACCGCGTTGGCCGGCGCGATCCAGTGCGGGAAGCCGGGGACCTCCGCGCCGAGGTTGCGCCAGCAGCTCTGGAACTCGGTGATGTCGAAGTCGCCCGTGCTGCGCCGTCGTGCGATCAGATCGCCGCTGAAGTTGATCTCGGCCGGGTCGACGCCGGCGGCCGTGCAGTCGGGGCCGAAGACGACCAGCCCGCCGGCGGCACCGAGGATCGACGCCAGCTCGTCACCGAACAGGGGAGTGGTGGCCGGGAGCGAGAACCGCACGTCGCGCACGAGCTCGCCGTCGTCGTCGAACAGCCAACCCGTCATCTCGGCGACCGTGGGGTTGGCGGCCCGGAAGCTGCACCCCAGCTCGATCTCGGGGTCGGCGCCGAGGGGCAGGGCGTGCGGGTGCAGCAGGAAGCCTGCGTCGGCCAGGCCCTCGACGGCGCGCCGCACGTCGCCGGCGAGACCGCGGGCGTCGTCCCGGATGCGCACCGACAGCTCGTGGTTCCCGGCCAGCACGGCCTCGCCCCTGCGATCGGTCGCGCAGGCGTACCAGAAGGGGGTGCCGGGCCCTGTGAGGCGATAGCCGTACACGCCTGTCGCGGCGCTGGGATCGACGTCGAAGCGCACCTCGTCGACGACCGAGCCCGAGCGGGCCTGCGTGCGCTCGCCGTCCCCCCCCGCGACCGTGACGTCCGGGCTCCCGGGCCGCGTGGGGTCGGCGGGCAGCACGACGGTCACTGCCGCCACCGTCAGGTCGTGGCCGGGCCGGCGGCTCTCGATGGGGTGGGCCGGGCCGAAGTCATGGGCGCCGTGGAGCGTGGTGAAGGACGAGCCGCGGTGCACGTCGGCGCAGAGTCGCCACCGCTCGTGACGCCCCCGCGTCAGCACGGGGTGCGTCGTCTCGATCTCGATGGCGGCGGGGCCCTGCCGCTCGGGCAGCAGGTCCGAGAGCCGGAGGTGCATCGTGTGCCCGGGTCGGAGGATGGCCGTCGAGCGGGCGGCCGCCACCTCGTCGCGAGCGACGACCTCGACCAGCAGCGGGTCCTTCACGAGGAAGTACTCGGCGAAGTGGTCGTACAGGTACAGGTCGACGTCGTCGGCGTCGCGGGGCACGTGCAGCTGCGAGCCGCACCGCTCCCAGCCGTCTGCGACCCAGACGATCTCCGGGAGGCGGTCGGCGTCCGCCAGCAGGCGGAGCACCGCCGGGTAGGCGACGCGCACGTCGGGGCCGCCGACGACCACGGCATGGGTCGGCTCGCGCAGCGCATGGGCTGCGAGCGTGGCGCCGCCCTCCACGTCGGCCAGCCGGTGCGATGCCCAGCGCACGTCGATCCCGGGAGCGGCCTCGGTGAGCTCGTCGAAGAACCGGCGGTCGCCGTAGGCGGCGACCTTGGTCGCACCCGCCCCCTCGAGCCGGGCCACGGCGTCCTGCAGCGTCCGGCTCACGCCGTGGGCCGGGGCGTCGCGCATCGCCGGCGTGGTGATGCGCTGCCTGGCCTTGGCCCAGAAGAGCCTCGGGTTCGAGCGGAGCAGCCGCTGAGCCCGGTTCGCGAGGGCGAAGGTGCTCGAGCTCATTGGTCCGGCCATTCTCGCAGGCTCCAGAACGCCTGGTATCCCCCGGTGCGCGGGAGCAGGCGGCGCTGCACCTTCCTCAGGAGGTCGAGCGCGGGCCCCGACCGCTGCCACGGGCGCGGCGTGGGGGCGTCCGCGGCGACGGCATCCATCAGGCGCCGGGCGGGCTCCGGCCCCAGCAGCCCTGTACGTCCGGCCGACTCGACGAGGTGCAGGGCGAGGTCGTGGAAGCCGTAGATGCAGAGGATCACGACGGAGCTCGCGAGGGTGGCGGTCGTGCCCCCGGCGCCCTCGTCCTCCGGGACCCGGACGTAGAAGGCGTCGCCCGCCACCAGCTGCGCGCTCAGCCTGGACGTCCCGACCCCGGTCCGCAGGAGCTCG
>DATLEK010000050.1:0-31983 GCA_035525365.1 Acidimicrobiales bacterium
GGGGCCTGGCGGCCATGGTCGGGCTGGCCGTGGCCGGCCTCCTGACCGCCCTGCTGCTCGACGGCTTCGGTGACGACAGGATCGAGCTGGCCGGACCGCAGCGGTCGGGCAGCGTGGGCCTCGAGATCTTCCAGTCCTACGTGATTCCCTTCGAGGTGGTGTCGGTCCTGCTCCTGGCCGCCCTGGTGGGCGCCGTCGTGCTCGCCAGGAGGGACTGAGGGGTGTACCTCAACGAGTTCCTGCTCCTGTCCGCCGTGCTGTTCAGCTGCGGCGTGTACGGCGTGCTCGCCCGCCGCAACGGCGTGCTGGTGCTCATGAGCATCGAGCTGATCCTGAACGCCGTCAACATCAACCTCGTGGCCTTCGGCGCCTTCCACAACCAGCTGGCCGGGCAGATCTTCGCCCTCTTCACGGTGGCCGTGGCCGCCGCCGAGGTCGGCGTGGGCCTGGCCATCGTCCTGCTCATCTACCGCAACACGCGCTCGATCGACCTGGACAAGGTCGCCTCGATGAAGGGCTGACGTGCTGCAGCTGTTGGCCACCGAGGCGGGCGCCGCCGCCGCCGAGACCTTCGAACCAGGATGGCTCACCCGCAACGTGTGGCTGATCCCGCTCCTGCCGGTCGTCTCGTTCGTGCTCACGCTGTTCTTCGGCAAGCGCTTCAGGAGCGGCGGCACCTTCTTCGGCGTCGGGCTGATGGGCCTGGCCCTCCTGCTCTCCACCGCCCTCGGCGTCGAGTGGCTCAACCGGGGACACGTCGAGCTCGAGGAGCACGCCCCTCCGGCCATCGCCGCCACCTACCGCGGGACGGCCGCCGGCGACGAGGAGCACCCGGTCGACCACGTCATCGAGGAGGCCGAGCGCACCGGGAAGCCCACGGCGTCGTCGGGTGGCCACGGGGCCGAGGAGCCCGGGGAGCACAGCGAGGAGAACCCAGCCGAGCACGGGGCCGAGAAGCCGGCCGAGGGCCACGCCCTCCCCACCGGCCGGCTCAGCCTGCCGAGGACCGAGTCGGGCGGCGCGCCGCCGGCGGCCGAGGGTGGCCACGGCGAGGAGGCGGCCGAGCACGGCCACGCCATCGAGGTGCGGCCGTACTCCGAGTCCGAGGCCAGCTGGTTCCACATCGGCGCCAAGCAGTTCGGCTTCGGCTTCCACGTCGACGGGTTCGCCGTGGCGATGCTGTTCACCGTCTGCTTCATCAGCTTCCTGGTCCACCTGTTCTCCACCGAGTACCTGCGGGACGACCGCCGCAAGACCCACTACTTCGCCGCCCTCGGCCTGTTCACCGCCGGCATGCTCCTCATGGTCAGCTCGTCCACCGGCCTCCAGCTGCTGCTGGGCTGGGAGATCATGGGCCTCTGCTCGTTCCTGCTGATCGGCCACTGGTGGGAGGAGAGCAAGAACTCCGACGCCGCCCTGAAGGCCTTCTTCACCACCCGCACCGGTGACGTCGGCCTGCTGGTCGGCCTGTCGATCCTGTACTTCGGGGCGGGCGAGACCTTCAACATCGCCAAGATCAACCAGCAGGCCATCACGGGCGGCATCCCCAACACCTGGCTGGTGTGCGCGGCGGCCGCCCTGTTCGTGGCCTGCATCGGCAAGAGCGCCCAGTTCCCGCTGCACACCTGGCTGCCCGACGCCATGGCCGGTCCCACGCCGGTGTCGGCCCTCATCCACGCCGCCACCATGGTCGTGGCCGGGGTGTACCTGGTGGCCCGCCTCTACGGCGTGTTCTGGGAGGGCTTCTCCATCGCCGACGGCGGCCTGAACTTCGGCGCCGTGATCGGCGCCGTCACCGTGGTGATCGCGGCGCTGCTGGCCTTCGCCCAGAACGACATCAAGAAGGTCCTCGCCTACTCGACCATCAGCCAGCTCGGCTACATGGTCATGGCGCTGTGCGTCGGTGCGTGGACGGCGGGCATCTTCCACCTCTTCACCCACGCCATGTTCAAGGGGCTGCTCTTCCTCGGCTCCGGCTCCATCAGCCACGCCGTGCACAGCTTCGACATGAAGAAGGACATGGGCGGGCTCCGCACCGTCATGCCCACGACGTACAAGACGTTCCTCATCGGCAGCCTGGCGCTGGCCGGCGTGTTCCCCCTGGCCGGCTTCTGGTCCAAGGACGAGATCCTGCTGGGCGCCTCGGAGAACGGCTACAAGTTCTTTCTGCTCATCGGGCTGGCGGGTGCCTTCATGACCGCCTGCTACATGACCCGCTGCGTGTACCTCACCTTCTTCGGCGAGTACCGGGGCCACGGCCATCCCCACGAGTCACCGCCGGCCATCACCATCCCGTTGATCGTGCTGGCTGTTCTCTCGGCTGCTGCCGGGCTGCTCAACGCTCCGGGCATCGAGCTCTTCTCGAAGTGGACCGAGAACGAGGCCGTGCTCCTGGCCGGCGTGGCCCACCACGAGTTCTCCATCAGTACCGCCATGATCGGCATGGCGTTCGGCCTTGCCGGCATCACCGCCGGCTACCTCTATTACTGGCGCAACCTGGGCCCGCACCGCCTCACCGAGCGCAACGCCGCGGCCATGGCCGGCTACCGCCTCCTCGAGAACAAGTACTACCTCGACCGGCTCTACACCGACGGGATCGTGGGCTCCATCAAGGGGCCCATCGCCCGGGCGGCCTACATCGTCAACCAGCGGGTGATCGATGCCGTGGTCAACGCCGCCGGCATCGGCGCCCGCAAGGCTGGAGACTTCACCTACGACGTCCTCGACCAGAAGGGGGTGGACGGCATCGTCAACGGCGTCGGCCTCACCGCCGAGGAGGGCGGATCGATCCTCCGGGTGCTCCAGACCGGCCGTGTCCAGCAGTACGCCGCCTTCCTGTTCGGTGGCGTCGTCCTACTCGGCGGAGCCCTTGTCCTCTTCACCTGATCTCGACTTCAACGAAGGGAAGCACCTGTGAACCTGTTCGACTCCTGGGCCCTGAGCCTGGCGGTACTCGTGCCCGTGATCGGCATGATCGTGCTCGCCGCCGTGCCCAAGGCGCAGGAGAAGGCGCAGAAGACGGTGGCCCTCGCCACCACCCTTGTCACCGCCGCCGTCGGAGTCGGGATCCTGGCCCGGTTCGACTACGGGGCCGGCAAGTCACTCCAGTTCGAGGTGGACCACTCCTGGATCGACGTGATCAACAGCCGCTACCACGTGGGGATCGACGGCATCTCCCTGCCGTTGCTGGCGCTGTCGATGTTCATCACCGTCCTGTGCGTCGTCTACTCCTGGGACCACTTCCCGGAGCCGCACAACCCCAAGGCTTTCCTGATGCTCATGCTGGTGCTCGAGGTGGGCATGAACGGCACGTTCATCTCCCAGGACCTGATCCTGTTCTTCGTCTTCTTCGAGCTTGTCCTGCTCCCCATGTACTTCATGATCGGCGTCTGGGGCGGAGCCAACCGCCAGTACGCCTCGATCAAGTTCTTCCTGTACACGCTGTTCGGCTCGGCCCTGATGATCCTGTCGTTCCTGGCCCTGTTCTTCCGGGCCGGCAACACCTTCGACATCCCCATTCTCATCGCCAACGCCGGCGATCTGATCCCCCACAACGTCCAGCTCTGGATCTTCGGCGGGCTGTTCATGGGCTTCGCCATCAAGGTCCCCATGTTCCCCTTCCACACCTGGCTGCCCGACGCCCACACCGAGGCCCCCACCGTCGGCTCGGTGATCCTCGCCGCCGTGCTGCTCAAGCTCGGCACCTACGGGTTCATCCGCATCGCCCTTCCCATCCTCCCGGAGGCGGCCATCTCGTGGGCGCCATGGATCGGAGGTCTGGCGGTGGTGGGCATCATCTATGGCGCTCTCGGCTGCCTCGCCCAGACGGACATGAAGCGTCTCATCGCCTTCTCGTCGGTTGCCCACATGGGTTTCGTGATGCTCGGCATCGCCACCCTCACCGACTTCGGCATCAACGCCGCCATCTTCGGGATGGTCGCCCATGGTCTCATCACCGGGATGCTGTTCTTCGTGGCCGGCTCGATCCAGGAGCGCTACCAGACACGTGAGCTGGCCCGCCTCGGCGGCCTGCTCGTGCAGGCGCCCAAGCTGGGATGGATCCTCGGGTTCTGTGCCATGGCCTCGCTGGGGCTGCCCGGTCTGGCCGGGTTCTGGGGCGAGTTCCCCGCCATCCTGTCCGCCTACCAACCGGCGGCGGGTCTGTCCGAAGGCATTTTCCGGACCTACATGGTCATTGCCGCCGTGGGCACCGTTCTGGCCGCCGGCTACCTGTTGTGGATGTTCCAGCGCACGGCTTTCGGGACGCCCAAGGAGGAGTTCGCCAAGGCCCACGTCCACGACGTCCACCCTCTCGAGTGGGTGGCCTGGGCCCCGATGCTCGCCCTCATCTTCGTGCTCGGCGTCTACCCACGGCTCATCTTCGGCATCACCGACGAGGCCGTCCAGACCGTCTCCAGTGCCTTCCGGGCCGTGGGCGGCTAGATGCACGCCGTTCTGGCTGCCGCCCAGACCTTGAAGGCGCCGGACCTCGACTACTTCGCCCTCTCGCCCGAGATCGTGCTCACGGTCGTGCTCGTGGGCATCCTCCTGCTCGACGTGTTCGTCGACGAGACCCGCAAGTACCTGGTCACCCAACTGGCGGGCATGGGGGTCCTCGTCAGCCTGGTGCCCGTGATCCTTCTGGCCGTCAACGGCGCCGATCGTTCCATGCTCGGTGGCGCCTACGTGGTCGACAACTTCGCACTCCTGGTGAAGGCGCTGTTCCTGGTCACCGGGTACGTCGTCCTGCTGATGTCCGCCAACTACATCGCCGAGGGTGACTACTACGAGGGGGAGTACTCCTTCCTCCTGCTGTCGTCCCTGCTCGGCATGCTGGTCATGGGGTCCTCCCGTGATCTCATCACCATCTTCGTGGCTCTCGAGCTCCTGTCGATCCCCGCCTATCTCCTGGCGGGATGGCGCAAGCGCGACCTGCGCAGCAACGAGGCCTGCCTCAAGTACTACCTGCTGGGCGTGCTGGCCTCCGCGGTGATGCTCTACGGCATGTCGCTCATTTTCGGCGCCACCGGGTCCACCGTCCTTCGCACCATCGGCCGCGAGGTCGGCGGGTCGGTGGGCGAGCAACCGATCGTGACCCTCGGCATCTTCTTCATCATCGTCGGATTTGCCTTCAAGGTCTCCGCCGTCCCCTTCCACTTCTGGGCACCCGACACCTACGAGGGCGCCCCCACCCCGGTGACGGCGTTCTTGTCCGTGGCTTCCAAGGCGGCCGGCTTCGTCGCTCTCCTGCAACTCGTCTACATCGGCTTCTTCGGCCGGGAAGAAGTGTGGGGCCCGCTGTTCTGGGTCCTGGCCGCGCTGACCATGACCGTCGGCAATCTGGTGGCGCTGCGCCAGACCAACATCGTGCGTCTCCTCGCCTACTCCTCTGTGGCCCAGGCCGGCTACATCCTCGTGCCCTTCGCCGTGGCCGGGTCGAACCCGGCGGCCGAGGCCACCGCCCAGACGGCGGTGCTGGTGTACCTGCTGATCTATGCGGCCATGAACCTCGGCGCCTTCGCCATAGTCATGGCTGTCGCCCGCAAGACCCATTCGGGTGAGATCTCCTCCTACGGCGGGCTGTTCACCTATGCCCCCGGGCTCACCCTGCTCATGAGCATCTTCCTCTTCTCGCTGGCCGGGATCCCGCCGCTGGCCGGCTGGTTCGCCAAGCTCTACATCTTCGAATCGGCTCTCGACGCGGGCACGACCTCGGCGGTGACGCTGGCCGTGGTGGCCGGCCTGAACGCCGTCATCGCCCTCTTCTACTACTCCGCCATCGCCAAGGAGATGTGGATGAAGCCGGTCCCCGACGGCGACACCACACCCATCCCGGTGCCGCCGGCTCTGGCCGCTGCCCTCGCTTTCACCGCCATCGTCGTCGTGGCCCTCGGTGTCTACCCGCAGGCCTTCGCCCGCCTCGGCGACCTGGCCCATCTCACCCTGCGGTAGACCACGCCGGCGCCCGCCCTCGCCCAGATCGTCGAGGCCATCCACCGGCTCGGCCCCATCACCTTCGCCGACTTTATGGAGATGGCCCTGTACGACCCAGGCGCGGGGTTCTTCGCCACCGGGGGAGCGGCGGGCCGTGAGGGCGACTTCATCACCAGCCCCGAGGTGGGGCCCCTTTTTGGAGCGGTGCTGGCCCGAGCCCTGGACTCGTGGTGGACCGGGCTCGGCCGACCGGATCGGTACGTGGTGGTCGAGGCCGGCGCCGGTGCCGGCACCCTTGCCGCCGCGATCCGGGTAGCCGCACCTGCATGTGCCCCGGCGCTGCACTACGTGATGGTGGAGCGCTCGGACTCTCTGCGGGCCCGCCAGGCCAAGGCCGTGCCCCTGGAGCCTCCCAGCGGCGGGTTCGGCGCGGTTGATCCCGACGACGAGGAGCAGCCGGGTTCCGCCTCACCGGCCCAACGCACCGGTCCGACCTTCACATCCCTGCCCGAGCTGCCGGCAAGGCCCTTCACCGGGGTGGTCATCGCCAACGAGCTGCTCGACAACCTCCCCTTCCACCTCCTCCAGCGGGGAGAGCGATGGGAGGAGGTACGGGTGGGCGAGGCGAGAGGCGCCCTGGTCGAGGTGCTGGTGCCGGCACCGGCGCCCCTCGCCGCGGAGGCCGAGCGGCTGGTGCCGGCCGCGGCCGAAGGGGCACGACTTCCGGTGCAGGTGGCGGCCCAGTCGTGGCTGAAGCAGGCGCTCTCGTTGGTCGACCGGGGCGGGGTGGTGGTCATCGACTATGCCGACGCGACCGCGTCGATGGCCACCCGTCCGCCCGCGGATTGGCTCCGCACCTACCGTTCGCACGGCCGCGGTGGCGACCCCTTGCAGGACCCCGGCTCGCAGGACATCACCTGCGAAGTGGCCGTCGATCAGCTCGCCCGGGTGCGTCAACCCGATCTGAACCGCACCCAGTTCGAGTTCCTCAGAACCCACGGGATCGGTGAGCTCACCGCCGGCGCCCGCGCCACATGGCACGAGCGGGCCTACCTGGGCGACCTGGAGGCGCTGAAAGCCAGGAGCCGCGTGGGCGAGGCCGCCGCCCTCACCGACCCAACCGGCCTCGGCGCCTTCCGCGTCCTCGAGTGGACGGCAGGCTGACACCGCTGGCTACATGCCGCCGACAGTTATTGAACCAACCCCGCCCCTCGCCGCCCGCGCCGTCAATCCGAAGATCCCAAGCTGTCCCCCCGGGGGCCCGTTCCCGTGCCGTCGACGAATGCTCCCCAGTTTCCCGCCGCCCAGCCGCCGGGACCAAGGCATGGACCTCGGCTGGTGAAGCTCTATTCACCGGAACTACCGCCTTCGCGCAAGACGTGGCCTGTCCTACTGGCTGTGCTACCGTGGACGGCATGGCGCACCGTGAAAAGCGATCCGTCTCCCTCCCACCCGAGCTCGCTGAAGCGATTGACCGTGCGGCTGCCGAGGACGGCAGTACCTTCAGTGCCTGGCTCGCCGACACGGCCGCGAGCCGAATCCGCCTCGAAGCTGGCCGACGTGGCATCGCCGAGTGGGAGCACGATCACGGACCGCTTACCTCCGAAGAGCTGGCCGACGGATTGGCACGGGCGCGTGCACTGCTAGGCCGCACGAAGGCCAAGCGGTCGGCGTAGATGGCCGGCGTCACCTATGACACCGGCGCGCTGATTGCTGGTGAACGCAACGATCGGCGTATGTGGGCACTCCACGCCGGCTTCTTGGCCGAAGAGGTAGCGCCCGTCGTGCCCGCGCCAGTACTGGCCGAGGCTTGGCGAAGTGGCCCTCGCCAGGCGAGTCTGGCGCGACTACTCGCCATGTGTGAGGTCGAGCCGATGAGTGAAGAGCAAGCACGGCAGGTGGGTGTGCTCAGTGGTAAGTCGGACCACGACGACATCGTCGACGTCGCCGTCGTCGAAGGAGCCCTCCGGCGACGCGACGCCGTGGTGACCTCCAACGAAGACCACATCCGTCGGATCGCCGAAGCGGCCAAGATCCGACTGCGAATCGAAAGGGTCTGAAGCAACATGCCCACACGCGATCGACGCCGACGCCATACGGCTGTTGAGCGCCGCCTGAACTGAACACGCGCGCCGACGTCGGCGACAGCGGGCGTGAGCACGCCAGAAGCGGTGACCACGGGCAAGGGGGCGTGGGCGGCGACGATCTGTTGGCTGCCCTCGAATTCGGAGCCCTGACCTCTGGTATGCGACGAGTGATCCCACTCGGCGCGGCGTGAAGTTCCTTTTCGACGCACAGCTTCCCGCTCGTCTCGCTCGCCAGATTGCCGCCGGTGGGCACGACGTCATCCACACCTCCGACCTTCCTGGGCGCCAACCTCGTGCGCACCGCCGCCGAGTTCGGTCATCGCCAGACCGCTGAACGTGCTACACGCCTCTGCTGCTGACCCGGGCACCCTCCGCCCAAGGCCCAGTGCGGGGCGCGGGAGCTGTGCTGCTGGATGGCCAGCTACCTGTCGCCGACAGTTATTGAATCCGACCCGCCCATGTTGGACACTTACCACCAAGAGGGCCGCGCCGGAGAGGGAAGAGACGTGCCTAATGCGAAGATCCTGATCATCGAGGACGACCCCGCGGAGCGCTTCGTGCTGGAGATGGCGCTCAAGGACGAGGAATACGAGGTCCAGACCCGAGCTGACGGGGTGGCGCTGGATGAGGTGCTCGCCGGCTTTCGGGCCGACCTCGCCATCGTGGACGTGCGTCTCCCGGTCGGGCCGGACGGCTACGAACTGGCCGAGAGACTTCGAGAGGACGAGGTGGCGGTGCTTCTCATGTCGGGAGCCAGCGACACCGACGACCGTTTGGCTGGATTCGAGGCCGGTGCCGACGACTACGTGCCCAAGCCCATCTCCGTGAGGGAGGTGTTGGCCCGGGTCAACGCGCTGCTTAGACGGGCCGGACGGGCGTCGTCAGGGCAGTGGCAAGTCGGAGATCTCCTGCTCGACGACGGCGCCCGTACGGCTGCTCGCAATGGCGAGGCGCTTGACCTCACTCCTACCGAGTTCGACCTGCTGCGGACGCTTGCGCGCCACCCGGGCCAGTTGCTTTCCAAGATCCAGCTCCTCAACATGGTCTGGGGCTTCGACGGCTACGACCGCAACGTCGTGGAGGTGCACATGAGTTCTTTGCGGCACAAGCTCGATGCACAGGGACCGCCGCTGATCTCCACCGTGCGGGGCAGCGGGTATGTCCTGGAGGCCTGAGCTTCGGAGCGCCAATCTTAAGCCCTGCTTAAGGTTCCGCCACGAAGGGACCTGCGACAATGAGCTGTGTCCCTGATGGTTCGGCTGGCTGCGTTGGTGCCGTGGTAGCCAGCCGAACCAGCGAAGTGCGCCGGCGGGACGACACCGCCCTCCAGTCGCCAAGCGTGCTGGTCGTTGAGGACGACGACGCCATCCGGGTTGCCGTCAGCCGGGCACTCCAGGAGGAGGGCTACGAGGTGTCGGCCCAGGCCGAT
This sequence comes from Acidimicrobiales bacterium, assembly GCA_035525365.1. Taxonomy (GTDB): domain Bacteria; phylum Actinomycetota; class Acidimicrobiia; order Acidimicrobiales. The sequence goes on from DATLEK010000050.1 coordinate 9,451, forward strand.
GGGTCCCTGGTCGACGACCTGACGACGCGGTTCCGTCCCGACCTGGCCATCTTGGATGTTCGTCTCCCGAGTCCGCTCGACGGGTATGGCATAGCGCGGTTCCTTCGGGGGCGAAGCAACCTTCCCATCCTCTTCCTCACCGCGGCCGATGCCGAGGACGACCGCCTGGCCGGCTTCGCCGCCGGGGGCGACGACTACATGGTCAAGCCCTTCTCCATGGCCGAGCTGCTCGCTCGCGTCAGGGCGTTGCTGCGACGGTCGGGCCGGCTTGCTTCCGGAGCACGCAGGATCGGTGACCTGGTGCTCGACGACATGGCCAGCGTGGCTCTACGGGCGGGCGTGTTGTTGCCCCTGACCCACACCGAATACGAGCTGCTGTCGCTTCTGACCCGCCAACCGGGCACGGTTTTCTCCAAGGTCCAGATAATGAACAAGGTCTGGGGCTTCGAGTCCTATGAGAGCAACCTGGTCGAGGCCCACATCTGCGCTCTGCGCCAGAAGCTCGAAGCCCACGGCCCCCGCCTGATTCACACCCAAAGAGGAGCGGGCTATGCCTTTCGCGCCTGAGCACCGAGCCCCTCGCCGCCCGCGCCGTCAATCCGAAGATCCCAAGCTGTCCCCCCGGGGGCCCGTTCCCGTGGCCCCGGCCCGACCAGAGCGCACCGAGGCGAGTCTCCACCACGTTCTCGACGCTGCTGCCGACGCCTACCTGGCCATGGACACCGAAGGCTTCGTCGTGGACTGGAGCCCGCAGGCTGAGCGCCTCTTCGGCTTCAGCGAGAGCGAGATCATCGGCCGCCAACTCAGCTTCTTCCCCACCACACCGGAGGGGGACGAGGGTGATCCTGTCCAGTTGGCGAGCCAGGCCAGCTTCGCCCGATCGCGTCGCATGGTCTCGCCGCTGAAGCGCCGGGATGGGCGCTTTGTTCCCGTCGAGTTCACCATCTGGCCGACCAGCGAGGAAGGGCGCGTCACCCACCACATCCTCGCCCGGGAAATGGCTACGGGCGCGTCGAGAACGGCGGAGTTGTTCTGCCAGGTCGGCTCCATCGTCACATGCTCCGACGCCGCCATCTTCAGCGAGGACCCCGACGGGAGGATCCTCACGTGGAACAAGAGCGCCGAGCGTATCTACGGCTATGCGGCGAAAGAAGCACTGGGCAAGCCTTCTTCGCTCATTGTCCCGCCCGAGAAGATGGCCGAGATGCGCCGGTGCTGTGAAGAGGCTCGCCGCGGTGAAGCCGTGGCCAGTCATGAGACGATCCGGCTGCGAAAGGATGGCTCCCTGGTAGACGTGGCCATCACGATTTCGCCCATCTACGACGCAGCAGGCGGATTGGCCGGCATCTCCACCATCGCCCGTGACATCACCGAGCAGCGTCGTGTGGCCGCCGCCCTGGAGGAGGCACTGGAGGAGGCCCGCCGGGCCGAGGCCCGCAGCCGTCGGTTCCTCGCCGACGCCGCCCACCAGCTCCGCAACCCGATCGCGGGGGTACGGGCCTGCGCCGACTCGCTGTTGCGGACCACGATCACCGATACCCACGAGGAGCTTCTCGCCTTACTGATGTCCGAGTCTTTCCGGGCCTCGCGCCTGGTCAGCTCCCTGCTGCGTATCGCCAGTCTCGACCGTGGAGAATCGCCCACTCTGCGCCAAGGTGACGTCGTGGCGATCTGTCGTGACGAAGTGGAGCGGGTCCGTGTACGTGGCCCCCAGCTCGATGTCTCGGTGCGGGTTGCCGTTCCCCTGGAACACGAGCCGTTCCTGGACGCCGACTCCGTTCGGGAGATCCTGGGAAACCTCCTGGATAACGCCCGCCGCCACGCCAGATCCCGTATCGAGGTCGTGGTCAGCCCGCTCTCCCATGAGGGTGTGGAGGTCCGGGTGATCGACGACGGGCTCGGTCTGGCCCCAGGCACCGAGGAGGTCGTCTTCGAGCGTTTCGCCAGTCTCGACGGCGCCGGCGGCTCCGGGCTCGGCCTGCCCATCGCCAGGGGACTGGCGCAGTCCCACGGGGGCGACCTCACCTACGAGGACGGTGTTTTCGTGCTTCGTCTGCCTGGTGGCACCACCAGCTGAGGCTGGCCATGAGCCTTCGGATCTTCAGCGTCAGTTCAGGCAAGGCAGGGGCCGAGGCTGGGACAATTGAATCGACCACCTGACAAGGGGAGTGCAATGAAGACCAGAAAAAGCGTTCTTGCGGCCAGTTTCGGGATCCTGGCTACTCTGGTGGTGACTGCGGCCGTGTCCTGGGCTTGCTCCGCTACGGGATATGTCGGCGTCAGCCCGGGTGCGGCTCCGGCTGGATCGGTGGTGACCGTCTCGGGCGGCGGCTACGGAGTCGGGGAAAACGTCCCCATTCGCTGGAACGGGAGCACCGGGCCTGTCCTCTATACCGCGACTGGCCCGAACTTCTCGGTGAAGGTCACCATACCGGCCAACGCCTCGCCCGACGTCTACTACATCGTGGCTGGCTCTGCGTCAGCGTCCTTCACCGTCACGACTGGTTCGCCGATGACTTCAACTCCGACCGAGTCCGGTCCCTCCAGCGCCGAGAGCGGCTCGACGGCAGGCTCCAGCTCCGGATCCACTTCGCGAGGCGGGACTTCGGCAGGAGCCGGCGGCACGGAAGGAGCCGGCGGCACTTACTCGGTGGCGCCGGCAGCCGAAACCAGCCCCGGTTCCACCTCGGGCTCCGCTTCGGATGATTCAGTATCACCGAGTGGCGGCACCAGTTCGGCCGCTGACGCTGGAACCGTTTCAAGTGATCCGGTGCCCTCTGGTCTGGCCGAGCCCTCCGCTGGCGCAGTCACCGTGCCTGGTTCCGCTCCCGCACGGTTCTCGCCCGCCACAAATGGGTCTGGTGCCTCCCCCGGCCTCACGGCAAGCGGTAAGCCAATTTCTGTTGTCGACCCGGACGGGCGGGGTGTGGCTGAACGGCCCATCCCTGCCTCCGCCATGCCGTCGAGCCGCACCGTCTCCGGCGACGTGTGGGGCGGCTTCGCCACCGGTCTGACGCGGTCCAACCTCGAGCCCAGCCTTGGTGTTGGCGGCGAGGGTGGCGACGACAAGGGCCAAGCGGTGGCGCTGAGTCTGCTTGGTCTGGGCGGTTTGGGGATGCTGGCCGGGCTCGCCCTGACCACAATGCGCCCGCGCCGTCAGGTTGCGAACGCCCGCCATGTGCCCCCGGCGCCGTAGCGGCAGGGACAGATCGCCCCCGATATGTACGCCGTCTGCGCCGACCCCGGGCCCAGGGGTTGCCGTGCGCTTACTGCGCCCTGAGCCAGCCCAATCTATGACGGTGGGGCGGGGCGCGAAGCGACGGCGGGTAGCAGCTGCGCTCGCCTTGGCGTTGGTCGCCGGTGCGTTTCCGTCGGGAGGAGCGGGGCCTGCCCAGGCAGCGGCGGGGAAGGGGGAGTGGAGTTCGGCGGGCAATCTGGTCATCCCCAGGTACAATCACACCGCTACCCTCCTCGATGACGGGTCGGTGCTGGTCGTCGGAGGGCAAGTTCCTGGCTCCAACACCAAGACGAGCGCCGTTGAGCGGTACCACCCCAGCACGGGGTGGAGCCTCACCTCCCCGCTTAACATCCCCCGTAGCTCGCACACCGCGACCCGACTGAACGATGGCAGGGTCCTGGTGGTGGGCGGGAAGGACGGCGACGGTGGGCGTGACCTAGGCACAACCGAGATCTTCGACCCCTCCGCGGGGACCTGGAAGAGCTGTCCGCTGGGGGAGGCGAGCGCAACGTGTCCGGGGCCGCTCAAGGTCCGGCGCTCGCGTTTGCACACGGCCACCCTGCTCCAAGACGGCAGGGTGTTGGTCGTTGGAGGCCTCGGCGATAGCTTCACCGTCGGCGGGACGCCCTCGGCCGAGGTCTACAACCCCGCCACCGGCACCTGGACCGAGGTTGGCCCGCCGCCGGGGAGCTCTCTGCGGATCCCTCGGGCCCAGCACACCGCCACACGGCTTGTCGACGGCAGGGTGCTTATCGCCGGCACCGGCAGCGCCGCCGCCGCTCCTCAGCTATTCAACCCGGCCGACGGAGGTTGGACGGCCACTCCCGACATGGTGGTGAACCGCACCGACCACACCGCCACCCTCCTTGACAACGGGACCGTGCTGGTGCTGGGGGGTAGCGAAGGAAACTCGATCCGCTCCTCGGGCGAGTCTTACGACCCGAGCACCGGGAGCTGGAGCTTGCTCCCCAGCGACATGGGGAGGGCGCGCGAGCGCCATACCGCCACACTGCTGAACAACGGCAACGTGCTGGTCGCGGGGGGCCAGAGCGACGCCACGGGGGGCCACAGCGATGCCGCCCCCGCCTCCGCCACAGTCTTCGACCCGAGTGACGGGGCCTGGACCACAACTGACGACATGGCAGGGCCACGAATCTCTCACACCGCCACCCTCCTTAAGAGCGGGAAAGTCCTCGTGGCCGGGAGCAATAACCTTTCCACCGCCTCCTCGCCGCAGCTCTACCAACCCGGTCCCGCCTCTCTCCTCGCTCCGCCGCAGGTGGCTGCTATCTCCCCCTCCCGGGGCCCGCGGTACGGGGGAACGACGGTCACCATCACTGGGAGCGGCTTCAGCGGCGGAGATCTCGCGGTCAACTTCGGCCAAGTTTCCGCTGCGGGCAGGCCGACCATCGTCTCCGACGGCGAGTTACGGGTGGTGACCCCCGAGCATCCGCCCGGCAAGGTACACGTCACGGTGAGCACCACGGCGGGCGCCTCCGCGCCCCATCCGCTGGACCAGTTCACGTTCCTTCCCACCTCGGGTATGTGGTGGACCCGCGCCAGTTTCTTTATGGCCTACACCCGCGCCGAGCACACGGCCACTGTGCTCTCGGGGCCCAAGTGCGAGCCGCTGTGCGGCAGGGTGCTGGCGGTCGGGGGCACCTATAACGAGACGTCCGCCCTCGGTGCCGGCTCGGCCCGCATGTCTGAGGTGTTCGACCCCGTCGCAGGCACCTGGCAGCAAGCCGCCACGCTGACCGCCGGCCGCTTCGGGCACACCGCCACCCACCTCAACAACGGCCGGGTGATGGTGGCGGGGGGGCAGGATTCGGCGAACAGGCTCAAAGCCGTCCGTCACAGCTCGGTGGAGCTGTTCGAGCCCACCCCGACAACGAGCCCGTATTGGGGGAGCTGGACCCCGGCGCCGCCCATGACTGTGTCCCGGTTCCGCCACACGGCCACGCTGCTCCACGACGGCAAGGTGCTGGTCGCCGGCGGCGACCGCGCCGGAACGGCGGAGATCTTCGACCAAGCGGCCGGCGCCGGACAGGGCACCTGGAGCATGTGCTCAGCCGTGACGGCAAGCTCTAGCTGCCCCGGGCCGCTGAACGTGGCACGGGCCTGGCACGCCGCCACGCTGCTCTCCGACGGCCCCAGCGGGAAGGTCCTGGTGGTCGGCGGCTGTGTCGTAACGGAGCCTCAGGCCGCCGAGACCCCATTGTGTGCCGATCAGCCAACGGCGAGTGGCGAGCTGTTCGACCCCACAACCGGGCGGTGGGCCCCCACGACGGCACCGCTCCCTGGGCCCGGGAGGTACAGCCTCACCGCCACCCGCCTGAACGACGGCCGGGTCCTGGTGGTGGGAGGGGCGACGGCTGTGGCCGGCGTCTGCATGCGGGGCCCCTCCACCGACGCAGTGTCCATCTACAATCCTGCGGACGGGACGTGGAGCCAGGGCGGCTCTCTGCACGTCCCCCGGGCCAGGCACACCGCCACACTGCTTCCAAACGGGAAAGTGCTGGTGGCCGGGGGCGAGACCTGGGATGCCAACTGCAAGTGGCAGATCGCCGCCTCGGCCGAGCTGTACGACCCGGCCACCGACACCTGGAGCTACACCCCGCGCCTGAACCTCGGGCGCACCGACCACACCGCCACCCTCCTGCCCGCAGGCCCGGCGTCGTGGTGTGGCGCCAAGTGCGGCCAGGTGCTGGCCCTCGGAGGGTTCACACCACAGGCGAACGGTTCGGCCGGCGCCGACATCACCGCCGGGGAGCTATACGCTCCTGTGCCAGAGGTGACCTCGGTCAGCCCCAACGTCGGCCCCGGCCCCGGGGGCGTCACCGTCACCATTTCCGGCACGGGGTTGTCGGCCGCCACCGCCGTGCACTTCGGGGGGGAGGCGGCCACGGACGTGCGGGTGGACCCCGCCACCCCCGACACCAAGCTCACGGCGGTGGTCCCGGCTCACCGGTTGGGCGCGGTGGATGTTGTGGGCACGACCCGCCCCGATCCCGACGGGGATCCGCTGCGTTCCCTGCCACGGCGCCTGTTCAGCTACACCGATACCTCCACCGATACCTCCACCGATACCTCCACCGATACCTTGACCGGTACCTGCGCCGACGTGGTGGCGGGGCCGGGCGAGGTCGCCTATCCGCCTGGGTGGTCGATGATCGGCCTGCCCGAGGGCACCGTCGTGGACGTCCAGTGGCCTCTCTACAGCTGGTTCGATCAGGGAGCGGGTGAATACACCGTCCACGGTGGGTCCGAGCCGTTGGTGGCGGGGCGGGGGTACTGGGCGGATTTCTCCTGCTCGCGCCTGGTTTCGGCGTCCGGGCCGGGTACATCCACCGCCAGCTTCGGGCTTGGCGCCTACCGCGCCTCCATGGTGGGCAACCCCTCGGGCACCGAGGCTGTAACCGTTTCGGGATTCGACTACGCCGCCCGCTGGGACCCGGGTCTCAACGGCGGCGACGGCGACTACATCCTTTCGGGGTACCAGGAACCCATTCGCCTGGCCGTGGGTGAGGCCGTCTGGGCGTTCTCCTATACCGACACCACCATCAAGATCACCCCATAGACCAACGAGCCCAATGCATTCGGGACGAAGAAGGATGGGGGCGGGACTGGTCATCGCCGCCTTGATGGCGATTGGCGCCGGCCTCTACGGGCTCGGCTCGTCTCTGCCTGCGTCGGGGGTGGAGCGTCTCGGGGGCAACCCGCCCATCAACGCCGGCGCCAGCGACCGTACCGACATCCGGGCCAACAACTCACCTACGGTCGTGGTCAATCCCACCAACGCCGGCAACCTTGCCGTGGTGAACCGGGTGGACCAACCGGTGTTCGGCTGCCGACTTCATGCCTCGCTCGATGGCGGCACAACCTGGTTCGAGACCGATCTGCCCTTTCCCGAAGGCGAGGAGCTACCGCCCCGCTGCTTCGCCGCCGACGCCGCCTTCGCCGCTGACGGCAAGCTGTACGTGTCCTTCGTCACCTTGAAGGGTCAGGGCAACGAGCCCAACGCCGCGTGGGTGGTGAAGTCGGAGGACGGCGGGCGCTCCGTGTCCCTGCCGACGAGGGCGAGCGGCCCGTTGGCCTTCCAGCTCCGCTTGGCTGCCGATCCGGGCCGGGCCGAGCGGCTGTACCTGAGCTTCGTACAGGCGACCGAGTTGGCGCCCCTCGGTTTTGCCAGCACCGACAACCCCATCCACATCCTCCGCTCCGACGACAGTGGCGCCACCTGGCAGGGGCCGGTCCAGGCGAACCCGCCCTCGGCGACGCGGGTGGTGGCGCCATCGGCGGTGGTGGGGCCCAAGGGGGAGCTCTACCTGGCCTATCTCGATCTGGAAGAGGACCGCCTCGACTACCACGCCGCCCATGCCGGCCAGGCGGGGGATCCCTATCCGGGCCGGTGGTCGCTACGACTTGCCCGCTCCCTCGACGGAGGAGGCACCTGGAAGCACTCGACCGTAGAGAAGAACCTGGTGCCGACGGAACGCTTCATCGCCTTCTTCCCCCCCAGCCCCTCGGTGGCGGTGGACAGGCGCAACGGCCGCCTGTACGTGGCCTTCCACGACGGTCGTCTTGGCGACGCCGATGTGTGGGTGTGGCGGACCGAGGACGCCGGGGCGAGCTTCGCGCCCCCGCGTCGCGTGAACGACACCGCGCGCCACGACAAGACATCGCAGTACCTGCCCCGCCTGTCAGTGGCACCCACCGGGCGCCTCGACGTTGTGTACTACGACCGGCGGGCCGACAAGAAGAACGTGATGAACGAGGTCTCCCTGCAGAGCTCCTTCGACGGGGCCAGGACCTTCGAGCCCAGCGGTCGGCTCACCACCAGGCCGTTCGACCCGCGTATCGGCTTCGGCAGTGAACGGGGGATGCCCGAGATCGGGAGCCGCCTCGGGCTGGTTTCGGTCCGCGACCAGGCGCTGGCCGTGTGGACCGACACCCGCGTCGGCACCGAGGCGTCCCGCAAACAGGACCTGGCCCGGGCCGTGGTGGCGGTGACCCGGCAGTCGCCGTTTCGCACACCGCTGCAGGCCGGAGGCGTTGCGGTCGGTGCCGCCGGGCTGCTCCTGGCGCTCGGGCGGCTGGTGAGGGCCGGGCGCCGGCGGCGGCGTCTCGCTCGTGATGCGGCCGCCACCGTCAACGAGCCACCGGGCGGGAAGCTGGCCCAGGCCGTCCCCGTCTGTCTCGCCGCCGCTCTGGCCGTCGCCCTGCTCTATCAGGGACCGGCCGTGGCCCAGAGGACTCCGCCGCCCCCACCGAGTTTTCCGACACCGCCGACCACAGCCGCTCCGTCCCCAAGTCCCACCGCGGCCCCGGTCCCTACAGCCGCCCCCACCGCGGTCCCGCCTCCGACTGTCGCAGCCACGCCATCCACCACCCGCGTCCGCGCGCCGGTCCAGCGACAGGCGCCGGCCACTACCTCTCCGCCGACCACGGCGCTGCCACCACCGCCGACCACTACGGCGAACCCGGGCCTGAACCAGAAGAGCCTGGTACCCGATCCCCCGGCCGAGCCCTCCGTTCCCGACGACGACGGCACCTCCTTCTGGTTGCTCCTCATGACCGGCATCGGCGCCGCCCTGGTCGTCGGCCTGCTCCTGACCCTTCTGTTCCTCCGCCGGCGCCAGGCCGATCAGGCCAGGTGAGCCTCAGGCACACCCTCTATTCGCATCACCCCGGTGAGCGCACTTCCCGCCGTAAAGTTTTCTTTCTGCGACCTCTTCTGCGTAATGCCGCCGTTTCGAGTGTTGGCACTTCGGAGCCGGGACGGACGGAGTGTCATCCCGTCCACGATGGTCGAGTAGTTGTCGATGCCTGAGCCCGAGAAGGGCCTTCCATCGATTGATGCCCTACTCGCCGCCGTTGAACGCCAACATGACCAGCAACGAACCCACTTTGAGGGCTTGGACTCAAAGGCTGGCATTGCACTCGGCTTCGCAGGCGCCATTGCCGCGCTGGCGAAGGATGTTCAGCCTGGGCTCGCAAAAATCGGCGTCAGCCTGTCAATCCTCGCCGCCTTTCTCGCGCTGATGTCCATTCGCCCCCGAAAGCTGCCCATCTTCGATCCGCTGGCATTGCGTCGGTATCTACGAGCCAATGAGGAGTTCACCAAGTTGCGATTGCTGGACACCCAGATCGAAATGGCCCTCCGCACCTCCCGCCTTATCGAGACCAAGGCGTTCTGGCTGCAGGTGTCCCTGGCAACACTGGTCTTGTCCGTGGCTCTCATGGTGGGCGGTACCCTGTTGAGATGAGCGCTGAGCAGGATGGCCGTGACCACGTTCCTCAGCCTGTGCCCGCGGGTGAGCCACCGCCCGCGCCGCCCTACCAGCCGGACTTCTCGCTGATCACTGAGCTAGAGAAGGGTCTGAACCCGACATCGGAGGGTGTTGAGCAGCGGTAGTCACGGTTTTCGGCTTGCTGGCGGTTGCCTACTCGCCGGGTGTGCGCTCCAGCAACAACACCGCTCCGGTGATCACGGTCGTTAGCTCCTAGGCTCGCCGGCGATGTCCGGCATCGAGTCGTTCTCGTCTGAGGAGCGGCGCTTCCCGCCCCCGGAGTCGTTCAAGCAGCACGCTCTCGTCACAGACCAGACGCTGCACGACGAGGCGAACGAGGACTGGCAGGGCTTCTGGGCCAAACAGGCCCTCGCTCTCGACTGGTACGACCACTGGGACACGGTCTGCGACTGGCAGCTGCCGTTCGCCCGCTGGTTCGACGGCGGCACCCTGAACGTCTCGGTCAACTGCGTGGACCGCCACGTCGCCGCCGGCAGAGGCGACAAGGTGGCCTTCCACTGGGAGGGCGAGCCGGGCGACACCCGCACGATCACCTACGCCGACCTCCTGGTCGACGTTCAGCGCTTCGCCAACGTCCTCAAGGACCTCGGGGTGCGGCGCGGCGACCGGGTCGCCATCTACATGCCGATGATCCCCGAGCTGCCCGTGGCCATGCTGGCCTGCACCCGCATCGGCGCCGCCCACTCGGTGGTCTTCGGTGGCTTCTCCTCCGACGCCCTCAGGGACCGGATCGTGGACACCCAGGCCAAGGTGCTGGTCACCGCCGACGGCGGTTGGCGCCGTGGCGCCATCGTCCCCCTGAAAGCCAATGCCGACGCAGGCCTCGAGGCCACACCCTCGATCGAGGCGGTGGTGGTGGTGCGGCGGACGGCACAGGAGATCGAGATGGTGCAGGGCCGGGACCACTGGTGGCAAGACCTCATGGAGACCGCGGCGACGGAGTGCGAGCCCGAGCACATGGCCGCCGAGGACCTCCTCTTCGTGCTCTACACCTCCGGCACCACGGCCAAGCCCAAGGGCATCATGCACACCACGGGCGGCTACCTGACCCAGGCCGCCTTCACCCACCGCTACGTCTTCGACCTCCATCCGGAGACCGACGTGTACTGGTGTGCCGCTGACATCGGTTGGGTCACCGGTCACAGCTACATCGTGTACGGCCCGCTGGCCAACGGCGCCACCAACGTGCTGTTCGAGGGGACGCCCGACTTCCCTGCCCGTGACCGCTGGTGGTCGATCATCGAGCGCTACGGCGTGACCATCCTCTACACCGCCCCTACCGCCATCCGCACCTTCATGAAGTGGGGGACGGCGGAACTGGAGGACCACGACCTCTCCTCCCTCCGCCTGCTCGGCAGCGTGGGCGAGCCCATCAATCCCGAGGCATGGATGTGGTACTGGCGCCACGTCGGCGGAAAACGTTGCCCTGTCGTCGACACCTGGTGGCAGACCGAGACCGGCTCCATCCTCATCGCGCCACTCCCCGGCGCCACCACCCTGAAGCCGGGCTCCGCCACTTTCCCCCTGCCCGGCACGGTGGCCGAGGTCGTCGACGACTCCGGCCAGGCGGTGGAGACGGGCGGCGGCTACCTCACCCTCGCCCAACCCTGGCCCTCGATGCTGCGGGGCATCTACGGCGACCCGGATAGGTACCACCAGACGTACTGGAGCAGGTTCCCCGGTCGGTACTTCGCCGGCGACGGTGCCCGCCTGGACGAAGAGGGGTACTTCTGGTTCATGGGCCGTGTCGACGACGTCATGAACGTCTCCGGCCACCGGGTCTCCACCACCGAGGTCGAGTCGGCCCTGGTCGACCATCCATCGGTGGCCGAGGCCGCCGTCGTCGGGGCCGCCGACGCCATCAGCGGCCAGGCCATCATCGCCTTCGTCACCCTGAAGGCCGGCCAGCCGGCGGGCCCCGACCATGGCCAGACCCTGCGCCGGCACGTCACCACCCGTATCGGCGCCATCGCCCGGCCCAGGACCGTGGTGTTCACCGAGGATCTTCCCAAGACCCGTAGCGGAAAGATCATGCGCCGCCTGCTGCGGGATGTGGCTGAGGGTAGGGCTCTGGGCGACGTCACCACCCTGGCGGATGCGTCGGTGGTCGAGGAGATCAAGAAGCGGGCCGCTTCGACGCCTGAGGAGGACTGACCTGAGCCCGGGAACACCCGACAACTGGCGGTGGCGGGCCGAGAGCATCGAAGCGGGCGATGCGGTTGTCTTCGACATCGACGGCGTCCTGTCGGACGCCGTGAGCCGCCAGCATTTCCTGGAGTCGGAGCGGCGGGACTGGCGGGGCTTCTTCGACGCCTGTGGCGACGACCCGTTGATCGAGGAGGTGGCCCGACTGCTCGCCCTTCTCGATCCTGCCCTCCAGATCATTCTCCTCACTGGACGGCCGGTGAGGGTCCAGCCCCAGACCCTGGCCTGGCTGGAGCGCTATGAGCTTCGCTGGGACCTGTTGATCATGCGGAACTTCGGCGACTACCGGGCGGCCCGGGAGTTCAAGAGGCTCACCGTCCACGCCCTGGCGGAGGCGGGGTTCGACCTACGCCTTGCTTTCGAGGATGATCGCCGTAACCTGGAGATGTTCCACGCAGAAGGAGTGCCCTGCGTCTACATCCACTCCGGGTACTACGACTGACCGGGAACGAACCGTAAACACCCGATGTTGAATGGATCACGATGAACAAGAACACCTTCAAGACCTTCGTCCTCCTGGCCGCCATCGGTGGCCTCCTGGTATCCGTCGGGTCCATACTCGGTGGGCGCGGTGGAGCCGTGATCGGCATGGCCCTCGGCTTCGGGATCGTCGGGTTCTCGTACTGGCGCTCGGACAAGCTGGCCATCCGTGCCGCTCGCGCCGTGCCGGCCGACGAGTCCCAGATGCCCGAGTACTTCCGCATCGTGCGGGAGCTGACCCAGCAGGCGGGCATGCCGATGCCCCGGCTGTACGTCACGCCCGACATGCAGCCCAATGCCTTCGCCACCGGGCGCAACCCCGAACATGCCGCCGTCGCCGTCACCCAGGGGATCCTCCAGATCCTCGACTGGGACGAGCTGCGGGGCGTTCTGGCCCACGAGATCAGCCACGTCGGCAACCGCGACATCCTCATCGGCTCGATTGCCGCGGCGGTGGCCACGGGCATCAGCTTCATCGCCAACATGGCGATGTGGGGAGCCATGTTCGGGGGCGGTCGGGACGACGACAACGCCAACCCCATCGTGCTGCTGCTCACCGCCATCCTGGCCCCCATGGCCGCCGGCCTGCTCCAGATGGCCCTCAGCCGCAGCCGGGAGTTCGAAGCGGACCGCACCGGCGCCCGCCTCATCGGCGACGGCGAGCCTCTCGCCCGGGCATTGGAGAAGCTGGAGACCGCCGCCCATCGCATCCCCATGGACGTGAACCCGGCCCAGGCCCAGGCCTACATCGTCAACCCCCTCACCGGCCGCAAGGTGCAGTTCGCCAAGCTGTTCACCACCCATCCGCCCATGGAGGAGCGGGTCGGGCGCCTTCGGGCGGGGGAGTGGCGGTCGTAGACCCCTGACTTGCACCCTCCGGCGGGGGGGCTGGCGCCAGCCGGCTTCGTCGGTCACCATGGAGGGGTACCTGGGGTACCTGTCGTCTGCCCACTATTCATGTCCCGCGCCCGAACCGCTTCCCTAGCCGCCGCCCTGGCCACCGTGGCCCTCCTGGCCGGAGGTCTGGGCGCCGGCGCACAGATACCGCTTCCCACGTCGAGCACCACCACGACCACCACGACCCGCGCTCCCGCTACTACGACCAGCACCACCACCATCCCGCTCCGGCCGAGCGAGTCGACCACCACCACCGAGCCGCCGGCACCCGAGCCGGAGCCCGAACCCGGGCCGGCACCTACAGGGGACACGCCCAACCCGGCGGCCGCTCCGGATCCGGCCGGCGGCTCCAGCGGGGCCGCACCCCCGGGCGGTACCGATGCCCAAAGCCCCGGGCCGGCGGGCTCATCGCCGGAGCTGGCCTCGAGCCCCTTGATAGCGGCCGGCACACCTGGAGTCGCCGCAGCCCCTGCCGCCCTCGCTCCCGGTGTCATTCCCGAGGATGCCCAGCGCCTCATGAACTCGATCCGCCGCACGCCGGCCAACAGCACCAGGAAGCTCATCGATGCGCTGGCATCGCTCCGGGCGCTCGGCCTCAGTGACGCCGAGGTGGTCGATGTGGGCTTCGGCCGTTTCCCGGTCGGGGGTCGCACGACGTTCACCGACGACTGGTACTTCCCCCGCTTCGTCCCGACGTTCCACCTCCACGAGGGCACCGACCTCTTCGCCGCCTGCGGAACGCCGGCGCGGTCGCCGGCCGACGGAATACTCAAGCTCTCGCAGGGAGGTTCTGGCGGGTTGGCCGCCTACGTGTACGAGCCGAACGGCACCTACCACTACCTCGCCCATCTCCAGCGCTTCGTGCGGACCCAGCAGTCGGGCCAGCAGGTCAAGGTGGGCCAGACCATCGGGTACGTCGGCGACACCGGCAATGCCGTCGGCAGTCCCTGCCACATCCACTTCGAGCTACACTCGGCCCCGAGCCGCCGGGTCGTCACCGGGAAGGGCAAGGACCGCAAGGTGACGTTCGTTCAGCAGTCCGTCCCCGTCGGTTCCAAGCTCGAGCCGGTGAACCCCAAGCCGCACCTGGACGCATGGCTCGAGGAGGCCCGTCTTCAGGTACCGGTGCTGGCTGCCGCCATGGAGGGCCGCCCCCGCGCCCTCGTGGCCACCGGGCTGACCCGCCGCCTCGCTGACGGCCGTGCCGGCGCCTTCGCCGCTCCCGCCGTGCCCCCCCGCTCACAACTCCTGTGGGCCACCTCGGCCAGCCCCGCCGGCGGCGCCTGGCGTCTGGCCCAGGCCGAGGCAATCTCCGTGGCCACCGATGTCGACTGGGCCAGGCTCGCCCGCCGCCAGCAAGCCCGCCTGGAGGACGAACAACGGGCCAGGGAGCTCACCGAGGCCCTGCTCGCTCCCCTGACGCCGCCTTCCCTGCGCAGCGCCTCCCACTCCGGTCCCGACTGACACCTCCGTCAGTCGCGGAAGTTGTTGAACTGGAGTGGGATGCCGAAGTCCTCAGCCTTGAGGGCGGCGATCACTTCCTGAAGATCGTCCCGCTTCTTGCCCGAGACCCTGAGCTGGTCGCCCTGGGTCTGGGAGGACACACCCTTCAACTTCAGGTCCTTGATGAACCTGTTCATCTGGCGGGTGTGGTCGGGCGAGATCCCGGCCTTGATGGTGATGGTCTGGCGGACGGTTCCCTTGGCTGCCTCCTCCACTCCACCCCGGTCCAGCGCCTTGAGGGAGACCCCCCGCTTGACCAGCTTCTCCTCGAGAACCTGGACGACCGCACGCAGCCGATCCTCGGTGGCCGAAATCAGCTTGATCTCCTGTCCCGACAGCTCCACGGCCGAGCCGGTGTCCTTGAAATCAAAGCGTGTGGAGATCTCCCGGCTAGCCTGATCGAGGGCATTTCGCACCTCTTGCATGTCGGCTTCGGAGACGACGTCGAAGGTGGGCATGGAACAGACGGTATCCTCATCGCTCCAGGGGTCGGTGCCCGAGTGGCCAAAGGGAGCAGACTGTAAATCTGCCGGCACAGCCTACGTAGGTTCAAATCCTGCCCGGCCCACCAATTTGAATATCAGCAGCTTGCTTAGGACTGATCGCCGAGGATCCGGCGCGATGGCATCGTGTCCAGGCGGGGTACTTCGAACCAGATGGTCTTGCCGTGGGGATTGGGCACGATGCCCCACGCCGAGGAGAGTGCCTCCACTATGGCCAGGCCCCGCCCTGAGGTGTCGCTGTCGTCTGCATCCTTCACCGCCGGCACGACCTGCCCATGGTCGGCGACCTCGATGCGCACCGCGGCAGGCTTCAGCAGCACGGCGATGTCGGCGGCGGAGGCGGCGTGGACGATGGAGTTGGTGACGAGCTCGGACACGAGCAGGTTCACCGTGTCCAGCAGCCCCTCGCACTCCCACCGCCTGAGCGTCTCCTCCACGAATCGGCGGGCGGCGGCACTGCTGCGGGGGTCCGCCTCCAGGTGGGCGCGGTTCTCGGCCAACGCCCATGAGATCGTCTCGAGCATGCCCGCCACCGAGACGATGTCGTTGACCATGGCCTTGGGCGACAGGCTCTTCTCCACATAGCCGACTGCGCCCTGCGAGAGGGTGAGGTGGGCCAGGCGCCCTCTTGGGAAACCGGAAACCACGATGACCCGGCTGCGGGGCGACGCGGCCACCAGATCCGGCAGAACCTCGATCCCTCCGACGGTGGGCATACCGAGGTCCAGGAGGGCGAGGTCGGGCTGATGGTGGCGGACGGCTTCGAGGGCCTCGTTGCCGTCGCCGCACCGGGCGATGACCTCGAATCGACCCGTCACCTCCAAAGCCGCGCTCAGCAGCTCACGCATGTCGCTCGAATCATCGGCGACGACCACCTGGAAGCAATCGGCGGTCACCTGTTCATTGTGCCTTTCGCGGGCCCGGAACGGAAGCCACAGGGGTACCCTTCTAAGTGCGCGGGACGGAGCCGTGAAGCAATCGCGACGACGGGCCGGCAGCCACCAGAGATGAGCCCGGAAGGACGACGGACGCAATGGCTTCTAGCAAGGTGACGGGTGGGACGGCAGCGGCGAAGCCGAAGGCGGGTAACGGCCAGCGGCCGGCCGCCGGCAACGGGATCAGTGTCGACGAAGCAGCGCTCCACGAGTTGTTGCGGGCTCTGCGGGCGGCCAAGGACGGAGACTTCTCCATCCGGCTGCCCGAGCGGCGCAACACCCTCCTCGGTCAGATTGGTGCGGCGTACAACGACCTGATCGAACTCAATGCCGCCTCCACCAAGGAGCTGGGCCGGGTGGCGCGGCTCGTCGGCCGGGAGGGCCGGATGAACGAGCGTTTCTCGCTCGAGGCCAGGGGTGCCTGGGCTGACACCGCCTCGTCTGTCAACCGGCTCATCGAGGACCTCTTTCGACCCACCACCGAGGTGGCCCGCGTCATCGAAGCCGTGGCGCAGGGGGATCTCTCCCAGAAGATGGCCCTCAAGATCGAGGGCCAGCCTGTCAAGGGCGAGTTCCTGCGCATCGGTACCACGGTCAACGCCATGGTCGACCAGCTCAGCTCCTTCTCGGCCGAGGTGAGCCGGGTGGCGCGGGAGGTCGGCACCGATGGCAAGCTCGGGGGGCAGGCCAAGGTCAAGGGCGTTTCCGGGACCTGGAACGACCTCACCGAGAACGTCAACAACATGGCCTCGAACCTGACCGGTCAGGTCCGCAACATCGCCCAGGTCACCACCGCAGTCGCCCGGGGCGACCTCTCGCAGAAGATCACCGTGGAGGCCAAGGGTGAGGTCCTACAGCTGAAGGACACCATCAACACCATGGTGGGACAGCTCTCCTCGTTCGCCGACGAGGTCACCCGGGTGGCCCGCGAGGTCGGCACCGAGGGCAAGCTTGGCGGCCAAGCTGACGTAAAGGGTGTCTCGGGAACGTGGAAGGACCTCACCGACAACGTCAACTACATGGCCTCCAACCTCACCGGCCAGGTCCGCAACATCGCCCAGGTAACCACGGCCGTGGCCCGGGGAGACCTGACCCAGCAGATCACCGTGGACGTGAAGGGCGAGATCGCCGAGTTGAAGGACACCATCAACACGATGGTCGACCAACTCTCATCCTTCGCAGACGAGGTGACCCGCGTGGCCCGCGAGGTCGGCACCGAGGGCATCCTCGGCGGCCAGGCCGAGGTCGAGGGGGTCAGTGGCACTTGGAGGCAGCTCACCCAGAGCGTGAACTCCATGGCCGGCAACCTCACCAGCCAGGTCCGCAACATCGCCCAGGTGGCCACCGCCGTGGCCCGCGGTGATCTGTCCCAGAAGATCACGGTGGAGGCCAAGGGCGAGGTCGCGGCATTGGCCGAAACCATCAACTCCATGACCGACACCCTCTCCTCGTTCGCCGACGAGGTCACCCGCGTAGCTCGCGAGGTGGGCACCGAAGGTCGCCTGGGTGGCCAGGCCGAGGTGCCGAACGTGTCGGGGGTGTGGAAGGGCCTCACCGACAACGTCAACTACATGGCTTCGAACCTCACCAGCCAGGTCCGCAACATCGCCCAGGTGGCCACCGCGGTGGCCAAGGGCGACCTGACCCAGAAGATCACCGTGGACGTTCGAGGTGAGATCGCCGAGCTGAAGAACACCATCAACGTCATGGTCGACCAGCTCTCGTCCTTCGCCGACGAGGTCACCCGGGTGGCCCGCGAGGTGGGAACCGAGGGCAAGCTCGGCGGCCAGGCCCAGGTGCGCGGTGTGTCCGGAACGTGGAAGGGCCTCACCGACAACGTCAACTACATGGCCTCCAACCTCACGAGCCAGGTCCGCAACATCGCCCAGGTCACCACCGCGGTGGCCCGGGGCGATCTGACCCAGAAGATCACGGTGGACGTCAAGGGCGAGATCCTCGAGCTCAAGAACACCATCAACACGATGGTCGACCAGCTCTCGTCCTTTGCCGACGAGGTCACCCGGGTGGCCAGGGATGTCGGCACCGAGGGCAAGCTCGGCGGCCAGGCCCGGGTCAAGGGTGTGTCGGGGACCTGGAAGGACCTCACCGACAACGTCAACATCATGGCCGACTCACTCACGGCCCAGGTGCGGGACATCGCCCAGGTAACCACTGCGGTGGCCAATGGCGACCTGTCCAAGAAGATCACCGTGGACGTGCGGGGCGAGATCCTCGCTCTCAAGAACACCATCAACACCATGGTCGACCAACTGTCCTCGTTCGCCGCCGAGGTTACGAGGGTCGCCCGCGAGGTGGGCACCGAGGGCAAGCTCGGCGGCCAGGCCCGGGTGAGGGGGGTGTCCGGCACCTGGGGCGACCTCACCGAGAACGTCAACATCATGGCCGGCTCGCTGACGACCCAGGTGCGGGCCATCGCCGAGGTGGCCACAGCCGTGACCAAGGGCGACCTGACCAGGTCCGTCGCCGTCGAGGCTCAAGGCGAGGTGGCCGAGCTCAAGGACAACATCAACCAGATGATCGGGAACCTGGCCGAGACCACCCGTCGCAACGAGGAGCAGGACTGGCTCAAGACCAACCTGGCCCGCATCTCCGGGCTCATGCAGGGCCAACGTGACCTCCAGGCTGTCTCCCGCCTCATCATGTCCGAGCTAACGCCGACGGTCGTGGCCCAGCACGGAGCCTTCTTCCTCAACGACCTCGCCTCCGACGGCGAAGGCGAGCTCCGGCTGGTGGCGAGTTACGGCTACAAGGCGAGGCAGAACGTGCCCAGCAAGTTCAGGGTGGGGGAGTCGCTCGTGGGCCAGGCCGCCCTGGAAAAGACTCCCATTTTGGTCACCGAGGCACCGCAGGACTACGTGAAGGTCAGCTCCGGCCTGGGCGAAGCGGCACCCGTCAACGTGATCGTCCTTCCCATCCTCTTCGAGGAGCAGGTACTGGGCGTCATCGAACTCGGTGCTCTCCGGCCATTCACCGATGTCAACCAGACGTTCCTCGAGCAGGTCATCGAGACGATCGGCGTGGTGCTTTCCACCATCATCGCCAACACCCGGACCGAGGAGCTGCTCTCGGAGTCGCAGCGCCTGGCCAAGGAGCTGCAGTCCCAACAGGAGGAACTGCGTCGCTCCAACGTGGAGCTCGAGTCACAGGCAGCGTCGCTCAAGGCGTCCGAGGAGCTTCTCCAGCAGCAACAGGAGGAGCTCCAGCAGACCAACGAGGAGCTGCAGGAGAAGGCCCGCCTGCTGGCCGAGCAGAACCGCAGCATCGAGGTCAAGAACCGCGAGATCGAGATGGCCCGTCTCGGCCTTGAGGAGAAGGCCCAGCAGTTGGCCCTCAGTTCCAGGTACAAGTCCGAGTTCATGGCCAACATGAGCCACGAGCTCCGTACGCCGCTCAACAGCCTGCTCATCCTGGCAAAGCTGCTCACCGACAACCCCGACGGGAACCTCACCGACAAGCAGGTCGAGTTCGCCCGCACCATCCACACCGCCGGCAGCGACCTGCTCGACCTCATCAACGACATCCTCGACCTGTCCAAGGTCGAGGCCGGCAAGATGGACGTGGTACTGGCCGAGGTCGATCTCGAGGAGCTGTGCGCCGGCGTGGAGCAAAGCTTCCGCCCGGTGGCGGAGGAGAAGCACCTCGATTTCACCCTCGAGCGTGTTGCCGGGGCACCCACGGTCGTGGTCACTGACGAGCAACGCCTGCACCAGGTGCTCCGTAACCTGCTGTCCAACGCCTTCAAGTTCACCGAGCACGGCTCAGTGGCTCTCACCATCGGCCCCGCCCCGGAGGAGACCCGGTTCTCGAACCCGGCGCTGACCGCGGCCGAGCAGGTGGTGGCCTTCAGTGTCACCGACACCGGCATCGGCATCCCCGGCGACAAGCTGCAACTCGTCTTCGAGGCGTTTCAACAGGCGGACGGCACCACCAGCCGCAGGTATGGGGGAACGGGCCTCGGCCTCTCCATCAGCCGGGAGATCGCCCGCCTGCTGGGGGGCGAGATCGAGGCGACCAGCACGGTGGCAGAGGGCAGCACCTTCACCCTCTTCCTTCCCGAGGTGTACGCGCCGTCGCCGGAGGCGCCGTGGCCGCGACAGGGCTCCGACCGGATGCGGGCGGTCGTGGCAACGGACGTCAGCGCCATCGAGGCGCTGTCGTGGCCCGGTTCCGACGAGTCACAGGCCGTTGCCTCCGTCCTCAGCGGTAAGCGGGTCCTGATCGTGGACGATGACGTGCGCAACGTCTTCGCCCTCACCAGCGTGCTGGAGCGTCAGGGAATGACCGTGCTGTTCGCCGAGAACGGCAAGGATGGGATCGCCATGCTCGAGCAGAACCCCGATGTCGACCTGGTGCTGATGGACATCATGATGCCGGAGATGGACGGTTACGAGACCACCGAGGCCATCCGTTTGATCCCCCGGTTCCGGAAGCTGCCGATCATCGCCCTGACGGCCAAGGCCATGAAGGGGGACCGGGAGAAGAGCATCGCCGCCGGCGCCTCGGACTACATCACCAAACCCGTTGACGTGAACCAGTTGCTTTCGCTCATTCGCGTGTGGCTGTACGGCTGACCGCAGGTGCCAGGCAGGATCTGGAGGAACGGGAACTCAAGCTGGGACGTACCCGGTGACTGACAACCCGCCCCCGCCCCCGGCGCTGCTGCTGGTCGACGACCGGCCGGAGAACCTCCTCGCCCTGGAGGCGGTTCTGGAGCCACTGGGCCAGCGGATGGTGAGGGCCAACTCCGGCAAGGAGGCTCTTCGTCACCTTCTCGCCGACGACATCGCGGTAATCGTGCTGGACGTCCAGATGCCGGGCATCGACGGGTTCGAGACGGCAGAGCGGATCAAGCAACGGGACAGGACCCGCGACATCCCGATCATCTTCCTGACCGCCATCAGCCACGGGCTCGACAACCGCCTGCGTGGCTATGGCACGGGCGCCGTCGACTACATCTTCAAACCTGTCGAACCCGAGGTCCTGCGGGCCAAGGTGGCGGTGTTCCTCGAGCTCTACCTGAAGACCCGCACGCTTCAGGAGCAACGCCGCCAGCTGGCACTCCAGAAGGCGGAGCTCGAACGCTCCAATCAGGATCTGGAGCAGTTCGCCTACATCGCCTCGCACGACCTACAGGACCCACTCCGGGTCATTTCCGGCTTCATCGAGCTGCTGGGTGACCGCTTCGACGACAAGGACTCGCAGGCCGGTGAATGGATGGCGAGGATCACCTCGACCGCGGCTCGGATGTCGGAGCTCATCTGCGACCTTCTGGCCTACGCCCGCGCCGGCGTGGGCCCGGCACCCTTGGAGCCGGTCGAACTCGATGCCGCGCTCCATCTGGCGCTGCAGAACCTCTCCAGGGCGGCTCAGGTGAGGCCGGTCGACCTGCGATCCGAACCCCTGGGCCAGGCCATGGGGAACCTCGGCGACATGACCCAGGTGTTCCAGAACCTCGTAGGCAATGCCGTCAAGTTCCACGAGGCGGACGTCGTGCCCGTCGTGGAGGTGGGTGCCCAGCGGCAGGATGGCATGGTGACGGTGTCGGTCACCGACGAAGGCCCAGGAGTGCCACAGGATCAGCTGGAGAGGGTGTTCCAGGTGTTCGAGCGTGTGGAGGGCGAGCCCTATCCGGGAACCGGGTTGGGCCTGGCCGTCTGCCGGAAGGTCGTCGAGCGGGCGGGCGGGCGGATCTGGATGGAGAACAACGAGGGCAGCGGCGTGACGGTCCGATTCAGTCTTCCCGCGGTGAGGGAATGACGGCGCCGTGTCAGCTGATGAGCCGCTGCATCAGCACCACGTCCAGCCACCGCCCGAGCTTCCGGCCCACCTCCCGCTCCACCCCGACCAATTCGAAGCCACAGGCCCGGTGGAGGTTGATCGACGCCTCGTGGCCGCCGACGACACGGGCCATCATGGCGTGGAACCCGTGCGCCCTTCCGAGGCGTACCAGCTCCTCGAGCACCAGCCGACCCACACCCTGGCCCCGCTGATCGTGGCGCACGTAGACGGAGTCCTCCACCGTGGTCGCGTAGGCCGGCCGATCGCGGTACGGCGACAGCGATCCGAAGCCCACCACCACACCGAGGCTCGCTGCCACCACGGCGGGGTGGGCGCCGGCATGGGCGTCCAGCCACTCATGTTGGTCCTCGAGCGTGCGTGGCACCAGATCGAAGGTGACGGTGGACGTAGTGACCTCGCGGTTGTAGATGAGGCGGATGGCCTCGGCATCGGCGGGGGAGGCGGGACGTACGACAAGGGAAGCATCGGGCACAGTCGCAGTATCATCTCTCGTGCAGCCAGCGCCCTCTTAGCTCAGTCGGTAGAGCACAGCCATGGTAAGGCTGGTGTCGTGGGTTCAATTCCCACAGAGGGCTCCGCGGCGGCGTAGCTCAGTTGGTTAGAGCACACGGCTCATAATCGTGTTGTCGTCGGTTCGA
>DATLEK010000100.1:0-10262 GCA_035525365.1 Acidimicrobiales bacterium
CAGGCGGAGGCGTTCCTCGCCGATCCTTCGCTTCGTGACGCCATGGGCCGGGCCGGCGTCGAGGGCGTGCCGGAGATCACGTTCTGGGAGGTCGCAGAGGAGCTTGACTACTCGTCGATCGGCGTCTAGCCCGCCTCGCTCAGGGGTCGCTCACGCCCTGAAACGGGCCCCTGTCGCCAACGCACCTGAAGCCTTCCGAGCCGAGTTCCCGGGGGGGGGGGGGGGGGGGGGACCCCGGGGGCGAACCAGGCGATGCGCAACCTGGTCCGACTAAGCGACGTGCTGGTCGACGCCGTCAACCGACGCCTTCGCGTCCATGGCCTGCATCTGGCCACCGCCCAAGCCCTGTCCGTGCTCGAGGGGGCGGATAACGCGTTGACCCCGAACGAGATTGGCGAGCACCTCCACCTGACGAGCGGGACGGTAACCACGGTGATCGACAGCCTTGAGAAACGCAATCTGGTGGAGCGCAAACCCCACCCCCAAGACCGACGCAAGGTCCTGGTGTCGATAACCGATGCAGGTCGAGTAGTGCTCGACCGCTACTTACCGGAGGCGGTGGCTATCCAGACCGCCATGCTGGGCGGCCTCAACGACGATGAGCTTCAGGCACTGAGCAAGTTGTTGACCCGCGCTCTGCGCTCCACCGACGGCATCGACCCCCACGCCGTCGCCGAGGCGGCCGCGCCACGCCGGCGGGTCGTCCATCCCGATGAGCCAGCGCGGAGTCGTCGATCTCGATTGGCCAGACCGACTCGGGCAACCCAATCGGATTTTAGGAACCATCGCTCGGCAGACGGACGCGAAAGGGGGGACGCCGTGGATCAGGGCCGTCACTGACGCTGCCGACCGGACGTGAAGCGCTCCCTCAACGACTGACGATGCGGCGAGCGTCAGTGTTGACCCCGGCGGTCACGATCAGCGCGCTCGAGCTGGCTGCGCTTCGTGATGACAAGGTTCGCGACGCCATCCAGCACGCTAAGACCGGCGACCGCAGCACCCTCCGCACCCGCCAGCGGAAGAAGGAGTAACGGGTCTGTCCTGGAGAAGTGCGGTGATGGCGCGGTAGCGGGCTTCCAAAGCGCAAAGTGGTGTTCGCTCAACCAGAGGAGCAATGGTCACCAATGCTGCTCGGATCGAACAGCTTTGCCGACGGATGAACGCAAGAGATGATCGCCTGGTCAGGCTGTGTCCGTTTCCGATCCCGAGATGAACAGGAGCACGGACTCGATCATGAGCCGCGCGTTGGGAATGCTGATCGCAGCTGAATCGGTGCCGTGGGCCGCTGCATTGCGTAGCTTGCCGTTGGCCTGCACCTGCCCGAGGTCCTCCTTTGAGAGCAGTTTTGCTCGATAGAGCTTGGACCCGTAGGTCTCGATACTGCCCTTGGGCGGCATGCAGTCGGCCGCCTCGCACATCCGGCGCAGCACCATCTCGAGGGCCGCACCGGAGATTACGATCGGGGTGATCGGCGTGACGTTCCGCTGGTCGCAGAGTGTACGAGCTTGATGACCCGATAAGACGATGACAAGTCTGGTAGTCGTATGCACGGAGTAGTCGGCCATGCGCACGATTTCTTCCGGCGAACCCAGGTGTCAGGTGTCGCCTGAGCAAATTGGCCGCAGCCTCCTCAGGCCGATTTCAGCGACCGTCCCGCAGTGAACTCTCGGTGGCAAAGGACCTACCGGCCCAGTGGCCCCCGCTTGTCTAACGCTCTGTCGAGGCCGAGATCGTCGACAAGCAGCGATCCCGCCAAGGCCGCGAGGCCGAGGGCCATGAAATCGAATGCGTTCTCGTCGAGGATCACGGCAAGAACGAACATGACGATAGCGACGATCAGCAGGATCGCACGCAAACCAAAACGCATGGCTCCACCTTTCAAGAGTGCCTCAGGCCTCGCTGGCGAATGATCTGGCCGTTCCTGGCCAGAAGGTTGAAGCGGAACTTGCCGGTGGTGCCTTCTTGATCACGAACTTCCCTGCCATCGGCCTTGCCTTCCTGTCGCTCAACTTCCTCGTGGCGAGGTTACCAGCGGCCTTCACCGGCGCGCAGGGATGCCCCAGCGGCCCGCAACCGACAGACACACGACTTGAGCCGCACGGGCTTGACGACGGCGGTTGCACAATCCGCCGAGTCTCGGTATCGGCGTGGCGCACTGGAAAGGTGCGGTGACCTTTTCACGTGGGGCAGAGGCGAACTCGCTTGGGTCGGCCGTTTCAACCATGCCGTTGGCGCGCGGTGTTCTTCGCCAATGGCCGTGGTCAGCGTTCCCTGGTGCCACCTGGAGGACGGTGGGACCCGTCCGACCGTCCGAGCGAAGTGGTAGCTCACCTGGCCTCGAGAGGCTGGAGTATTCGCCGAGTGGCCAACACGGCCACGAGCGAGCACGGCGTCGACATCGAGGCCGACCGCGCGGACGAGTACCTGCTGGTCGAAGTCAAGGGATACCCAGGCAGCACCTACCAAAGAGGCAGCAGGAGGGGCAAAACGAAGAAGACAGCTGCCCCCCCGCAAGCACGCGCCTACTTCAGCAATGCCCTTCTGTCGGGGATGTTGATGCGCGCAGACCGGAGCTCTGTCCGAGTGGCGCTCGCCTTTCCTGACGTGCCGACGTACAGGAACTCGGAATCCGCATCGCAGCGCCTCTGGCTGCTGCTCGCATCGAAGTGTGGTTCGTGACACAGGAAGGCGGAATAGCGCCGACGTTGGTCAGCTGACGCAGCAAGTATGGGCCGATACCTCAGCCGGCGACCCGGCGCAGGCGCCGGCGGCTCAGCCGTTCGTAGAGAGCGGCAGTCTCCGGATGGAGTTCGCGTAGGGCTCCAGGGCGTCGATGAACTGGCATAGCTCGGCCATCACGGCTTTGACGCCTCGCCTGGTGCGCCTACCTTCTCACCTTCACCGGTTGGTGGAGCGGCAACCTTCAGGCAGCTGCCGATGTGGCGGATCGTCGTGTGGCCACGCCGGCGCCGTCGTAACTCGCTCGGCGCTTCGCCGTTGCTCTCCGCTGAACGTAGGGCGCCGCACTCGAACGTCACGTTCCCGGGTATCGGCGGACCGGCGAGGCGAAGCCCGAACCCCCGTGCATCACCGACCTGCGCGTGCCGCGAACACCGCCTCGTCGGGCTGGGACGAAGTCCCGTTAGGTCTTGTCGCTCTTGGTCGTGGTGTTCTTCGCGCGCTGCTCTGGCGTCACCGGAATCCCGAGGGTGTCCACCATCGCCTCCCAGATCTCGCCGGGGGTCAGATCCTTGGGGTCGATGATGGTGTGGGTCTTCTGTGTCTTCTTTGGCCACGAGCGTCCCTTTTAGAACAGCCCGACGTCGACTAGGACCGGCTCTGTGGGATCGATGCCGTAGACGGCGGCCAGGGTGACAGCGACGTGCCAGCAGGCGGCACGAAGGTCGAAGGGCGCCGGCCACACTTTTGTGTAGTTGCGGGGCTGGATCTCCTCGTCGTCGGTCGGATCATCCACGGGGATGTCCCACCCGAGCACCCGGAGGCGAGTGTCCTGGTCATCGTCGAGCCGATCCTCGTCATCGAGATAGAAGTTGCCGGCAACTTCAGTGAACAGCCCGCCGTCCATGTTGGAGCCGAGGTGGGCGAAGTAAGGCCAGTTTGGCTGCTCCAGAGATGCCCAGATCCGGTCGACCCCCAGGAGGTCGATGGACTCCTCGATCCGCTCCGCCAGCGCCTCGGCCAGCGCCACGACGTTCGGGTCCTCGAGATCGAGCGGAACCGCGGAAGTGTTGGTGTCGGTGTTGCTGCTCGGGTGACTGGCGGCCAGCGCTGCCCGCACCCGCACGACGTCACCGGGCCGAGCCCCGTGGGCCTCGAACATCGTGGCGAGAAGCAGATCGGCCAAGCCGGACACCGAGTACTCCTCTCGGCGATACCAGTTCATATGGTCATCATCCGGGGCCTCGAAGCCGCAGCGCCGGAGAGCATCGGCCTGTTCAACTGTGATGTGCTGGTCCTCCTCCAGGAACACATCGCTGACGCTCTCGACCAGGAGGTCATCGTCGTCGCTGATCATCTGGACGTAGCGCCCGCCGCCGTTGTCCAGCTGGGCAATGAGAAAACTCGGCTGGTTCCCCTACCGCCACGGCCACGCCGCGCTGGCCCGGAAGGGGTCGGGTACCGGCCATTGCCAGCTCGACGTCTGACTGGCGCGCCTGGTGTACGTACTCCAGGGCGGCAGTGGGGGCAGCCACGGAGTAGCGGGCGGTGTACTCGTCCACCGCCCGCCACACCTCACCCTGGTCGGCATGGCGTCCGTTGGCGCCGGCCATCACGCCGGCCACGACGGCCCGCTGCTTGCGGGCCCTGAGCGCCATGGGAGCAAGCGCGGGGGACCTTTCGGCTCCGCCCCGTGCCCCACTCCATCGGCCACGCTCGACGCACGACACGGGTACGACCGCCGTTGCACCGGCGGCGAGGATCATTGACACGTTCAGCATCCGGTTCTGCCAGCCGCCGAGCAGCGTCTCTCCTTCGAGCAAGAGCAACGGGAGAGCCTCACCATTGACCACCGACAGCTCGGGTACCTCCGGACCACCATCCCTCTCGGCCACGTGGAGCGTCCCCGCCGCCGCGGCCACTGGGCCGGCGACATAGTCCGGCGCCACCGGGGCGTCCCCGAACAGCGGGTAGAGGGCCAGTGCCCCGCGCACCAGCGGCGTGCCGATCTCGAGGTGCACGTCGAGGCCGTTCACTTGGCGCTCCTTCGCTTCTTGTCGGCGACAACGTTGGCGAACAGGCGGGCAGAGGTGGACGCCGACTCGACGTCGCCCAGCGACAGATCGTCCAGGTCGGACTCCAGCGCCGCGCCCTTCTCGGATGCGTAGGCCGCGGCCGACGAACGGTGGCGGGCATTCATTCGTGTCTGATCCATGCTTTCGTGTTCCTCTCTGATAGCTGCCCTCCTGGTACACCGTTGCCGTGACACGTCGCCGACGTCACGAGGCGGCGCATTGACCCGGAACGTCGGGGTGCCAGGAGCGGCAGCCAGGGGCGACACACAGTTCACTCCACGGTTCAGTAAGCGCTCCGCCTCTTACGGCCTAAACCCATTCCCCCCTGAGCCTGGGAGGAGAAGGTTCACCGGACGACGGTCCCGGGGAAGCTTCGCGACCTGATCCCGGACTCGTTGTACGAGATCGACGTAGTTCTCCCGGGCCATGTGCACCTGTCCGAGTTGCTGGAGGTGCTCACTCTGCTCCTCGGTGTCGATCAGCACCACGCCGGCGCGCCGAAGACGGTCGCACAAATCGACGACGGCGACCTTTGACGCGCCGGACACACGGTGGAACATGGACTCGCCGCTGAACACCCGCCCCGTCAGCACGCCGTAGAGCCCTCCGACGAGCTCATTTCCGGCCCACACCTCGACGCTGTGCGCAACCGGCTCGGTACAGGTCCGTGTAGGCGTCCTGCACTGCGTCCGTGATCCAGCTGGAATCTCGCTGTGCGCATCCCCCCAGCACGGCCTCGAAAGCTGCGTCGGCCGTGGTCTCCCATCCGCACGACCGCAGCTGTCGCCGCAGAGAGCGCGGAATGTGCACGCTGTCGGCCATGAGCACCGGCCTCGGCTCCGGACTCAGCCAAGGAATGAGCCCTGCACCAGGGTCGGTGCTCGGCAGCACAGGAACCTCGCCGCTGCGAGCCAACTGCCGAGCCGACTCCTCCAAAGACTCCTGGTGCGGGCCCGTGGCCGGCCAAGGGCCGGGAGGCCGCCAGTTGGCTGGCGGCCAGGCTCGGGACCGAGGTGAACGAGGTGCCGGGCGGGCATACGCCGCATTTCGACAGGCCGCGAGAACTCGCCGACACCATCCGGCCCTTCCTTCGCCATTTGACCGGGCCGACGCAATGAAAGTACATTTGGTGTGCAGCGAGCTATGGGGGCAGCGATGCAGAGTCGGGTAGCGGGCGATGCCGCAGCAAGTATCTCGCAGCGAATCCAGCTCGTAATTACGATCTTGACCACCCTCTTCACCGCGTCAGTGGGCATGGGGGCGCAGAGCGCGCTGGCGACGCCAGCGGCGCAGGTGACGACCGACAATTGCCACGAGACAGTGCTGTTCGTGCCCGTCCCCTACGAGGGCGTGCGCGAACGCGTCCCCCCCGGCTACTCCCTGGTGCTCACCGAGGAGGACCAGGCCCAACTCTTCATCCGCATGGCCCGCTGCGATGTGGTTGGCGTCAACGGTGCGACGCGGGCGAGCATCATCTCCCAAGTGGCGGCGGTGATCCACTCACCCGATGGGCGGGGGTGTGCCTCGGGGACCTTCCAGGACGGGCCCCTTGGAGGGCTCGTGGCGGGCGACGCCATACCGGCGTGCAACTGGTTCGTCTTGTCGTGGGCGAGTGACCACCCGGAGCTCGTCTCATGGCTGCGGGCCTGGGGAGCTGCGCCGGTCGCCTACGCGAAGGGCTTCTCTTACACCTACGACGCCGGCAAGGTGTTGGACCAGCGGTTCGTGGCCGAAACACCCTCCGGCGTCCCCATCCCGTTCACCATGGTTGGGGTGGTCGGCCAGCCGGTTCCTCCTCGTTTCGACCTCACCATCGGCTACTGGTTCGAGACCCCCGGCGGGAGGCTGCGCGTCGAAGGTGACACGCCAGAAGGGATCTTCACCGGGTTCGGCCGCTTGACCGTTTGTGCCCCCGCTGGTTCGCCCCTCGCGGGCATGTTCGTCCAGGACGACACGCCGCTGTGCGAGGACGCAGGAGACGCCTTTACGTCGAATGGATGGGAGAAGGGTTGGTACGAGGCGGAGCACCACGATCCGCCATTGGCGGAGCAGGGCTGTGGCGAAAAGTGCCTGCACGAGCTCGCCGTCGCCCGCGACTGGACGACGCGTTACCTCGACGCCAGCCGCGCCATGGCGGACGGATACGTCCCCGTGAGCCCGTGCGAGCAGGACGACGACGGCAAAACGATGGGGATGCACTTCGCTCGGATGGGCGACGATAACAACGTGCTGGACCCTAACCCCGGGCTGTCCGTAAAGCACCCGGAGATACTCCTCTACGTCCCCAGCGAGGCTGGTCTTCGTCTGGTAGCTATTGAGTACAGCCAAGCGATCATCGTCAATGGCGAAGAGTGGCGGGAAGACCGTCCGCCACCGGCCGGCGGTGCCCCGGTGCTGTTCGGCCGGCCCTTCGATGGGCCGATGAAAGGACACCTGGGAGTGGGCGTGGTGATGATCCAGCCTTGGCACTACGACTTGCACGTGTGGGCATGGGCCCACAATCCCGACGGCCTTTTTGCTCAGCACAACCCGTCGGTCAAGTGCGCGCCCTCAGCAACCGAGGCTGGATGACCAGGCGGTCCGGGTCCGGGCCTCACGGACGACGCAGAGGCTTCGGCACAGCGACGCTCCTGCTCGCGCTCAATGCCCTCGCTCTGCCGTCTTCGTCCGTGGCGATGAACACGGTCGGGTTGACGGACACCGCCAGCCACGAGGGGTGCCACTCAGGATTGGTCCTGGTGGAGGTACCCAAGGGACCCGTCGAGGCGCTTGTCCCCGACCGGTACACGGTGAAGTCGGACAACGGCGAGACGACCTATGTACGTGTGGACCCGTTCGCCTGCGAGCGGGTCAACGCCGGTGGGTCGGAGATCGGTCCCGTTCGCTGGGCCGTTGTTTCCGCCGAGATCTGCCCTCGGTCGGGCCCTGAGGCCGGTGGATGCAACGGTGTCGAGGAATACCTGCTGTTCCTCCCTACCGACAGCGAGGCCTACGCGAGGTGGCTACGGGGTGGAACTGGGCTCGACGTCACGCACGTCGCCGGACTGGTCTATGACTTCGAGCGGCCCGACGTCGGGATGGCGTCCTATTGGTTCGAGGTGCCGCTGCCCAGTCCTGCAGCGTTCGTGGTACGGGGCCAGGTGGGCGCCCAGACCGCTGTTCCGGTGCCGATCTTCGAGGCGCAGTGGTTCTTCCAGGACACTCCCGTCCGGGACCGTTCGAAGCCGGGCGGCGAGGTGTCGACGGTGAGCTTTCGCTATGGGCCCCACGAGGACTACTTCGCTCCGTCCGACGTCACGATCACCGCAGAGGGAGGAAGCAAGATGGCCGAGATCTTGAGCTCGTCCGAGGCTAAACCAGCGCTCGCCGTCCCACACTGGATACCAGCGTTCGAATTGAAAAGGACTTGACCGGAGAAAGCGCTCCTGCGTCGGGCGAGTCAATGAGGACCGCGGCGAGCAGTACCGCCAGTGCGAGCGTTCCGAAAATGCCAAGACCGGCGATGAAGAGCGCGGCCCAGTTCGATGAGTTCACGGTCTCGACGCTACGACGCTTGCGCGCTGGATGGCGCGCGCCCGCCGATGGCGGTTGGTAACCAGTCAGGTGGCTCCCGCCGGATAGGCGGGTAGCCAAGCCCCGGTTTTGAATAGCTGGCGGAGGACGTCGAGCCGGTTGTGACCGTCGAGGGCAGCGGTTTGGATGTAGCTGCGGATGGTGGCGAACGCCTCGGCTCCAGCATCGCTGCGGAAGGTCCCGCTGATCTTGTCGTGGAGCTTCACCATCCGAAGCGCCCGCTCAGCGGTGTTGTTGTCGAACGGCACCCTGGTGTCGTCGAGAAGTCGTAGCACCTGATCGGCGTCGCCGCGCAGTCGAGAGGCCAGGTTCCATGCCTTTCGCTGGTGAATGTCGAAGCCACCTTTGTGGCGCCGGCGCGGTGGTGGCCCAGGGGGAAGGAGGGCAAAAGCGTCATCGAGGGTGGCGTGGTAGCGGGCCCGCAGGCCGAACGCCGTGGCGACCGAGACCTTTGGGTGCCCGCCGCCAGCGGCGGTCTCCGACGCCGCCTTGGCAGCCAGGAGGATCTCGGTCATCTGCGCGCACCAACTGGCGAACGCAGGGGTTTGCCCGACTGCGGCGAGATGGCGAAGCAGATGCGCACCGCACTGGGCGTGGGTGGCGCCCTCGAAGACCTCATAGGGAGCCCACCCGTCATGGACCACGGTGCCGGTGTAGTCGGCGAGGACCCCGATGTCTTCCAGCGCCTCCACCCCGCGCTTGGGGTGCACCACCAGCAAGGTCAACAAGTTGGAGGCCAAGGTGTGCACCCAGGCCTTGGTGACCCCCACGCGGGTGCCGGTCTCATCGGCATGCACCACCGGCTCGTTGGCCAGTCGCTGCTTGAGCGTGGTGATGAACCCCGCCAGCTTGCCGGCGGCCTCCTGTTGCACCGAACACAGCCACCCGGTGGAGACCGGGGCGTCCAACAGCTCGCCCAGCAACTCCGCGGTGCGCTCCAGCGGCAGGTGCTGGCGGTCCATCAAATAGATGGCCAGGGCACGCACCTCGGGTCCCCAGCACACCGGCGCTCTGGCCTCGGGCGGAAACTGCCCGGCGCTCACCTGCCCACAGCCACAGCGGCGCCGCTCCACGACATGGTCGGTGACCTTCACCCGGATCTCAGGAATCTCCAGCACTTGGCGGCACGACGTGGCTACCACGGGGGCATCAGCCAGATCTGAGCCACAGCCTGTGCAACACACCGGGGAATGGGTGAGGGTCTCATCGGGAGTTCGCCGGGCCAGGTTGGCGCCCGGCGCGCCGGGTTGTTTGCCCTGGCGGCGACCCGCTGCTCGTGCCGCTGAACGCCTCTCAGCCCGGGACTGGCGTGGCTTGACGGAATCGGCCGATGGCGGCCTCGATGAGTTGTCCGAGTTTGCGTTGAGCTCGGCTTCGAGATGGGCGATGCGATCCCGCAACGTCTGGTTCTCCGCCATCAGCTCCGACAGCCTTGCCTCGAGCTGGAAGATCTGATCGGCCATACCCACAACGCTGGTCTACCACCTGGAATCGCGGTAGTGGTGGACTATCGCGCCTTACGTTGAATCGACCACCTGACTGGTTACGTCTCACCTATCCTCGCTGTGCACACTGAGCACCAAGTGTTCGCTGGCGAAAGGCAATCCATTTGCGACACCCAGCGAGCGCGCCCCCAGCGTAGCTGGCATACTCTGCCCCATGTGGATACTTGCCAAGGGGATGCCTGATCCGATTCTGCCAGACAGGACAGGGGCCATCTGGGGTTTGTTGTTCGCGGTGCTCGTGCCGGTCGTCATCCTTCTGCTCTTTCTCTACTTCGTGGCCTATGTGGTAACGACGCGTCGTCTGGCGCTGAAGGCTATTCGACGGGCAGAGGCAGCGGAGGTGGCCCATGCACAAGTCAACCGCGAGGAAGATCAACCACTGGCCGCCACGACGAACTAGCTCGGCGGATCGTCTCCTATCGCCGCCCCC
>DATLEK010000016.1:0-2352 GCA_035525365.1 Acidimicrobiales bacterium
GAGACGTTGACTACTTCGCCCAGGTCCGGGTCGACCCTGAGTCGCGGACCGTTGTCTGGCCCAACGGGCTCGACCTTGCGCCAGAGGTGCTCCATGGTGACTACGAGCCAAACGAGGCAAGTGGGTTCCAGGACGTCACACTGACGAGGCAGCCCGCATGATGCGCTCCTGCTCTTGGGGGTCACCGACGGAGGGCGATGCTGTTCCTCGTCTACGAACAGAGGCCGAAACGGAGTGGTGCGGGTGTACAGCGCCAGAGAGATGACAGGTAAGGAGCGGCGGGCGTACCGCCGGAACGCACGATGAGCAAGGATCGCGTTCGATGAGACGTGTCTTGTCCAAAACGCCTTGGAGGACCGCGCTAGCGCGGTGGGCATGATCCGCTTCTCGGGGGCCTTTGAGCCACTGGTGGGGATCCCTTTGATCAACCGCCTCGAAGCCGAGGCCGACCGCATCGCCAGAGAGGCCCGTCGCGCCGGCTCGCCTGAGCCGCGGGAGGCATACGCCGCCGACGCGCTGGCCAAGATGCTTTCGGGCCAGGGGCGTGGCGGTAACCGGCGCGCCGACGTGGTGATCGTGTGTGACCTTCGCGCCTACCGCCGCGGCCACGCCGAGGAGGGTGAGACCTGCCACCTGGGCGGAGGCCCGGTGCCCGCCTCAGCGGCTCGGCAGGCGGCCCAGGACGACGCCTTCATCAAGGCCGTCGTCCACGACGGGGTGCATGAGTGGGCAATCATGAGGGTCTCACTCACGGGGCCTGGTGTTCGCCGCCGTCAAGCTGGCCTACCGGGTCCTGTTCGTCCTCGAGGGCAGTCGGAGCCAGGTACTCCTGGCCGTCGAGGCGTTTCGTAAGCAAACTCAGGCCACGCCCGGGCACGTCCTCCAGGTCGCTGAGGCGCGGGTTTCGGATTGGCGGGCTCGGGGCGCGCGGCTTCGTCATGGGCGCAGCCCAGCAAAGGGGAAGGTGAAGGAATGCACCTGGAACGCACGCCGTTCTACGAGAAGGAGCTGTCGCTGCGCTTCGCCCGCTCCTACGGACCCGGACGCCAGCTCCCCGTCGCGGAGACCGACCTGCGAGCACTGGCGCCGCCGCTGCCAGGAATACGGGTTTCATGACGGAATAGCGACGGACACGGTAGGATGAACTCGTGCTCAGTGCCTTCGCCGCCGAGGCCGTTCGCATGCATCGGGGTGCGCATCTGTCCGACAAGCTCATCGCCGAGGCGGTCGGAGCCAAGCCGAGCACGGTACGTGACTGGCTCAGCGGCCGCAGTTCCCCAACGGGAACGCGAGCCCGGCGGCTCGCCGAGCTGGCCGAGATCACCGACCGCCTGGCCCGGGTGATCGATACCCGCTACATCCCGGTCTGGATGCTGAAACCCATCGAGGCTCTTGACGATCGCACGCCGCTCGAGCTCGTCGCCGCCGGCGAGGCCCGAGCGGTGGCCCGGCTGGTGAGCAGCCTCGAATCCCCCGGCGCCGCCTGACCACCAACCGCTTGCCTCTTGACGTCGATCCGACGACCGTCGCCGGGCGATGGTGGCGACACCTGCCAGCGGGGGCAGATCCCGTGCGACGGCCCAACCCGCCCGCCGACAACCGCTGGCAGCGCGGGGAGGTCGTCGATGCCCTGTACCTGGCCGACAGTGAGGCTTGCGTCTGGGCCGAGTGGTACCGCCACCTGGCCGAGGCGGCCATCCCGCCGAGCTTCGCCTTGCCCCGCGATCTCTGGCAGTACGAGGTCACGGACTTGGAGGTCGCCGACCTCTCCGACCCCGAACGGCTCGCCCGTGTCGGGCTCGGCTTGCCGCGCCCCGGAAGACGAGCATGGCCTGCCTACCAAGCGGTCGGCGAGCAGCTACTTGGACAGGGCTGGCGCGGGCTGATCGCCCCCAGCGCAGCCTCCCCCTCCAGCCTGGTAACCGCGGTCTTCCTCCCCGACGCGGGCATTCTCGAGCACGTCGTTCCGGCCGGCTCCACACTGGTCGCCGACGCCCCCGTACCTCCAAGGGGCATGCGCACATGACCAGAGCCAGTGCGAGGACGCATGCTGGGTGCGCTCCTCGGTCGGCCTCGAGAATTTTTTCGATTTTGGCTCCGAATGGCTTGACTTCCGAACGCACGTTCTGATAGAGTAGCAGTGACGCCTCGAGGTGCCGGCGAACGGCCCTCCTCTTGTAGATGATCCGAGAGTTGGAGGAGGTGTCACGACGGCTGGTGGTGCTGGTGGTCCCGGTGTGTTGGAGCGTTGCCAGGGGCTGCGCTCAGAGTTGGTCCGCTTCGACCCGGCGCTGTTCTCGGGCGACGACTGCCGGGTGCTGGCCGAGGAGCTGGCCCGCACCGAGAAGGCTT
>DATLEK010000057.1:0-2796 GCA_035525365.1 Acidimicrobiales bacterium
ATCCTCGGCCAGGTTCGTCGAGGACTTCGATGTCCAGCGAAGCAACGACATCGGGTTGCCGCGGCTCTCGGGATGCACCAGATCATCAAGAGCCTCGAGCAGACCGGGCTGACGGTCGATCAACAGCTTGTCCCCGCCACCCGACGCTCGCAGGCGAGCCGCCGGCTCGATCCCCTCGCCCACCTCGGTCTCGGCCTTGATCACCGTGTTGCGGCTCATGCCCGACGCGGTGGCCACCGCGGTCTTGCCGCCCCGACCCAACATCTCAGACGCGGCACCCGCAACCACACGCCGCTGCACCTCGTTCATGTGCGGCAACACCACCTCGAAGAATCGCGCGAGTCCCTCCGGCGTGACCTCCACACCACCAAGATACTACGCGCGTACTATCCTGGCGTGACCCTTAGTTCAAGTCCCCCCTCCGACACGAACACATGTTCGCCAACTGATCCGGGGAGAGAGGTGAAACCGCGCGCAGACCTCGTGCGCCTGTCCGGGGCTCGTCCGAGCGCGCCGAGCTGGAGTTACACCTCTGTCATTCCATAGGGCACCTGACGTAGTCTCGTTCTCGTGCGGAATGGCCGCCGATGAACAGCACCTTCCCGATGAGGCTCTCGTCGACCGTGTCAACGAACTGGGCACCTCGGCGTGGACTGGTACGGCCTACCGGCACACGGCTGTTGGCCGTGACCCGCTGTCGGGTGAGGGGGCGAGGCTGAACGGCGCCCGGTGGAACCCGCCCGGTCGTCCCACCATTTACTTGGCCCAGCCCGAGAAGAGCTGCATGGCTGAACTTGCTCGTTCTGCCGAGCGGGGCGGCTTTCCCCTCCGCGCTCTGCTGCGTCGAGGGCGGGAGCTGCACACCATGGATGTGCAGAAGCTGCTGCTGGACCTCAGGAGCGCCGAGGCTCTGGACCATGTAGGCCTGACGCTGGATGATGTAGAGGACGACGACTGGGGAGCGTGCCAGGCGATTGGCGAGGCGGCCCACTTCCTCGCCATGGCGGGGGTGGCCGCACCTTCAGCAACTGGGGTTGGGTTCGTTATAGCTGCATTCGAAGACCGAGTGAAGGCCGGCCAGCTGACACATCGCCGTACGATCTCTCTCGACAAGGTGACCTACGAGCGCTTGGCCCTGTAGCCGGAGTGCTAGGTAGCGACGCCGTCGGCCATGGCCTCAATGAGGCCGAGGACCGACTTGTAGTCGCCGGCGCGGATGCGGTCAGCAGGTGTGTCGTGATTGAGCGCCCTACTTGGGGTGAACATCCAAATATTGGCATCCTCGGGACTCAAGACCTCCGTAACGGCGTCGGCGACGTAGGCGAGTTCGATGAGCCGCTGTTTGTTGAGCCGCTGTGGGACAACGCCGCTGCTCTGCCAGCGGGCGACGGACCGGGGCGAAGCTTCGACGATGCGCCCGATGTCGTCGAGGGTTAGCCCGGCCGAGGCCGTCAGTTCCGAGACCTTGTGGGCAAGAGCTCCGCTACTCCGAACTGCCATAGCTTCTGTCTCGTCCTTTGTCCCAGACTCTGTTATACACCATGTCAGCCTGGTTGACCAGACCAGTCGCAGTCGGATCCGGAAGGAGCCCACCTTGGGCGTCGAATTCAAGCTAGGTCGGCAGGATCACAGAGAAGGTCGAGGACTTCCTAGGGCAACGGCCCGCCGGTGTGGATGCGATCACTGTCGACGTGAACCACGCGAGCTACCAGGCGAGCGCCACAGACGCGGCGAAGGCGACGGGGGTCGATGTGCTCGTCGACCCCCTGACCGAGCGTCTCGCTGCCAGCGGGATTGAGCCCGACGGCCTCGAGTACTTCACGCCGGGGGCGCCGATCAGCATCGACCTGCTCAGCACCCGACGGGGTGGCGTGCCGACAACTCGTCCGCCAAGTGCTCGACGCCCAGCGACCATTTGCTACCAAGCTCATCCCGCCGCACTTCTTCGTCTACGACGGCGCCTCAGCCCGTCTCAACACCCGACTTGCCCGAATGGCCGTAGAGCTTGCGGATGGTATGCCGGTCCGACCAGTCCTCCTCGTGAACCGAAAGTTCGCTCTTGCTCAACTCGATGCACTTGTCGCCAACTACAGCGGGCTCGATGCTGTAACCAGCGTGGAGCTTCGTGTCAGTCCCTTCGGCGGCGACGACGAGAGCGCCAGCAAGATCAGGTCGGTGTTCGGGATCGCCGACGCCTTCCGGAAGGCCGACCTCGAGGTGATTCTCGGCCAATCTGGCAACATCGGCCAGACTGCGCTTGCACTCGACCAGGTCACCGGGTTCTCTGTCGGCATCGGGGATGCGCGAGCACGTCAACCACGCGAGCACAATCAACCGCCAGACGCGCCCCCCAGTCGATGAGACCGATGACGATGACACGCACTTCGGTGCTCACGCCGGCATCTACCTTTCTGGTCCGGCGGTCACGGTGAACCGCAAGACCGGCGCGGCGTTGCTCGCCGACACCGAGATCCGTACCCGCTGGTCGGCGCCGCTCTCCAGGCGAGAAACCTCTTGCAGATTCTCTTGGCCTCATGTATCTTGAGATCAAGAGAATCTACCCAAGGAGGCATCATGATCCTGTCCATTGCCCACAGAGTCGCCGACTTCGACAGCTGGAAGGCGGTGTTCGACGAGCACGGCGCCATCCGCAAGGCACATGGCGCCGTCGGCCATCGCGTCCTTCGGCGCAGCGACGAGTCCAACACCGTGATGGTGCTCACCGAGTTCGGCGACCGGTCCCAGGCGGAGGCGTTCCTCGCCGATCCTTCGCTTCGTGACGCCATGGGCCGGGCC
>DATLEK010000058.1:0-23864 GCA_035525365.1 Acidimicrobiales bacterium
CCACTCGCCCGCCTTGTCGTGGACGACGAGGTCGGCGATGGAGTCGCACTCGGGCGTGGCGTACTCGGGGTGGCTGCCCACGTCGAGGTAGAGCCGGGCCCCGTTCTCGAGGAACACGTTGGACGAACGGCCCCAGGAGACGACCTTGCGGAACAGGTAGCGGGCCACCTCGTCCGGCGACAGGCGGCGCTGGCCGCGGAGGGTGCAGGTGACGCCGTACTCGTTCTCGAGCCCGAAGATCCGCCGGTCCATGGGGCCACGGTACCGTTCGAGGTGTGCCTGGAGGATCCATGGTGCACCTGCTCTCGGTGCACGACGCCTTCCACGCCAGGGTCATCGCCGCCCGCCTCGGTTCCGACGGCATACTGACCGAGCTCCGAGGGGCGGTGGACGGCCCCTACCCCGTACACGGCGAAGTGCGGATCTACGTAGGGCCCGACGATCTCTTTGTGGCTCGACAGCTTCTCCTGGCTGACGAGGTCGAGGCCATGTACGGCGAGGACGGCGACGGCGAGGAGATCCTGCCCGATATCAGCTGAGAAGAGCGTCCAACTCCTCGACTTCGATGCGCCGGAAGGCCCTACGGTCGCTGGAGCGCACCAGGATCCCGACCTCGAGCTCTGCTGACGTCAGCTCACGCTCCGGGCCGGCGAGGGCCGTGACCGCCGTCTTGAGCGCGTCGCCCAGGTCGGCACCCTCGGCGAAGTCGGACTCGAGGCGCTCCTGGATCGCCTCTGCCTCACCGCCGAGCACGCTGTAGCGGGTCTCGTCGAAGACGGTTCCGTCGTAGAGCACGTGGTACAGCTGGTCCTCGCCGCCGCTCTTGGGGCCGACCTCGGCCACCAGGATCTCCACCTCCATCGGCTTCATTTCGTGGGTGAAAACCTGGCCGAGGAACTGGGCGTAGACGTTGGCGAGAGAACGGGCATCCACATCCTCGCGGCTGTAGGCGTAGCCCTTGGTGTCGGCGTGGCGGACACCGGCCACCCGGAGCTGGTCGAACTCGTTGAACTTGCCCACGCCGGCGAAGGCGATCCGGTCGTAGATCTCGCTGATCTTGTGGAGGGTCCGAGAGGGGTTCTCGGCGGTGAGGAGGATCCCCTCGGAGTAGACGAGGCCGACAAGGGAGCGGCCGCGGGCGATGCCCTTGCGGGCGTAGTCGGCCTTGTCCTTCATCACCTGCTCCGGCGCTACGTAAAAAGGCATCGTCATCGGGCGTCACCGCCTTCGTTGGTGACGTTTGATGAGTGCTTCATGGAGCGGCCTCCCGGGCTGCTCATGGATTCTGACCCCGCGTCGTACGGCGCTGGATGAGGGCGCCGAAGCGCTCGGCGACCTCGCTCTCCGCTACGCCCTCGTAGCCGGCGGCGGTGATGGTGGCGA
Source organism: Acidimicrobiales bacterium (assembly GCA_035525365.1). GTDB lineage: Bacteria > Actinomycetota > Acidimicrobiia > Acidimicrobiales. The sequence continues at coordinate 1,384 of DATLEK010000058.1, forward strand.
TGGCCGGATAGATGCCACGCACGGCATCGGGGCCGCCGGTGGCGCTGTCCTCCTCGGCCGCCTCGTAGAGGCTCTGGATGGCCAGCTCCATGGTGGCCTCGCGGTCCATCCCCTCGGACCAGCCGAGCTTCACCGTGGTCCGGGCGTCACGGCCACCCGACCCGTCGGCGTGGTAGTCGGACTCCTCGTAGCGGCCGCCGGTGACGTCGTAGGTGAAGATGCGGCCCCGTGCGCGACGGATGTCGTAGCCGGCGAAAATGGGCACGACCACCAGCCCCTGCATGGCCATGGGCATGTTCTGGCGGATCATCTGGGCCAGCTGGTTCGCCTTGCCCTCGAGGCTCAAGAAGGCGCCCTCCACCTTCTCGTAGTGCTCCAGCTGGAGCTGGAACAGCCGCACCATCTCCATGGCCGGGCCGGCGGCGCCGGCGATGGCCACACCCGAGTGGCGGTCGGCCGGGTACACCTTCTCCATGTTGCGATGGGCGATGGCCGATCCGGCCGTGGCCCGCCGGTCGCCGGCCATCACCACTCCGTCGGCGTATCGGATGGCGACGATGGTGGTGCCGTGGGTGATCACCGAAGGATCCACCTCGAACCGGGTGTCAGCGCCATGGAGGCGACGCAACAGACCAGTGAAGCTGGGACCGGGATCATCAGCAGGCGAGAAGAGGGGCAGGCTCATGGCCCGCGGAGGCTACCGGCATCTCCGCCAAGCAGGCATGAGGACAACGGCGCCGTACGGAGCGCCACCGCGCGGACGGCATCGACCCCCTTGAGGTGCGTCCCGCTCAGACCCCGCTCGGGCCAGTAGCGGAGCATCGTCTCGGCCATGACAACAGGGCGTCGGCAGCGGTCAGCCGGCGCGATTCCGCGGAATCGCGTGTCGATGCGGCAGGCTGGGGCTCATTCTGTCGTGGTCATCGGAAGCTTCTGGCGCCGCTTCTGCGGAATCGCCTTCTTCGGTCTCCGGCGACGCCATCCAGACGGGCAGGATGGGTCACGTCGGAGGCGACAAGACGATCTGGGTCGGCACATACGAAAACACCCATGCACCAGCGCCAACTGCCAGCGATTGCGGATCACTGTAGGCGGAGATGTGATATCCGCCTACGCCTCCGTTCAGCGCAGGGTCCCAAAGGGCGGCGAAATCGTGGCCAGACACCGAAGTCGCCGAGGTGGCGGAGGGGTTGCCCAACATGGAGGCGTGATAGGCGCCCAGGGGAAAGCTCATAGGCGTGGCGTCGGAGGCCGGTAGATCGATCACATGGGGGCACGCGAACCACGCCCAGTAGCCACGACCTGGCTCTGGCGTGGCGGCAGTGGCGTACGAGGCTCCCGCGCCCTGGTCGAACCAACCATATAGAGGGGACTGGGAGCCGACAAGCGTTCCGCCCGGCACTCCCACCAGGGAGTAGCCAGCGGGATAGTGAGGGCGGGCGTCGCCCGCGTTCACGTTCGGACAACTGAGAACCGGACTGGTCTCCGTCTCCGGAAGAGTGGTGGCCGCCGCGTCATTGGACAACGGCCCCTCCAGACCCGCTCCGTTCACGGCTCTGACGGCGTAGTGGTATCTGGTACCGGCGGCGAGCCCATCAACGTCGAGGGTGAGCTGTTGGCCGACCTCGATCGGGCTGAAGGAGCAGGCGCCTTCGGGCAGGCAGAGGGCCAAGCCCTCAGCAAAGGAGGCCTCGTCGGTCATCGCCGAGGCCGACTGCTTCACTACGTAGCGGCTCGAGGGAGGAGGGAAGGCTCCATCTGACGGCGGGGCCGAGAAAGCGAGGCCGATCTTCGAGGCTGAGATGGCTATGGCCGTCAAGTCGGTGATCCGGCCAGGCCGCTGGGAGACCTCGTAGCGGAATGGCGTGCGGGCGCCGGCCAGCACCGCCGATGTTCCGCCTCGATTGACGGCAGTGACCTCGACGGGACCGGCCACGTGGGCGGGCGCCACGGCGGTGAGTCGATCAGCAGAGACAACGTCGAAACTCTGGGCATTGATCCCTCCGAAGGCGACGGCAGTAGCACCGAGGAATCCTGAGCCATCGATGGCGACCGTGGTTCCACCCTTCGTTGGTCCAAGGCTTGGCGTCACCGTTCGGATCGTGGGGGCCGGCACGTAGATCTCCGCCGACGAGAGGGGCAGAGGCGAGTGCTCGCGGGTACGACCGCGACCCCCGCCACCGGCCAGGAGCACTGTGGCGCAGTACTCCGGGGGAGTCGATGTTCGGCACGCCGGCCCGGACAGGAGCACGCCGATCGCCCGACCCCTGGCGTCACTCAGAGAATCGGTGTTCCGCCAGGCATTCGACTGCGGGTCGTAGACCAGAGCGTGACGCACGGTGGGGAGGGAGGTGCCGTCGAACGGGGGCCCTCCCCCGGCCACCAATACCTTGCCGTCGGCGAGGACGTTGGCCGTCGCTCCGACAGTCCCAAACTCGGGCGGCAGACCGGCGGGAGCCCACCGTCCGCTGCCCGGGTCATACAGCTCGGAGGCGTTGGTCGGGCCACCAGCGTTCGCCCCGCCGAACACCAGCACCTTGCCGCAGCCATCCCCGCATGGTGTGGTGTCGAGCACGGCTGCCGCCGGCAAGAACCTCTCGACGGCCATCGGCCCGGGGCAACTCCTCGTGGCAAGAGCATCCGAGCACGATTGCCACACACTTCCTCCCGCTTCGTACAGCTCCGTGGAGGACAGCGAGCTCGCAGCAGGCTGCTCGTGCTCGCCGATGGACGTGAGCCCACCCGTGACCAGGATGGCCCCGCTCCCCAGCATCACCGCCACGTGATCGCCCCGGGCCACTTGAAGATCGGGGCCGTTCGACCACGTGCCTGTGTCGGGGTCGTAGATCTCCACGGTTTTCAACGCCGGGCGGCCGATGTACGTCGTGTTCCCGCCCGCCACCACGACGTCACCGCAGAGGCCGGCGCCGCCATGACCGGGGTCGGTACAGAAGGCGCCGTCGAGAAGTGTCGCAGTGGCCGACATCCGAGCCCTGGCCGGTGGCGCCGGACAGTCCGGCGAGGCGGGTCCGGTGGGGCAGGATCTCCAGGTGGACCGGATCGGGTCATAGAGCTCAGCCGAGCGGATAGCGGCGCCGCGAGCGTCCTGGCCGCCGACCACGAGGAGGCGGCCGCAGTAGGTCGGAGGGTTGTCGCTCCGGCACTTCGGGCCGTCGAGCATTGTGGCGCTGTGGTTGTGGCGGCCCACTGACATGTCGGAGCCCGCCCGCCACGATCGGGTGGCCGGGTCGTACAACTCCGTGGAGGCCAACGCGCTCGGAGACTCCACCGGGTTCAGGTTGAGCGTGCCACCGGTCACCAACACTGATCCGCACGGGTACCCCGGCGGTGGAGTTGCCTTGCGACACAGGCTCGGATCCAGCAGGTTCCCGGTGTGGTTGTAGCGGCCAGAGCATGACGGCCCCGCGCACGCGTCAAGCGCGCCGGTGGCCGTCCATGTTCCCTCCCCGTAGGTGAAGCGGCTCCATGAATCCTGTGGTGCTGCACCGGCCACGGTGGCCACGGTGATCTGCACCTGGCCCTGGGCGGAGGGCGGAGCGAGGACGATGGTCTCAGCGTCGCTGACGTATTCGATGATGGCCCGATGCCCGCCAATGTCGACCCGCAGAGTCTCCGAGAAGAACCCGGATCCCTGGAGGGTGATACGAGTGCCTCCGAGGGTGGACCCGCCGCGCGGGTCCAGTTCAGCAACGATCGGCGGGGCCAGGGCACCGGAAGGGTCGAAGACATCGGGCGAGGCCGAACCGGTACCGCCGGCGGCCAGTACCCGCCCGTCGGCAAGTCCGACGGTGGCGAACGAAGCAAGTAGTGAGAAGAAGCCCGGCGAGTACGCCCGGTCGGCGCGCATCCGGCCCGCCGTCGACCACGTGCCCGGCCCCGGGTCGTAGAGTTCGGCCGATCCGGGTGCCAGATCAGCCGGATTGATGGGGACGTCGCCGCCAAGAACCAAAACCTTTCCGCAGTGGCTCCCGCAGCCAGGCCCGGACAGCAGGGTGGCGGTGTGAGACATGCGACCCAAGCCCATCGAACCTGTCGCCGAAGAGCCTGAGAGCGGGTCGTACAGCTCGGCCGAGGCGAGCTTCTGGTTCAGCACGCCGGTATTCACCACGCCTCCGCCGGAGATCAGCACGCTTCCCCCGCTCACGACCGTGGCCGTATGCCAGGCGCGAGCGGTACGGAGGGGAGGGGAGGCGCGCCAGGTACCGGTGATCGGCTCATAGGTCTCGGCGCGAGCAGTGCTGGAACACGGGCTGAGAACGCCGTCACTGCGGGCACATCCCCCGGCAACCAACACGGAGCCATCCGGGAGCAACGTGGCCGAATGCGCGCTCCGGCCGGTCACGAGAACGGCGGCAGCGGACCAGGTGGCGGTCGCCGGGTCGAACAGCTGGACAGCGTTTTGAGGATCTGTGAGAGACTCCTTCCCGCTCCCCGGTAGTCCCGCTCCAGAAAGCCCTGCGCTGCTGCTGCCCCCGGCGACGAGAACTTTCCCGCAATGCGCCAGGCGTTCCACCGCAGTACACGAGGGCCCGGTCAACAATGTGGCGGTGTGGCCTTTCCGACGCTTGACCATCTGAGGGACAGCGGACCACGTGCCTCCAGCCGGGTCGTACACCTCGGCGGTGGCGAGCGCGTTGTTACCGGCAGTATCCGTCCCGCCAGTGACGAGCACCCTTCCGTTCGGGAGCAATGTCGCGGTATGCCCGAAGCGACCTTCGATCAGAGACCCCGTAGGAGCCCACGACCCGCTCGAAGGATCGAACAGAGCGGCTGAGTTGCGGGCGACGCCGCCGCCCACCACGAGCACCAAGCCGGAGGCCAGGACGGTCGACGTGGTCGCCCCCACCGTGGCGCCAGAGGCCTGGGCCTGACTCCACCCTCCTCGAAAGTAGGCGAATCGTGACGCAGGTGAGGGTGCAGACTCCCCCCCGGCGCTCACGACGGTGACCTCGACGGCACCCGCCTGGTGGGCTGGGCTCACGGCGGTGATCGTCGTCGGGGACACGGCCCGGAAGGACGCCGCGGGAACGTCGCCGAAGCGCACGGCCGTGGGCGCCGTCAGCTCCGAACCCGTGATGGTGACGACCGTCCCCCCTCTTTCTGGTGCTTCTGGTGGATTCAGCCCGGTGACGACAGGCCGGTTCACGGCGCGAGCGGGAACAAGAGCCACAGTGCTGGCGACGACCGCCAGAACCGTGGCGAACGCGGCAAGGCGAAGGCGGGCCAGCCGCGGTACCGCCATCAGGGCAGCGGCCGAGCGGTAGCCCAGTAGTACTCGAAGGTGTCGGCCAGCGCGGCAGCAAACCCCGGATTGGTCACGACCATGTTCGTGGGGAAGCCGTCATCGGGAAGCAGCGGATCTATCAGCGAAACCAGCGCCGTCTGGCGATCGGCAATGACCAGCTTCATGGGGAGGTCGTCGACCATTCTCGAACCCACTCCGGCCTTTGCGTAGACATGGGCGCTTCGGGTCCGAACCTCGGCCAGAGCGCCCGTCTCCAGCTCCTCGCTCCGGTACAGCGCACGAATGGCCAAACCCCGGGCCAGAGCCTCCAGCACTGCGTCATGCGGGCTCGGAGTCACCCACGCGTAGGGGGGACGATTGAAGACAAGGACTTCGTCACCGGCCGTGCCGAGCATCTCCTCGTAGGAGCGGTTCACCGCCGCCGCCCCGAAGATGAAGTCGACAGGCGGTACGGCGGAGCCGGTGTCGGGTGCGCTCAGCTTGGCCAAGAGGCGCTCTGTATGGGCTGCCCTTGTCTGCATGTGACGGAGGCGCTCCTCCTGAACCCCGACGAGGCGCTGGACCAGGTCGACGTGACGTGGAGCGGCCCATCGGGCCGACTTACCCGGTACGGGCTGGGCCAGCCCCTTGGCCTGAAGCTCCCGCAGAACTGGATAGACGCTCGGACGATGCAGCTCGGCGATCCGAGCCACTTCGGCCGGAGTCGCGGACCGAGACTGTGCCAGCGCCACGAGGACGCGAGCCTGGTACCCGTTGAGGCCGAACTCCTCGAGATCACGCCGGACTTCATCGGCCACTGCGGCGGAAACGGGAGGAGCCCCACCGGATCGGTCGGCAGAAGGGCCGTCATCTCTGATCTTGGTCTCGCCCGCCATCGCACCTCCCGTTCCTGTCGTCGATAATGTAGACGACAAGGTTGCCTTAGTCAACAGTTGAGACGCCTGCAAGCGTGGATCAGCCGCCAGCGCGTCGGAGGCGCGCTCGAACAGCATGCAGATGCTCCGGGGTCGTTGGGCGATTCTGCGAAACTTGGTCAGGTCCTCGCCGACCCCTCCCGGAGGACCGCTGCCGCGTGGCAACCAGCATAGGTCTGGTGGCGTCAATACGCCCCCCTATCACTCTGTCGGCTGTCGCCCCCCCATGGATCCCCGGCTAGTTCAGCTCTTCATCGAAGCAGGAGATCATCTGGAACAATAGGTACGTCTGCGCTGGTCCTCCGCCGACGTGGGGTGAGCCGTCGCCTCCGCCTACTGGCCGCCCTTTTGCACGTACGCCTTGACGAAGTCCTCGGCGTTGACCTCGAGGACCTCGTCGATCTCATCGAGAAGCTCATCCAGCTCGGCCTTGATCTTCTCACCCTGGCCCGAGGACGCCGGCGCAGCCTCTTCTACCTTTTCCGCCTCCCTGGGAGGCGCTTGGCGGCGCTTCTGCTCTCGCTCGGTCATTGCCACATCCTTACTACGAGCCCAGCCGTTCCAACAGCTCGGCGGGGCTGGAGCACTCTTCCAACAAGCTATCGACCATTGATGCCGTTCCTCTTAGCGGTTCCATCATCGGTACCCGCCGCAGCGGGTCGGAACCCAGGTCGAAGACCAACGAATCCCAGTTGGCCGCGGCGATCGAGGAGGCCCATCGCTGCAGGCACCGGCCGCGGAAATAGGCCCGCGTGTCGGTGGGCGGCTCCGTTACGGCCTCGGCAACGGAGTCCTCGGTGACCAGACGCTCCATGCCCAGTTTCTCGTAGAGCGAGCGCTCGGGGCGCACGTCGTGGTACTGGAGGTCCATGGCCGCCAGCCTCGGGTCGTCCCAGGACAGGTCGTGGCGCTCGCGGTAGCCGTTGAGGAGCCGGTACTTTGCCACCCAGTCGAGCTGGGTGGCCAAAGACATGGGATCCGTCTCCAGTGCTGTCAACACCTCTTCCCAGCGCCTCAGCACATCAACGCCGACCTCTACGCCCACCGCCTCCAGACCCCGGTCCTCGGCGTACTTGCGGGCCAGGTCCAGGTACTCCCATTGAACATCGAGCGCTTTCATCCGGCGGCCGTCGGCGAGGTCCAGGGCGTGGGACAGCTCGAGGTCGTAGGAGACGCGGCGCATGGCCTGGACCGGCGACGCCAGGGTGAAGACGTGGTCCTTGAACCAGTCGTCCTCGATCATGCACAGCACGATGGAGGTGACCCCGACCTTCAGAAAGGTGGACACTTCGCTCAAATTGGCGTCACCGACAATCACGTGGAGGCGCCGGTACTTCTGGGCGTCGGCGTGGGGCTCGTCACGGGTGTTCACGATGGGCCGCTTGAGCGTGGTCTCCAGCCCCACCTCCTCCTCGAAGAAGTCGGCCCGCTGCGTGAGCTGGTAGTCGACCTCGAGCCCTCCCGTGGAGGACGCCTCGGTGCCGACCTTCCCCGCACCGGTGAAGATCTGGCGGGTCACGAAGAACGGGATCACGTGCTGGACGATCGTGGCGAACGGCACCTGGCGGTCCATGAGGTAGTTCTCGTGGGTCCCGTAGGAGTTGCCCTTGCGGTCGGAGTTGTTCTTGTAGACCACAATGTGCTGGTCGTCGGGCAGGCTCCGGGCCGCCGCGGCCATGGATCGGGCGATGATCCGCTCCCCCGCCTTGTCGTAGCGGACGCACTCCAGGGCATCGAGGCACTCGGGCGTGGAGAACTCGGGGTGGGCGTGGTCGACGTAGTAACGGGCACCGTTGGTGAGCACGGCGTTGACCAGATGGGTCTCCACCTCGGGGGGAGCGGAGCCTTCCCGCGAGAACCCGCGGGCGTCGTTCCCAGGTGACTCGTCCTCGAAATCCCAGCCGACCTTGCGCTGGAGCTCGTTCACGTAGGCGTTGATCAGCATCGAGCTGGCGGCGATGGGGTTCTTCTCGCCCATGCCGCGGGGATCGATCCCGTACTCCGTCTCGATCCCGCAGACCTTGGGAATGGCCATGACCCGAAGCTACAGCCCATTCGCGCTCTACAAGCGCAGCCCTACAGGTACTGCCCCGTCCCTACCCGTTCGATGGCACGTCCGCCCACGGGGACATCGCCCTCCTTGCCCTCCGAGAGCAGTACCCGCAGGAACACGATCCGCTCGCCCTTCTTGCCGGAGATCTTGGCCCAGTCGTCGGGATTGGTGGAGTTGGGCAGGTCCTCGTGCTCCTTGTACTCCTGCTTGATCGACGCGCTGAGGTCCTCCCAACGGATGCCCTTGCCCTCGCCGGCGATGTGACGCTTGATGGCCAACTTCTTGGCCCGCCGGACGATGTTCTCGATCATGGCCCCCGAGGAGAAGTCCTTGAAGTACATGACCTCCTTGTCGCCGTTCTGGTACGTGACCTCGATGAAGCGGTTCTCGTCGCCCGTCCGGTACATCTCCTCGACGGTGCGCTCGATCATCACCCGGACCGCCTTGTCGCGATCGCCTCCCCCCAGGGACTCGACCTCGCCGGCGTCGAGAGGCAGGTCGGAGGTGAGGTAGCGGGCGAAGATCTGGGCGGCAGCGCCGGCGTCCGGCCTCTCGATCTTGATCTTCACGTCGAGACGGCCGGGGCGGAGGATGGCCGGATCGATCAGGTCCTCCCGGTTGGACGCACCGATGACGATCACGTTCTTGAGCGTCTCCACGCCGTCGATCTCGGCCAACAGCTGGGGAACGATGGTGGACTCCATGTCCGAGGAGATCCCTGTGCCTCGCGTGCGGAACAACGAGTCCATCTCGTCGAAGAAGACGATGACGGGCATGCCCTCCTCGGACTTCTCCCGCGCCCGTTGGAACACGAGGCGGATCTGGCGCTCGGTCTCACCGACGTACTTGTTGAGCAGCTCCGGGCCCTTGATGTTGAGGAAGTAGCTCTTGGCGTTGGTATCCCCGGTGACCTGGGCCACCTTCTTGGCCAGCGAGTTGGCCACGGCCTTGGCGATGAGGGTCTTGCCACAGCCGGGGGGGCCGTAGAGCAGTATCCCCTTCGGCGCCGGCAGGCGGTGCTCGATGAACAGGTCGCGGTGCAGGAAAGGCAGCTCGACGGCGTCGGTGATGGCCTCGATCTGGCTGTCCAGGCCGCCCACGTCCTCATAGGAAATGTCGGGGACCTCTTCCAGCACCAGCTCCTCGACCTCGGGGCGGGGAAGGCGCTCGAGCAGGAGACCGGTGCGGGAGTCCATGAGGATGGTGTCGCCGGAACGCAATTTCTGGCCCACCAGCGACTCGGCCAGCTCCACGACCCGCTCCTCGTCGGCGCGGCCGACGACGATGGCCCTCAAGCCGCCTTCGAGCAGCTCCTTCAGCGTCACGATCTCGCCGGAGATCTCCTGGCTACGGGCCAGCACGACGTTGAGCGACTCGTTCAGTACGACCTCCTGGCCCCGCTCCAGCTTCTCCAGGTCAATCTCGGGGTGCAGGGCGACGCGCATCTTGCGGCCGGCGGAGAAGACATCGACAGTGCCGTCGTCGTTGCTGTTGAGGAAGGTGCCGTAGGCCGATGGCGGCTGGGTGAGCTTGTCGACCTCTTCCCGCAGGGCTCCGATGTGCTCGCGCGCCTCACGGAGGGTGTAGGTGAGCTTCTCGTTCTGGGAGACGGCCTGGGCGAGCTGGCCTTTGGTCTCCAGCAGCTTCTCTTCCAGGGTGCGCACCCGCTTGGGCGCGTCCTGGAGCTTGCGACGAAGGCCGATGACCTCCTCCTCCAGCACCTGCGCCTGCTCGCGCAGCTCCGCCAGCTCCTGCTCCTGATCGTCGCCTGACTTGCGAACTTCCGAATCGGCCGTCGGGACCACCTCCACAGCGTCGTCACAGCGACCATACACGGGTCCTGACCGCTGTCAAGCGACCCCGGCCGGTGCAGGAGAGGCCGTCACGGCCGGTACACTCGACCCTCAATCCCCTGGGAGGGCGAGTACTTCTATGAAGGTTTGGATCGATCAGGACCTGTGCACCGGTGACGGCCTTTGCGAGGAGATCGCGCCCTCGGTCTTCACTCTCCTCGACGACGGGCTGGCTTATGTCAAAGAGGGCGACAGGGTCTTCAACCCCGGCGGAGCCGAGGGGCTGGCTGTCGTTCCTGCGGGGATGGAGGATGTCACCGTGGAGTCAGCCGAGGAGTGCCCCGGGGAGTGCATCTACATCGAGGTCGACTGACGGCGCTGTTCAGGGCTCGCTGGTGCGCTAGCCCCCGCCGAGACAGGGCCCGCTGGAGACGGCTCCGCCACGGGGCAGGGCGAGGACGGCCCGCAGCTCGCCGGCGGTGAGGGCGTAGGCGGTACCCCGCCGGTCAGGCGCGATGGCGAAAGCGACCCCGACCACGGCTCCCCCCGAATCGACCAGCGCTCCCCCCGAGTCGCCTTGGGCCAGCTCCGCGGCGAGGATGAAGACCTCGCGGCGGGTGGACCTCGTCCCGTAGAGGTCACGGCCCACCGCCTTGATCTGCTCGCGGATGGCGGCCGGCGCGATGCGAAGAGGTTCCTGGCCTCCCGGATGACCGAATACCGCACCCTGCTCCCCCACCTCGGCGTCGCCGACGAGCAGCGGCGCCTGCCCCAACCCCGGCACACGGAGCACCGCCAGGTCACGCTGAGGATCGAAGATGACGATCGAGGCATCCAGGCGACGGCCGTCGGGCCGCGCCACCTGCGTGCGTCCGGCCCGATGACCGGCCACTACGTGGGCGTTGGTCACCACGACATCCGCCGCCACGGCAAAGCCGCTTCCCTCCTGCATACGGTCACACGCGATGCCCTCCACCTTCACCGTGGATGCCGACACCCGCGCGATCACGGGAGCCGGGATGCCGGTGGTGGCGGGAGGCGGCCCCGTCTTCGGGGCCGGACGGAGAACCTCGAAGACCTGCGGGAAGTTCGTGTCCCCCACCACGCGCCGCAGGGCCTGCACCGTGTCGGGAGGTTCCGGTAGCTGGCGGTCCAGGAAACGGGCGATGGCCGAGTTGCGAGCCTGCCTGGCATAGCTCCCCGGGATGTCGGCGATTGCGGGCAGGAGGAGCCATACCGACGCCAGGATCCCGATCACACCGACCAGGGCGCCCACGCTGCTGTCGAGAGCCCGGAGTGGCCCGTGGGGAACGAAACGGCGGAGCGAGGAGCCGGCGAGCAGCCCCAGGCCCTGGCCGACGAAGCCTCCCAACAGGAGCACGCCGGCGGCGATGAACAACTTCGTGCTCGGATCCGGCCCCTCGAAGGAGCGCACGGCGGCGGGCAGGAACCTCATGGCGATCACCAGTCCGATGGCCAGGCCAACCCAGGAGGCGGCGCGGGCCACGAAACCGAGGCGGTACCCGCCGAACCCGGCGGCCGCGGCCGACATGATCACGAACAGGTCGAGCAGGTTCAAGGGGTGGGCTCCTGATCAGGGGCCGGCTCCGCCGGCGCAGGCGAGATCAGCCGAGCCGACGTGAGGAATCCGGTGTGGGCGACCATGCGGTGATCCGGACGCACGGCCTGGCCCTCCACGTGCCAGGTGCGCATGAGCACCTCCAGGGAGTGGGCCATGGCGAAAGCACTCGTCGCCAGCGTGTCCCGGAGTTGCGCCACCTGGGTGATGCTCGGGACATAGGCGACCAGGATCCCTCCGGGACGAAGCGCCGTTTCGGCGTGCTTCACCACGCGCCAAGGCTCGGGGAGGTCGAGGACGATCCGGTCCAGCCCCTCCTCCCCGATCCCGGCATAGATGTCCCGCTCCTCCACCCGATAGCGGGTTGCCGCCTCCTCGCCGAGGAAGTCGACCACGTTGGCCTGGGCGATCTTGGCGAAATCGGCACGGATCTCGTACCCGACCACCGACGCGCCCGCCCGCAGGAGCGTCATCGACAGGGCTCCCGACCCCACGCCCGCCTCCAGCACCCGCGCTCCGGAAAAGATGTCTGCGACCATCAAGATGGTGCCGAGGTCCTTGGGGTAGATGACCTGGGCGCCCCGGGGCATCCCCAGTACGAACTCGGCCAGCGTCGGCCGCAGGGCGAGGAACGCCGCGCCCCTGGTCGATCGTGCCGTCACGCCCTCCTCGGCGCCGAGAAGGTCGTCGTGCAGCACGAAGCCGGCGTGGGTGTGGAACTCGCCTCCCTGTCTGAGGGTGACCAGGTACCGGCGGGACTTCCGATCGAGGAGCAGCACCCGCTCCCCCGCGACGAAGGGGCGGCTCAACGCCGGCGTCGGTGCGAAGAGCGCGGCTGGCGCTCGTGGCTAACTACGAGACTCTCGCCCGGACGCAGCTTCGTGCTGTGCACGAGCTCCGGCTCACCGCCGGTGAGCTTTTTCAACAGCCTCACTCCGAAGAGAACGCCGGCGACGGTGGTCCAGGTACGGCTCCCACCGAGGAGGCCCCGCCGCACCCCGGTACGCAGAAGGAAACGCAGCATCAGACCCGGCGCACCTCGACCAGCGTCGTCTTCTTCTTGCCCTTGCGCCGGCCCATCACGTAGGCGAGCCCGACGACGGCCACGGCGAGGCCCACACCGATCATCAGGGCCACGGGCTTGGCCGCATTGGCGGAGGTGTCCACCTCGCCCTTTATCTGCCGCAGCTTCGCCTCGATGGCGTCGCGTGTCACCGGCTGGTCCACGTCCTGGCTCACCCGACGACCGACCCGTTTCTCGCCGCTCGCCGCTTCTGACCGGTGATGGCCCGTGCGGCGAGCGCGGCTACCAGTCCCGAAGCGATGAGGGTGATGCCGTAGGGGGCCCACGACCAGTCGCCGGAGAAGGCGGTCGTCTCCGTCTGCAGGGCCCGGAGCAGCGCCAGGGAGAGGAGCAGGAGACCCACGCTCAGGGTGACGGACCCGGCCAGACCAAGGGCGATGAACCGCCCCAGGCCCCTGATCGGGACGATCGTCTCCTGCTTCACATAGGTGAGCACCATGGCCCACAGCTCGGTGGCCAGCGTGGGGAGGCTCTTATCGCGGTTACTCGACATGATGTGAGTGCTTATATCCCGAGCCATCGCAGCGCAAGCGACGGGCCCTATGGGGCCAGGATGTCGGGAGCCGGCGCGTCCGGGTAGGCGGCCAGGAGGGCCCCCAGCTGCTCCTGTAGTGCACGCCCGATGGCGTCCCGCGGCAACTGGTTGACGAGGAAGGCGAAGGCCAGGGGCGGTGCTCCGGTAGCCGAGTCCACGTAGCCGGTGAGGCCCGCCACCTCGGCGAGGGCCCCCGTTTTGGCCCGCAGCCGGCCGGCGGCCGGGTTTCCCTGGAAGCGCTTGGCCAACGTGCCCTCCCGTCCGGCCAACGGGAACCCCGCGGCCAGAGGACCTCTGGCGCCGGCGACAGCGAGGGCGGCCATGAGCAGGGTGCAGCTGGCCCTGTCCGACCGGTCCAGGCCCGAGCCGTCGACGGCGGCCAGGTGCTCCACCGGAAGAGACGCCGAGGCCAGCGCCTGGCGCACCACCCCCACACCGGCGGTGGTGGTCCCGGCGCCGGCGAAACGCCGGCCCAGCTCCTTCACGAGCAGCTCGGCCGTCAAGTTGTCGCTCTCCCTGAGCATCTGACCGACCAGGTCGCGTACGGGTGGGGAGGAGATCCTGGCCACCAGCGGGGCCCCCTCGGGCGCCTGGCCCTCCGCCGGCACGCCATCGACCACGACTCCCCTCGCCTGCAGGAGCCCCGTCAGCACGCCGGCGGCATGGACATCGGGCTCGGCCGCGGCCACCTTCCTGGGGCTGAACTGGGCGAAGCCGTCGTTGACACCGAGGGCGCTGGCCGGCCCGGACTCCGAGTCGGTGATGTACACCTGGCGCCAGGTGGGCACGTAGCGCTGCCTGTCGTAGCGGGACTCGTCGCCGATGATCCCGCCGCGTACCTGGCGAACGCCTGCCTTCACCACGGCGTCGGCGAGCGTCTCCAGGGGGGTGAAGAGCTGGGGCTGGTTCTCGAAGGAGGCGGCGTAGTCCGCGGTGGCGAGCACCGGGTCTCCGCCCCCGATCAGCCAGAGAGGGCCGTCGACCACGCCGCCGGCGCCGAGCGTCCGCCCCACCCGCACCTCGGTCACCAACTTCTCCTCCGCCCCCAGGCGGGACAGGGCCGCCAGCGCGGTGAGGATTTTCAGGTTCGAGGCCGGGACGAGACGCTCGTCGGCCCGCCTGGCCATGATCGTCCTGGGGCCCTGACGGACCACGATGCAGGACCGCTCGCGCCCGCCGCCGAGCACCGGGTTGGCCAGCGCGTCGTCCACGGCCACTCTCAAACGGCTGTCCGCCACCAGCGTGGCCAAGCGAGCCGGTACTCGACGAGCCGAGAGAACCGGCGCCTTCGTCGGGCTCAGGGCTACCTCCGAGGCCGACCGACCGGGCTCCCGTGCCGCGCCGAAGGCGGTGGCCACGCTGACAGCCAGGAGGATCAAGGGGCCCACCGGTCCTCCCCTCCGCACCAGGGAGCGCCGCACGGCGGCGGATCCTACGGCTCCAGCGCGGCGAAGAAGAAGGATCGCACGTGCTGGAGACGCTGCTCCATGGCGTCAGCGGCCAGGGGGTCCCGGTCCAGCAGTGACTCCAGGAACGGGACATCGCTGAAGTAGCTCAGGAGCGCGCCGTAACCCGTCAGCAGGAGCTGCTCTGGATCGTGGCTCCGGAAGCGACCGGCCTCCATCTCCTTGGCGAAGAACGTGCAGGCGCGCTGGAACAGGGGCTTGAGGGCGACGCCGAGGTCGAGGCCGAGATGGGTGCTGTCATCGAGCGCCGCTCGCCGGGCTATGCGCACGAAGTCCGGGTTCTCGGCGAAGAACTGAAAGCCGGCTGTGAGCACGAGATCGACCTTGGCCCATCCGTCCTTGGGGGAATGGACGGCCTCGCCCACCCGGCTGAACCAGTCGGCCAGGCTGGCCTCGAAGACCTCCCGGTACAGCGACTCCTTCGACGGGAAGTGGTGCAGCAGGCTCGGCCGACGGATACCGACGGCGGCGGCGATGTCGTTCAGAGATGTCCGGTCGTACCCGTGCTGGGCGAACAGCCGGCGGCCCTCGTCGAGGATCACCTGGCGGGTGGACGGCAACGCTCGTACCGCCACGCTCGCACGCTCCTCGTTCTGGTTGGGCCTCGGAGCCCGTCTGGCCAACGGCGCCCTGTGGTCGAGCGTACCGGCCGGGGCGCGTTCCACTGCGCGCGGTCGGGGGCGCGGACGGCACAGCCGACTCGCCCAGCTACCTTGGCCGGCATGGACATCGTCTCGGCCCTGTTCTGCGAGAACATCAACCTTCGCCAGGTACCCGGTCCGGCCACTCGGATCGACTTGTCCGGGATCATGTTCTCGATGCCGGCGCCGAGCGAGCCACCGGTCACCATCGCCCCTCATCTCGTGGTCCTCATCAGGTGCCGGACCGACGAACCCGGCAACGGCGTTCTCGAGGTCGTTTTCCGCGACGGCGCCGGCACCGAGGTGGCTCGGAACGTGGCGCCTTTCACCGTTGAGCCCGGCAAGTTCACCTATCGACTGGTTCGTGGTGAGCTGACCTACGACGCCTACGGCACCATCGAGGCGCACTGCCGCGTCGGCCAGGGACCGTGGACGATCGTGCCGCTGACCCTCGTGCCCCCCGCACCGGACTGAGGCACCGAGATGCCTTTTGCAGCGGCGCTCTCCGAGCATCCTGTTCCGGCGGTGGCCGTCGGCGAGGTGGCCGGTCAGATCCTCGAGACACTCGGCCCCGGGGCGGACCTGGCCGTGCTCTTCGTGACACCGCCGCACGCCGGCGCGCTCGAGGACGCCGCGGCCGCGGTATCCGACATCCTGCGGCCCACGACGATCATCGGGTGCGCCGCCGTCTCGGTCGTCGCCACGGGGCGAGAGGTCGAGCAGCAGCCTGCCGTAAGTCTCTGGGCGGCCCGCTTCGGTGAGGTCCATCCGGTTCGGATCGAGGCCACGCAAGGCCCCACGGGCTTCGAGATCAGCGGGCTGCCGGACAAGCTTGCTTTCGAGCCCCGTGCCCTGCTGCTGCTCGCCGACCCTTTTTCCCTCCCCATCGACCCCCTCTACGCCGAGATGGCGGTTCGGTACCCGGGCCTACCGGTCGTCGGTGGGAACGCCTCGGCGGCACGTGGCCCCGGTGGAAATCGCCTGGTCCTCGACCGCCGTATCCACACCGCCGGCGCCGTGGGTGCCTTCCTCGGGCCTGGCGTGGAGATCGAGACCGTGGTCTCCCAGGGATGCCGTCCCGTGGGACGGCCCTACGTGGTCACCCGGTCCGAAGGCAACATCGTCCAGGAGCTGGGCGGCGAGACCACGCTGGCCCGACTGCTCCAGATGACCGGGACCGACATCTCGGCCCAGGACCTGGAGCTGATCAACCACGGCCTTCACCTGGGCCGGGTCATCAACGAGAGCAAGCTCGACTTCGAGCGGGGTGACTTCCTCGTCCACAACGTGCTCGGCGCCGACCAGGCCAGCGGAGCCATCGCCGTCAGCGAGGTGATCGACGTGGGCACGACGGTGCAGTTCCATGTCCGGGACGCGGCCACCGCCGACGAGGACCTCCGTGACCTGCTGGCGGGGCGCCAGGCGGACGGAGCCCTGCTGTTCACCTGCAACGGCCGGGGGATGCAGCTGTTCGGCAAGCCGGACCACGACGCGGGTGTTCTCGACGAGCGGGTGGGAGTGCCCACCGGCGGCTTCTTCGCCGCCGGCGAGTTCGGCCCGGTAGGCGGGCGTAACTTCGTTCACGGATTCACGGCCTCCATCGCCCTGTTCACTGAGGAGCGGCCCCGGACTGTCGGTTAGGTTTGGGGCCATGAGCGACAGGGACCTCGAGCAGCTCGGCATCAACGTGATCAGGGGATTGGCCATGGACGGCCCCCAAAAGGCCAATTCCGGCCATCCCGGAACGGCAATGGCGCTGGCGCCTCTCGCCCACGTGCTGTGGACCAGGATCATGCGCCACGACCCCTCGCAGCCGGACTGGCCGGACCGTGACCGGTTCGTGCTCTCGGTGGGGCATGCCTCGATCCTGTTGTACTCCATGCTCCACCTGACCGGGTATGAGCTCACACTCGACGACCTGAAGGAGTTCCGCCAGTGGGGCAGCAGGACACCGGGCCACCCCGAGGTCCATCACACCAAGGGTGTCGAGGTCACCACCGGGCCGTTGGGCCAGGGCTTTGCCAACGCCGTGGGAATGGGCATCGCTGAGCGCTGGCTGAGGGCCCGCTTCGGGCCTGAGACCTGCGACCACCACACCTTCGTCATGTGCAGCGACGGCGACCTTCAGGAGGGGATCAGCCACGAATCCGCCTCGCTGGCCGGTCATCTCGGCCTCGGGCGCCTCGTCTACGTCTACGACGACAACCACATCACCATCGACGGGCCCACGGAGCTGTCCTACAGCGACGACGTTCCCAAGCGGTTCGAGGCCTACGGCTGGCACGTCGACAACGTCGGTGAGATCGCCAACGACACCGATGCCCTCGAGGACGCGGTGCGCCGGGCCATGGCCGTGGAGGACCGGCCGTCGATGATCGTCCTGCGCAGCCACATCGGTTATCCCTCGCCCAAGTACACCGACACCGCCGCGGCCCACGGTAACCCTTTCGGCGACGAGGAGATCCGGGTCACCAAGGAGATCCTCGGTCTGCCCCCGGAGGAAACCTTCTGGGTGCCCGACGAGGTCCGTGAGATGTACCGCCAGTGCATCCCCCGAGGTCAGGCCCTGCGCAAGGAGTGGGAGACCCGTCTGTCGGCGTGGGGAGGCGACCGCAAGATGCTCGACGCCTGCCTCGACGGGCGCGGCCTGTCTGGTTGGGAGTCCCAGCTGCCGACGTTCGAGGCTGGCACCAAGATGGCCACCCGCAAGGCCAGCGGCGCCTGCGTCAATGCCATCGCCGATGTGGTGCCCGGTCTCATGGCCGGCGGCGCCGACCTCACCGACAACACCGGCACGTTCATGAAGGACCAGGGCGTGCAGTCGGCCGAGGACCCGGGCGGGCGCCTCGTCTACTTCGGCATCCGTGAGCACGGGATGGGGGCCATCATGAACGGGGCCGCCCTTCACGGAGGTGTGGTGCCGGTGGGCGGCACGTTCTTCATCTTCAGCGACTACATGCGCCCCGCCGTCCGGCTGGCCGCCCTCAGCGAGGCCAAGGTCGTCTACTCCTGGACCCACGACTCTGTCGGTCTCGGGGAGGACGGTCCCACCCATCAGCCCATCGAGCACATCGCGGCCATGCGGGCCATGCAGGGGCTCCGCGTCATCCGGCCCGCTGACGCCAACGAGACTGCTCACGCCTGGCGCGTGGCCATCGAGTCGAACGGCCCCACGGCACTTCTCTTGTCCCGACAGGACCTTCCCGTGCTGGAGGGGACGGCGGAGCGGGCCGACGATGTCGCCCGCGGCGCCTACGTGATCTCGGCCGGCGGCGACGATCCCGACATCCTTCTCATCGGCACGGGCAGTGAGGTCCACGTCTGTTTGGCCGCGGCCGAAGAGCTGTCCGCCGCCGGCGTCGTCGCCCGCGTCATCTCCATGCCGTCGTGGGAGCTGTTCGAGGAACAGGATGAGAGCTACCAGGAGGAGGTCATCCCGCCCGAGCTGCCCGCACTGGCCGTCGAGGCCGGATCGTCGTTCGGATGGGAGCGCTGGGCCCTCGACTCGGTGTCCATCGATCGTTTCGGGGCGTCGGCGCCGGGGAAGGTCGCGTTGGAGAACCTGGGCTTCACATCTGCCAACGTGGCCGCAATGGCCAGGGAGCTGCTGTCCGAGTTGGAGGACGACGACGAGGGGTAGCGGCGTGAACGACGCCATTCTGAAGCGGCTTCTCGGCCGCGATCCCTCCCTCTGGCCCGCCGGCAACGTTTCGCCCGACCGTCTCGGCTGGCTCGGCGTGACCGAGCGGATGCGCTCGGAGTCAGCCGAGATCATGTCCTGGGCCTCGGGCATCGAAGCGTCCAGGATCGTCCTGCTCGGAATGGGCGGCTCGTCCCTCGGCCCTGAGGTGCTGCGGGCCGCCGTGGGCTCGGACCGCCTGGTGGTGCTCGACACCACCGACCCCGAGACCATCGCGTCGGTTGACACAGACGATGCCTTCTTCCTCGTGTCCTCCAAATCGGGTTCGACTTTGGAGCCGCAGGCCCTGCTGTCCCATTTCTGGAGCCGGGTACCCGACGGCCGCCGCTTCGCCGCCATCACCGATCCCGGATCGCCGCTGCAGGAACAGGCCACCGACTCGGGATTCGCCCGGGTTTTCAAGAACCCGGCTGACATCGGCGGGCGTTACTCGGTCCTTTCCTACTTCGGGCTCGTGCCTGCTGCCCTGTGCGGAGTGGACATCGGCGACCTCTGCGACCGTGCCCTCGAGGCTGACGCCGGCCAGGCGGTCGAGCTCGGCGTGGCCATGGGCGAGGCCGCTCTCGCCGGCCGGGACAAGCTCACCGTCGTCGTTCCCGAACGGTTCGCCGCCTTCGGCCTCTGGGTCGAGCAGCTCGTGGCCGAATCCACCGGGAAGAACGGCCTCGGTGTGGTGCCGGTTCCCACCACCGAGGTCGAGACGGGCGACGACCGCCACATCGTGGCGCTGGAGTTGGAGGAGCCGGCGCAGCTCGGCGCGGAGTTCATGCGCTGGATGCTGGCTACTGCCGTAGCCGGCCACGTCATGGGTGTCGATCCCTTCGACGAGCCAGACGTGGCCGTCGCCAAGGCGAACACGGCCAAGGTCCTGGCCGATCTGCCTCTGGCCGAGTCGCAGGCAGCCGGCCCGGCGGGAGTGACGGAATGGCTTGACGCGCAGGTACGTCCCGGTGATTACGTCTCAATCCAGGCCTACCTGCCCTATGGCCAGGACGAAGCGCTGGAGCGGCTCCGTCGGGCACTGCGGGACGGCCTCGGGGGGATGGCCGTCACCGCCGGCTACGGCCCCCGTTTTCTCCACTCCACCGGCCAGCTCCACAAGGGCGGACCGAACACGGTGGTGGCCGTCCAGCTCGTCGGCCGCACCCCGGCCCAATCGGTGCCCATCCCGTCGCAGCCCTACGACTTCGGCACCCTGATCGCCGCTCAGTCCCTCGGCGACCAGAAGAGCCTCCTCGACCGGGGGCGGCGGGTGCTCCGGGTGGCCCTCGACGACCTGAAGGAGATCGGCTGATGCAGCTCGGCATGGTGGGATTCGGCCGGATGGGCGCCAACATGAGCCGGCGCCTCGTCGAGCACGGTCACCAGGTGGTCGCCTTCGACAGGAACCCGGCGCTGATGGCCAAGGCTGCCGAAGACGGGGTCACCGGCGTGGCAAGCCTGGAGGACCTCGTCGCCGCCCTGGATCCCCCGAGGGCCGCCTGGTGCATGGTGCCCGCCGGCGAGGCGACCCGATCGACGGTCGACGCGCTTGCTCTCTCCCTGGAAAAGGGGGACACCATCGTCGACGGTGGCAACTCCAACTACCAGGAGGCACAGGCCTCTTCGGCCCGCCTCCTCGAGCGGGGAATCGCCTATGTCGACGCCGGCGTCTCCGGCGGCGTCTGGGGCCTCAGGAACGGCTACTGCCTGATGGTGGGCGGTGATTCCGAGGCCGTCCGCCGTCTGGAGCCGCTGTTCTTCGACCTCGCGCCTCCTGACGGCTACGCCCACGTTGGGCCGTCCGGGGCCGGGCACTACACCAAGATGATCCACAACGGGATCGAGTACGGGATGCTCCAGGCCTACGCCGAGGGGTTCGCACTGCTCGACGCGGCCGACGAGTTCGATCTGGACCTCCACCAGATCGCCGGCCTGTGGAACCAAGGTTCGGTGGTGCGATCCTGGCTCCTGGAGCTGGCGGAGCTGGCCCTGTCCGAGCCCGAGGAGTTCGCCGACATCCGCGGATTCGTCGAGGACTCCGGAGAGGGCCGCTGGACCGTTGAGGAGGCCATCCGTCGGTCGGTCTCGGTACCGGTCATCGCCGCCTCACTGTTCGCCCGCTTCTCGTCACGGGACGAGGAGCGCTTCGGCGCCCGCATCGTGGCCGCCCTACGCAACCAGTTCGGTGGCCACCGCTTCTTCACCGAGGCGGCCGGCGCCGAGGAGGCGAAAGAGGAGAACTCCGGCACGGGCGGGGAGCCGGGAGAACCGCTGTGACAGCGGACAACCCGCTGCTGGAAGGCCTGGAGGTGGAGCGCCGGGCCCCGCCATGCACACTCGTCGTCTTCGGCGCCTCCGGCGACCTCACCTCCCGCAAGCTGGGCCCGGCGCTGGAGGCCTTGGCTGACAACCGCCAACTACCCCTGGCCTTCTCCGTGGTCGGCGTGGCCCGTACCGAGATGAGCGACGAGGACTTCCGGTCCCGGATGATGGAGGTGGTAAAGAAGCCGAGCGCGGCGTGGGAGCGTCTGGTGGCAGGGTTCCGCTACGTCAGCGGCGACTACACCTCCCCGGAGACGTTCGAGAAGCTCCGGCAGGTGCTCGACGAGGTCGACGAGGAACGCGGAACGGCAGGAAACCGCGTGTACTACCTGGCCACGGTCCCCGAGGTGTTCGCCGGTGTGGCGTCCGCCCTCGGCGAGCACGGCCTCAGCCAGCCCTCCCGCGAGGGCGCCTTCGTGCGCCTGGTGGTCGAAAAGCCGTTCGGCCGCGACCTGCACAGCTCACACGAGCTGGACGAGACACTGCACCAGTCGTTCAGGGAGGAGCAGCTCTACCGGATCGACCACTACCTCGGCAAGGAGACGGTCCAGAACGTCCTGGCCCTCCGCTTCGCCAACTCCATCTTCGAGCCGATCTGGAACCGGCGCTATGTCGACCACGTGCAAATTACCGCCGCGGAAACCGTCGGCGTGGAGAACCGTGGCGGCTATTACGAACAAGCCGGTGTCGTGCGCGACATGTTTCAGAACCATTTGCTGCAGCTGCTTTGCATGATCGCAATGGAGCCGCCGGTGGGTCTCGACGCCGATTCGGTGCGCGACGAGAAGGGAAAACTGCTCAAGTCCGTCCGTCCTATAGCGGCTGAAGAAGTGGCGACAGCGGCAGTACGCGGCCAGTACGGCCCCGGCAAGGTCGCTGGCGAGGAACTGGTGGGATACCGACAAGAAGCCGGCGTCGCCAAGAATTCGACGACCGTGACCTACGCGGCGATCCGGTTTTTTATCGACAACTGGCGCTGGGAGGGGGTGCCCTTTTACCTCCGGTCGGGCAAGCGCCTGCCCAAGCGCGTGACCGAAGTCGCCATCCAGTTTAAACGGCCGCCCCTGCTGTTGTTCAAATCCCACGCCGTCGAAGACGTCACCCCCAACGTATTAGTTATGCGCATTCAACCGGACGAAGGCGTGT
>DATLEK010000051.1:0-14941 GCA_035525365.1 Acidimicrobiales bacterium
TGCCATCCTCATGGTCAAGCTCGGGCGCAAGTACCGTCATGGCCATTGGGCACCGACCCCGGAGCCCATTAGCCCACCACCAGCGCGGTTTCGCCTCACTGCCTGACCAGGCCAGTGTCAAGACTGTGCCTCGCTACCGAATTTTCTTCGGAGGGCGACGACATCGTCGACGTACCGGGAAGTGCTGGGATAGGGCCCCCGCTCCCGTACCGATCGAAGCCCCTGGTAGTAGGCAGCCAGCGCAGTACGCACGTCGCCTTTCGTGCTCTTTAGGAGGTAGGCGAGGAAGCGGGCCGACATCCGGATGTTGTGCTCCGGCAGGGCGGGATCGAGCTGTGCCCGCAGGAGATTCCGGTTGACGAAGACCACGGTGTCCGGCATGAGCTGCCCGATGCCACGTGCCTTGGTGGAGGAGACCTTGTCGTTCTGCCAGCCTGACTCCTGCCACGTCACCGCCTTCAGCAGGTCCGCCGGAACGCCGAACTCGCGGGCCGAGGCATCGAACCGGGGAATGAGGGCCAGGCGCTGCGGCTGCTGGAGCAGGCGGGCCGGGAGCCGGTGGGTGCGCTCGGCCTGGGTCGGGTCCGCGACTTTGGTCCCGCTACCGGGAACAGCGGCTTTGGTCCCGCGACCGGGAACGACGAGGCGGTCGCCCGCCCGAATGAGGTGGACATCGACGATCTTGTTGGCCTCGACCAGGCTGGCCATGGTCGTGCCCGTGCGGCGGGCGACCATGGAGAGGGTCTCCCCGCGGCTGACGACGTAGATCCCACCTGACGGTGCCGGCGCGCCTACGGCGCCGCCCTGCCCGGCTCCGAGGATGGCCAGCACGACCAGGGTCGGAATACCGGGGCGCAGCATGGAAAAGAGCAGCCTGGTCAGCTTCGGCACCACTTCTCGAACGAGGGCATCGGGTTCACCGGAGCGCCCCCGGCAGGCTTGATCTCGAAATGGAGGTGAGGCGTCGTGCCCCGGGCATTGCCGGTGCTGCCGACGGTACCGATGCGGGCGCCCGCCTCCACCCGGCCAGGTGCTTCCAGGGCATCGAGGTGAGCCCCGTAGTAGGTGTTGCGGTCCTCGCCTTGCAGGTAATACGCCAGCCCCGCGGTTGCCCCCTTGGCGTGGCTCAGCACGCCGCCGACGCTGGCGACCACCGGAGTTCCGCGGGTGGCGAAGACATCGACGCCCAGGTGGCGCCGGCCACCCGGCCGTGGCGCGCCCCAGCTGTCCGAGAACTGCCTCGGGCCCTGTACCGGGCAGATCCACGGCGCCCCGGGCACCTGCAGCTCGGCGCCTTCCCGGATCAGGTTGGGGTCCTTCAGCCCGTTGGACGCGGCCAGCTCGGCGGTGGTGGAGCCGTACCGGGCGGCGATCCGGGCCAGGTTCTCGCCCGCAGCTACCCGGTGGCGGGAGCCGCCACCCACCACGACGACGGCAGACGACAGGGGCGCCAGCGTGGCCGCCGCCGCCGGCTCAGGCTCGCCGACCCTCGGGATGGTGAGAACCTGGCCCGCCCGAAGCCGGTTCGGGTCGGCGATCTGGTTGGCCGCGGCCAGCGTGGCGACCGACACGCCGAGGCGGGAGGCCACACGGGTCAGGTTGTCACCCGTACGAACGGTGTAGCGGGCGACGCCGCCCTGGGTGGCGCCAGCGCCGGAGGCCTCAACCGGGTGGGCCCGGACCTGGCCTCGGGACGGGGACGGGGACGGGAAGGCCGGTCCGCTGCCCCCGGTCTGGCCCGCCAGGAGGCCCAGCATCATCCCGGCCAGGAGCGGAAGTCGCCGCACCTCACCTCCTCTGACCTCATGGGGGCAGACTTTACTTTGTCAACACCAGCCTCAGCAAGCCCTTTGTCAACATGTTCGGCAGATCAGGAGAGAGCGGTGCGGCGCCGCTCGGCTCTCCTCTCGGAATCCAGGCGTTCGAGGTCGTAGGTGCCGTGGTCGACGAAGGACATCATGGCGGCCACCGCCTTGTGCCCGGCCTGCTCCTCGATCAGGCGGTGCATCTGCTGGCAGACCTTGCGATATTCGGGATGCCCCTGGGGGCTGGTGCGCAGCTCGATCACGTGCATGGCTTCGCGCACGTTGAGCTGCATGAGATAGCGCACGCGATAAGCGAGGGCTACGGCATAGGAGGCCTGCGGCGGAAAGGCGCCGGCCAGAGCGTCATGGAGCTCACGGGAACGCTCCATGGCCTCTTCGAAGATCTCGCCCGCACCCGCCTCGACGACGGCTTCGGGCAGCACGTAGCCATGTCGGGGGCTCAGGTCCTGCCACTCGATCGTGAGCAGGCGATGGCGCTGCAGGTCCCGGAACGATCCGTAGTCGGACAGGATGTCGAAGCGGTAGCCGGTGCGCTCGAGACCGCGCCCGGGCCGGTGGCGGCGGTTGGTCCGCTCCCCCACCGCGGCCCGCAGTACGGCCACCCGCTCGTCGACGGACATGCGCCGCACTCTCGACAGCACCTGGTCGTCGGGCAGGTCGGTGTAGGGGTACAGCGTCGCCGCCACCAGCTTCTCCTCGCCTTCCGGATCGAAGTCGACCAGGTTGACGATGGGCCGAGGCTCGGGCTCGACCCCGGAGAAGAGCCGATCGGCGACCTCGCTCAGGGCGGCGCGGTTGCGCTTCTGGTAGTCCGACCAGGCCCCGCCCCGGTCCGGCATGTCCACCCGCTTGAGGAACGACGGGACCACCTTGCGGAGCTCCTCGAGCATCATGGCCGCGTAGGACCGTGCTTCCGGCAACGGGTGGGCCCGCATGCGCACCAGGAGCATCTCGTAGGCCTGCCCGGTGCCGTAGATGCCCAGGTTGGACAGCGTGGCCGCCGGCAGGATTCCCCGGAGAACGTCGAACGCCTTGGCTCTGATGGACTGGCGGTGGACGAAGTCGGAGTCGCCCGGCTCCTTGGGGTAGAGCCCGGTGAACCACTCCTGCATTTGGGGCAGCAGCACGGCGTAGGTGTCGAACAGCCGGTCCATGTCCCCCACGTAGCGAGCGGCCAGGGGCGAGCGGCCGATGGCCGGGTCCCGGTAGTAGCGGTAGCGGCCGTTGGCGGGCCGGTCGTCATAGGCCACATAGCGGGTGGACTGCTCCAGGTAGGCCATCAGCCGCCCACGCTCGAGGATCTTGGTGAGCAGGTTCGACGCCTGCTCGCAGGCCAGATGAACCCCGCCGAGCTGGGCCACGGAATCATCCCCGTACTCGAGGAAGACCCGGTCGTAGAGCTGCTCGGCCCGCTCCAGCCCCATCGTGGCGTCCATGGTGAGGTCGCCGCTCATGTCGAGATCCCCCACGAACTCGTCCAGGAACAGCCGGCGCAGGCTCTTCGCCGTGCGCGAGTACCGGGCGAACAGTGCTCCCTTCACCACCTCGGGCAAATTGACCAGGGCGAACACCGGGCGGTCGAGGTTGGTGAAGTACCGCCGCAGGATCGCCTCTTCGCCGGCGGTGAACTCCTCGGCCGAGTAGAGCATGGGACCGGCAATCGTACGGCCGGGGGGGCTCGGGCAGGCGGACCCTGCCGGGCCGCCTCAGATGACGACGGTGAGGGCGTCGGCCTCCACCCTCACGGCCAGCATCCTCCCGGTACCGATGCGTACACCGTCGACCTCGACGGGAACAGGGCGGCCGAGGTCGATCTCCACCGCCTTGGCCCGGCGCTCCTTGATCCGGGGATGCGGGAGGTGGCTGCCATGGTGCAGCCGAGCCCGGACCTTGCTCAGGTCGCCTGGTCGGAGCCGCACGTCGTAGGTGTCGAGCAGGGCGTCGCCGGGGTGGGCCCGCGGACCGAGGTTCCAGGCGCCCTTCCACTGGGCGTTCATGGCCACGAACCCACGGGACCACAGCCGGTTGTGGGCCACCAGGTGGGCCACGAACAGCGAAAAGCAACCGTCGACCAGGACCTCCCCCAGGTCGACGGGGAAGGTCACCGCCTCGCCGGAGTGCAAGCGGGCCTCGTCCCGGGTGCCGCCCAGAGTGCGCCAGAGGTCTCCGCCGAGCAGGCCGAGGGCGGGGAACGGCCGCCCCTGAGCCCGTGCCTCCTCGAGCACCGCTCGGGCCTCGGCGTCGCTGCGCACCACCACACCGTCCGCGGGCAGCGATCCGGGGCTCCCCCACGCCTTTCCCTTCTCGATGGTCAACGACGTCTTTTCAGAGCCGATGAACGTCGAGCCGCCGGCGTAACGCTCGTGCCAACGTGAGCATGTCGTCGGCGTCACTCGTCACCACGAGGTCATCACGGCTTGTCGCCCCGACAACCACAGACGCATCAATGACGTCAGACGTGCGTGCCCTGGCACATGCCGCGCCAGCCGAACGAGAGCGTTCCTCGTTGAGGTCTTCGATCCGACAGCCCCGCAGCAGTCGGGCCAGCTCGGGTTGCGGGCCGCCCCTCCACGCTTGGCCGAGCACCCCAGCGGGCACGACTGGCCGGACCCCTCTCCCGAGAGCGCGGGCGTGTAGCGCCCAAAGCGCTCGCCGGTTCGACTCTGCCGCCAAGAGCGCACCCGTGTCGTAGGTGACGCCGCTCATGCGGTTTGCCTGGGTCGGCGCCGACGGCTGCGCTGGCTGTCGAGGATCTCATCCGCAGCAGCCAGTTCGTCGTCCGTGAGCGGTCCGTGTTCGGCTTCCCATTCACCTACGCCGGCCAAGCCGTCCTCAATGGCGATCGCCCGAGCGGCCGCCTCGTTCAACCAGGCGGAGAGGCTTTGACCCCGCCGCGCCGCCAAGGCGGACGCCGCCGCCGCCACTTCGTCCTCGAGCGCGACCGAGAGTTTTCTGACCGTCATGGACCAACGGTAGCACCTGGGTACTACCTCGCCCGCAGTCTCAGTTAGCAGGCGAGGGGGCCGCCGACGTGACTGGCGTCGCCGCGACGACAGAGGAAGCGGCCACCACACCTCGGAACAGCCGATCAGCGGCCAGGCGGGCCGCCTCGGCCGTGGCCGGTTCGGTCACCACGTCGGCGAGCTGGCGGAGGAGGTCGATGAGCTGCTTCACGTTGCGGACGAAGTCGCCGCCGGACATCTCCTCGCCGGCCAGCACCTCCTCCAGCTCGTCCTCGGCCGCCCAGGCGTAGGCGGCAGCCAGGAATCCGGGGTCCGGTGGGCGGGTGGCCGGCAGTGCCGCCTCTTCCTCGGCCCGGATGAGCCGCTGGGAGATCTCCTCGATGGCCAGCCAGCGGCGGCGCACCTCTGCCGAGGGGAATCGTGGGGCGGGCACGGCACCGGGCTTGCGCTGCTCGAAGGTGAAGACCGAGGCGAGGCCGGCCAGTTCGGCCGGGTCCAGCCCGTCGAGCAGACCCGCCCCCACGCACTCCGCCACCAGCAGGTCGCACTCGTGGTAGATCCGCACCAGGCGCTCGCCCGCTCCCGTCAGGGACCAAGCCTCGACGTAGCCCCACACCTGGAGCAGTCGTAAAACGCGGTCGAACTGACGGGCCAGGGACTCAGCCCTTCCTTTGATCCGGTGCTCGAGCCGATCGACGTCACGACGGGCTCGCCGCTCGCGGGTGGCATCCTCGCCGGCAGCTGCCAGTGCCTTGTCGGCCCGCTCCAGCTGGGTCTCCATCCGCACGACCTCGGCGTCGGTCCGGTACTGCGCGAAGGACAGGTTGAGCAGGTGGCGGGCCGAATCCGGTGCGTACCTGCGCACCAGGTTGGCGGCCATGTTGTAGGTGGGGCGGAACGACGAGGAGAGGGCATAGGTACGGGTGGAAGCCAGCCCCGCCACCTGCTCGAAGGGGACGAAGGGGGACCACAGCACCACGGCGAACCCCTGCTCGTCGAGGCCCCGTCGGCCGGCCCGCCCTGTGAGCTGGGTGTACTCACCCGGCGTCAGGGGCTCGTGGCTCTCCCCGTTGTACTTGGAGAGCTTCTCGATGGCGACCGAACGGGCAGGCATGTTGATCCCCAGCGAGAGGGTTTCGGTGGCGAAGACGACCTTGACCAGGGCCGCCGAGAAGCAGGATTCGACGGCCTCCTTGAACGGCGGTACCAGCCCGGCGTGGTGGGCAGCGAAACCGGCCTCCAGACCCGACAGCCAGGCTCCGTAGCCCAGGACCGCCAGGTCCCGGTCGGTCAGGGGCTCTACCTTGGCCTGGACGATGGCCCGGATCCGTCGCCGCTCTTCGGCCGTGGTCAGGCGCAGGCCGCGCTGGACGCACTGGCGCACGGCGTCGTCGCACGCGGCCCGGCTGAAGATGAAGTAGATGGCCGGGAGCATCGACCGCTCCGAGAGGATCTCGACGACCTCCGCCCGGCGGGGCGTGTAGAGCCGCCCTCCTGGGGAGCGTCCCCGGTGGTCCCGCCGGCGCAGGTTCCGGCTGTCGAGGGCAGTCGCCTCGGGATTGGGACGGCCGTCCACGAAGGTGGGAAGGAGGTGGGCCTGTTGGGCACTGCGGTCGCCGACCATGTACAGGTTGGCCAGGTCCACCGGGCGGCGCTCCTCGATGACGGCCCGGGTGCTGCCCCGGACCGTCTGGACCCAGGCAGCGAACTCCTCGGCGTTGGAAACGGTGGCCGAGAGGCAGACCAGGTCGACCTCCAGGGGAAGGTGGACGATCACCTCCTCCCATACCGCGCCCCGGTACGGGTTCTGCAGGTAATGGACCTCATCGAGCACCACATACCGCAGCCCCTCCAGTGCCTCGGCGCCGGCGTAGATCATGTTGCGGAGCACCTCGGTGGTCATGACCACCACAGGGGCGTTCCCGTTGATGGCGTTGTCGCCGGTCAGCAATCCCACCCGTCCGGGCCCGTAGGCCCGCGCCAGGTCGCCGAACTTCTGGTTGGACAGAGCCTTCAGTGGCGTGGTGTAGAAGGCCTTCTGCCCTGCGTCCACCGCCTTGGCGATGGCGTACTCGGCCACCACCGTCTTGCCCGACCCGGTAGGCGCGGCCACCAGGACCGATCGACCCTCGTCAAGAGCCTCGAAGGCGGCGAGCTGGAACGGGTCCGGCTCGAAGCCCAGCGAGGCGAGGAAGTGGTCCCTGATTGCCGGTGTCACCGGCGCAGGAGCTTGCCCACAAGGATCGACAGCTCGTAGAAGATGTACATCGGGCCGGCCATGAACAGCAGGGTGTAGGGGTCCTGGCTCGGAGTGATCACGGCGGCGACCACCACGATCACGACCCCGGCAGGACGTCGCCAGCTGGCCAGGCGCCTGCTGGTGAGGACGCGCGCCAGTTGCAGGAACACCAACAGCACCGGGAACTGGAAGGCCACGCCGAAGCTGATGGTGACGAGTATGAC
The DNA here is from genome assembly GCA_035525365.1 of Acidimicrobiales bacterium. Classification (GTDB taxonomy): domain Bacteria; phylum Actinomycetota; class Acidimicrobiia; order Acidimicrobiales. The sequence goes on from DATLEK010000051.1 coordinate 7,253, forward strand.
CAGGCGCAGGTACTTGGCCGGGCTGAAGATCGTGTCGATGTTCGGTCCGCCCACGCTGACGAGGAACTCGAGGGCCTGGGGAAAGGTGAGCTTGGCCAGGGTGGCGCCGAGGAGGAAGAGCAGCACCGACGACACCACGAAGGGCACCGCGTACCGCTTCTCCTTGGGGTTGAGGCCCGGAGTGATGAAGCGCCAGAGCTGGTAGAGAACGACCGGCGAGGCGAAGAAGAAGCCTGTCCAGGTGGCCACCTTCAACCGCGTGGCGAAGCCCTCCAACGGATCGGTGATGAACAGCGTGCACGGCCCCGGACTCCGGTTGGGGAGATCGCAGTAGGGCTCGATCAGAAAGTCGAGGATGCGGTTGTACAGGGCGAAGGCGATGACGCCGCCGACGACTACGGCGGCCAGCGATACCACGATGCGGTGGCGGAGCTCGGTGAGGTGCTCCATCAACGTCATCCCCGTAGCCGGCGCCGCCAGGTCCTTGCGCCTCTTCTGTCGAACGGCGATGACAGCCTCAGCCTTCGTGCCGGTCAGCCTGCGCTTCTTCGGTGGGCGCAGGTTCGTCCGTCACGGGAGTGGGATAGACCGGCGGCGAGTCGGAGAAGGCCTCGCGCACCTCCGACTGAAGCCCCGTCGTCGCCCGTCGCAGGTCGCTCATCGCCTTTCCGACACTTCGGGCTGCCTCGGGTAGCCGGGCCGGGCCCAGCACGATCAGGGCCACGACGAGTACCACGAGTATCTCCGCCGGCCCGATGCTTCCCACGACAGAAGTCTACGTTGGCGACCGCCCCGCTGGATCGCTGCGATCAGCGGAGGAGGTGCCCACCGACCGTCATTCGCCGGAGCGGCTCCCCAGCAGCTCGGAGCGGGCGCGGGTGAGCTCCGCCATGAAGCCACCCTGCTCCAGGTCGAAGTGGAAGGCCAGCAGGTCGTCATGGCAGATCGGCGGGCCGTTGTGGGATTCGTCCAACTCCGCCGGCATGTGCCAGAAGGCGACCGTCACCCCTGAGGCCACCAGAACGTCGATGACCCGGGGCTGTGCCGCTTTGCTCACCGATCGCCCGCAGAGCGGGCACCCGAAGACGTACGAACCCCGGCTGTCGTTCGAGCAGACGACGACCCGGACCTGGCTGACGGTCAGCTCCACGTCGCCGCACTCGGGACAGCTGGCACGAATGGTGGTCATCACTGCGGGTCTACCTCTCTCCGCTATCCGTCGTCCGTCGTCCGTCGGTCGGTCCTCGTTTACTATCGGCTCCGGTACGCCCGGAACTTGAGCAGCAGGCCGGCGCCACCGCTTACGCTTCTCAAGCCCCCACCATGGAGGGTCGATATCGCCTCGGTACCCGATCACCACCTCGATCACCTTCAGCCGGTGCTCCGGGGCCTGGCCGCTGGCGCCGATCCGGCACAGCTGCTGCACGACATCCTGGCCGGGGCGATGGCCGCCACCAAGGCCAGCGAGGGCGGGGTCCTCCGGCTCATGGGGCGGACCGCGACGCCGGTGATGACCAGTGGTGATCTCTCCCGGTCAGCGGCGGAGGCCGGCCAAGCCGCCGTTGATTCCGGCCGTCTGGTCCGACGTCGGGACCCCGGGAGTGCGGCGACGACAGCGGCCGAACCACTCAGGGCCGGGGGCCGCATAATTGGAGCTCTTGTGGTTGGAGGCACGATGCAACGCCTCGATCCTGCCGCCCTGCCCCTCTATGGAGCAGCCGCTTCCCTCGTGCTCAGTCGTCAGGTGGCGGGTACCCCGGAGACACTGCCCCAACTGCTCGACACCTTGTCCGGCATCTCGTCCGACCTCGACACCCAGAAGATGCTGGGCCGGATCTTCGACGCCGCCCAAACCCTGTTCGGAACAGCCTCCGGGTTCTGCGCCCTCTTCGATCACGACAAGGTACGCGTCGCCCACTACCGGGGCATCGCTCAGGAGCGGATGGTCGTCGTGGCCCGGCAGCCGGAGTTCAAGGCACTCGTCAAGTCCACGGCGGTGCGGATCGATCCTCCGAGCCATCCGGTTGTCGCACAGCTCACCCGCCTGAGCGAGGTCGGCGTCACCCTGCCCCTCGAGGTCGAGGGGCGGCCCCTGGGGCAGCTCGTTCTGCTGATGGCGGCCACACCGGACGCTGAGCAACGGGCCCTTCTCGTCAGCTTCTCCCAGCACGTCGCCCGCTGCCTTCGTTCGGCGGAGTTGTTCCGCTCGCTCAGCGACCAGCAGGAGCAGGTGACGGCAATGGTCCACTCGATGGCCAGCCCGGTGGTGGTCGTCGACGAAGAGGGTCAGGTGACGAACATGAACGGTGCCGCAGCGGAAGCGTTCCGCGTGGCCGAGAGCTTCGAGCAGAACCGCCCCGTCGTGGGGCGACTCGGTCACAAGACGCTCGAGCAGATGTTGATCAGCGGGGACGACCACACAACGGAGGTTGTCCTCGGGGGGGAGGAGCCGCGGGTCTACCGGGCAACGGTCCGTCGCATCCGAACCGGCAGTGGCCGTTTCATGGGGAGGATCCTCGTTTTGGACGACCTCACCGGTGAGCGGGAGATCACAACCCTGAAATCGGATTTCGTCGCCGTGATCGGCCACGAGCTGCGGACACCGCTGACGGTGATGAAGGGCTACCTGCACACCCTCATCCGCCGCAGCGAGACCTTGACCGGCGAGAGGCGGGAGCAGGTGCTGGCCGCGCTCAAGGCCAACGTGACACGACTGGAGCGACTGATCGAGGACCTGCTCTTCATGTCCGCCATCGAGGAGCGGCGGTACCACCTCGATCTTGCGCTGCACGACCTCAGCGCCATTCTCGATGCCCGGGCAAGCGACCGCGTCATCGTGCGCAGGCCACGTTGGCCCATCAAGCTCGAGCTCGACCAGGCGAAGCTCGATCAGGTGCTCCACCACCTGATCGACAACGCCCTCAAGTACTCAGAGGGGCAGGTCATCCTCGAGCTGGCCGAGAGGCAGGATGGCTACGAGATCGCCGTGACCGACTCAGGGCCCGGGATCTTCTCCGGCGACATCCCTCAGCTCTTCGAGCGGTTCCGGCAGCTGGACAACAGCTCCACCCGGACCCATGGGGGCGTCGGGATCGGCCTCTACATCTCCCGCCGGGTTGTGGAGGCCATGGGTGGGCGGATCTGGTGCGAGAGTCGCCTCGGCGTCGGTAGCCGGTTCGCCTTCATCCTCCCGAACACGGCCACCACCGCGGCCTCGCCGGCTCGCCCCGGCAGCCTCGACACCACCCCCCCGTAACGTCAACGGGGTGGACGCCCTCCTCCACCCTCCGATCAGCTTCGCCCACCGCGGGGCGCGCTCCCGCCGGCCCGAGAACACGCTCGACGCCTTCCGCCTTGCCCTTGAGCTGGGAGCGGCGGGACTGGAAAGCGACGCCTGGCTCACCGCCGACGGAGTGGTCGTTCTCGACCACGACGGCCTGGTGAAGCGGGGCCGACCAGGATTTCGCCGGGAGGCGATCAGGACACTGCCCCGCAGCCTCCTGCCTCCGCACATCCCGTCGCTGGAAGATCTGTACGACACCTGTGGAACCTCGTTCGAGCTGTCCCTGGACATCAAGGACCCGGACGCGGCCGGTGCCGTGGTCGACATCGCCAGGCAGCACGACCAGGCCCTGTCCCGCCTGTGGCTGTGCTCCCCCCGTTGGGAGCAGGCCGCGGAATGGCGGGATCTGTCCGAGGAGATCCGCCTGGTGGACTCAACCCGTCTGCGAAAGATGAAGGAGGGCCCAGAACGCCGTGCCGCCACCCTCGCCGACAAGGGAATCGACGCCGTCAACCTCCACCACAGCGACTGGACCGGCGGGCTGACCACCCTGTTCCATCGCTTCGAGCGCCTCACCCTGGCCTGGGACGCTCAACACGAGCGGGTCCTGGTGGCCCTCCTGGCCATGGGGATCGACGCCGTCTACTCCGACCATGTGGAGACGATGGTCGAGGTGCTGGACGCCTTCCTACGCTGAGGTCTAGAGCAGCCCCAACGCGTTGAGGGGCCACACCCGCACGAAGGCCCGGCCGACCACGCTGGAGCTCGGAATGCTGCCGAACACCCTGCTGTCGCTGGAGTTCGGCCGATTGTCACCCATCACCCATATGTGGTCCTCGGGGATCTTCTCCGGCCCGAAAGTGCTCGTCGTCGATGCCGCCGGGAGGTACGGCTCGGGCAGCGCCTTCCCGTTGACGAAGAGGTGCCCGTCCCTGCCCTCCACCGTCTCGCCGGGAAGCCCCACGACCCGCTTGATGAGGTCCCGGATCACTCCGGCCTCGTTGGGCGGCCGCTCGAACACCACGAGGTCGCCCCGGTTGACATCGTGCAGTCGGTAGCTCAACTTGTTCACCAGGACCCGGTCCTGCTTCTCCAGGGTGGGGAGCATCGACTCCGACGGGATGTAGAAGGCCTGGAACAGAAATGTCTTGATGACCAGCGCAGCCAGCAGAGCCCCGCCGATGATGAGAACCCACTCCACCACCGTCCTGGTGGGGCTGGACCTACCGGGCGGTTCCTCCGGCGCGCGCTCCCCAGGCGGGCGATCTTCGATCCCCGGAGTGATGTCGTAGGGCGAGCGGCTGGTGGAAGCGGAGGTTGTCACGGCAATACGACGTTACCTTCGCCCCAGTCGCACATAGACGCAGCAACCACGCCCGCCGCCCCCGCGTAGGCAAAAAAGTCCGGGTCCTCCCCCACCGCCCGGCCCATGGAAGTGATCCAAACCCCGCAATCGCCCAGCAGCGGCGCGAGCTCAGGCACCTCCACCTCCACCACCTCGTGCCCCGGCGCCTCCGGCACCGCCAGTCCCCGAGGCACCGGGACCATCGCACTCCCCCGGGCAAGAGTGAGCGCCGTGATGGTGTGGTGACTGATCCCACGGTGCCGCTCCCGAGGATCCGCAGAAGAGGCCCGCACAGCGACAACCGGCCGCCCGCCGCCCTGCTCGACCATATCCACCACTGTGGCCACCTCGATGGCCCCGTGCCCCCGAGCTGTACCCGTCCCGACCGTTCCCGGCCCCGGCCCCACCACCACCACGTCAGCACCAGCACCGACCGCCACATCTAGCCCCGACCGCACGTTGACCGCCTCCAGCTCCCCCCCGAACGCCTGCCCCGAGCTGACAGTGAGGTCCACCAGACCCTTGGCCCGAAGCTCCGCCACCAGGTCCGACAACGCCAACGGGAGCGCCGCCGAATCCGTCATCACGTAGGCCACACGCCGACGAGGAGCGAGGTGCTTCAACACCACCACCACTACCCCCACCTGGCTGTGCAGCCCACAAGCCACCACCGGCACCCCCCTGAGTGACTCCGGGGTCGCATAACCCTCGTACTCCTCCGCCACCCCCGTGTCGCACTGCAGCGACGTGTACCGCAACTTCAGGACGTGCCCCGCTCCGGCGAGGGAGAGTTCCGAATGGGCCAGGTTCCAGTGCACCACGTCCCATCCCCCCGTCCCCAGTCCCAGATCGACCGCCGTCGTGTTCACCACCACCGCGTCCCCCACCGCCACCGCCCCTATCACCTTTGTGAGCACATAAGCCCGCCGCCCCGAGTCCAGAGCAACCCGCTGCAACCCCTCCCGCTCCGACAAGACCTCTGCGACCACCTGCGTACAGAAGTTAGGCACGAGCTGAACTACAAGGAGGCGATGAGTTTTTCGACGCGCTCGTCACGGAATTTGAAGGGGTCCTTGCACAGAACGGTGCGCTGGGCCTGGTCGTTGAGCTTGAGGTGAACCCAGTCGACGGTGAAGTCACGGCGCTTCTCCTTGGCCTTCTTGATGAACTCGCCCCGCAGCCGGGCCCGGGTCGTCTGGGGAGGCACGTCCACCGCCGTGTCGATGTCCTCGTCGGTGCACATCCGCTCCACCAGGCCCCGCTGCTGCATCCGGTAGAAGAGGCCCCGGGCCTGCGATATGTCGTGATACTGGAGGTCCATCAGCGCCACCTTGGGGTGGGTCAGTGGAACGTCGTGGCGGTTCTGATAGGCCTCGATGAGCGAGTGCTTGATCACCCAGTCGCACTCGCGGTCCAGCGACAGAGGGTCCTTCTCCAGGCCGGTCAGGCAGTGCTCCCACATCATGAGGGCCTGCTCCTCGAGCGGGCTCAACCCTCGCTGGGCGTGGTACTTCTGGGCCCGGGCCAGGTACTCACCCTGGATGTCCAACGCCGTCACCTCGCGCCCGTTGGCGAGGCGCACCTTCCGGGTGCAGGTGATGTCATGGCTGATGTCGCGGATGGCCCGGATGGGGTTCTCCAGGGTCATGTCGCGCAGGACAACTGCGGGGTCCTCGAGCATGCGCAGCAGGATGCTGGTGGCGCCGACCTTCAAGAAGGTGGCGTACTCGCTCATGTTCGAGTCGCCCACGATCACGTGGAGGCGGCGGAAGCGCTCGGCGTCGGCATGGGGCTCGTCGCGGGTGTTGATGATCGGACGGCTCCGGGTCGTGGCGCTGCTGACGCCTTCCCAGATGTGCTCGGCCCGCTGGCTGAGGCAGAACACAGCTCCCCTCGGCGTGTTGAGAACCTTCCCTGCCCCGGCGTACACCTGGCGGGAGACGAAGAAGGGGATCAGGACCTCGGCGTAATGCCCGAAGTCGTCCCGACGGCTCGTCAGGTAGTTCTCGTGACAGCCGTAGGAGTTGCCGGCGGAGTCGGTGTTGTTCTTGAACAGGTAGATGACACCCCGGATGCCCTCCTCCCGCAGGCGCTGCTCGGCACTGAGGAGCAGGTGCTCGAGTATCCGTTCCCCGGCCTTGTCGTGTGTGACCAGGTCCTGGATGGAATCGCACTCCGGCGTGGCGTACTCCGGATGGCTGCCCACGTCCAAATAAAGGCGGGCGCCGTTCTCCAGGAACACGTTGCTGCTGCGGCCCCAGCTGACCACCCGGCGGAACAGGTAGCGGGCCACCTCGTCGGGACTCAGACGGCGTTGGCCCCGCAGCGTGCACGTGACTCCGTACTCGTTCTCGAGTCCGAAGATCCGCCGCTCCATGTCGAGCAACCTATCGCTGTGGTGCGGGCGCGGAGCGCACGGTCGCGCTCACCGTGCGCTGCGGGCGCCGCCGGGTGTCAGCCCGGTGTCGCCACCAACCCGCTGCCCACCCGACCGTCCGCCACCAGACCGCCAGTGGCAGCAAGCTGGCAGAACCGCCGCTCGGCCTCGGCCATCGGGTTCACCGCTCCGAGGTTGGCGAGCCAGGACCGATCGAAGGCCTCCACCGACGGGATCAGCTCGGTCGCTGCCGTGTTGACCCGCAGGATGTCGATGCCACGTGCGTAGTCGATGGTGTACACGTACTCGTCATCGATCCAGTGCGCCGCAGAAGCGGAACCGACACCGGGCTGCCACCAACCGAGCTGGCTGATGGCGCCCGTGGCGCCGTCGACCTTCAGGATCCTCGTGCCGTGCTCGTACCACGCCCCCGCCACGATCTGGTCGTTGCCCTCGGTGCGGGACGTGAACCAGTGGCCGGAGCAGCCCAGCGCGTTCACGGCGGGATCGCCGTTGGCGTAGGTGCCGCTCACCGGCCGGAACACCTGCGACACCGACATGCTCCTGCCCTTGGTGACGTCCACCGCCGACCAGGTGGTGAACGGACCCGAGCCCGAGTTGCAGGTGCGGGTGAAGTTGGTCTCACCGTTGCCGAGCACGAGCTCGCCGGGCCGGAAGCCAGGC
>DATLEK010000052.1:0-10298 GCA_035525365.1 Acidimicrobiales bacterium
TGCCATCCTCATGGTCAAGCTCGGGCGCAAGTACCGTCATGGCCATTGGGCACCGACCCCGGAGCCCATTAGCCCACCACCAGCGCGGTTTCGCCTCACTGCCTGACCAGGCCAGTGTCAAGACTGTGCCTCGCTACCGAAATTTACGACCCAGCCAGCAAGACGTGGAGCAACGCGTCCCCGATGTCGTACCCGAGGAAGAACCACTCTTCGACTGTGTTGGGAGACGGCACAGTGCTGGTCGCCGGAGGAGACGGGTACGGGCCGGCGGCCAGCGGTTCCGCTACCACCTCGAATGCGTCGGACACGTCCGCCGAGGTGTTTGCCCTCGGGCCATCGGGTGGGACATGGCGGATCACCGGGTCGATGAGTGGAGGACGCAGCGCATTGACGGCAACGCTGCTCGCGTCCTCTGGGTCACCAGCTACCGCCAAGGTGCTGATTGTCGGGGACCGCGACGTCCCAGAAGTCTACGACCCCACTGCCGACGGTCGGGACTATCAGGGGAACAGTGTGGTCGGGGGCTGGACGCCGACCCCACCGGTTCCGAGGAGCCCTGGGTCGACTGAGTCTCCCTTCGACTCGGGGCACACGGCGACGCTGCTCGAGCAAGGCCAGGTCCTCGTGGCTGGTGGGAACACTTCGGGTGACAACCGAGCTCTCGCCGATGTCCGGGTCTATCTCCCGGCCACGAACCTGTGGTTCTCGGCCGACTCGATGGCTCACCCTCGAAGAGGGGCGGTCGCTCTCATGCTGCCGTCCAGTGCCGCGAGGGGATCGGCTCTCCTCATGACGGGTGGCGCTGGGAACGACGTGGACCAAGCAGCGCCTTCGTCGGCGGAGCTGTTCGATATCGCGCCGAACCGTCCCCCCACCATTTTCTCGATCGAACCATCAGGGGGGGGAATCGTCTCACCAGACGAGGCTCACGATCGACGGTCTCGGCCTCTTCCCCGGGGCCGTGGTCAAGATCGACGGTCGCCAGGCGCCGATCCTCGAGGAGACTTACAAACGCCTGGTGGTCATGGCGCCGGCCCGCCCTCAGGGGTCGGTAGGCGTCGTGGTTACCACGCCCAACGGATCCTCCCGGTCGGGCCGGTTCACCTACGGCGCCGGCGCCTGGTCGCCGACGGGATCTTTCGCCGGTAAGACCGACTTCCCGCCCGACCCGTCACATTCGGAGTCTAGGTCGGTCGCCGAGCGCTATCAACACGGCGCTGTTTTTCTCGATCCGCCCGTTTGTCAAGCTGCGTCACCCCCTACGGACTACCCGTGCGGCAAGGTACTCGTTGTTGGTGGTACGGACGACAACCAACGTGGCTATTCGCACGCCTTGGCAGAGCTGTACGATCCTGCCTCCGGTACTTGGGCCACCACTACCCCCATGGCCGGAGGAACTCGGTTCGATTTCACAGCCACGCTGCTCGCCGACGGCAAGGTACTGGTGGCGGGCGGTCGCCAACCTGATGCAACCCTGCCGAACCGCAGCACCGCCGAGGTCTACGACCCCCGCACCAGTCAGTGGAAGGCCACTGAAAACAAGATGTCGGTCGGGCGCCAATCCCACTCTGCCACCCTGCTTGACGACGGACGGGTGCTGGTGGCAGGCGGTGTGACCAATGAAACGCTACGAAAGGGGCTCACCTCGGCCGATCTCTACGACCCGGCCACCAACCGCTGGTCGCCGGCGGCTCCGATGAACGAGGGGCGTCAGCTCCACACCGCCACGTTGCTCCCCAACGGCGACGTGGTGGTCACCGGCGGGTTCACCGAGACAGAGGTTGACGTGTTCGTGGCATCGGCCTCGGCCGAGGTCTTTCGTGTCACGACTGACGCGCCCGACCGACCCGTAGGGCCAGTCACGCCAGTCACGCCTGACGCGCCCGACGGGTTCTGGACCAGCACGGGCCCAATGGCCGCCGCTCGCTTCAGTCACACGGCCACGCTGCTTGACAAGGCGCCCTGCGGCGAGAGCTGCGGAAAAGTGCTGATTGCCGGCGGATATGTCGCGGATGGGAACGTGGTGGGGCTGGCATCGGCGGAGATGTTCGACCCGGCGACGGCCACGTTCGTCCCTGCCGGGCTGCCCAACACTGCTCGCGGCGGGCACAGCGCCACATTGCTCGATGACGGAAAGGTTCTCCTGGCTGGTCGCGCCTACCCCGTGACCGGCGGCTTCTTCCATCCAGCGGTGGCCCACACCGAGCTGTTCGACCCTGTTGTGGGGCGGTGGAGCCACACGGACAAGATGGGCGCCCAGCGGGGGCAGCACACGGCGACCCTGCTCGACGGCCCGGTTTGTCGGTCAGATAACCCCCCGGCGTACTGCCACTCCGTTTTGGTGGCCAACGGCGGGGGAAGTGGAGACGGCACCCTCCCGGGTCTGGACACCGCAGAGCTGTACCGGCCCGTCCCACAAGTCAAGGCGCTCTTGCCTCCGGCCGGATCGCGCCTCGGTGGTACCGAGGTGGCTATCACCGGGTCTGGCTTCGAGCCCACCAGCACCGTGACCTTCGGCGATACTCCTGCCGCCAGCGTGGTCTTTGAGTCCACCACCCTGCTACGGGCGGTGACCCCGCCCCACGCTCGGGGCAAGGTGGAGGTGGCCATCACCAATGCCTCGGGCACCTCGGGCCACATCGTGCCCCGCCTGGATGTGCCTTTCACCTACGACACGACTGCGGTTCCCGACCAGGTCACCTCCCTTGTCGCCACCGCCACCTCGAGTTCCGACATCACCCTCACCTTCGCCGCTCCCGCCGATGACCAGCAGTTCCCCAAGGACTCGCCGCCGGCGGAGCGCTATGAGATCAGACAGTCGCAGCTTCCCTTCACCGATGCCGACAGCTTCGCTTCCGCCCGCTCGCTTTGTCCCGTTGGTGGCTGTCCGTTCGTGCCGCCCCAGGTGGGGTCGACACTCAGCCTGGAGGTGCACGACCTGGAGCCGGCGACGACCTACTACTACGCCGTGGCCGCGCTGAACGACATCGGCCAGGGCCCGGTTTCGCTGCCAGCCTCAGACACCACCCATCCTGCACCACCACTGCCGCTGCCCAGCGGCTGTGCCGCCCCTCCGGCGTTGGAGCCGGGCCAGATCACCTATCCCGGCTCTCGCTACTCCCTCGTGGGGCTTCCCCAAGACACGCAGATTCCCTCAGACTCCCCTCTGTACTCGTGGCTCGACCTCGGTGCCGGCGGCAACTACTCCTCGGGCTCGGCGGCGGCCAGCGCCGGGCAGGGCTACTGGGCCTGGTTCAAATGCCCCAAGGTCATCGACCTGGCCCCAGGCACCGCCAATGTGACCCTGCCCCTCGGTGAGTATCACGCCTCGATGGTGGGCAACCCCTCTACCCGCCCCGCCACCGTCACCGGCCACGACTTCGCCGCCCGCTGGGACCCCGCCCTCAACGACGGCGCCGGCGGCTACCGCGTGTCGGGCTACCGGGAACCCCAGCCCCTCGACGTGGGCGAAGGAACCTGGGTGTTTTCGTACGTGCGGACAGCGGTCCACATCGGCAGCTGACGCCTGCCCGCCATCCTCGCTACGTGTGTCGGCGTGTCTCCAGGTTTACAGGCGATGGGCAGTACGCAAAGGGTATGCAGCAAGGGGTTTCGGGCTCATTCTGTCACACCCGGTTGGTATCGTGACAACGTATGTTCGATGCTTTAGCCACCGGAGTCAAGGAGGTCACCAACCTCGATCTCGGCAGCCTGGGGGACGAGGAACTGAGCGAGGCCGTGGTGGAACTGGCTTCCCTGCGCTCGGCTCTCGAGGCGGGCGAGGCGAGGGTGGACAAGGTGTGGAACGACCGGCGAGCCTGGGCCGCCGATGGCGCCAAAGCCGGTAGTGCATGGCTGGCCCGCCGCACCGGTGAGGACAAGTCGGACTGCGGCAGCCGTCTGTGGCTGGGCCGGGTTGTCGAGGACATGCCACTGGTCAAAGAGGCCTGGCTGGCCGGACAGATCAGCGCCGCCCATGTGCGCCGGCTGGCCAAAGCCCGCAACCGTCGCACCGAAGAGGCCTTTGGCGAAAGCGAGGCCATGCTGGTCAATCACGCCATCACCATGAGGTTCCGCCAGTTCACCACCGCGCTCGACTACTGGGTCCTGCATGCCGATCCCGACGGGGCCGATGAAACCGAGATGGAGCGCCTTGAGCGGCGCCGGGCCTGCTGTGACGAGACCCTCAATGGGATGTTCTCTGGTTCGTTCCTGCTCGATGCCATCGGCGGCACCATCTTGTCCAATGAGCTTCGGCGCTTGGAGGCCAAGCTGTTCGAAGCCGACTGGGCCGAGGCCAAGCAGCGTTTGGGACGAGATCCGTTGATCTTCGAGCTGGCCCGCACCCCTGGCCAGCGCCGAGCCGATGCCCTGGTGGAGATGGGGGAGCGCTCGGCGGGCAATGTCGAGAACAAAAAGGCCAAGCCCCTGTTCACCCTGTTGTTGGGCAGCGAGACCTTTAGCCGCCTCTCCGAGCTGGAGGACGGCCTGGTTGTGTCCCCCGGCGCCATCCGGCGCTGGATCAGCGATGCAGAGCTGGAGCGGATCCTCTTCGACGGCGAGACGGGCCGATACATCGATGTCAGCCGCAAACGATCCTTTACCGGCGCCCTCCGGCGCCTGATCCAGGTGAGGGACCGGTCCTGCTACCACCAGTACTGCGACGAGCCGGCCTCGCGCTGCCAGGTCGACCACATCCAGCCCTGGTCTGAGGGGGGAATGACCGATCAGTACAACGGCCGCCTGGCCTGCGGCTGCCACAACCGCCTCCGCCAGAAGCGACCACCACCACCGCCTCCCGACGAGGCGGGCGGGTAACTGATCGCAAGAAATTCGCTTCAATGCACCAGCGGCAGGAACCCTGCGGATGCACGATGGAGCGATGAGCGACCCACCCGCGCCCCGGTCGGATGGCTACGTGGAGATGAAGGAGCCTGCACCGTGACCAGGCCGCTCCCGCTTCGGCCCGAGCAGCCACCGGACGACGCGGTGGTGCTGCTGCGCGCTGGCGTGATGAGCACCGATAATGTCCGCCGAACGGCCGAGCGGACCTTCTCCTTGTACGCCGTCTACGGCATCTCTGTCGAAGGCGTGATCGAATCGACGGTTCAGGACGCATGCCGCAGCGAGCGCGTCTCCGGATATCGACGGGTTCGGTTGTCAACATTTGGGCGGGTGCGACGCGCCGGGTTCGCACTCCTGGCTACTTTCGACCATCCGCACTTCACCCTTGTACTTGCGGACCTCAGCGACCTCACCGTTGCCCGGCTCGACCGGTGCTTCGACCCCCCGATTCCCAATCCTGGTCGGGCCCCCGAAAGGTAACCTTGGCAGGCAGCAAGGAGGAACCCGTGATGCCTAAGGAATACGACATTGCCGTCGACTTCATGGACATGACCGACGACCGTCGCCTGTGGGCGCGGGCGGTGGACATCCGGCGCAGTTACGAGCCCGCCGTCGGGCACCACGCCATCGTCGGAGACGAGGACGCCGATCCGCGCGTCGCGCGGATCCTCCGCATTGATGACCAGGGCAATCTCGAGCTCGAGGTCCTACCGGGTGATGTTGAGGCACACCTGGACCTCCTGACGCCGGCCTGACAGCGCACAGATTCCGCCGGCCTCAGTGTGGTCGGCGCCAAGGGCAGGAGTAGCCGTGCGAGCCAATTCTGCGACGATTGAAGAGGCGATAGCGGCCGGGTACCTGGGTGTGCAGCCTCGGCGCCGTCCCCAGGGCTTCGATGCCCGGTACGTGCGCGATCCCATCCTCAGCCTTGCCAAAGATCTGGTCCCGGTGGGTTCGACCATGACCTGGGCTGGTTCCGACGACAAGGCGCTGGAAAACCTTGGGGTGGCGGTGGACTCGCGTGCAGAGGCCAGGGCCTGGATCGACGACCTGGAGCGGCGCGGTGACATCCTTCACCCCGACGTGTGCCGTAGGCCGAGCGACGTAGCCGAGTTCGCCGAGCGCTTCGTGCCCGACAGCCTGGCCGTGTTGGGCTTCGGGTTGCCCGCAGACCAGGTGCACGGCTTTCTGGCCGAGCACGCCTCGCTTGGCCAGGCAGACGGCATCGGGGTTCTCCTGCGCGAGGGCCGCCCTCTGGAACCGGCCCACCGCCGGCTCGGTTACGAACCGGTGGCCGTCGACAAAGGCGGCCTCGGCTGTTCGTGGACCTGCAACCACCTCCAAGACGATGTGGCGCTCGCAACCGGCGTCGTTCCCAATGAAGCCGGCTTCATTGATACCGCGGAGCAGGCCGAGGCGGTCATGGCCTTCCTGGCCGATCCAGCAGTGGGCAAGGAAACCGGCATCTGGCGGGCCTGGCTGGTGGTTCGCTACGAGCCGTTCAGGTAGTGGCGGCAACCTTGAGGCCGAGCGCCTTCGCCGCATTGAGCAGGGCTCGGTCTCCGGCCACGACGACGAGGTCAGCGTCATTGATTCTGCTGGCGGCAGCCAGGTGGACGGCGTCGTAGCCGCGGAGCCCCAGCGTCTCGGCCAGCTCACCGGCCTGAAGGGCGAGGCTGTTGTCTATCTCCACGATGTCGAGCTGCAGGTATCGCTCCTCCAGCGCCTTGACTGCGGCCCGAAGCTGCGCGGCGGTGATCCGTTCCATCCGCCGAGCCTGAGCGAGCGCGGCACGGGCCTCCGGGTAGACGAGTCGGATTCCCACTGCCCGGGAGGTTTCGTCCCACATCCGCCCTGCGGCGTCCGATCCCGGCTCGTCGATAAGGAGAGGCACTACGGCCGAGGTGTCGAAGTAGGCGATCACCGCCGCTGATCTGGGACCAGATCAGACACCGTGCCCGCGGCCTTTATCGGGCGGGAAGCGGGCTGCTTGCGCTTCGCCGCGGGCGTGACGAGGCCCTCGGCGATCAGCCGGTCGATGGTGCGCTCGCCGCTCATCGGGAGGACGCGGGCGATGGCCCGCCCCCGATCGGTGACGACGACCTCCTCACCGCCCTGGACCATCTCGAGATAACGGCTGAGGTGGTCCCGCAGTTCCCGGATCCCGATCTCTGTCATTGACGCCATTTTAGCATGGGTCAAAGCGCCACATCTGCTCTCCGGACCGTTCGTGGGTCTTCGGCAGCGGGCTAGTATAGCATGGGCGCTATGTCATGGGGCGAGGTGGAACTCGAACCCGAGGTTCGTAACTGGTTTCTTCGGCTCGGTGAGACCGACCAGGCTCGTGTGCGATTCCACGTGGACCGCCTCAGCGAGCTGGGCCCCGTTCTGGACGAGCCGCACACACGTCAGCTTGACGGAAAGCTCCGAGAGCTTCGGTTCTACCTGCAAGGTGTTCCAACCCGGATCACCTATTGGATCGCTCCGGGGCGGCGGATCATCTTGTTGACCGTGTTCGTCAAGACGAAGCGCAAGGAGGTCCGTGAGGTGCAGCGGGCGCGAGAGGCGATGAAGCGGTGCCGGGCAGAAGGTCATACGGCCAACGAGGAGGAGAATGACGATGATGGCTGAGCGCACGAGTTGGAACGACATCAAGGAGCAGCGGCCCCTCGGCGACGAGGGACGCGCCGCTTACGAGGACGAGGCCCGGATCAGCGCGTTCCGCGCGATGGTCCATCGGCTCCGTACCGACGCCGGCTTGACCCAGGCCGAACTCGCTGAGCGGATGGGTACAACGCAGTCGGCGATCGCCCGCATGGAGGGTGGAGGGTCCCGGCCCACACTGGAGACGCTCGAGCGCCTGGCCAAGGCCGTTGGAGCCGAACTGGTGGTGGGGGTAGGTGACAATCTCTCGGACAACCGCAGTATCGCCAAGATGGTCCGCGAGGGTCACGCGGTCATCCGCCGAGCCAGCTGACCTTCCTCCCGCTGGCTTGAGCCAGTGTGCCAGCCGGAGCTGGTCTTTGTCCATGGCAACGGACATGTCGGACCCGGTGCCTCGGCCAGCCGGTCCGGCCCGGCCAGCACCTGGCCAGGTCAGCTCACCACGAGGGGGCGCATCCCCCGGACGCGGTCGAGCTTCGCTCTCACTGTCTTGTCGCTGCTGACGTCGAGGAAGTCCAGCTCGGCCAGCCGGTTGATGTCCCGGGTCAAGGTCTTGGCCCCCCGCTCGAAGTACGCCTCCAAGAGCGTGGTGTTGAGGCGGCGGATGCTCCCGACGGGCACCCACCCGTCCTCCCGCGCCAGCTCGATGGCCAAGAGACGCTGCCGGTGGGCGGCCGGCGTGTGACGGTGGGCGAAAGCCTCGTCCACCACCGCCTGCCACATCAGCTGTTCCTGTTGCTTGTGGAGCTGCTTTATCGCAGCTGTCAGCCCGTCGACAAAGCCTTGCGCCGCGTAGTACAGGAACGGTCGCAGGTCTCCGCCGGTGCGGCTGGCGTTGTTGAGCTGGCGGTAGTACTCGGTGCGGGTGTCGTTGTAGTGGGAGGTAAGGACGTGGGCGGCGGGCAGCGGCACTCCTGAGCCGACCAGGACCAGGAACTCCACCAGCCGGCCCAGACGGCCGTTGCCATCACCGAATGGGTGGATCCACTCGATGTAGACGTGGGCCACCACCGCTTTGATGAAGGCATAGGGGACACGCTGGGCCTCCTCGGGCGGCTGCACCGTTTCCAGCCACTCGCACAGCCTGGTCAACAGATAGGGGATGTCGGCCCACGGCGCGCCCACATAGGGTCCGGCCACCACCGTGTACTGACGCAGCTCACCCGGTGTCACGTGGGCCTCGAGTTCCAGTCCGGCCAGGATCTGGCGGTTGAGCTGGCAGAGGGTCTCGGGGCTGACGGGGATGTGCCGCTTCTGGCTGACGGCGGAGACGATCTCGTTGTAGGCGGCGATCATGTTGTCGATCTCGACTCCGAGGTACTCCTTGGACACCGGGAGCTGGAGTTGGCCCTCGATGCGCTTGCGCACATCGTCCTCCGACAAGGTGTTGCCCTCGATGGCGGTGGTGGCAAGAAGTCCCTTGGCGAAGTAGACGCGGTTCAGCTGTTCAGCGGTCTCCTGGGCCAGAGGAACGAACTTGATGTGGTCGCGCTTGGACCGGGCTTCACCGAGGAGCATCCAAAACGTTGCGGCCGCGTGGTCAAGCTCGTTCTGCAGGTCGAACCGGATCCACGGATGGGACCGCTCGTAGTCCCGTTCAGGCATCGAACTGGTCCGGGATCACAGGCACTCCTAGCTGGGGGGATTCGATTTCGACCGCTGTTCTGTCCCACAGAGTGGCACAGTTGAGGCACCCCCAGCCGGCGGTTCGGCCAGGCGCCACTACGGTCATTGGCGTCATGGCTGCCCAGTTCATCATCACCATGCGGGACCTCCGCCGCTTCTATCCGCCCGATCGGGAGGTGCTCAAGGGCATCAACATCTCGATGTACCCCGGCGCCAAGATCGGGGTGATCGGGTCCAACGGGTCGGGGAAATCATCGCTCCTGAAGATCATGGCCGGCGAGGACGACGGGTACTCCGGTGAGCTGCGCCTCACCCCCGGCTTCACCGTGGGCCACCTGGCCCAGGAGCCCAAGCTCGACGCCGAGAAGGACGTGCTGGGCAACGTCACCGAGGGCGTGGCCGAGACAAGAGCGGTGCTCGACCGCTACAACGCGGTGTGCGAGGCCATGGGCGAGCCCGACGCCGACTTCGACTCGCTGCTCACCGAGCAGGCCGACCTGCAGGACAAGATCGACGCCGCCGGCGCATGGGACCTCGACCGCACCCTCGAGATCGCCATGGACGCCCTGCGTCTTCCCGCCCCCGACGCCGACGTCACCACCCTCTCGGGCGGCGAGCGCCGGCGGGTGGCGCTGTGCAAGCTCCTCCTCGCCCGGCCCGATCTGCTCCTCCTCGACGAGCCCACCAACCACCTCGACGCCGAGTCGGTGGCCTGGCTCGAGCGCCATTTGAAGGACTACACCGGCACCATCGTGGCCATTACACACGACCGCTACTTCCTCGATAACGTGGCCGAGTGGATTTTGGAGCTCGACAAGGGCGAAGGCGTTCCTTGGAAGGGCAATTACTCCTCGTGGCTGGACCAGAAGAAGAAGCGTTTGCAGCTGGAGGAGAAGACGGAGAGTGTGCGCCAGAAGCAGTTGGATCGCGAACTGGAATGGGTGCGGATGTCTCCTCGTGCTCGGCAGGCCAAAGGCAAGGCACGCTTGGCGGCGTACGAAGAGCTGCTCAATGAGAACCCGGAGAAGCGCGAAGGACCGGGTGAAATTTTCATCCCGCCCGGGCCCAAGTTGGGTGGCGCCGTGGTCGAGTGCACCGGCGTCCGGAAGGCCTACGGAGAGCGCCTGCTGGGGGAGGAGATGACCTTCCGGCTTCCGCCCGGT
>DATLEK010000067.1:0-58479 GCA_035525365.1 Acidimicrobiales bacterium
GCTAGCGGCGTTCCGGGACGCCACGTTGTTCAAGGTCATCTACGCCTGGGGGCTGCGACGGCGGGAGGCGGCCATGCTCGACGTCGGCGACTTTTCGGCCAACCCGGCCGCCCCCGAACTCGGTCGCTTCGGGACCTGTCATGTCCGTTACGGCAAGGCCATGAAGGGCAGCCCGCCCCGGCGGCGTCAGGTGGCGACGGTCATGCCGTGGGCGGCCGAGGTGTTGCAGCAATACATCGATTACCTTCGCCCCCGCTACGGTCCGCCGGCCCGGGGCTCGGCGCTGTGGCTGACCGAGCGGGGAGGGCGCATCTCGCCCCGGCGCATCGACGAGCGCTTCGCCGCCTACCGGCTGTCCGCAGGACTGCCGGCCGAGCTGTCGGTCCACTCCCTACGCCACTCCTATGTCTCTCACCTGATCGAAGATGGCGTCGACCCACTATTCGTCCAGCATCAGGTGGGCCACTCGTGGGCGTCCACCACGGCGGTGTACACCTCCGTCGGCTCCGACCACAAGAACCGCATGCTGCGCGCCGCCCTTCAGCGGGCGTTCGGCGCCGACAACTCGAACAACGAGGAGGAACAACGATGAAGACCAAGGTCTCCTACCACTGGCACCTGCGCCAGATCATGGCCTCCCGGGGAATGTTCGCCACCTCGGACCTGGTCCCCCTGCTGGCCAGCCGGGGGGTGGTGCTGTCGCGCGAGCAGGTCTACCGGCTGGTGGCCCGGGTTCCACAGCGACTGAGCCTGTCCACCCTCGCCGCCCTGTGCGACATCTTCGAGGTCACCCCCGCCGAGCTGATCGAGCCCGTGCGGGCGACCTCGGCCAGGGCCGGCTCCAAGAACACCGCCACCAATGCATCTTCGCCCACCGCATCGGTGAGCGACCTGCGGCCTCGGCGAGCCAGGGTCGTGACCGGCCCCAAGCGCTGATGGACAACCGCCAGGCCGAGGCACTGCTCGCCGTGGTGGCGCCTTGCTGTCCGGAGTTGTCGCTCGACCAAGTCCGCTCCGCCCTGGATACGACCATCACCAACCCGGCGGTGGCCCGGAGCCTCACCGCCGCTTTGGCGGCCGGCCCCGAGGTGGTGCGCTCCGGGGCGCCGCCGGTGGTGGCCCGGCTGGTGGGTGAGCTGCGGGCCCGGGGATCGACGCTTCAGGTCCGGCCTGCGCCGCCTGCGGGCGGGCCGTCCGGGCCCTCATCCGGGTGGGGACCACCGGGGTCTGCCCACGCTGTCGGGCCCACCAACTGGCCGAGGCCTGCTCGGTGTGCGGCCTGGTGCGAGTGGTGACCGCCAGGGGCGCCGACGGTGCCGCCATGTGCTTCGCCTGCGCCCCCCGACCGGCCCGGCCCTGCGGGCGCTGCGGGCGGGCCCGGCCCATCGCCCAGCGGGCAACGCAGGGCGGGCCTGACATCTGCGTGAGCTGCTTTCGCCTGCCGGCGGCCACCTGCGGGCGCTGCGGGCGGCTCCGGCCGTGCACGTTCGTGGCCGCTGGGACACCGACGTGTGCGTCATGTTCGCCGAGAGCGGTGGCCACCTGCGCCCACTGCGGCGAACGGCGACCGCCATGTGCCCGTTGGCCCGAAGGCCCGGTGTGCGAGGCCTGCTACCGCGCCACGTTGGCGCGCCGGGGGACGTGTGGGGGATGCGGTGACGAGCGCCGGCTGGTGTCGCCTCCTGGAGCCGGCGCCCGGTGGTGCTGTGACTGCGCCGGCGTGCCACCACTGGCCCGATGCGCGGACTGCGGGATCGAGGACCGCCCCTACGCCGATGGCCGTTGCGTTCGATGCGCCCTGGCCGAGCGTTCCGCCCGACTGCTCGGCGGGCCACGGGCAGAGCTTGCCGGCCTGCATCACGCCATCCTGTCCGCCCGCCAGCCCTACTCCGCCCACAACTGGCTGGCGCGCTCGGGCGGGGCGGCGATCTTGGCCGAGATCGCCTCCGGCGCCTTGGCCCTCACCCACGAAGCCCTTGACGCCCACACTCGTCCCGGTGCCGCCCGCTACGTGCGCCAGATGCTGGTGGCCGGCGGCGTGCTTGCCGCCCGCGACGAGGCCCTGGTCGCCTTGGAGGCCTGGGTGACCGAGCACGTCGAGTCGGTGAGCGACCCCGAGCACCGGCGCTTGCTGCGTGCCTACGCCACTTGGGGAGTGCTCCGTCGGGTCCGCCAACGGGCCGAGCAGGCCAAGGCCGTGCGCACCCCCACCCGCCACGCCAAGACAAGGCTCCTGGCCGCCATCGCGTTCCTGGCCTGGTTGGCCGAGCGGGACCGCAGCCTGGCCGATACCCAGCAGGGCGACATCGAAGCCTGGCTGGATGAAGGCCCGGCCTCCGCGCGCGAGGTCAAGGACTTCTTGGGCTGGGCCGCCCAACGCAAGGCCACCGGCCGCTTCGAGATGCCGAGCCCGCCGCTGCGGGAGGGGACCGCATTGGACGACGATCAACGGTGGACCATCGTCGCCCGCCTTCTCCACGACGACGACCTGTGCCTCACCGACCGGGTGGCAGGCTCCCTCGTCCTGCTCTACGCCCAGCAGCTCAGCCGCATCGTGGCCATGACCGTCGACCAGGTGACCAGCGACGAGAACGACGACGTGTACCTGAGCCTCGGGGCCGGGCGGGCACCGGTCCCCGAGCCCTTGGGTTCGCTGGTCGTGGAATTGGTGGCCACCGGCCGCCCCTACGTCGGGCTCGGGTCGCCGGCACCGGCCTCGTGGCTCTTCCCCGGCCTGCACCCCGGCCGTCCGCTACACCCTGGCCATCTCGGCGAGCGCCTGGCCAAGCTCGGCATCGACGCCCGGGCCGGGCGCCGAAGCGCCCTCATGCACCTGGCCGGCCAGCTCCCGGCCGCCGTGCTGGCCGAGATGCTCCACCTGCACGCCACCACCGCCGTCCACTGGGTGGCCGCCGCCGGTGGAGACTGGTCCAACTATGCCGCCCAGGTGGCCCGGGAGCGTTGATCGCGGACCATGTCGAATGCCCTGCACCGGCACTGCTCACCGCAGAGGCATTCGACATGGTTAGAACATCGCTCACTACCAGTTTGATGAAGGGGGCGCCCGTGAAGGTTCAGCGAACGCCTCGGCCACAGCAGTCCCGCGTTCACGATGACCGTCTACCAGCACGTCATCCCCGGCATGCAGGCCGACGCCATGTTCAGCGGCGCGGTGTTCGGGGAGTAGCCGGGCGTCGTCCGACCCTGCTCGCCGTCTCTGCGGTATCGTCGCACACACGTTCGTCGCAACAAGACCCGGACTCTCTTCCCCCCGATCAGCTAGCGTCCGTCGATCGTCCGGAGAGAGACATCGTGACCGACCTGCGCGTCGACATCGACGCCACGCAAGCGAGCGTCCTCGATGCGCTGCGAGCGCTCCGCGCTCAGCCGGGTGCGCCTGCCGTACTGGACTTGTCGCCCGCCGCAGCGGGGGCGTCACAACATCGACGCCCTGATCTCATGACGCTCGCGATGCTATCCAACGTCCTCGTGACAACCGAACGACGGAGATCGATCGTCCTCCAGATCCCGCAGGACGACAACCTGCTCAGACAGTTCGCACGAGCCGGAGTCCTATTCGCGCTCGCGCAACGACCTGGTCCCAGCGCGCTCCACTTGGTCGAGGCTGACGGCACACTCTTTCCGTCGCAACCCGCCTGGGCCGACCTTTCCGCCTGGCGTCGAAACTGGACACCAGAGGACAGCGCATTTCGTCAGCTCGTGCTCACTGGAGCCGCGAAGCCCAGCGAGCCCTGGGCCCTCGTACAGCGCGGGCTTGTGACGTTCAAGAATCCCCATCTCGCAGTCGAACGGCATCGCCTTACGCGCGAGCTGAACACGAACCTCCTGCGACATTGGACGCCGCAAGTTCTTGACCACTACGGAGTAGCGAGCGGGGACGGCGCCGAGCTGGTCCTCTCGGTGAGCGCCGCCGTCAACGAGCTCGTGCTGAACTTCGCGGTGCACCCGTTCGGAACAATCGCCAGCGCCCCTCCTACGGGCCGTGACATTCCGAAGGATCGCCAGGTCGGATACGTCGCGTTGTACACAACCGACGGCGGTGGCGACGCCAGTGGAAATCGCCTTCATGTCGTCGTGGCCGACGGAGGACACGGGATCCCTGCGACTCTCAGGCCGAAGCTCCCAAGGCGCCACCCTGCTCGAACGAACACGAGTGACGCAGAGCTGACTCGACTGCTCCTTGAGGGTGGGGTTCCTGCCTACGGACGAGGCGAGGGACGCGGCTTCCTCCGTCTTGTCGAACTTGCGCGGCTCCACGCTGGACGTCTCCGGCTATGTACCGGAGCAGTCGACGGGACCGTCGGGACCGTCGTGGCGAGCTATGACGGTCAGACGGACCAAGTCAACGCTGAAGGGCTGGGCAACATCGACATCGCAGGGACGATTGTTCGGCTCTCGTTCGTCCTGCCGGTTGCGAGCGTCGCCCAAGAAGCGCCGACCGCAGACCAGTCGGCTTTCGCTGTCTGACGATCTCTGGTTCCCAAGGTGATCTCTGCATACGGACGCTTCACCGACACCGCGGATGCGTGGTGGGAGATCCCCGACGACATCGAGGCACGTTCTCTGTTCATCGACGTCGACCACATCGGTGCCCGCGTCGCACCGGCCGACCTGGCGTCGATTGTGCGAAGCGTTCCGCCACAGCTCACTGCGACCGTCACCGACGTCGTATTGCGCTGGTGGGAGACCCTCGACGATCCGGGAGCACAGGAGTTCGCGGCGGCGTTACGCTCCAACCTGGAACGCATCGGCTGGGCGCCTGCAGTGCGGCTGATCGATTTCCCGGTCGGCCAGCTCCCGGCACAACGGCTCGTCGCAGACGACGGCGCTCTCGACGATCCCCAGGTAGCGGATCTCGCACTGTTGGCCGAGGCGCGCGCCGGCGAGGTCGCCGCACTGCTGAACCGGAACGGCGCGATCTGGAAGCCGAAGGCCTACCACTACCGACTCCCGAGCGGAACGCACTCCGACACGTTCGTTCGACTAAGCGACGCTATCCGTCATCCCCATGATGCTCGCGCTCTCGCATCATGGCTGCTCCATCGCCTTCAACCAGAGGCTGGTCTCGTCGTCGACTCCGCCTCCCTCGTGGCACTCACGATCGCCGCCGAACAACTCGCCGAGCATCGTGGCGTTCGCCTCGGTCGCTGCGCGTCCCTCGAGCAGTACCCCGCCACGACGCTGGACGCCACCAAGGCGGTGCGAGACGTGGATGATGGTCGAGCGCCTGTCGTCGCTCTGCTCTCCGTCCACTCGACCGGCGCGCTCCGGGACCGATTCGTCCAGGCTCTCGACCGCACGGCGCCCGGGCGATGGACCTTGGACGTTGTTGTTGACAAGCCCGGCGACCCAACGACCCATCCGATTGTGACGCCCGCCGCCAACGCCCACCCGACCGACCGCATGGATCGATGGCATGGCCTCGGGGCCAGCACTGAGCGGAACGAGGACGACTGTCTGTCGTGCACCTCTGGCGTAGCTGGACGACTCGTTCACATCGACCCGCGAACGTTCGCAGGAATGGTCCTCCCGGGGCCGGAGTTCACGACACCAAGCGCTCCGTGGGCTGCTCAACAACGAGAGTTTTGGGAGTTAGCGGATCGCGCCGATGCAGTCCTCCTCGACGCCGAGTCCGACGTCCATGCCGGCCACCCTCGTCACGGCGTCGACAAGCGACTCGCGGTGAAGATCGACTTCGATCGCCTGCTCGCAGTAGATCAGTGGGAACGGTTCGCAGACCGGTGCCGCGAACAACTGATCCGACTCCAACAGCAAGGCCTCCTCCATACGGAGGGCTATGACTTGATTCTGCTCGACGGTAGCGATGCTGAGCGCGAGCACTTCGATCAGTACAGCGAGCTCGCGCTCGCCCCGGCCAAGTCCGGCCAGATGCTGGTCGTCGACGATCCGCAACCGGATCATTGGGACGCTGACCTTCTCGCAGCCGTTCGAGGCGCCGAGCGCGTCCTTCTCTTCCGACTCGGACTCGTGACCGGCCTCTCCATGCAGCGGCTGCTCCTCGGAGTTCAGGAGGCACGTCGGCAGATTCAGACCGCGTACGTCGTCGATGCCCTCGTTGCCCATCTGCGCACTGGCACGCTGCGAGAGCGAGACACCCTCGCGAACTCGATCGGCGGACAACACCTCCGGTGGCTCTGGGAGAGCTACCTGCCGTGGGCGCAATCACCACTTCAGACCGAGCTCCGAGCGTTGCTCGGCGCACCGGACGAACTTGAGCCGCACGTCGAGCTGTTCCTAGACGAGCGCAAGAAGATCTGCAGCAACTTCGGCGCCGAGGACCAGGTCCTGTGGGGCGTAGGCCCGCATGGCGGCCCGGATCCAGCTCGGGTGAGCCCGATGTCGTACTTCGGAGAACGCCTCCGCAGCCGCGCCGTCTACTCCGCTGTTGGTGCAGCAGTTCAACACGCGCGTCTCCAGATCGAGCGCGCCGTGGGAGCACCGCTCTGGCGTGTGTTCGAGATGCCAGCCGTCGTTCGCTCCTACTACGACCCGATCATCCTGGCCTGCATCTTGCGCTGGCTCGAGCCGCGGGAGCTCTGGTGGGGGGCCAACGACCAGGAGGCAACGCTTGCAGTCACGATCCTGATCGAGCGCGCCGACGAGCTTGCCGTTCGCAAGCTCCTACCAGAGCTTCTCCTGGCAGGAGTCCAGGGCAAGATGCCCGCAGTCGCCAGACCCTTGCTCATCGAGAAGGCGAAGATCGTGGCCGCCGTCATCGACCATGCGGACGAGCGTGCGCCGCTGGAGCTCGGAATCGCCATGCTCGAAGCTCTGATGTGATCGTCGTGCCGGCGCCTGGACGCAAGCGCTCTCCCCAACTCGAGAGCGTCACACGGTCGTCCGGCGGCACATTCCGGCTGCCGAGCGTTAGAAGAAACGTTAGAAGTCGGGCCTCGAACGCAGAGGGCCGGCGCTCTCGCACCGGCCCTGACCTGCTGCTTTTTTAGTGGCGGGGGTAGGATTTGAACCTACGACCTTCGGGTTATGAGCCCGACGAGCTACCAGACTGCTCCACCCCGCGGCGGAGTGGCCATTATAGCAAAGGCTCAGGCGGAGCTTTCGGGGGGTGAGGCCGTGGTGGTGGTGGTTGTGGTTGTTGACGAGACAGGGGGTGTCGCCGCCGGCGTACTCAGCGCCTGGCGGACCCGCTCGGCGGCCAGGTCGTTCTGGCGCTGGTACTCGGCCAGGTCAGCGCGGCGCAGCGCCTCCTGGCCAGACTTGAAGGCCACGTCCGCCTCACCGAGCAGCCGCTGAGCGTCAGGGGACAAGCCAGACGCCCCGCCTGGGCCTGACGGGGAGCCCGGTGTGGCGCCGTCCTTCGGTTGCTCGAGAGTGGGCGGCGCGTCGCCGAACACCGCGGCCAGAGCCTCCTGAAGGGTGTCGCGCATCTCGGCCTTCTCGCCGAAAACGACGATGGCCTTTTTGAACTCGGGCAGCGGGTTTCGCTTCGATTGCACGTAAAGCGGGCGGATGTGGAGCAGCGAGTTCCCGATCGGGATGACCAGCACGTTGCCCAACTGGACCTCTGAGCCCTTCTGGTCGAGCAGGGTGATCTCGCTGGAGATCGCCGGGTTGGCCGAGATGCGGGCGTCGACCAGCGCCGGCCCGTCGATCTGTTTACCGCGCGGCATCACGAACGACTGGAGGCGTCCGTAGCTCTTGGGGTCGCTCTTGGCCGTCAGGAAGGCGGTGAGGTTCTGCTGCTTGTCGTCGTCGGAGAACGGCACGAATGGCTGCAGGATCAGGAAGCTCTCCTCCTCGTCCCCCGGCAGGCGCAGGAGCATGTACGTGGGGTCCATGCGCGCTTCCTTGATGTTCACGAGCACGGCGCCCGTCGCTGTTGTCGCCCGCCTCTCGGCCGGAGTCGGCGAACCCGAACCGGGATCCTGCGAGATGTTCCACGCGTCGCTGGCGTTGTAGAAGTCGGCCGGTGCGGTGATGTGGTAGCGGCCGTACATGTTGGTCTGCACGCGGAAGAGGTCCTCCGGGTAGCGCAGGTGGGCGCGCAGTTCGTCACTCATCTTCGAGCCCGGCGTGAACAGCTTGGGAAAGGCCTTCATGTAGGCCTTGACCAGAGGGTCCTTGTCGTCAATGACGTAGAAGTCCATGGACCCGTCGAAGGCGTCGATCACCACCTTCACCGAGTTGCGGGCGTAGTTGAACCCGCCCCGAAGGTCGCTGTCCTCAGGGACCCGGTCTGTGTCGGCGTGCTGCGAGTAGGGGTAGCGCGATGTGGTGGTGTAGGCGTCCTGAACCCACAGCACCCGGCCCTTGATTATCACCGGGTACGGATCGGCGTCGTAGCGCAGGAAGGGGGCGGCGGTGCGGACGCGGCTGCCGATGTCGCGGATGAAGATGGCCCGCGACTGCGGGGTGATCAGGTTGGAGATGAGGGGGTTGAAGTTGCCGAATCGAAGGGCGAAGGCCAGCCGCCGCAGCGTCGAGTTCATCGGCACGCCGCCGGTCCCCTTGTAGGAGCTGGACACCGAGGTGCCATCGGGGCGCTGAAAGTCGAGCTCCTCCTGTTTGCTCTTGACGATGGCGTAACCACCGGTGGTCTCGCCGTAATAGATCCTCGGCTCGCTCAAAGCCGGCGTACCTTCCGGAGGCACGTCCTTGAGCACGAAGGCCGGCTTTCCGTCAGGCGTCACCGCGTTGGCCGGCGCCACCAGAGCGCCGAAACCATGGGTGAAGAGCAGGTGGCGGTTCACCCATGAATCGGACGGGAGGTCTTCGGAGCTGAGCTCCCGCACCGACACGATTGCCTGCGTGGTGCGGCCGTCGATCTGGTAACGGTCTATGTCGACGTCCCGGAAGCGGTAGTAGGACTTGATCTCCTGCAGCTTCTGGAAGGTCTTGTCCACGAACTGCGGGTCCCAGAGGCGCACGTTGCGCACGGTCTCAGTGTTCTGCTGCAGATCCTCGGCGTTGAGTGCCTCGTCGTAGTCGAAGGTGGACTGCTCGACCTTGTCGAGACCGTACGCCTTCCGAGTGGCGGCGATGTTCCGCTCGATATAGGGCCGCTCCCTGCGGATCTCGGCCGGCTCTACCCGGAACTTCTGGGTGAACGCCGGATAGACGGCACCCACGGCCACAGAGATGAAAGCCCACAGGCCCACACCCACCGCCGGCAGTACCCAGCCCTGGCGGCGGATGTTGTACAGGAACAGCAGGGCGGCAGCCAGCGAGATGAACACCAACAGCTCCAGGGCCGGAAGCTGTGCACGGACATCGGTGAAGCTGGCGCCGTCCACCACTCCCCGGGTGGAGAAGCTGAGCTCGAAGCGTTGCAGGTAGTAGCCCACCGCCTTGATGATGGCGAGGGCTCCGAGCAGGACCGAGATGTGAGCCTTGACCTGCGGGGTGACCCGTTGCGTCGGCGTCTGCACCCGGATACCGCCGTTGAGATAGTGCGCCACCACCGTCACGACAGCCACGATCACCACCGCCACGAACGCCCAGTTGACGATGAAGGAGAGGAACGGGAGGGTGAACACGTAGAACCCGATGTCCCGACCGAACTGGGGGTCAGCGGCGCCGCCGAAGTCGACGGCGTTGTGGAACAACAGCCAGTTGTTCCACTGCGCCGACACCCCCGTGCCGGCCAGTAGGGCAAACAGTGTCGATACACCGAGGCGCATCTTGCCGGTGTGAGGGCCGACGATCTGGCGGTACCGCTGCACCAGCTCGTCCTCGGGACCGGTGGGCCGGGTCCGGGGGGCGAGGCGGTCGGCGATCACCAGGTTGAGGAAGAGCATGGCGAAGAACACGACGCTGAAGATGGCCACGAGGACGATCTTGGCGCCGAGGACTCCCGTCCACACGCTGCTCAGGCCCAGCTCACCGAACCACAGATAGGTCGTGTAGAACCCGGCGATCCCGCGAAGGGAGGTGATGAGGACGAAGGCGACGACGGCCAGACCGATCAACCATGCCCGGCCTTTCGGGCGGGTACGACGATGAGGGCTGCCTTCGGCGGTGATGGGCATCAGGAGACGATGCTACGGGTGGCCGGGAACGAGCAGGCATCGGCATCCCGCATGAGCCGGGGGATGGGGTTGGCCTGTCGGGTAGTGCTGACCACTTGCGGTCGGGCCGGCGAGCGCATTGTCGTCGCAGTCGGGGCAGGCGGCGTCGCCGTCGTCCACGATCCACCGGAGCTCCGATCCCGAAGATGCGCTCACCGTCCCCCGCGAGAAGGCAGCGATGGTGGCATCCGCGGCCAGGCGCTCGAGGCGCTGCGTCTTGCATTCTCTGTAGGCGGCTCCGATGACGTCGACGAGGACCGCGGCGTCGTCCTGGCCGCTTTCCACTCCTCGCTCCACGTCCCTGCGGAGGGGGCCGACCAACGACTCGGTGAGATCAGCGACCACGTCCGCCACCTCGGGGGAGTGGCTCCCTGACTCGGACTGGGACCCGGACTGGCCGCTGGCCACGAATTTCGCACCGGATCGGGCCACTTCGGCCAGCAGGTCTCCCACGGCCGAGGCGTAGCGAGCGGCCTGGTCGGCCGCTGGGGGAAGAAAAACGGTCACCGACGGGATTCCCTTGCACGAACGCAGCCGGTCCAGCACGTCGTTGTGCTCGTCCTGCAGCGCCCGCTTGAGCTTCCGGGTGAGAGCCGCCTCGATCGCTTCGATCGCCTCGTCCCGTCGCTGGAGGAGCGTCTCTTCCTGGCCAAGGGCAGAAGGGGCCACGAGCTCAGACGCCGCCGGCTCGGCAGAAGGCTCAGGGGCAGATCCGGGTACGGCGCCCGCCGGCGCCAAGGCTCCGTCGTCGGTCGATGCCGCGGCCGGCTGCGCCGGTGGCACAACCCCCTCGTCGGGCGTGACCACGGAGGCGGCGCGGTCGGCACGGATGCGGGCGAACAGCGCTTCCACCTGGGATGCCTGCTCCGGCGTCGGCGGGCTCAGATCCTCCACCGCTGTCGGGGCGGGCTCGTCGCGAGAACCGGCCGCGGCTTCGGCCGGTTCCGCTGGGGCCGGTTCCGGTGGAGCCGGCGGCGAAGCGGATGGCGCCGGCGCCCAGGAGACGCCGGGCATCACCGACGGCTGCTCCCGCACACCTGGGACCGGCGCCGGTGGCGGTGGCTGCTCATCCTCTTCCGTGGAGGCGAGAATCACCCTCACCCCCTCCACCTCCGACGGAGCATCCACGACCTTCAACTCGGATATGGATGGCGCGTCGGGCTTCGGCCGGCGCAAGATGCGCAACGAGGAGAGCTTGCGCTCCTCGACCCGTTCCTCCCTCGCCACGATCGGAGCCTTTCCGCCGGGCGGGGACTTTCTTGTCAACGGTGGCACGGCGGCCAGCTCCACGCCCTCCACCGGACTGCTGGCTTCCTCCTCCGGTGGCTGGGCAACCACGGTGGCCGCCGAGGCCGGCGCCGGCGCGCCCGGCGCCACCGAAGCACTGACGTCCCCCGGCGCCTCCGCCGGCAGGCCCACCGCCTCGGCGCCGGCGCCGTCGTCCTCCACCGTAGGGACATCTCCTGCGTCGAGGGCGGCCTCGACGCGCCGTGCCGCGGCACCAGCGGCCGTGCGGGCTTCGGACTCCACCCGCTCCAACTCGTCGGCGACCTCGTCGAGGGTGCGGCGGACCACCCGGTAGGCGTCGAGCAGGCGCTCCCGCCCGGCCCGGAGCTGCTCCACCTGGGTGTGGGCGATGCGCCGGCGCCGGGTCAGATCGCCGAGCACCCGGGCCCGCGCCGCCTGGGCCTCGTGCACCAACTGACGGGACTGTTCCACCACCTCCGCCCTCGCCGCCTCACCCTCCCGGCGGGCCTGCTCCACCACGGCCGCGGCCTCGGCCTGAGCAGCGACGCGGATCTCGCCGGCGACGGTGTCCGCCTCCTCGGTCCGGTCGGCCAGCACCACCTCGGCCTCTGCCCGGATCCGCTGGGCCTGCTCATGGGCCTCCCGGAGGATCCTGGCCACGCCGTCCTCGGCCCGGGCCTGCAGCTGGCGAGCCGCCTCCTGGGCGCTCACCAGCACCCGGGATGTCTCCTCGCCCAGGGCCCTGGTGAGCATGGCCTGGTCGATCACCGGGTTGGCCGCCAGCCGCTCCGCCTCGATCAACTTCTGCTTCAGGTCCCGCTCACGGGCGGCAGCCGCCTTCAGCTCGTTGGATACCCGCACCAGATAGGCACGGACCTCCGCGGGGTCGAACCCCCGAAAGGTGGAGGGAAACCCTCTGTGGGCGATCTCCTCGGCCGAGAGAGGGGCTTCAGCCATGGCCGCAGGTTACGGCCGCCCGGCCCGAAACGGCGCCATCCCCGGCCGGCGGGGCGCGGGTCAAAGACCTGCCAGAAGCCCGCCGATGACGTCGACGACCGGCTGGAGCACCGGGGTGGGTCGTGGCTCACCAGGGGGCTGCGGGCCGACCGGTGGAGGCGGGAGGACGAGGGGCGGCACTGTCGTCGGGGGCACGGTCGGCGTCGTAGGCGATGGGCTCGGGGCGGAAGTCGTGGGCGGCGAAGATGAGCCGCCTGACGTCCCTCCTCCGGCGCCACCGGTACCACCGGCGGCGCCAGTACCCGAACCGGTTCCTGTCCCGGGACTGGCCCCTGCGGCGCCGCCGCCGCCGGGTGTGGTCCCCCCGGAAGGCGCGCCCGCGGGACCGGCCGGCGCAAAGGCGAGACTGGCCCGCCCGATGGCAGAGTCGAGAGACTGAACCAGAGCGCCGGAGTCGTCCACCTTCTGATCGAGAGCGACAAGACCCCACGGTGCCCCCTGGTCACGGAACTCGAAAACCTTTTGCCACCTGGCCACGAAGGAGCCCTGCTCCGCGGCCACCACGATGGTGGCCCCCACCAGGGTCTCACCCGGAGGACGTTCACCGATCAGCAGCGGCGGCCCGAACTCCCGCTCTTTCTCCAGCGCCGGGACCAGCAGCCGGAAATAGCCGGGCGTTCGGCCCTCGTTCTCGCGCAACGAGGAGGTGAAACCTTCGCTCTTGGCCTCCAGCTCCTCGCCCAGCTCGATGGCCTCACCCAGGAACCGGCGGTCCCAAGGATCCGACGGGTCGTAGTCCAGCGGCTCGGGACGCGGCGACACCACGCCAAGCGACGGGATGTCGCCCTGTCGCAGCGCCGGCACCTCCAGGGTCCGTCCGGCGGACCTCAACCGCAGGTGGCCCCGGTAGCTGGAGGCGGAAACGGCGAGATCACGGGCGAGGCGGGCCGCCCCGAGCACCCGCACCTCGGAGTTCGCCGTGAGAATCGTCAGCGGCTTGTCACCGGTGAAGGCAACCAAAAGGTCCCCGCGAACAAGAGAAGGCTGACGACCGAGGCGCAGCTCGCTCCCCCGCCGGAGCTCCAGTTCGGGCCCGGTCGACAGCTCGAGCCCGGCCGTTCCGGCCGAGACCGTCACCGTGCTCCCCGCCGGGAACGTACGGTTTCCCGCGACACGTTCGGCAGCCTTTCCCGGAACGGCGACCACGACGTCGGCGCCCGGGGAGACGCTGAGACGGGCCTCACCTGGATCGAGCCCGTCGCGGCTACAGGCAACGCCAGCCACGATGGTCAGGACGGCCAGGAGCACGACGCGTTTCATTGCATCCCCTTCTTCGGCACGGCAGGCAGAAGAATCGAGAACTTCGAGCCATTGTCCGGGTCCGACTCACAGCGCAAGCTGCCCCCGTGGGACTCCACTGCCCGCTTCACGAAAGAGAGGCCGAGACCGAGACCGCCGTAGGTGCGGGTGTCTGACGTATCGCCCTGGGCGAAATCGGCGAAGGCCCGCGCCTGCCCATCCTCGGTCATCCCCTTGCCGCGATCGGTCACGGACAGCTCCACCCAGCCACCTCCATCGGCCACGAACCCGGCTGCCACCTCTATTGTCGCATTGGGGGGGGAGAACTTGCGCGCGTTGTCGATCAGCTCGTCGAGGCACGAGGACAGCAGCCGACGGTCGACCCGCACGTCGGGCAGCTCGGCAGCGACCCGCCGGCGCAGCGCGCGGGGTCGCCCCAACCGCCGGCGCCAGGCCCTGACCACCTCGTCCAGCAGAGTGCGCGGGTCGGTCTCCTCCAGTCGCAGCGACACCCGGCCGGCGCCGGCGCTGGCGAAGAACTCGAGCATCTCCACGATGCGCAGCAGGCCCTTGGACTGGATGAGGATCTGGCCGTGCCACGCCGCGGCCCGGTCGACGGGAACCCGCTTGCGGTTGAGCAGGTCGGCATAGCCGATGATCCCCGTGAGCGGGGTACGCAACTCGTGGCCGATGCGCGAAAGGAACTCCGTCTTCATCTGCTCCACCTCCCGCTCCCGGCGGAGGTCCCGGATGACGAAGACGGTGGCGCCGGCGCCGGCGCCCTGAACCGGTCCGGCGGTCACGGCGACGGGAACCTCCTCGCCATCCCGTCGCAACACCCAACCCTGGGAACGCGACGGTCGTGAGGACCCGACGGGGAGCAGCGCGAGATCGGATCCCTCTTCCGAGCGGAAGGTGGCGATGTCGCGGAGCGAGCTGCCGCGGGCATGGCCCGCTGTGATGCCGAAGAGCTGCTCCGCGGCCTGGTTGAAGTCGGTGACCACGCCGGCTCCGTCGACGGCCATCAGCGCCTCCCCCATGCCTCCGACGACAGCCTCCAGCCGCTCCCGCAAAGCCGACTCCGCCAGCGTCTTCTCCTCGACCGACGTCGCCATGGCATCGAACGACCGACCCAGAACCCCGACCTCGTCCTCGGTCCCGTCCCCGTTTTGACCCCCATTGGCTTTCCCTGCCCCTGTGCGGACGGTGAGATCGCCAAGTTCCATGGCCCGCACGGCCCCGGTCAGCCGGCGCAGCCGGGAGCCGATGCTGTTGCCCACCACGGCGGCGAATATCAAGGCCAGGAAGGTTCCGCCAAGAGCGATGAGGAAAAGGTTCCGGAACACCGAGTCCCGCGTCTCGTTCACCAGGGTCGTCGGAGTGGAAGCCACGATGGCCACCACGGGCCGCCCGTCGGCGGCCAGCACCGGGGCTACGGCCACGAACCGCCCGCCCACGACGGCGGAGCGGCGCCGGCCGTCGTCGAGGCTGTCGGTGACCAGGGACCGAATGGGAGCAAGCGGCGGCTGCGGCCCCTGGCGGTCGATCACCGAGCCGCGGCGGGCCAGAGCCAGCGACAGATCCGGGTCGTCGGCGGCGGCGACGGCCAGCGAAGTGGAGTCGAGCTTCGACACGGCCACCGCCACTCCGAGCAGGGTGCGGTCCCTGTCGTCGTCCTTCACCGGCTGTGCCCCGATGACCAGCACCTGGCCACCGAGCACGGTGATGGAGCCCCGAGGAGCGCCTCGACGGATGGCCTGGCGCACCACCTCGGAACGGGCCAGTCCCAGCACGGTGGCGGTGTCGAGGGCGGCGGCGCCGGGGGCCACACCCTGCACCGTCTCGGAGCGGGTCACGTACACGAGCCCCACGTTGCCGAGGAAGTTGGCCGACAGGACCGACAAGGGCTCCGACAGCGTCGCCGACGGAGCTGCAACACCCGCTACCCGTCGAAGCTCACTCAGGCGCTGGCCCTTGAGGGACGCGGCCACCAGGGTGGCATCCTCGATACGGGGTGTGAAGCTGTTGCTGGCGGAGGTGGCCTCGTTCACCACCCTCCGCTCCAGGCGGTCGGTGGCACCGTCCTCCACCGTCGACACGAGCACGGCCGACAGCGCCACCCCCAGCACCACCACCACTATGAGCAGCGTGACGGCGGCGCTGGCGGCCACCTGCGCGGCGATCGAGCGACGGCTGGCGGCCAGAACCGAACCCCCGAGCACCAGCCCGGCTACGGCGAGGAGCCCACTGGCCGCGTCGTGGGCGCCGGCCAGATCGACACCAGTGGCGACGGCTACAAAAGCCAGCCCCACCCGCAGCAACAGCACCGGTACCGGTCCGGCGGCCCACGCGAGGGACCCCGCGGCGGCGATGACCACGCCGGCTGCGCGCAGCGCCACGATGGCCAAGGCATCGGGCTCACCGACGAGCTGTGAGCCGTGGAGGAACGAGGCGGCGGCGACGAGCAGGAGGCCGGAGAAAAGCGCCAGCCGGCCTCCCCGGCCGGCGGGGCCGTGGCGCACCACCGTGGCGGCCAGCGAGACAGCGGCCACGCCGGAGGCGGCCGCCACGAACAGGACGAATTCTGCTGCGAACTGGAGCTGAGCGGCCGAGGCGGACATCGCGCTACCCGGCGCCCCGGGGGCAGGTGGGGGGCCTCGGCACCGCGGTGGGCCGCCCCATGGGTCGAACTCTAGTCACGCGACAGGGCCGGAACCGCTAACCCGGCCCACCGGTGACGGCGCGACCGCCGGAGGTACCGAGGGCGGTGACGTCACCGCCGAGATGTCCAAGTGCGGCCAGCGCTTCGTCGAGATTGGCCACGCTGACTATCTTCAACCGGCGGCCGGCGTGAGCCTTGGCGTCACGGAACTCCTTGGGAGGGACCAGGAAGTAGTCAGCGCCGGCGGCCCGCACGGCAGCCGTCTTCTGGGCCACTCCGCCCACGTCGCCAACGGTCCCGTCGATCTCGATGGTGCCCGTCACCGCCACCTTCTTCCCGCCCGTCAGCTCCCCCGCGGTCAGGGTGTCGAGCACCCCGAGGGTGAAGGCCAGGCCGGCCGAAGGCCCACCGATGGCGCCCGAATCGATGGTGACGTCGAACGGGTAGTCGAAGCGGCGTTCCTTGGTGCGCAGAACCACCCCGAGAAAGCCGACCCTGGTCCCCGGTCGGGATCCGAGCACGATCTCCTCCACCCGGCCGGCGCCACTGGCACTCTGGATATCGAGCCGCACCAGATCGCCCGGCCGCTTCCCCCGGATCGCCTCCAGGGCCTGCTCGGCCAAGCGGATGGGCTGCCCGTCCACTCCGGTGATGACCTCTCCCTGGGAGAGACGGTCCCCTGCCGGCGAGATCTTCTCCACGACTTCGATCAGGGCGCCCTTGCCCTCCTCGGCCACGGAGAACCCGAGCCGACGCAGAGCCACGACGGCGGCCGTCTGCTTGGAATCGTCCATGGCCCGCAGGTTCAGCTGGTTGAACTGGCGGCGGCGGGCGGGCCCGAGGATCCGCTTCTCGGGCACCACGTCGGTATCCGGATCGAACCAGCCTCGGACCGCCTCGAGCGGTGTCACCCGCGACAGGGCGACGGTGGCGAGCAGGAACTTGCCCCGGGGCGGGAACGAGCGGTCCTCGGGAACGTCGATGAGGTCGTTGACCTGGCGGGCCGAGCCCGGAGCGATGGCGTAATAGGGAAGGGTAAAGGTGATGGCGGCGAGCAGGGCGAGAAGCAGGGCCAGGATCGGAAGGGCCCAGAGAAGGAACCGCCGGCGGGGCGGCGGCGTCGGCAAAGGCTCCCAGGCCAGAGGGCCCCGCACTACCATCGATTCGATCGTGTTCATGTCGCTGAGCAGCCTCTTTTCGGCACAGCCTGCCACGGGGCCGGGCACTACCGGGCGCGGGTGGCCCGTGGCTCGGTGACATACCCCCCAGCCGAGGAGCCTGAAAGGCCGGCGCCACTGTCGGAGAAGCCGGTGCTCGAGTGGACGACGGAGGACTGGTCGCGCTGGATCGAGGATCCGGCATTGCTGAAGCCGGCCGCCCCGGAGGCCGAGCCTGCACCTGAGCCTGAGCCCGAACCCGAAAAGGCCGCGTCGCCGGCACCGCCGGCCGATGCCGGGCAAGTGAGGATCGAGGGCGATCCCACCGCGGCGTGGTCACTGCCGCTCGGCGGCGACGAGGACGACGAGGACGACGAGGACGACGAGGATGCCAAGTGGTGGTCCTCGGTCGCTGGGATCCCGAAGACCCCCCGCACCCCGGAACCGCCACCACCACCGCCGCCTCCACCACCGCCTCCACCGTTACCGGCGCCACCACCGCCGCCGCCGCCGCCGATCCCGGCGATCAGCGCACCGCCGGCTCCGGGCCCCCCGGTCACCGAGCCGAGCGCGGGCACTGTCGAGGCTCCTCGCCTGCCTCAGCGCCCGCCCCCCGTACGGGAGGCGCCAGCAAAAGCGCCGGCGCCGTCGAGGTCAGGGCACACCCGCCGAGCCGCGTTGGAGCCTGTCGACGAGATGTCGGTACGGATCAGGGCGGGTCTGAGCCTGCTCGGAGTCTCCGTCCTCGTCGGGGCCGTCACCGCGGGATTGATCACCGTGGCCATCTTCATGGCTTCGGTGGTGTTGCGGCGGGCGCTGGGCTGATACTCCGGCCCACCGTTACGGGGTCCCTTCAGGAGCGGTTGAACCGCCCGAAACGTGCACCGGCGGCGGGGCCGCCGTTGGCGGACTCCATGGGCTCGATCACCACCGGCTCGTCCGCCGGGACCGTCACCTTGTCCCGCTGCGGGCTGGATCCGTAGGCGGTCGAAGTCGGCACCGCCGAAGGCGATGTCACGGTAGTAGGAGCCGGAGGTGCCGCCGAGGGCGTGGGAGCCTTGGCCGGCTGGGCCGGCTGGGCCGTGGAAACCTCGACCTTGTAGTACGTCCTCACGGCGATCGGGATCTCCTCCATGCGGAAGATCCGGGCCTCCGGCACCTGCTCCTGGTTGCGAAGGTGCTCCACGAAACCGATCGCCTCGTCCAGCGACTCGGTGTGGTGGTAGCCAGGCTTACCCTCGGCGCTTCTAAACATCACCATGTGTGTCATCGGTCTCTCCTTTTCCCACGTGTCGTGTCGGCCAGTCGACCGCTGCCCTTGAGCAGCCACCGCGAAAGAAATCCGGGTCAGAACCCCGACCCGGACGAGGAGGGCTCACTCGGCAGCGTCGCCGGCGAGTCGCTCGGCGGAGGCTGGGTGGGGGGCGGCTCGTTCGCAGCTGCCGGCGTAGCCTGTTGCCGGTTCTCCTGGACCAGTTCGAGGAGTACGACGTAGCGGAACTTGGCAGATCCCGGGGGGTGGCAGGCGAAGAGCGTGGCCGTGGCCGTCGGCGTCTGGTGCACGATGTCGAGAGCCTTCGGCGTCACGATCTTGGAGCTCGTCATCCGGTACACCGAACGCTTTCCGGCGATGTTGAAGATGACCTCGTCCCCGGCCACGAGCTGGTCGATGTTGCGGAAAGGCTTGCTGTGGGTGACCCGGTGGCCGGCGAACACGGCGTTGCCCGTCTGGCCGGGCATGGCTGTTCCGGGCCAGTGGCTGGGGCCGTGGTCGATGGTACGCAGAGTGATGCCTTCGTAGATGGTGTGCCTGAGGCCGATCTTCGGGATCAACATGTCACCGATCTGCTGAAGCTTCTCGGGGGCGTAGGGGTTGCTGGGTACCCGGACGGGCTTGTTCGCCCGCACAGCCGCCGCAGGAGCCACGGTGGTCGCCGGCGCGATGGTGGTCGTCGTGGTCGTGGTCGTCGGTTTGGCCACGCCGGCCACTACATCGCCGGCCTCGGCGTTGCGCAGGACTGTGGCGCCCCCAACCGAAATGAGGAGGCCCAGGAGGAGGACGGCCACCAGCCGCCGGGGATCTCTCATAGGAACAGTGTGCCCCAGAAGTCGGCCTTCTGTTCCCCACCCTTGAGCCCGGTGGTCCAAACTCTTGCTCGTGGCGCAGCACTCCGGGACAGCCGGGCCCGAACCCGGCACGGCGGACTGGCGGCAGCGCCAGGCCGCGGCGCTGGCCGGCCACCGGGGTGACGAGGCCGGCGCCCGCAGCTTCCTCGAAGACCCCTCGCCCAAGGTCCGGGCCAGCGCTCTCGGAGCCCTGGCCCGGCTCGGCGCCCTCACCTCGGCCGATGTCGCCGCCGCCCTGGCCGACCTGGACCCGGCGCTCAGACGGCGCGCCTGCGAGCTGGCCGTGGGCCATGACGTCGACCTTGTGCCTTTTCTGGGTGACGACGACGCCTCGGTGGCAGAGACGGCGGCCTGGGCCCTGGGTGAGCGGGGCGGCGCCGGCGAGGATGAGGAGGGTCTTCACCCATCGGCGCCGGCGCGTGTCGTGGAGGCTCTGGCCGCCATGGCGGGCGGCCATGAGGACGCCCTGTGCCGTGAGGCGGCGGTGGCCGCTCTGGGCGCGGTGGGCGACGAACGGGGCCTTCCGGCCATCCTGGCCGCGACCACCGACAAGCCCACGATCCGCCGCCGGGCCGTGATCGCCCTGGCTCCGTTCGACGGCCCCGAGGTCAAAGAAGCCCTGGAAAGGGCCCGAGCTGACCGTGACTGGCAGGTCCGCCAGGCGGCGGAGGATCTCCTGGCCGGCGACAGCACCGACAACGGCTCCTAGTGGGCACCTGGGCGGAACGCGACGCGGCGGTGGTGTGGCACGGCTTCACCCAGATGGGCACGTACCTGGAGAACGACCCGGTGCTGGTGGAGCGGGCGGAGGGCCATGAGCTGATCGACGTCGACGGCCGGCGTTATCTCGACGCCATTTCCTCTCTCTGGGTCACGACCCTCGGCCACCGTGTCCCGGAACTGGACGAAGCTCTTCGCTCGCAGCTCGACAAGGTCGCCCACTCCACCCTGCTCGGCCACGGTAACCGGGTGGTGGTGGAGCTGGCCGAGGCGCTGGCCGAGGTGGTGCCGGTGGAGCGGCCGCACGTGCTGTTTGCATCCGATGGCGCATCGGCGGTGGAGCAGGCCCTCAAGATCGCCTTCCAGTTCTGGGCCAACAATGGCCTCAGCGGACGCACCTCCTACCTGGCCCTGGGAGGCGCCTACCACGGCGACACGATCGGCTCGCTCTCCGTGGGCGACGGTGACGCCGCCGGCTTCGGGCACGGAATGTTCGACGAGCTGCGCTTCCCCGTCCTCCGCGCTCCCGGCTACGGCGAGGAGGGCGCGCTGAAGGTGGCCGCGGCCATGGTCGCCGAGCGCGCCGCCGGTCTGGCCGCAGTCGTGATCGAGCCGCTGGTGCAGGGCGCGGCAGGGATGCAGATGGCCGCACCGGAGGACTTTGCCGTGCTGGTGGGCGCGTGCCGCCAGCACGACGTCCTGCTCATCTGCGACGAGGTCGCGACCGGTTTCGGTCGCACCGGAACCCTCTTCGCCTCCGAGCAGTGTGGCCTGGTCCCCGACCTGCTCTGCCTGGGCAAGGGGCTCACCGGCGGCTACCTGCCCATGTCGGCCACGGTGGCGTCGGGCAGGGTCTTCGGCGCCTTTCTCGGCGCCGACCTCGGTCCCCGCACGCTTTTCCACGGCCACTCCTACGGCGGCAACGCCCTGGCCGCCGCTGTCGCCCTGCGCCACCTGGAACTGCTTGCCGACGGGAAGGTGTTGGCCAATGTCGCCGCTCGCTCGGCGCAGCTCTCGGACCTTTTGGCCGCTGGGCTCACAACCGAGCCGGCCGTCGCCGACATCCGGGTCCGGGGCCTGATGGCAGGTGTGGAGCTGGCGCCACCGGAGCCGGGGCTGCGGTGGGGCCGGCGGGTCTGCGCGGCGGCGGTGGCGAGGGGCGTGCTGCTGCGTCCTCTCGGCGACGTCGTCGTCATAATGCCGCCGCTCACCATCACGGCCGACGAGATCGTGCGGATCGTCGGCGTGCTCCACGACGCCATCGCCGAGGTGACAACTTGAGCTGGGCCCGGTGGGCCGAGGGTGAAACCGCGGCGATCCGTGCCGCCGGGCAGTGGCGCACGGTGCGGGCCCTGGACGGTCCCGAGCCCGAAACGGTGATCCACGACGGCGGTGACGGCCCCCACCGCCAGGTGGTCTCCTTCGCCTCGAACGACTACCTCGGCCTCACCCGTCACCCTGCCGTGGTGGCCGCGGCCCACGAGGCGCTCGAACGATGGGGCACCGGGTCGGGCGCGGCCCGTCTGGTGAGCGGCTCCCGCTCCGTGCACGGCGAGCTCGAGGCCGAACTGGCGGCGTGGAAGGAGGCAGAGCGGGCCGTGCTCTTCCCCACCGGGTACGCAGCCAACCTGGGCGTCCTGGCCACCTTGGCCGGCCCCGGTATGCGCATCCTCAGCGACGAGCTGAACCACGCCTCGATCGTGGACGGGTGCCGCCTCGCTCGCTCCTCGGGCGCAGAGGTCGTCGTCTACCCCCATGGCGACGTGGACAGGGTGGCGTCGTTGCTGGCGCAAGGCGCGCCGGCGCACACCCGCACGTTGGTGGTGACCGACAGCGTGTTCTCCATGGACGGCGACACGGCGGGGCTCGACGAGCTCACCGACCTGTGCGGGCGCCACGGTGCTCTTCTCGTCATCGACGAAGCCCACGCCGTTCTCGGCCCGGAGCCGCCGCTCGGGCGATGCGAGATCCTGCGGGTCGGCACCCTGTCGAAGACCCTGGCCTCCCTCGGCGGGTTCGTGGCCGGCACTACGCCCCTGGTCGAGCTTCTCGTCAACCGAGCGCGACCGTTCATCTTCACGACGGCCTCTCCGCCGGCGGTGGCCGCAGCGGCGCTGGCCTCCCTGCGGGTGGTGCGCAGCGGCGAGGGCGAGTCACTGCGCCGGCGCCTCCGCCGCCACGTGGACCAACTGTCGCCCGGGCACCCATCTCCGATCGTGGCCTTCGTGCTAGGGGAGGAGGCCGCCGCTCTGTATGCCTCCGCACAGCTGCTCGAACAGGGATTGCTCGTCCCGGCCATCCGGCCCCCCACCGTCGCTCCCGGCACCTCGCGCCTCCGCGTCGCCCTGTCCGCCGCCCACTCCGACAACCAGGTCGAGCGTCTGCGCGAAGCGCTCTCGGTCCTTCTCCCGATCCAGCTCGCTCCGCCACCAACGAGGTGCCTGGTGAAGCAGCATCTCCCAGCTCCGCTCCTCTCCAACGATGGCCTCGAGCCGGCAC
This sequence comes from Acidimicrobiales bacterium, assembly GCA_035525365.1. Taxonomy (GTDB): domain Bacteria; phylum Actinomycetota; class Acidimicrobiia; order Acidimicrobiales. The sequence continues at coordinate 22,740 of DATLEK010000067.1, forward strand.
CGGGGGAGCCGGCGATGGCGCGACCCGACTGCCTCGTGCTGGTCACCGGCACCGGTACGGACGTGGGCAAGACGTGGGTGACAGCGGCTCTTGCCTCGGCGTGGCGTGCCGGCGGCGCCACTGTGGCCGCCCGCAAACCGGCACTCTCCTTCGACCCTGGGGAGAGCGCCAACGCCGGCAGCGGCGGTCCCGGTGGTGGGCACACTACGGACGCGGAGGTACTGGCCGCGGCTACCGGCGAGGACCCGCGGAACGTCTGCCCCGAGCACCGTCGGTACGCCGTGGCCATGGCTCCGCCTCTGGCCGCCTCCGCCCTCTGCCGACCCGCCTTCACAGTCGCCGAGCTCGTTGGGGAGCTGCGCTGGCCGGCGGGTGCCGCCATCCGCTACGGCCTGGTGGAGGGCGTGGGCGGGCCGCGCTCACCCTTGGCTGCCGACGGCGACACCGTCACGCTGATCGAGCTGCTCAAGCCCGACCACGTCGTGCTCGTCGCCAGCGCCGGCCTCGGCGCCATCAACGCCGTGCTGCTCTCCGCCGCCGCCATCGGCGCCCGGCAGCCCACCATCCTCCTCAACCGCTTCGATGCAGGCAATCGCACTCACGCGGGCAATGCCCGCTGGCTCCGCGAACACACTGGCTTGACGGTCACCACCAGTGTCGCCGCCCTCGCCGTCCTTCTCTGAATCGCCACCTGGATGTCGTTCATTGAGCAAAAATCGTTGTATAGCAACGGTTTTTGCACACAAAGGGTCCCGAACAGGCTTCAGAGGACCTTCGACAGGGTGGCGACGGGCATGCGCAGGTCGGCCAGCATCTGCAGGTCCTCGGCCGGCGAGCGGCCCATGGTGGTGAGGTAGTTGCCGACGATAAGAGCGTTGATGCCTGCCGTCATGCCCATGGCCTGCAACTCCCGCAGGGTCAGCTCACGACCACCGGCGTAACGGAGGGTCACCGCCGGCAGGGCGAGGCGGAACAGGGCGATCCAGCGGATGGCTTCCAGCGGCTCCACCAGCGGGCGGTCCCCCATGGGCGTGCCCGGGCGGGGGTTCAGAAAGTTGACGGGCACCTCGGCCGGCTCCACCTCCCGCAGCTCGGCCAGCATCTCCAGGCGCTGGGCGGCGGTCTCGCCCATGCCGAGCAGCACGCCACAACACAGCTCCATGCCGGCGTCCCGGACCCGCCGGCAGGTCTGGAAACGCTCCTCCCAGGTGTGGGTGGTGACCACCTCGGGAAAGAAGGAGCGGGCCGTCTCCAGGTTGTGGTTGTAGCGGTGGGTGCCGGCCGCAGCCAGGCGGCGGGCCTGGTCGTCGTCGAGGATGCCGGCGCTCACCGCCACCTCCAGCCCTGTCTCGGCCTTCACCAGCGGCACCAGCTCCAGCAGCCTGCCCATCACCCGCTCGTCGGGCCCGCGCACGGCCAGCACGATGCAGAACTCCGATGCGCCGAGCGCCGCCGTCTGGCGGGCGGCGGCCAGCACCTGGGCCGTGTCCAGGAACGGCGTGCCCCGCACAGGGGAGGAGAACCGGGCCGACTGGCTGCAGAAACCGCAGTCTTCAGGGCATCCGCCGGTTCGGGCGGAGAGGATCCCCTCCACCTCGACCTCCGGGCCGCACCAGGCCAGGCGGACTTCGTGGGCCACCGCGGCCAGTGCCGGCACCGACTCCGCCGGCAGGGCGGCCAGAGCGGCCAATTCCTCAGGCAGGAGCCGGCGCCGCTCGTCCAGCAACGCCGACGCGGCGGCCGCCAGCAGGGCCCGAGGCCCGCTCAGCGCTCCGCCCCCATGAACAGGACCTTGAGCGACTCGAAGGACTCGAGAACCTTGCCGGCGCCGAGGACAACGCACTCGAGGGGGGCGTCCACCAGGTGCACGGGAATCTGGGTCTCCTCCTCCAAGCGGCGATCCAGACCGCGCAGCATTCCGCCGCCACCCACCAGGTGGATGCCCTGCATGATCAGGTCCTGGGCCAGCTCCGGCGGCGCCTGGCCGAGGCAGAGCACCACCGAGTCGACGATCGCGCTCACCTGCTCGTCGATGGCCGCCCGTACCTCGTCCGGCGACAGGATCACCGTCTTGGGCAGGCCCGTCATCAGGTCACGGCCCCGCACCTCGGCCTTGACCGCGTCCTCCATGGGATAGGCGCTGCCGATGGCCAGCTTGATCTCCTCCGCAGTGCGCTCACCGATGGCGATGCCGTAGTCGCGCCGGACGTAGGTCTGGATGGAAGCGTCGATGTCGAAGGAGCCGACCCGAATGGCCTGGAGGGCGACGATGCCCCCGAGGGAGATGACCGCCGTTTCAGAGGTGCCGCCGCCCACGTCCACGATCATGTTGCCGAGCGGCTCGTGAATGGGAAGTCCGGCCCCGATGGCCGCGGCCATGGGCTGGTGGATCAGGTACGGGTCGGCGGCGCCGGCCCGGCGCGCCGCCTCCTCCACCGCCCGTCGCTCCACCTCGGTGATGGCCGACGGCACACAGATCAGGACGCGCGGCCGGTTGAAGCGGCTGACACCGGCGCGCTTCAAGAGCAGGCGGATCATCCGCTGGGTGATGTCGAAGTCGGTGATGGCCCCCTTGCGCAGGGGCCGAACGGCGACGATGGATGCCGGCGTACGCCCGATCATCTGCCATGCGTCATGGCCCATGGCCAGCACGGCCTGGGTCTTTTCGTTGACAGCGATGACGGTGGGCTCGTTGAGCACGATGCCCTCGCCCCGGGCGTAGACGAGGGTGTTGGCCGTCCCGAGGTCGATGGCCAGGTCGCGGGCCACTACGGGGCCCGTTCGTCAGGCGGCCGCAGCGGTGGTGATGGTGGAGTGGGACCGGGCCCGGAATGCTCGGGGGCGAGGGCCTGGAGCTCACGCTGGAACTCGTCGATGGCGTACTCGAGCGATCGGGGCTGGCGGTGGCGGTACCACACGACCAGTGAGCCGAGCAGGCTGAAGGTGACGGCCAGGAGAAGGTAGACGAGGTTGCTCACGACACGCTCACGGGTTCTTTACGGCGCCTGGGACGGGCGGGTGCTCGCCGACATCGTGGGCGCAGGTGCCCCAGTCGACACCGTCGCGCCATGTCTCGCGCTTCCATATGGGGACAGTGGCCTTGAGGGTGTCGATGCACCAGCGGGCCGCCTCGAACGCCTCGGCCCGATGTGGCGCGCTGGCCACGACGAGAACCGCCGTCTCCTCCACCTGCAGTGGCCCGGTGCGATGCATCAGCACCAGGCGACCGAGCACCGGCCACAGACGGCGGGCCTCGCCGGCCAGCGCCTCCAGCCGGGGCTCCACCTCGGTCTCATAGGCCTCGTATTCCAGGAGACTCACGCCGGGCCGGCCCTCGGCGTGGTCACGGACCGTTCCCGCGAAGCTGACCACCGCACCGCACCCCGGCCGGACGGCCCATTCGACAGCTTCTCCGACCGGTATGGGCGCGGTCGTGAGCCCGGTCCAGTCGGTATCGCTTCTGGGCGAGCACAGCCCGGGAGATGGCACGCCTCAATGGTACGGCGCCGACCTTAATCCGCAGGTGCCGGCGCTTATCCTCGTCTTCATGGAGCTTGACGACGGCCTTGGCGACGACCGGCCGCCGCAGCCGCTCCTCCCTCGGGAAGACCGGATCTGGCGCCACCCCTCGGAGGTGGCGGGACCACCTGCGTTCGGACGCCGGTCCACCAATCGGGGCGTGGCCCCGGGCCTTTGGCAGGTGGGCCTCCTGGCTGGATCGATCAGCGCCATCCTCACCGTCGCCCTGGTTCTGGTGGCCGGTGGGTTCCGGGTGCGGACTGTGTCGCGGGCGACACCGGCGGCGGTGGAACGGGTGGTGGCACCGGCCGCAGTCACGCCGGTCACCGCACCGGGATCGCCGGCCAATGCCATCGTCGACATCGCCGAGCAGATGCGGCCGTCCATCGTGCAGGTCCGCGTCAACGGCGGGGACGGCCCCGGAAGCGGGTCCGGCGTCATCTTCCGCAGCGACGGCCACGTCCTCACCAATCACCACGTGGTCGAAGGTGCCGACCGGATCACCTTGATCATGGCCGATGGCGAGGAGGTAGCGGCCAGCCTGATCGGATCGGACGCAGATACCGACATCGCCGTGGTGAAAGTGGACAGGACCGACGTGGCCAGTGCGCCCCTGGGATCGGCGGCCTCCCTCAGGGTGGGACAGTTGGCCGTCGCCATCGGATCTCCGCTGGGCCTGGCCGGCGGGCCCTCCGTCTCCGTCGGTGTGGTGAGCGCCCTCGGGCGGGAGATCGACGGCGGGGAAGGGCCCCCGCTTCTCGACATGATCCAGACTGATGCCCCCATCGCCCCCGGCTCGTCGGGAGGCGCGCTGGTTGACGGTGCCGGCGCCGTGGTCGGCGTGACCACCGCCATCGCCGTCAGCGCGGTGGGCGCCGACGGCCTGGGCTTCGCCACCCCCATCGACATCGCCCGCGACGTGGCCGAGCAGATCATCGCCGGCGGCCGCGCCGTCCACGTGTGGCTCGGGGTCGAGGGCGAGGACGTCGACGCCACACTGGCCAAGGAGATCGGAGTGACCGGCGGCGCCATGATCCGCAATGTCAGCCCCGACAGCCCCGCGGCGCGGGCAGGGATAGCTCGCCGGGACGTGATCGTTTCGGTGGACGGAATGCCCATTCGGTCCATGGGCGCCCTCAAGGTCCAGCTCCGCACCCACCGCCCCGGCGACGAAGTCACCCTCGCCTACCACCGCGACAAGAAGCCAGGCTCGCTCAAGGTGAAACTGGCCGAACGCCCATCCCGCTCGTAGAACCGCCCGCCTACGATGTGCGGGTGAGCGTGCCTGGGCCCTTCGGTAGCGGGAACCCCTTCGAGGGCCTCTTCGGTGAGCTGGCCAAGATGTTCGCCAACCAGGCCCCGCTGAACCTGGAGGTGGCCCGCCAGCTGGCCCAGTGGCTGGCTACCGAGGGAGGGTCCGAGCCCAACGTGGAGCCGCTGGAGCGGATCCGCTACGAGGAGCTGGCACGGGTGGCGGAGTTGCAGGTGGCGGGGGCGACGGGCCTGCCGGTGGCGGTGGACGGTGCAGCGGTCACGCTCAGGCCGGTGGGGCGGGGCGAATGGGCCAACCGCACCCTCGATGCCTACCGGTCCTTCTTCGAAGGCCTCGCCGCGGCCATGGCCACGCCCAGCTCCGACGCGGGCCCCGACGACGCACCCGATCCCACCACCGAGCTGCTCGGCGGGGTGGCCCAGGTGGTCGGGCCGCTCCTGATCGGCATGCAGGCGGGCACCATGGTCGGTCATCTGGCCCAGCGGGCCTTCGGCCAGTACGACCTGCCCATCCCCCGGCCGCCCTCGCACGAGCTCCTGGTGGTCCCCGTGAACGTCAATGCCTTTGCCGGCGACTGGAGCCTGCCTGCCGACGACGTGCGCCTCTGGGTCTGCCTCAGCGAGCTGACCCACCACAGCGTGATCAGCCGTCCCCATGTCCGCGGCCGGCTGGAATCCCTGCTCGGCGACTACGTCCATGGCTTCAGGCCCGACCCTTCGATCTTCGAGGAGCGGATGGGGGAGATCGATCCCACCAACCCGGCATCCTTCCAGGCCGCCCTGGGTGATCCGGCGGAGCTCCTGGGCGCCATGCAGACACCGGAGCAGCGCCAGATCCTCACCCGGGTCGAGGCGCTGGTAACGGCCATCGTCGGCTACGTCGACCACGTGATGGACACGGTAGGGCGGACGCTCCTGGGGTCCTACGGCCCGCTGTCGGAGGCCCTGCGCCGCCGGCGGGTGGAGCGCACCGACGCCGACCAGTTCGTCGAGAGGATGTTCGGCCTCGAGCTGAGCCAGGCCCAGTACGACCGGGGGTCGGCCTTCGTCACCGGCGTGGTGGAGCGGGCCGGACAGGAAGGGCTGGCCCGGCTGTGGCAGGGCGAGCGGGAGCTGCCGACGCCGGCAGAGGTGGACGCGCCCGGACTCTGGCTGGAGCGCATCGACCTCCCTGACTGAGTCACCCCGGCGCCGGCGCCTCGCGCCCCCTCAGCCCGGCGAAGTAGGCCCCGGCGGCCAGGGCCGTTCCGGTGGCCAGGAGGAAGTACCCGGTCCTGCTGGGTACGGCGAGGGCCACCGGCACCAGGGCGCCGACCACCCACGTCAACTGGAAGATCGCCTCGCAGCGGGCGAACCACCGGCCCTGGGTCGTGTCCGGCGCATCCCGTTGGACCACGGCGTCGAAGGCCAGCTTTCCGGCACTGGCCGCGAATCCCAGGCTGCCGGCGGCCACCACGGCGGCGGGGCGCCCACCGAGCCGTGTGGCCACCAGGGCGCTCATCACGACCAGGCCCAGCGATCCGGTCAGCAGGTGCTCCTCGATCATCCTCCGACGGAGTGCCGGCGCGGCGACGGCGCCGAGAATGGACCCGGCCATGCTGGCCGCCAGCACCACGCCGAAAACCCACGCCGGCGCCCCCTCCCGGCGGAGGGCGAAGGCGATGAGAAACGTGAGAAACCCAACGGCAGCACGGAGAACTCCGGTAGCCGTGGCCGCAGCGCGGATCCCAGGGTGGTTCATGTCGGCCAACGAGTCCCGACGGGCGACGAGAACGCCACGACGGGTACGAGCAGGGTCTGTGTCCGGGTGGACCTGCACGATCCGAAGCGAAGCCAGCGCCGACGCCGCGAAGACCACAGCCGCCAACCGCATCACCCACTCGCCCCCAGCCAGTTGGAGAACGGCGACCCCCGGAACGGCGGCGGCGATGCTGACGAGCGCGGCAAGCAGGGACAGCCGGGAGTTGGCCTCCACCAGGTCCTCTTTTCTGTCCACCACCGTGGGGACCAGCGAGCTCTTGGCCACGGCGTGGGTCTTGGACAGCACGAGGAGAACGAAGGCCACCGGGAACAGCATCAGGCTGTTGAGCACCCGCGCCGCCACCAGGGCGGCGATCCCCCGTCCGAGCGAGGCCATGAACACCATCGCCCGCCGGCCACCGGCCGTCCGGTCGATGGCCGGCCCCAGCAACGGCGCCACCACGCCGAAGGGGGCGATCGTCAACACCAGCGACAGGGCGACCCTCCCCCGGGCCTCGCTGGGGGAGATGCTGAAGAAGAGCGACCCGGCCAGTGCCAGGGTGACCAGGGCGTCGCCGGAAACGGACAAGGCGTGGGTGCCCGACAACCGGGAGAACGGCGTGGCCCGAAGCTCCGGGTCATGGTCCCGCCGGGGTGGCCGCAGAGGACTCCAACCCGTCTCCCTCGCCACGTGGGGAATGGTAGGGCCCGGGTTGAGCCCCGGTGAGCGGCCGCCGGAAGTGCCCGAGCCCCGTGGCCACAGGTAGCATCGGCCCCATGACCAGTCCCGACGAGGGGCCCGAATGGGCGGACGAGGCCCATCTGGACGAGGTGTTCTCCACTTGGGTGCCCGGCCCGCCTGACAGCGCCTCGGCCGCGGAGAAGGAGATGGCGGGCGACAACCCGCGTCTGGAGATCCCCGAAGAGGACATCTCCGACGAGGACATGGAGGCTGCCCTCGCCGCCGCTCTGGCCGAGGCGGAGCAGCTATCCGCCGACGCTCAGGACATCGAGGCTCAGGACATCGAGACAGCGCCGGCGGCCGCCGGCCGCCCTGAAACTTCGGAACCGGCCAGCCCTTCATGGCTCAACGTCACCGAGCCCGAGCCGCCGGCGGCCGGCACGATGGCGCCTGACCCGATCTTCGACCCCGAGCCAAAGCCCGAGCCGATCTTCGACCCCGAGCCAGAGCGCGAGCCGATCTTCGACCCCGAGCCGGTCTTCGACCCGGAGCCGCAGCCCGAGCCCGTATTCGAACCGGCCCCTCCCCCGCCGCCGGAAGCCAGCCGGGTCGCCCGCCCATGGAGCCGCAGCGACGACGACATACTCCCCGGCCGCAAGGGCAAGGGCCGCCGGCGCTGAACCCGGTCAGCGACCGGTGGGGGCGGCCAGCTCCTCTTCCTCGGGGATCCCGAGGTCCCAGTCGAGAATGATGTTCTCCCGCTCCGCGTCCCGGGCCACACGTTCCCGGTTACGCCGGAACTGCGGGTCGTGGGGCGGCAGGAGGACGAGCCGGGCCAGCGCCCGCTGCCGGAACTCCTCGATCAGAGCCCGATCACCGAAGTCCGACTGCACGTCCCAATGGGGAGCGACAGGCCCGAGGTAGACGATGCGGACATGGCCGCGGGGGGGTTGCGGGGGGAGCGTCTCGCCCGAGGTGGACATAGTGGACATGGCCGCACCCTACCGCTGGGCCCCCGGCCGGGCTCCGAGGGTCACCTCGGCCCGCAGCTCCTCCTCCCCCCGCATCCACACGATCTGGACCTTGTCTCCGGGCTTCTTGGTCCGGACCTCTTTCTGGACATCGACGTTGGTGGCGACGGCGGTGTCGCCGACGCGGGTGATCACGTCGTTGCGCCGGATCCCGGCCGTTGCCGCCGGCGAACCGGGTACCACCTCGGCCACCACGGCGCCTTCCTCGGCGGCGAAGTCGAGCTGGGCGCGGATCTCCGGTGTCAGGGTGACGGTGCTCACCCCGAGGAAGCCCTGCGGCGCGAACGCCTCACCCTTGGTGAGCTGATCGAGCATCGGCTTGATGGTGTCGATGGCGATGGCGAAGCCGATGTTCTGAGCCAGGTCCTGGCGCACGACGGCGGTGTTCATCCCGATGACCTCGCCGGCGGCGTTGACCAGGGCGCCGCCGGAGTTGCCCGGGTTGATGGCCGCGTCGGTCTGGATGAGGTTCGAGAGCTGCTCGTTGCCGGCATCGATGGACCGCTCGACGGCGGACACGATGCCGGTGGTGACCGTGGGCCCACCGGGAAGGGCCAGAGCGTTACCGATGGCGACGACATCGTCGCCGACCTTCAGCGCCTGGGACGACCCGAGCTTGACCGGGCGGCCGTCGAGGCCCTCGGCGTTACGCAGCCGGATGACGGCGACATCGGAGTCGGGGTTCAGCCCGCGCAGGTCGGCATCACGGGCCTCCTTCTCGCCGAAGAGCGTGACCTTGAGGGCGGTGGCGCCGCTGACCACGTGGGCGTTGGTCAGGATGTCGCCGGTCGTGTTCAGGAGCATCCCGGTGCCCGCACCCCGCTGAGGGGTCGGCAGGAGGTCGAAGCCGCCCCCGCCGCCGAAGGCCTCGGTACGGATGGCCACGACTCCGGGCTGGACCTTGGCCAGTAGGGCCTGGATGTCCTGGGGCCGGGCGATGTTGCTGGTGTTGCTACTGAAGGGCGAGGCGGGCCCACCGCTCCGCAGTTCGGCATCGTCGTCACCGAGGACGGTGGCCACACCTCCACCTGCGGCCGCGCCGATGAGCGCGGCCACGACGGCGACGGCCAGCCACCTCCCTCCGCCACCGGCGGGAGTGGTAGGGGCGGCGGGCGGCGGCCAGGCCAGAACATCCTTCGGCTCGGGCGGCAGCGGGGGCAGGTAGGGGCTTTCGGCCTCGGATTCCGCCGGGCGGGTCTCCATCGCCGAACCGGGCCCCTCGCCGGCGAGATCCGGCGCCAGGACCCGTGCCGTGGGCTCCTCGGACTCGGAATCGTCACTGCGGCCCCAGGACCAGCGTCCCTCAGGATTGGTGTCTTCCACGATCTCCTCCATCTTCCTGGTCATCTGCCGATCAATTCGAAGTCGACAAGTTGCGTGATGTTCCCATCCGGAAAGGTCGTTCCCTCCGGAGATCGTCCGGGAACCAATCCGCAACTCGAGACGTTGCACCCCGTATGGAGGTGGTCATGGACGCGAACTGGATGGCCGAGGGCAATTGTCGGAACGAACCGCCCTCGATGTTCTTCCCGAGCGACGGGGTGGGTGTCGAGGTGGCCCGCCGCATCTGTGCCACGTGCCCGGTGCAGGAGCCCTGTCTGGAGTACGCCCTGCGCAACCGCATCGACCACGGCGTGTGGGGTGGGGCGTCCGAGCGGGAGCGGCGCCGGATAGCCCGACGGCGCCGGCTGGACGCCCTGACCACGGCCACGACCACGGGTACCTCTGATGGCGGTACCGCGGCAGCCACTCCGTAGCGTCAAGACCCCGACTTGGGCGTCCTCTGGGCTCGCCCGGCGTCGTCCAGCCCGCCCTCGTCCTCTTCACGGGCTCCGTCGTTGACCCCGTGCTTGAACTCCTTGGAGGCCTGGCCGAGCGACCGGGCCAGCTTGGGCAGCCGGGTGGAGCCGAACAGCAGCAGTACGACAGCCAGGATGATCAAAAGTTCCGGCGCTCCCAGATTCATGGTGCTCCTCTGTCCTTCGTTGCCGACGCCACCACTTCGACGTCGTCGGTTGTCGTCACAGAGAACGGTACTGCGCCGAGGTTCACGATGAGCGTCGCCACCCCCAGAGCCTCCCATCCGGCAACCTGCTCGCGCACCTGATCGACGGTCCCGACCAGTCGCCCCTGGCGGTACTCCTCCAGGGATGTGGCGTCGAGCACGCCGGGCGGTGTGAGGTTCCGGAGCCTTTCCCACCGCCGGTCGAGATCGGCCTCGTCCTCACCGACGAGGGCGTAGCGGTTGATCGACCGGCTGATCGCCGCCGGGTCTCGCCCGATGCGCTCGCAGTGCCGCTCGAGAACCTGCACGCGCTCTGAGTAGGCCTCCGGGGTCCCGACCCAACCGCCGGCGTTCCACCCGTCGGCGTATTCCGCCGTCACCCCCAGGACCCGATCGCCCTGGCCGCCTACCCAGATCGGAGGGCGCGGCTGCTGCACCGGGCGGGGAAGGAAGGCATGGCCACTGAGCACGTCCCGGACGACCCTGACCGTCTCGGCCAACTGGTCCACCCGCACCCCGGGACGCTCGAAGGCGATACCGGCGGTCTCGTACTCCGGGCGGAACCACCCGGCACCGATTCCTGCGATGAGGCGGCCACCGCTGAGCACGTCCAACGTGGCGAGGGCCTTGGCCAGCACCGCCGGCGGCCGGAGCTGGGCGCACAGCACCAGGGTGCCGAGCCGCACCGTGCTGGTGGAGCGGGCCAGAGCGGCCAGGGTGGCGAGCGGCTCGAACCCGCCGTGATCACCGGCTGGAGCGCCGTACTTCTCGATCGACAGGAAGAGGTGGTCCGACAGCCACACCGAGTCCAGACCGACCGACTCGGCCGTACACGCCCACTCGGCGAGGGTCTCCCAGGTAAGGGGGCTTTCGCCGGCGACGGAGTAGTCGTACTGCGGTAGCGCCAGGCCCACCTCCACCGTGCCACCCTACGGGGATGCTCGAGTGCGTCGTGAACGTCAGCGAAGGCCGGGACGCAGTGGTGATCGAAGCCCTGGGAAGTGCCGCCGGAGCGCAGTTGCTCGACGTGCACAGCGATCCTGAGCACCATCGCAGCGTCCTGACCCTGGCCGGGCCCGGGGTCGAGGAGGCGGTGCGGCGGCTCGTCGCCGAGGCGGTGCCCCGCATCGACCTGCGATCGCACCAGGGCGTGCACCCGCGTTTGGGCGCGGTGGACGTGGTGCCCTTTGTCGCCTTGGACGATGCGCCGCCGGCCGCAGCCGTGGGCGCCCGGGACCGCTTCGCGGCGTGGGCGGCAGCGGAGTTGGGCGTCCCCTGTTTCCTGTACGGCCCTGAACGGAGCCTGCCTGAAGTCCGCCGATCCGCCTTCGCCGGCCTCAACCCCGACCTGGGACCACCGCAGCCTCACCCCACTGCCGGCGCCATCGCCGTGGGTGCCCGGCCGCTCCTGGTCGCCTACAACCTGTGGCTCGCCGGGGAGGTGGGCCTCGCCCGGGCCCAGGAGGTGGCGCGGGTGCTGCGCAGCCCTGCCGTCCGCGCCCTCGGCCTCCAGGTGGGTGGTGCGGTCCAGGTCTCGTGCAACCTCATAGACCCTCTCGTCTTCGGTCCCGGGGCGGCCTTCGACGCGGTCTCGGCGCTGGTGACGGTGACCCGGGCCGAGCTCGTGGGGCTGGCACCGGAGGCGGTGGTGGCCGCCGTGGCCTCCTCGCGATGGGCGGAACTGGATCTCGACAGCTCCAGAACGATCGAGGCCCGCCTTTCACAGGCGGGCCTCGAGGGGGAAGATTTGGCGCCAGTACCGGTCGTGGACGGTGCTGACGGCCTTTGAGTGGGCCCGAACCAGGGGCGGAGCCCTGGGGGGAGGTTCAGGTACCCGGTGCGTGCGATGTCACGAAGCGGCGCCGCTCCTCCGGGCGAGGGCACGGGCGCGGCGGACCCGACGGCGTTCCCGCTCGCTCATGCCTCCCCAGATCCCGAACTTCTCGCCGTTGGCCAGGGCGTACTCGAGGCAGTCCGTCTGCACGACGCAACCCCGGCACACCTCCTTCGCCTCGCGCGTGGACGCGCCCCGTTCGGGGAAGAACAGGTCGGGGTCCACACCCATGCAGTTGGCCCTGTCCTGCCACGCCAACTCCGCCGGATCTATCAGTGTCCGCAACATGCGTTCCATCAGGACCTCGCTCCCTTTCGGTGGGGTGGTCCACCCGTTGTAATTACAACGGTGTCATCATGCTCCGTTCTCCGGCGGAATGCAAGAAGAGATTTGAGTTTCTGATGGGTCTGTGCCGGGTACCCTTGGTCTTCCCGCCCGAGGTCGCCTGTGGCCGCCACAGATTTCGCCGAAGATTCCGACCGACGCTGGAGCAAGGTGAGCCGCTACGGGCGGCGGGCGAGGGTCAGCAGGACCGAACAGGTGGCGACGGCGGGCACGATGCGCATCCGGTTCGAGGTGGTCGACGAGGGGCCCTTCGCCTTCCTGCCCGGTCAGTTCGTGGGCATCGAGTTCGCCGCCGCCGGGCTCGGGTACCGGCGTAGCCCGTACTGCCTCCTGCCCCGGCCCGCCGAGGAGGAGCGGAGCTTCGAGTTGCTCGTCCGGGTGGTCGACGGTGGCCAGATCTCGCGCTACCTCGGGTCCCTGGAGGTCGGTGACGAGATCGCCTTCCGCCCCCCCACCGGGCGTTCGATGCTCCCAAAGGACCCCACCCGCGAGATCGTCCTCCTGGCCACCGGTGTGGGGGTGGCGCCGTTCCTCGCCCTGGCCACCCATCTGACGAGCGAGGGGTACAGCCAGCCGGTCCGTCTGTACTGGGGCCTGCGCCGGCCGGAGGACATCTGCCTGACCGCCGAGCTGGACGAACTGGTCCGGCGCAACGGCAACTTCTCCTACGAGGTGTCGCTCTCCCAGCCGCCGGCAACGTGGGGCGGGCTGCGAGGCCGTCTCACCGAGTCCGTCCCGCCGCTGCTCCCCCGGCTGGGCGGAAGAGCCTTCTACCTCTGCGGGAACGGGGCCATGGTCGAGGAGATGGACATGGCCCTGTCCGACATGGGCGTGTCCGAGGAGTTCATCTACAAGGAGGCGTACTTCAACCGGAGGCACAAGCCGGACCCGGCGACGATGGAGGCCCTGCGCAGCCGGTTCGTCGCAGATGACCTCTTCTCCCCGTTCGCCCACCAGTCGGCTTCGTTGTTCGAGGTGCGCAAGACCTTCCAGCCCGTGGCCCGGAACGTGACGGCCGACGCCTCCTCGGACCTGTTCCGCCGGGTGCCCCAGGGCCGGCGAGTACCGCGGGAGGAGCGGGACCCCTCAGCCGGGCCTGGTTGACGACTCCATCGAGTCGGGGTCGGCCTTGGCCCTGCGGATGAACCGGTTGATGCTGTCCAGCACCCATACGGGCCCGGCGTTCAGCTCGGCCACGGGCGGCGGAAAGCCTTTGGCCCGCACCAGCACCGTCACCAGCTGATTGCTCACGCCCAGAAGATCGGCCAACTCGGTGATCCCGATGAGCGGCGGGACGTCCACCTCGGGCCCGTCGCTGGCCAGCTCGGCCATCGTGAACGCCTCGGCGTCCACCACCGGACTGTCGGGCAGGCCGACGGTGGCAGCTGCGTCCTTGAGCGTCTCCACCCCCTCTTCTATCGCCGACTCTGCGCCCGAGGTCCGCACGAAGAACCGTGCTCCATAGCGCCGGCCGTCCTTCGACACCAGCGGCACCCCACCCCGGTCGACGATCGCCTCCCGGAGCACGACGAGCTTCGACTCCAGATCCGGAATCGGCTCGTCGCTCTCCTCCAGAGCGATCTCGATGGCCACGCTTCGCCCTTCCACCCGAGCCACGGTATCCGCTTTCGTAAACGGGTTTCAGTTGCGCAGAGTGGGTAGGAATACCCGCTCACGACACGACGAGGAGAGCTTATGTCCACCATAGAAGAAGTCATTGAAGTAGAGGTACCTGTCCGCACTGCGTACAACCAGTGGACCCAGTTCGAGGAGTTCCCGCAGTTCATGGAGGGCGTCGAGCAGATCACCCAGATCACCGACACCCGCAACCACTGGGTCACCGAGATCGCCGGCGTCGAGCGGGAGTTCGACACCGAGATCGTGGAACAGGTGCCCGACCAGAGGATCGCCTGGAGGACCATCGACGGCCCCACGCAGGCCGGCATCGTCAGCTTCCAGCCGGTCGACACCACCCGCACCAAGGTGAAGCTCCAGATGGAGATCGACCCTGACGGCATCGTGGAGCAGGCGGGCGACAAGCTCGGCTTCGTGAGCCGCCGAACCAAGGGCGACATGGAGCGCTTCAAGCAGTTCATCGAGTCCCGAGGCTCCGAGACCGGCGGCTGGCGCGGCCAGATCTGACCGATCCCGAACGGAACGTAGAAGTACAACGGCAGCCGCCCCTTACCCGGGCGGCTGCCGCCGCGTCAGAGCCATGTCACCGAGCGGCGAGCCCGAAAAACCGCTTTGGCTAACCGCACAAGGTAGCTACAACGTACTGCAAAATGTTTATAGTAGGTGTATGCCCCGTGAGTCGGTGACCCGAGCGCTACAGCTTCCAGCCGAGGAGCGAGGGAAGGCGGTCGTCCAACTCACCGAGGACCAGTGGTTCGACCGCAAGAGCGTGAGGCAGCAGCCGGCCGCTCTGGCGATCACGGAGATCGCACTGGCAAACGCCGAGGGAGGCACCATCGTGGTCGGCGTGTTCGACGGCACGATCGAGGGCACGGACGGCCTCGACCAGCACCGCAACGACCTGATGCAGGCGGCGATAGACCATGCAGACCCTCCGGTGCGAGCTCATGCCCAGTTGGTGGACTGTCTCAATCAGAGAGGCGAGCCAGACCACCTTCTCGTAATCGAGGTCGAGCCGAGCGAAGTCGTCCACTCCACCCGCCGCGATGAGTGCTACCTGCGCGTGGGCGACGAGAACCGCCGGTTGCGGTTCGGGCAACGTCAGGAGCTGGTCTTTGACAAGGGCCAGGCCCACTTCGACGGGTCACCCATGGCGGCTGTCGGCCTCAACGACCTTGACGACCAAGCCCTTCACGAATACGTCCAAGTTCTCGGCGGGAGCGACATCGGGCGCACCCTTCGAGCGAGGCTGCTTCTCACTCGCAAGGGCGAGGTCACTGCCGGTGGCTACCTGCTGTTCGGCTCCCACCCGCAGGACGAGTTCCCCGAGGCATACGTGCGCGTGCTCCGCTTCGGTGGTGTGGAGCGGAGCACCGGTCGGCACCAGAACCTCACTGCTGACGTTCGTTGCGAGGGACCGATCCCGCGAATGATCGATTCGGCAGTCGAAGCGATCGAGCGGTATCAGCCATCCAGGAGGGTGCTGGGCCCGGGAGGGCGCTTCGTGCGAGAGGGGCTGATCCCGAAAGACGCGTGGCTCGAGGGGGTGGTCAATGCCGTGGTGCACCGCAGCTACAGCCTGGGAGGGGACCACATCCGGGTCGAGATCTACGACAACCGGATCGAAATTGAGAGTCCGGGCCGATTCCCCGGCGTTGTCGGCATAGAGGATCCCCGTGGCGTGGCCCGCTTCGCCCGCAACCCACGAGTGGCGCGGGTTTGTGCAGAACTCGACTTCGGCCAGGAGCTCGGGGAGGGGATCCGCAGGATGTTCGACGAGATGCGGACCGCTGGACTTGCTGATCCGGTGTACCAGCAACGGCCTGGCAGCGCGCGGCTGATCCTGGTGGCAACGGCGTTCAACGCAGATCTCGCAAGTCGGTTGCCCACCCGGTCCCGGGAGGTGATGGAGCTCATCCGGGGCACGGGAGGGGTGTCGACCGGCGACCTCGCCGATGCTCTCAGCCTGTCCAAGCCCGCCACTCTGCGTCGGCTCAACGCCCTGCGGGAGGCCGGCCTCATCGACTGGGTTGGCAAGAGCCCGAAGGACCCGCGTGCCTTCTGGCGCCTCCACAGCGAATGAGGGGTGCTGAAACCTACTGCCAACTCTTTATAGTAGACTGCCCTGGTTGTGCTGCTGCCGGGGAGACCAGCAAGGGCGAGATGGCGAAGGCCAACATCAAGCAGGGAGACCCCGGCGTCGACCCGCGCGCCGTTACTCTTGTGCCCCGGCCCCCCATGTTCAGCTAGCGCCGGCAGCTTCCCCCGAGGAACGCCTTCTCGAGGTCAGCAGCGAAGCACCTCTACTTCGTACGCGTGGAAAGCAGGATCTCGTGTGACCAGCGTCAGCCCTTCGGCCTGAGCCTGGGCGACGAGCATTCGGTCGAACGGGTCACGATGGTGCGGAGGGAGCCGGCCCGCCCGCTCGGCATGCTCCAAGGAGATAGGCAGCGGCTCGAAACCTCCCTGGTGGACGTGGTCGAGAAGCGACCCGTCAAACCGCAACTTTCCCAACGCCTGCTTGACGTTGGCCTCCCACACGCTGGCTGCGCTGACTGCCACCAGTGCCGAGGATTCGGAGATGCGGGCCCGAACCTCCCGGTCCATCGGGACGCCAGCGAGCCACCACAGGAGGGCGTGAGTGTCGAGCAGGAGGTTCAACGGCGCCCTTCGAACTCGTCTATGAGCCACTCCGGCGTTTCATCGAAGTCGTCTGCCACCCAGAGCCGGCCCTTCAGGGCGCCCGGCTTGCGCGGCTTCTTCTGCTCGGTGAAGGCGACGAGGCGGGCCATGGGCCGCCCCGCCTTCCCGATGATGATCTCCTCCCCCGCCGCAGCCTGCTCCACCAACCGCGACAGATGGGTCTTTGCTTCATGAATGTTCACGATCACCGGACTAAGTCTAGTCCTCTAAGCGAGTTCGAGGGAGTTCCCGCTCGGGCTGCGTGGGTTTCCGACAGGCGCATAGTGAAGGGGATTCACACCCTATGCTCTATGGCATAGAGCCGAATTGCTCCGTGATATAGAGCAACGACGGAGCGGCTCGAAACACAACCCAGCCATGCGATCAGGTCGGCTCCACTTTTTCAACCGTGGACTACAGGCGGCACCGGGTCTCCGCTGACGAAAAAGAGGCTCACGATGTAGGCAGGGCGTATGGTCGACCGGCCCCAGCGTCAGCGGGGACGAAGTCTCACGCTCAGGACGAGACCACCGGCCCTGGTTCGGGCGCTACTGCTGGCTCATACGCCGCTTGGCCAGATAGGAGCCGATGACCATGAAGTTGCCGGCGCCCGAGACGCTCAGTAACGCCACGAGCCACCACGGGATCACCTGGTGACACTTCGGGGGCGCAACGGGCTTCACGGGTTCCTCGCGAAGAGGCAACGTGGAGGGTGCGATCTCCACTGTCGTTGTCGTAGTTGGGACGGTGGTGGTCGTCGTTGCCGTGGTGGCTCCGGTGACAGCCCGTGGCCGGGCCCGAGTTGCGGTGGTCACCACGGGGCGGGGCGGCGGTGCTGTAGTCGTGACCACCGTCGGGGGAGGTGCGGTCGTGGTCCCGGGTGCCTGTGGGAAGGACGGAGGCGGTGGAGGCGGCGGTTCTGTCGTGTCGGTCTGGGCGCCTGCGCCTGGGGCCCAGCCCAGGCTCACCACGGCCCACAATGCCATCAGGGCGAGATGGGCGGCGACTCTGCGGCCGACCCGAGCCGGCTTTCGTCGAAGGAGTTGCGGATGGACTGTCTCCGGCGACTCCATCATTCGACGAGGAGGGTGGTCTCCTCGAAGCTGAAGACCCAGAGCCCCTCCCCACGGCCAGCGTCTGCGCTTGCCGGTAATCCGACACCTGGTACCCGCCCCGCCCACCGTTCAGGCTCCGGTCGTAGCGGGCGGCGAAGTCGAATCCTCTGACCGTGGCCGGCCGGGAGAACGGGTTTCCGACCATCGAAGCCCGGTAGGCGCCGAGGGGGAGGCTCACCGCACTGGTAGCGGGCGTGCCGAGGGTGACGACACGCGGGCACCGGAAGTAGGCCCAGTACCCCTCTCCGGCGGCCGTCGACTGGCTGCGGTCATGGATGCTGTACTGGCCCCCCGCCCCGAGGTTGGACCAGCCGAAGAAGCGGAACCGCACCGGCAGCAAGGTTTCTTTGGGTAGGCCGACGAGCGAGTAGGCGGCCGGGTAGACCACCTGCCCGGCGGCGGCGCTCACCGAAGCGCACAGGGTCGTGGCCGAGGCGTCGTTGGAGCGGGCTCCGAGCCCGGCCGGACCAGCCGCCCGCAGGGCGAAGTGGTACGTCGTCTCCGGGTCGAGGCCAGTGACCACGTGAGTGACCTCGTCGCCCACCGCACCGGGCGGTGCCGGGCAGACGCCCTCGGTGGCAGAGCAGACAGCTCCGGCGGCAGCGAATGCCTCGTCGCTGGCGATCTCGGCTCCTGACTGTTTGATCACGTAGCCGGCGGCGGGGCCTGACCCGGCCCCGGCCGCGGGCGCGACGGGGAAGCGCAGGGCGACTTCGGTGGGCCCGGTGGCGGTGGCCGACAGTGTGGGCACACCCGGCGGCGCCGGCACCGTGGGCTCTATGACCGGCGCGACGTAGGTGAACTGGCTGGCCGCGGTGACGGCAGATGTCCCGCCGGCGGTCGCGACCGTCACCGGCACCGTGCCCTCAGCATGAGGGGGGGTGAGGACCTTGAGAGCGGTGGAGGTGACGTCGGTGGGTACCGCCACCCGCCCGCCGAAGGTGACCACCTGGGCGCCGGTGAGGTTCGTCCCCTCGATCCGGACCTCGTCGCCGCCGTTCGTCGAGCCACCGGCCGGGACCACCGCCGTCACCGTGGGCGGCGGGGGGAGGATCTCGAAGCGGCGAATGGCGCCCCCGATTCCGACGGCCACGGCGGTGGCCACTCCGGTGGAGGGGTCACGGGTGAGCGACACGTCGTCGAGATCAGCGGGCAGGCCGGGGAGCGTACGGGTCTGCCACGACCGGCCGCCGTCGGTGGTGACCAGCACAATGCCGTTATGGCCCACCGCCACCCCGGTGGCGGCGTCGGCGAAGGACACCCCGAAAAGCCGCTCCGTGGTCCATCGGGCGCCGGAGGCCTTCCTCTGCTCGGCCCAGGTGGCGCCGCCGTCGGCGGTGTGGTGGATCTGACCGTTGTTGCCCACCACCCAGGCATGGCAGCCGGCCGCCCACTCCGGGTCCGGCTCCGGTACGGACTCGCAGCCGGGCCCCTCGGCGCTGGCCACGTCCCAGAGCCGCTCAGCCCCGAACTTGGTGTCAACCAGCACCCCGCCGGCGGGGCCCCACGTCGCCCCGCCGTCGCTGGTGCGCAGCACCTTGTTCTTGCCCCGGCCCGCCGAGAGGGCGTAGCCGTGGGCGCCGTCGGCGAAGGCCACCGCCTCCATGCCGAGCGTGTCGTGGCCGGTCAGTTGCGAGTATCTCTGTGACCAGGTGGTCCCCCCGTCGGAGGTACCCACGATCAGGTTCTGCGCGCGGCCGCCCACGGCGTGGCCCCGGAGGTGGTCGGTGAAGACCACGTCCCGCAGCGCAGTCCCGCCGTCGCCCCGCTCGGCGGCGTTCTGGGGCAACCAGGTGGACCCGCCGTCGGCCGTAGCCGCCAGGCCCAGCAGGGTGCTCGCCACGGCGTGGCCGTGGCAGCCCTTGGGGTACTCTGGGGGGCAGTCGGGGCCGTCGGTGAACGCCACCGCCCGCGTCATGTCTCCGGTCACCGGCTGGTGGTCCCAGCTGCGCCCGCCGTCCACGCTGACCAGGGCCACGGCGCCCTGTTCGCTACCGACGGCGTGGCAGCGCAGGGCGTCGGGTACAGCTCACCGACTGCAGGCGCAGGGCGGTGGGGGCGATGGGGGTGGTGAGGCGCAGGATGCGCCCCCCCTCCCCCACCGCGAACACCCGAACCACGCCCCGGGCCGGGTCGGCGACCGCGGCCACGTCCCGGAGCCCGACGTCGCCCGGGTTCAGCATGCTCGACCAGGTGCGGCCGCCGTCGGCGGTGGTGACGATCACGCCGCTCCCAGAATCGCAGTTGAGGACGGTGTTCGACAGGCACGAGACGGCCCAGCCCCGGGACCGGTTGGCGAAGGCCACCGAGGCGAAGCTTGGGATCGGCGCGACCACGGTGCCGTTCTGGGGCGCCCACGTGCGCCCGCCGTCGGCGGTGGCCAGGATCTTGCCGCCGTCGCCGACGGCCCAGCCGTTGGCGTGGTCGGCGAACCACGCGCCGTACAAGTCGCCGGTGCCGACCAGCGACGGGCTGGGTACCTGGGTGGTCCATGTCGCCCCCCCGTCGGTGGTGGCGACGATGGCGCCCCGGTCGTCGACGGCGTGGCCGTAGCAGCCGGTGGTGAAGTCGAGGCCATTCTTGGTGGTGCCCTGGGTGGTACAGCCCGGGCCGTCGGTGAAGGACACGCCGTTGAGGGCGATGAGGGTGGGCACGTTGCCCCCCCCCGGTGTCGGGCAGCCCGTTGCCCCCGTCGACCACGCCGTCGCCGGTGAGCTGGCGGCGCCAGGTGGCACCACCGTCGGAGGTGGCCAGGATGGTCCGCGCCCCCCCGACGGCGTGGCAACGGCGGGCGTCGGTGCACGAGATGCGCAGCAGCTCCCGGCTGTCGTTACCGTGGCCGGCGCCGGGGGATTCGTCACTGGTGAACATCCGTCGCCAGTTCTTCCCGCCGTCGCTGGTGGCCAGCACGCTCTGGTTGTCCCGCAAAGAGCCGGCCACGGCCGCCGTCCCCACCGCGAAGCCGTGGTCGGCGTCGGCGAACTCCACGTCGTTGAGCCGGGCCGCTGGCTCCTGGCCGGCCCGCTGCAGGCCGCTGGTACCGCTGGTCTGGAAGCCCCAGCTGTCCCCGCCGTTTTTGCTGGCCAGGATCACGGCGTCGTCGGCGCAGGGGGAGTCCTGCTCGGGTTGTTTGGGGTGGCAGTCGCCCACGGGCCGACGGCATAGGGCTGCTGTCAACACGGCCGTCGGCAGCCGGGGACGTGCTGACCACAGCAGGCCGGCCACGCTCAGCGCCGGCGACAGCAGCCGCTGAGGGGGCCACGCCACGACGGGCGTCAGTGCCGCCTTGCACGGGGGCGTCAACAGCCGGAGAAGCAGGCGCCTCGTTCGACGCGGTACTCACAGGCGCTGCACTGGAGCTTCGTGAGGGCGGAACAGGAAAAGAGCCTGTCGTGTCGGCATTGGTCGACCCACCCGACTCGGTGTCGGCGTCAGCGTTCGACCCACTGGTGGTGTTATCGCCGGTCGAGCCCGAGCTGCCTGACGAACCGCTCGTCGGAGCAACCCCGCCTGCGGGAGATGTCGGGGTCGACTTCTGGGGAGCGCCCACCGTGACCTGGAACGGCGTGGAGGCTTGGCCAAGCGCAGGAGGAACTTGCTCCAGACGAGGCCGAGCAACGCCCCCCCGGCGGCAGCGCCGGCCGCAGCGGCGCCGTGGAGGAGCTGGGCAAGGAGCTCGAGGAGTTGGGGCTCAGCCCCTACGAGGCGAGAGTGCTGCTCTCGCTCCTGCGGATGGGCTCAGCGAACAGCTTGCAGTTGGCGAGATCCTCCGGAGTGCCTCGCACGAGCACCTACCAGATCCTCGAGAGCCTGGAGGAGAAGCACCTGG
This sequence comes from Acidimicrobiales bacterium, assembly GCA_035525365.1. GTDB lineage: Bacteria > Actinomycetota > Acidimicrobiia > Acidimicrobiales. The sequence goes on from DATLEK010000067.1 coordinate 44,429, forward strand.
TCGAGCGCGTTCCTGTTCCGGGACCCGCCGTGTGGTCCTCACCGGGTCGGGACGAGGTGATTTCCCGCCTCGACGCCCTCGAGGGGGACCGTCTTCGCCAGCACCGCTTGCGGGCCGCCCGGGTACAGCAGCTTCTCGTCCGGGCCTTCCCCGACGAACCCGATGCCCCCCTGCCGCCGGTGCATCTGATCAACGGCTCCACCCAGGTGCGTCGGCGCTACGAACAACTGTGGGCCGAGGCCACCACCGAAGTTCTTGCCTTCAGCCGCCCCCCGTACTCCTCCAGGCCCGGCGAGGTGCTCAAGCCGGTGATCGATGCCATGGCCAGAGGGGTGAAGTCGCGGGTGCTGTACCAGTCGGTCCAGGTGAGCGACGAGGCATCCGAGGGCTTTCGACAGGAGGTCGCTGCCTATGTCGAGGCCGGTGTCGAGGCGCGCATCGTGGACGATCTGCCTCTGAAGCTCGTCGTCTTCGACCGCCAGACCACTCTGCTGGCCATAACCGGTCGCAACGGTGACGCATATCCGGCGAACCTGGTGGTCGACGATGCCGGCTTCGCCGCACTGCAAGTGGAGGTGTTCGAGGCACGTTGGGCCTCTGCTGTCGCTTTCAAAGCACAACCTGATCTCGGCTAGTCGGCCTGTTCGGGATCACTATGCCGGCGTTTGGGCCATGTGACGAGCGGTCAGGCCTCACCGATGTATCGCAACCTTGCCGCCCGACCCAGGCCTCGGGCGCATGTCAGGCGATCTTGTGAATGCCTTTTTCGGACACGTCGTAGATGAATGGGCCGGGAATGTCGAGCAAGCCTTCGAGCTCGTGCCAATGGGTCATCACGATGCGCAGTTGACGGAACACGTCAAGCTTCGGTGGTTCAACCCCCTTGGGTGTACGGGCATTGACGATCGTGACGACTTTCGCGCCGTGCCGGATGATTGTGCTGATCTCCACGGTCTTGTTGCGAAGGTTCTGGTCACGAGTGATCACCAGCCAGCCGTGCCTGGCGACGACCGGAAGCCATTCGTGGTCCGGGGTTCTGGTGCGGGTGATCGGGCAGGGCGGTCGGTCAAGGCGTTTGAACCTTCCGCCTTGATCACCTGGGTAGGTGACGTCGCCTCGGATGGTTACGAGGACATGAGCCAGGCCCAGAGTGTCCGCGTCCACGTAGAAGCGAACGGGTGACGCCACGCTTCTCAGGCGGCGATTGGAGCGCCGTCGAGGTACTCGTAGGCGAGAGCCGCCCGCACCTGCTCCGGTGTGATCCCGAAGTCACCGGCAACCGAGTCGATGGGTTCGCCTGCTTCGACAAGCTCGACAAGGGCCTCAGTGCGGATCCCTTCGACGGTGGGCTCCCCGAAGGAGTAGTCAGGGTCGAACACAACCGGACGCTCTAGGCCCAAGGGGTGGATTCGCTCAGCGTGGCGGCTCTCCTCTTCCGCGAACTTCACGACCGTGAGGAAGCTGGCGGTAGTCGAGGTCGGGAGCGGGATAGCACCGGTGGCGGGTACGTAGAGCCATAGCTCCGGCTCAAGGCCGGCGAGCTTCTGGGCTTCGATCACCAACTGGGCGTTCTCCCCGACAAAAGGCTGGAAATGGGCCAAGGGATAGGGAACTCCGAACTCGTCGCGGAGCAGCGTGATGAACTGGCGGAGGTGCCGAAGTGAGACATTGAGGTCTCGGCGGTAGGTCCGAAGCCAGCGGGCCTCGACGAACTCACCCCAAGTCAGGATCTTCGAACCAGTCGGCGCATCTCGGAGCACCGGGTCGTGCAGCTTGTTGTGGCGCTTCCCGCCTTCCAGCCACCAATCCAGCGTCGATGGAGGGACGCGAAGCAACCGAGCTGCCTGCTGCACCGTGTAGAGTTCTCGCTCCAGAACATCAGTCGTCACCATTGCTCGCATCATGCCTCACGGAGAAGGCTGCGGGCAGGACCGATGTCTGGTTATGGCCTGTCCGTTGCACTTACGGGGCGCTCCGCCTGCAGACGCCAAACACTGGGAAGTCAGAGGCGTTCGATGCGGACGGAGGACTGCTTGTAGTTGGGCTCGCGGGAGATGGGGTCGAACTCGTCGACGGTTAGGCGGTTGACGCAGCGCTCGTCGTAGTGGAAGGGGACGAAGACCTCGCCCTCCCGGACGATGGCCGTCACCCGCACGAGCAGGCCGTCCACCACGCCCCGGCGGGAGGCCAGGCGGACGTGGTCGCCTGAGGCGACGCCGAGGCGGGCGGCGTCGGCCGGGTTTATCTCGACCCAGGCTTCGGGGGCCAGATGCTCCAGCACGGCCACCTTTCCTGTCTTGGTGCGGGTGTGCCAGTGCTCCACGGTACGGCCGGTGTTGAGCAGGAACGGGTAGCGGCTGCTGGGGGCGTCGGATATGGGCTCGGGCGTCACGCACCAGATCTTGGCCTTGCCCGAGGGGGTCTGGAACACGCCGTCGGTGTAGATCCTCGGCGTGCCGGCCACGGCCTCGGTGGCGGTGGTGCAGGGCCACTGCACGCCGCCGGCGGCGTCGATGCGGTCCCAGGTGATGCCGCTGTAATCGCACAGCCGGCCGGCAGAGACGCGGGCCCATTCGTTGAAGGCGTCCTCGGGCCCCTTCCAGCCGGCGTAGATCTTGTCGGTCACCCCGAGGGCCTGGGCCACTCCCATGAGGATGTCGAAGTCGGCCCGGGCCTCGCCCGGTGAGTCGACGGCCTTGCGCACCCGGGACACCCGCCGCTCGGCATTGGTGTAGGTGCCCTCCTTCTCGCCCCAGATGGCGGCGGGCAGGACCACGTGGGCCAGTGCGGTGGTGGGGTTGGCGAAGCCGTCCTGGGCCACGAAGATCTCCAGCTCCGACAGCGCCTTCTCCAGGCGGGCCCGGTTGGGGAACGACACCACCGGGTTGGTGGCGATGACCCACAGGCCCTTGATGGTCCCGTCGAGGACGCCGTCGATGATGTCGGGGTAGGCCCGCCCCCGCTCGGTGGGGATCTGCTCGACGGGTACGCCCCAGAGGGCAGCCATCTCGGCTCTGTCCTCGGGAGAGTCCCATGCCCGGTAACCGGGGAGCGAGGCGGTGCCGCCGGCCTCGCGGGTACCCATGGCGTTGCACTGCCCGGTGATGGAGAACGGTGCGGCGCCGGCCCGACCGATGTTGCCGGTGACCAGGCACAGCGTGTTGAGCAGGGTGACGGTTTCGGTGCCCTGGACCGAGTGGTTGACGCCCATGGTCCAGCCGATGAAGGCCCGCTCGGCCCGCCCGAAGGCCAGAGCGGCCGTGCGGATCTGCTCGGCGTCGATGCCGCAGTCAGCGGCCACCCGCTCCAGGGTGAAGGCCTGCACGTGGGCCACCAGCTCGTCGAAGCCCTCGGTGTGGGCGGCGACGTACTTTTCGTCCACCAGGCCCTCGTCGATGATCACCTTCAGCATCCCGTTGATCAGGGCGATGTCGCTGCGGGGCCGCACGGCCAGGTGCTGGTCGGCCACCATGGCCGTCTTGGTCACCCGGGGGTCGACCACGATGACGGTGGCCTCGGTGTTCTCGAGCACCCTCGGAGCCAGCAGCGGGTGGTTGTCGGCCACGTTGGCACCGACCAGCAGGATGACGTCGGCCGACTCCAGGTCCTCGTAGGCTCCGGGTGGGCCGTCGCTGCCGAAGCTGCGCTTGTAGCCGGCCACTGCGCTCGACATGCACAGCGTGGTGTTGCCGTCGTAGTGGGCGAGGCCGAGCCCGACGCGGGCCAACTTGCCCAGGGCGTAGAACTCCTCGGTGACGAGCTGGCCCGTACTGATGACGGCCACCGACTCCGGCCCGTGCTCGGCCAGCAGCCGGCGGAAGCGGACGACCATGGCCCCGATGGCCTCGTCCCACGTGGCTTCCTCCTGTGCACCCCCCTTGGACCGGCGTACCAGGGGCGTGGTCAATCGCCCTTCGGCGGCCAGCGTCTGGTGCTCGGTGAGCCCCTTGGGGCAGAGCCGGCCACGGTTGACGGGATGGTCCGGATCGCCCTGCACGCTGACGGCCCGGCCATCGCGCACGCCGATGAACATCCCGCAGCCGACGGCGCAGTAGCCGCAGGTGGTGCGGACCCACTCGTCGGGACGCCGGGACTCGTTGAGCATGCCGAAGCGGTCGTCGGCGGCGTAGCCGGATCGGCCGGAAGAGCCGGGCTCATGGGGAGCCTCAGGATCATCGGAGTGGCCGGCCAGACCGAGAAGGCGCGCCAGGCCGCCGGCGGGAATGGTTCGAGTCACCGCCTCACCCTCTCACCATCATCGCCGTCAGCGCCCGGAAAAGAAGCTGCCGGCGACGCGGTAGGGCACCACCGTCACGTAGAACAGGTAGCGCCCGGCCAGCTCGCCCAGGGCGGCGAGGAACAGGGCGGTGGCGATGCGCCCACCCGCCTGGGTGCCGGCGAGGGGCGAGTCGAGGGTCCATGCCAGCAAGGCCACAGTGACGACAGGCGCAGTCATGCGGGCCATCTGCAGACCGCGGAAGCGCCTCTCGAGCAACTGGGCGGTGCCCCGGTGCTGGCGATCGGTGCGCAGGCGAAGGGTGCGGACCAGTTGGGCCTGCACACCTAACTGAGTAAGGGCGCCGGCGCCGGCGGCGGCCATGAGAGCCAGAACCACGCCCGAGGGCAGCTTGCTCCGGTCGAGGCACAGCAGGGCTAACAACGGGCCTGTGGACAGACCGGTGGCGAAGAAGGCAACCAAGGTGCGCCGCGAGTTCCACACCGGCCGGGCCGGCACCAGGTAGAGGCGGCCGCTGGCGTAGATGCCGGCCAGGCCGGCGGCAACCGCGCCTACTCCGAGAACCAGACGAAGCGCTCGCCCCGCACCGTTCCCGTCGGCCCACATCCAGGCCGCGGCATAAGCGAGGGAGGCGCCGGCGAAAAGCGAGAGAAGAGCGACCTCTCTGCTCAACCATGAGGTCCGGAGGTTGCGTAGCGCCTTGAAGGCGTGGGTGGGCCGGCCCAGGTGGAACAGCGAAGCAACCAGGGCCACGGCGCCGGCAATGGCCGCTCCCACCGCCCCGCCGGCCAGGCCGCTGCGCCCGGCGCCACCGGCCAGCTCGGCGACCACGGTGGCGGCCACCGTTCCGAGCGAGAGCTGGGTGAGCAGAGTCAACGCCACCAACGGCCAGTGCGGGTCCTCGGGCTCCACCGAGTGGTCGGTGGCGGCCACCAGTTCGGGTCCGTCGGCCAGCCCGGCGGGCAACACCATCCGGGTGGTCGAGAGAGTGATGCCGGCCGGGGGCAGCCCTGGCCCGTCCGCCTCGGCATGGTCGGCCCGCCAGGCAGCCACGTTCACGGGCTCGACGGTGATGGCCTGGGTGGGGCAGGCCAGTACGCAGGCCGGGCTCTGGCCCTGCTCCAGCCGGGGCAGGCACATGTCGCACTTGGCCACCACCTTGGCCGCCTTGTCGTACACCGGCACCTCGTAGGGGCAGTTCCAGATGCAGTACTGGCAGCCGATGCACTCCGCCGCGTCGTGGCGGACCACGCCGTTCTGGAGCTTGGTGTAGGCCTCGGTGGGGCAGCCGGACAGGCAGGTGGGCTCCAAGCAGTGGTTGCAGGCCATCGACAGGTTGAGGCGCTTGGTGAGGGGGAACACGCCACCCTCCAGCTCGCCCACCCGCCGCCAGGCTCCGTCGACGGGCGTGGCGTTCTGCTCCGCGCAGGCCGCCTCGCAGGAGTGGCAGCCCACGCAGGCGTCCATGGCGAAACTGAACCGGTACTGCTCGCCGGCGTCGAGGGGCAGCAGCTCAGGGCCGTCCTCCCCTATGCCGGTGAGCCGGCGGAGCCGGTCCACCACGGGAGCGACCTCGGCGACCACCTCGTCGGTGGAGCGCTGGTCGAGAAGAGTCAAGGCAGGCAGATCTCCACGCAGACCTGCACGCGCCCGTCGAGGACCCGCACCGGGTACACGGGAATGGTGACTTCGGAGTCGTCGAGGCACTGCCCGGTGCGCAGATCGAAGCTCTGCTTGTACATGGGCGAGGCGATCTTTGGGACGTCGCCACGCGAGCCCACGATCCCGCGCGACATCACGTTGGCCCGGCTGAAGGGATCGTGGTTCGACAGGGCGTACACCTCGTCTTCAGGGGCGACGCGGAAGACCGCCACCTGCCGGCCCCCCACCAGGGCGCACACGCCGCGGTCGCGGATCAGGTCGTCAAAAGCGCAGACGTCAGCCCAGGAGGCGATTTCGACTTCGGGTTCGAGGACAGCGGTCATGACGGAACCTCCACGAGTTGAGGGGTCTTCTCTTCGGGAAAGGCGGGACGAACCTGGCCCCGGGTGGGCAGGAACACCACGTTGGGATCGGGCTCGTCGGAGTTGACGAAGGTGCGGAAGCGCTTGAGCTTCTCGGGGTCCTCGATGGTGGCCTTCCACTCGCACTCGTAGCTGGCCACGTGGCGGGCCATCTCGGCCTCCAGCTCCTCGGCGATGCCGAGCACGTCGTCGACCACGACCCGCCGGAGGTGGTCGATGCCACCTTCGAGCTTGTTGAGCCACGGCGCCGTGCGCTCCAGGCGGTCGGCGGTGCGGATGTAGAACATCAGGAAGCGGTCGATGTAGCGGATGAGCGTCTCGGTGTCGACGTCGCCGGCCAGGAGTTGCGCGTGCTGGGGCTTCATGCCGCCGTTGCCGCACACGTAGAGGTTCCAGCCCTTTTCGGTGGCGATGATCCCGAAGTCCTTGCTCTGGGCTTCGGCGCACTCGCGGGCACAGCCCGATACCGCCGACTTGATCTTGTGGGGCGCCCGAAGGCCGCGGTAGCGCAGCTCGATGTCGATGGCCAGGGTGGTGGAGTCCTGCACCCCGTAGCGGCACCAGGTGGTGCCCACGCACGACTTCACCGTGCGCAGCGCCTTGCCGTAGGCGTGGCCCGACTCCATGCCGGCGCCGATGAGCCGGCGCCAGATGGCGGGCAGCTGGTCGACCCGGGCGCCGAACAGGTCGATGCGCTGGCCACCGGTGATCTTGGTGTAGAGGCCGAACTCCTTGGCCACCTCGCCCATCACGATCAGCTGGTCGGGGGTGATCTCCCCCCCCGGCACCCGGGGCACCACCGAGTAGGTGCCGTCCCGCTGGAGGTTGGCCAGGAAGTGGTCGTTGGTGTCCTGGAGAGGCGCCTGGGCCGGCTCCAGGATGTAGTTCCCTCCGAGGCCGAGCGACGCCAGCATCGACGCCACCGCCGGCTTGCAGATCTCACAGCCGAGGCCGCGGCCGTGGCCGGTGAGGACCTCCGAGAAGGAGTTGAGGCGGTGGACCCGCACGATGTCGAACAGCTCCTGGCGGCTGTAGTCGAAGTGCTCGCACAGGTGGTTCTTCACCTCCACGCCGGCCCGCTTCAGCTCCAGCTTGAGCAGGTCGGTGACCAGGGGAACGCAGCCGCCGCACCCGGTGCCCGCCGCGGTGCAGGACTTGATGCCGGCCACGTCGGTGAGGCCGGCGCCGGCAATGGCGTCGCAGATGGCGCCCTTGGTGACGTTGTTGCACGAGCACACCATGGCCGTTGCTGCCAGTGCGCCCACCCCGACAGTGGCGGTGGCGCCGGTGATGGCCGGCAGGACGAGCTCCTCGGGATGGGCCGGCGTGGGCATGTCGCCCCGGCTCATCTGGAGCAGCGTCTGGTACATCGAGGCGTCGCCCACGAGAATGCCGCCGAGAACCTTGGGGCCCTCCTCGCCGATCTCCAGAACCAGGCGCTTGTAGACGTTGGCCACGGGGTCGGAGAAGGTGATCGACTCGCAGCCCGGCGTGGCGCCGGCGGAGTCGCCGAAGGCGGCCACGTCGATGCCCATCAGCTTGAGCTTGGTGGACAGATCGGCGCCCTCGAAGACGGTGTCGCCGCCGAGCAGGCGGTCGGCCACGACGCGGGCCATCTGGTACCCCGGGGCAACGAGGCCCCAGATCCGGGACTGGGCCAGGGCACACTCGCCGATGGCGAAGATGCGGGGATCGCTGGTGCGGCAGGCCTCGTCGACCACGATGCCGCCCCGCTCGCCCATCTCCAGGCCGGCGTCGCGGGCCAGCTCGTCACGGGGCCGGATGCCGGCGGAGAAGACGACCAGATCGGCGGCCAGATCGTCACACTGTGCCTTGCCTCCTGAGCCGGCGGGCTCCGCAAAGCGCATGCCGGCCACGTTCCCGTCCTCGCCGGCCAGGATCTCGCTGGTCTGCATGCCAGTGTGCACGATCACGCCCAGGTCCTCGATGCGCCGGCGCAGGACAGCCCCGCCGCCTTCGTCCACCTGGACGGGCATCAACCGGGGAGCGAACTCGACGACGTGGGTCTCGAGCCCGAGGCTGCGGAGGGCGTTGGCCGCCTCCAGCCCGAGAAGGCCGCCGCCGACCACGGCGCCGACCCTGCGCCCAGCGGCCAGGGCGTACCCGCGGATGGCCTCCAGGTCGTCGAGGGTGCGGTAGACGAAGCACCCGGGCGTGTCCTTGCCCCGCACGGGCGGGACGAAGGGGTACGAGCCGGTGGCCAGCACGAGGGCGTCGTAGGCGATGGCCGTGCCCCGGGTTGAGAGCACCTTGCCGGCGTTGCGGTCGATGCTGGCCACGGCGTCGCCGATGTGGACCTCCAGGCCGGCGTGGTCGAAGAAGCCGGGCGCCACAAGGGAAAGCTCCTCGGCGCTGGTGCCGGCGAAGAACGAGCTGAGCCCGACGCGGTCGTAGGCCAGCCGCCCCTCCTCACAGAAGGTGACGATGTCCCAGTCGGCAGTGGCACCCCGCTCCACGAGCAGTTCGAGCAGCTTCTGGCCGACCATGCCGTTGCCGGCCACGACGAGGGTCTTCCTGGAGACGGCCATCAGACGGCCATCTCCAGCTCGGGGACGGTGCGCCACACCCGCCGGCGGCGGTCCACCCCGAGCGAGGCGAAGGCGGCCACCACGGCGAACAGCACGAAGCCGGCGGCGAAGCTACCGGTGCTCCCCCGCAGCGAGCCGAAGGCGAAGGGGAGAAGGAACCCACCCACCCCGCCAGCGGCGCCGACGAGGCCGGTCATGGCGCCCATGCGGGCCGGGAAGAGGTTCCCGACGAGCTGGAACACCGCACCGTTGCCGGTGCCCAGGCAGCCGATGGTGCAGAACAGCAGGGCCACGGTGACTCCGAGACCGGGGAGGGTGGCCAGACCGAAGGCCAGCACGGCCACGATCCCCAGCCCGCTGCTGAGCACGCGGGCGCCGCCGAAGCGGTCGGCCATGGCCCCACCCAGGGGGCGGAGGAAGGAACCGGCGGCCGCGCACAGCGCCGCGTACCCGCCGGCACTCACCTTCGACAGCCCGAAGCCGTCGACGAAGAAGATGGGCAGATAGGCGGCCAGCCCCACGAACCCGCCGAAGGTGACCAGGTAGAAGCTGCACAACCAGCGGGCGTCCGGCTCCTCGAGCAGCGAGAAGATGCTCCCGGTGGCCCGGGGCGGGCGGGGAGGCTCCTTGGCCAGCAGGGCGAAGGCGATCCAGGCCAGCACCACGGGAATGGCGGCCAGGCCGAAGGCGCCGTGCCACCCGAAGCGCTCGGCCAGCCTCGGCGCGGCGAGAGCGGCGATCAGGGTGCCGGAGTTGCCGGCGCCGGCGATGCCGAGAGCCAGGCCCTGGTACTCAGGGGGGTACCAGCGGCTGGCCAGGGGCAGGGCCACGGCGAAGCTGGCGCCGGCGATGCCGAGGAGAGCGCCGATGCCCAACACCTGGGGGAAGGTGCCACCGGCCAGCCTGCCCCAGGCCAGTGGTACGAGGGTGAGGGCCAGCGTCACCAGGCCCGTGCGCTTGGTACCGGCCCGGTCGGCCAGCGGCCCGACGATCAGACGGAAGGCCGCTCCACCCAGGGCGGGCACTGCCACCATGAGACCCTTTTGCGCGGCGGTGAGCCCGAGGTCCTTCGCTACGTACGCCCCCAGAGCGCCGAGCAGCACCCAGACCATGAACGAGACGTCGAAGTGCACGAGCGCTGCGACCAGGCTCGGGGTGTGGCCAGCCTGGCGAAAGCCTTTGGAGGACATGCCCCCAGCCTGTCGCGACGGGGTTTTCCCCCCGTTGCCGTGATGTCACCGGAAGACGACGTTCTCCTGACGCTGCTGCTCACGTCGTGTTGCGCGCACCGAAACGTGGGTGAAACAACCCTGCGCCAAAATCGGGCACGTGGCGCTGCAACCTCTGGAGGGGTACGTGGTGGGCATCACCGCGGACCGGCGGTGGAGCGAGCAGGCGGAACTCCTCAAGCGGCGGGGGGCCGACGTCCTGCACGGCCCGACGATCTCCACCCTCTACCTGGCCGACGACGACGCCCTCCGGGCCGCCACCATGGCGCTCATCGAGCGCCCGCCCGACTACCTGGTGGCCACCACCGGGATCGGCATTCGGGCCTGGCTGGAGGCCGTCGACACCTGGGGCCTGGGCGCCCAGCTCACGGAGGCGCTGGGCAAGGCGCTCGTGGTGGCCCGTGGCCCGAAGGCGGCGGCGGCAGTCCAGTCGGCCGGGTTCGAGGTGTGGCAGCGATCTCCGACGGAGCGATTACCGGAGATAATCGACCTCCTCCGAGCGGAGCCTCTCGCCGGCAAGCGGGTCGCCGTGCAGGAGTACGGCATGGAGAGCCCCGAGATGACGGCGGCGCTTTCTGAGGCGGGGGCCGACGTGGTGAGCGTGCCCGTCTACCGCTGGCGTATGCCCGATGACGACGGGCCGGCCCGCCGGCTGGTGGAGTCGGCGTGCGTCGGGAAGCTGGACGCCGTCACCTTCACCTCCGCCCCCGCAGTCCACAACCTGTTCGTGATCGCCGAGCGCATGGGGGCGGCCGACGACCTGCGCCGCGCCTTCAACGACGGCAACGTCGTGGCCGGCTGCGTCGGTCCGGTTTGCGGCGGGGCCGCTCGTGAGCAGGGCATCAATGCGCCCCTTCAGCCGGAGATCGGACGCCTGGGTCTGCTCGTGCGGGCGCTTTCCGATCACGTCCAGCAGCGCCGGCGCACGCTGTCGCTGGCCGGCGTCTCAGTGGTCGTACAGGGCTCGGCCATCCTCCTGGACGAGCAGTCGGTGGAGCTGTCCCCGCTGGAGCGCTCCGTGTTCGACCAACTGGCCGAGCGACCGGGTGTGGTGGTCTCGCGTGCCAGCCTGCTCAAGCAGGGCTGGGGATCGGCGACGACCAATGCGCAGGTCCTGGAGGCGACCATGGCCCGGCTCCGCCGCCGGCTCGGCCCTGCCGCCCCCGCCCTCCAATCTGTGGCCGGACGGGGCTACCGGCTGGCCTGCGACCCGGTGGGCACGCCCCCGCCGGCCGATGCCGGCGGGGGCACTCCGTAGTCTGATCCGTACTAGCGGGAGCCGCCGTCGACCCGTACCCGCGAGCGACGGACGACGCTGACCGCGGTGCCGGCGCCGAGCGCCACCAGGCCGGCGCCCAACAGGCCCATTCCGACCACCCACTCGCTGCCCGGTTCAGCGGCGACAGGCACAGGCGTGGCGAGGCCGGGACCCCTGGTGGCAGTGGAGGGGACGGCGCTGAAGCCGCTCCAGAGGTCACCGGCCACACTGCTCATGGACGGAAGCGGATCGGCGACCGGCGCCATCGCCTCGGCAACAGGGGCCGTCGTAGCTTCAACCGGCGCGGCGTCAGCGACGGCGGGGCGGGGCGGGGTGCGGCGAGCGGGCGCCACCGACGCGGTTCGGGTGCTACGACTCGTCTTGGCAAGATTGCTCGTGGCGGCCGGCGCGGGTGCAGGCGCTGCTGCCGCCGACGGAGCAGTCACGGTTTGGGTCTCCGGCTGAACCTGCGCCTCCGGCTGGGGCTGGGGCTGATCGGCCGATCGATCCTGCGACTCCATGGGTGCCTCAGGTGTGTTGCCGAAGCTCTCGCCGTCGGGATAGGGGGTACAGGCCCAGGCCACCGCCCCGGCCGACATCACGACGGCCGCTACACCGCCGCCCACGACCGCTGCACAACGTCCACGAAGAATCATCATTCTCGGAGTCCTCTCTCTCCGGGCCGCCGTTCAGCCCGCCTCCTCCAGAATATCGCCCTTCGTCGCATAAGTGGGAACAGCTTGGGCGGCCGCTCAGCCGCCCAGTTCGGCCAGCCTCTCGTCGATCGACTGACGCAGGTTGGTCAGCTCGGCGATCTCGTCGGCAGGTGTCTTGACGGCTTCCCCGCAGCAGGCGCAGCCGCAGCTGCAGTCCTCACCGGCGGCGGTCACTGTGGTCATCGAGCCGCATCCGCACGAGCAGCGGTCGGTGGCGGTCTCTAGGTCTACGGACATCTTCTGGCTCCTTGGTAGCAGTGAAAAGGCTCTCACCACCAGGATAAAACCCGGCCCTTGGGGCCAGGTCAACCAGAAGTTCCGAGAACTCCGCGGACAGCTTCCCGGGCGTCGGCGACGCTCATTGCCGCCAGCTCCGGGAGCGGTAGGGCCAAGCCCTTCACCACCTCGTCGGCCACGAAGTAGCCCACCCTCCAGCGCCCTTCCACCAGCCCGGCGCCGAAAAAGGTGTCGTAGGCGCTGGGATCGTCCAGCGCCTCGGCGAAGCGCCCGACCAGCTCGTCCCGGCGCTCCTGGCACCACGCGAGCCAGTCCTCGAACCCGTCGTAGCCGAACCAGAAGTAGTCGTCCTCCGGCCGGCCCGGCACCACCTCCCTGGACGCGAAGATGGCCATGCCCTCGGAAAAGGCCATCCAGGCCACGTCCTCGGCCGGTGGTTCCTCGCCAAGAGCGATCTCGTGCCAGGCATGGGCATCCTCATGGGCAGCCAGGACGCGGGCGCCCTCGGCCGATCGGAACCATTCCAGGCAGTGGAACAGCGCCACGTCGTCCCCCAGGCGCCCCACAACGGCGTTCGTAGAAGACGGGCCGACGATGAGGGCGTGGACGGGCGAGGACTTGGCCTCAACCCCCAGGGCCTTCTGGACCTGTGGGTCCACCTCCTCGAGGATGGCGGCCATGGCCGGGGCGGCCTCGGCGACCCGCTGGCGCAGCGACGACAGCTCACGGACCAGCGCCTTTCGACCGTCGGTAGCCGGCTCCTTGGCGTAGAAGGCCTCGAAGACCTCGCCATGGGCCGCCTCGTAGCGGTCCTGCCACTGCTGTTCCCGCTGGGCCGCGGACTCGAGAAAGGCGGTGCGGGCGTACGCCTCGAAAGCCGGGCTGGTGTCGATGATACGAGCCACGCCTCGACGCTAGGTGTTTTTTCAGGAAAGCAGTTCGTCCTTGCGGATGGCCGCTTTCTCCAGCACGCGGACCACGTCTTCGAGCGTGGTCTCGGGATGATCATTGAACCGGGAGATGCCCACGGCGCCGAAGCGCTCCGGGTACTGCTCCTCGATCGTCTGGTTGACCAGACGGACGTCGTCGGCCAGTTCACCGGTGACCTTGTCCGGGCACAGGCCGTAGGCGTCGTACAGCGCCCCCTGTAGGCAGTGGCGGCCGCCGTCGTCGGTGAACGCGTGCTTGGTCCAGCCGGTACGGGCCAGAACCTCGAGGGCGCGGCGGATGTGGTTGGTCACGGTGCTCCTTCCTGCGGGGTGGGTTCGAGTTCGAGAGCCAGCGAGTTGATGCAGAAGCGTTGCCCGGTGGGGGCGGGCCCGTCGTTGAAGACGTGCCCGAGGTGAGATCCGCACTTGGCGCACAGCACCTCGGTACGGGCGATCCCGAGGCTTCGATCGGCGGCCAGCTGGACGTTGGCGGCGATAGCCGGCTCGGTGAAGCTGGGCCAACCGGTGCCGGAGTCGAACTTGGCGTCGGACCGGAAGAGGTCGGCGCCACAGGCGCCGCAGCGGTACATGCCGGCCTCCTCGGCGTGGACGTACCGGCCGGTGAAGGGAGGCTCGGTCCCCTTTTTCCGGAGGATGCGGTACTGCTCGGGCGAGAGCTGAGCTTTCCAGTCTTCCTCGGTTCGGCCGACCTCCGGGACCATCGTTCCCATCCTAGCGGGAGTTTCCGGGCTACCTGAATGAGGGCCTGTTCATTGCCCTCGGTGGGTTTTTCAAAATAAGCCCCTGACCAGCGCGTTTGTGCTGGTCAAAGGCTCGCGTTTCTTCGCCCGATGGTGTATTACCTAGATATG